>DASSBR010000020.1:0-55900 GCA_035698525.1 Gammaproteobacteria bacterium
GGCGTGCGCCTGAACCGGATGATGGGTACGCCGCAACTGCCCGATCTCGACCCGTTCCTGATGCTCGACGAGTTTCGCTCGGACGACGCCAACGATTACATCGCGGGCTTTCCGAACCACCCGCACCGCGGGTTCGAGACCGTGACCTACATGCTCGCGGGGCGCATGCGCCACGGCGACAACCAGGGCAACAGCGGTCTGCTGACGGCCGGCAGCGTGCAGTGGATGACTGCCGGCCGCGGCATCGTCCACTCGGAAATGCCGGAACAGGAAGACGGCCTGATGTGGGGCTTCCAGCTTTGGGTCAATCTGCCGGCGAAGGACAAGATGACGGCGCCGCGCTACCAGGACATCCCGCCGGAGGAAATTCCGGTCGTGGAGGCCGCCGATGGCGCGCGGGTGAAGGTGGTGGCGGGCGAGGTGAACGGCGTGACCGGCCCGGTGTCCGCCGTGGCCACGCAGCCGATCTATCTCGATATCGAACTGCAGCCGGGTGCGAGCTACAGCGCCACGTTGCCGCCGGCGCACAACGCGTTCATTTATGTCTATGAAGGCGCGGCCGATGTCGGCGCGCCGGCCGAACGCACCGCGCGCGGCGAGTTGGCGGTGCTTGGCCCCGGCGAGCAGGTGACAGTCACCGCGTCCGGCGACGCGTCGGCCAGGCTGCTGCTGGTCGCGGGCCAGCCGCTTAATGAGCCGGTGGCGCGTTATGGACCGTTCGTGATGAATACGGAGCGGCAGATTCACGAAGCGGTGGCGGATTTCCAGGCGGGCCGGCTCTAAATGCTGGCATTTCGGCACGCTGACCGGGCCGATGCGCCGGTTATCGTTCCGCTTGTCGAGTCAGCCTACCGCGGCGACGCCAGCCGCGTCGGATGGACAACCGAGGCAGACCTGCTCGACGGCCAGCGTATCGATTCCGAGGGCATCCTCGAGGCGATCCTCAAACCGGATAGCTTCGTGCTGCTGGCGGAAATGGACAACGCACTGGTGGCGTGCGCACAGATCGAAAAGCGCGGAGATGCTTGCTATTTCGGTATGTTCGCGGTACGCCCCGAAGCGCAGGGCGGCGGCCTCGGCAGGGCGGTGCTGGCCGAGGCCGAACGCCAGGCACGGGCACTCTGGCAATCGCACTCCATGTCCATGACGGTCATCGACCTGCGGGAAGACTTGATCGACTGGTACGAGCGGCGCGGATACCGGCGCACCGGCGAATATGCGCCGTTCCCGTACGGCGATGAACGCTTTGGCATCCCGCGCCGCGACGACCTGCGCTTTGAGTGGCTTGTAAAGGACCTGGCGGCACGGCAAGAATAAGGGGCGCTTCTCTTCAGGAGACTCCCATGCCGTTTTTTCGTCTCAATCACGCTGGCGCGATTGGCACGCTGTCACTGGTCGCCACCGCCATTCTGGCCGTTTCGTCAGTTGCGTCGGCAACCCCCGAGCCGCCAGCGATGCCTGAACCGGTCGGAGATCCCGCCGCGTACGTGAATCCGTTCATTGGCACCGGCCGGGGCGGCGAGGTCGTCGGCGAGATCAACAACTTTCCCGGTCCGTCCGCGCCATTCGGCATGATCCAGTGGAGTCCGGACACGAAGGATTCGTACGCCGGCTATCAATACCATGACGGCCGCATTCGCGGCTTCAGCCTGACGCACGCGTCCGTCGGCTGCTCCGCATTCGGCGATATTGCGATCCTTCCGTTCAGCGGTGCGATAGGCGACAAGCCGTGGCAGCACACGTCAGGCTACACGCATGACAAGGAGCAGGCGAGCCCGGGCTATTACGCGGTCACGCTCGGCAAGGCGCCGGTGCACGTGGAACTCACGGCCACCACCCGCACCGGCCTCGGCCGTTTCACTTTTCCGCACACGCGCGACGCCCAGGTGTTGATCAAGGCGGCATCCAGCTTCGCCGGCAATACGATGGCCCGGGTGCGGATCGTCGGCGACGACACCGTCGTCGGCTCGGCCTCGACCGGCCACTTTTGCGGCGCCGGCAACGAATACACGCTCTACTTCGTCGTGAAATTCGATCGGCCGTTTACGGCCTACGGTGTTTGGCAGGATGGCGAGGTCAAGGCCCACGAGCGTCACGCGAAGGCGGCCAGCGACAAGCAGCAGGACAATCTGACGGCGGGCGCCTACCTCACGTTCGACACGCGCAAGCATCAAGCGGTGCGCGCCAGGGTCGCGTTGTCGTACGTCAGCATCGACGGCGCGAAAAAGAACATGAAGCGCGAGATCCCGGGCTGGGATTTCGACAGCGTGCGCGATGAGACGCGTTCCCGCTGGAACGATGTGTTGAGCCGCATCGAGATCGGCGGCGGCACGCCGGAGCAGCGGCAGATGTTCTACACGGCGCTTTACCATTCGCTGCTTTACCCGACCACGTTCAGCGACGTCGATGGCCGCTATATCGGCTTCGACAACAAGATTCACACGCTTCACCAGGGCCAGCGCGTTCAGTACGCGAACTTCTCGGCCTGGGACACCTATCGTTCCCTCGCGGCGCTGCACGGCTGGCTTTATCCCGCTGTGTCGAACGACCTCGCGCAATCGCTGGTCAACGATGCCGAGCAGGGCGGCTGGCTGCCTGTGTGGCCGATGGCGAATGGCTACACCGGCGTCATGAACGGCGACAACACGGTACCGTTGATTGCGAGTCTCTATGCCTTCGGTGCGCACGGTTTCGATGCCCCGGCCGCGTTGCATTACATGGTCAAGGGCGCAACGCAGACGAAGCGGATCCGGTGGGGCTACGTCGAGCGCCAGGGCATCGAGTTTTATCAGAAGCTCGGCTATGTGCCGAACGACAAAGCGGCTTCCGGCCACACGCACTATGGCGCCTCCGAAACGCTCGAATACGCGATTGACGACTTCGCGATCTCGCAATTGGCAGCGGCCGTCGGCCAAGATGACATCGCCCACCGCTTTGCGCGCCGCGCGCAGCACTGGCGGAACATTTTCGATCCCGCGACGCGGTATCTCCGCCCCCGTCACAGCGATGGCAAGTTCCCGCCCGGCCCGGCCTTCGTGCCGCCGCCGCCCGGCCAGTTCGGACAGGACGGTTTCGACGAAGGCAACGCCGCGCAGTACAACTGGCTGGTGCCACAGAATATGTGCGGGCTGGCCGCGGCAATGGGAGGCCGCAAGGCGGCCGCGGGACGCGCAGACCGTTTCTTCAGGAAACTCAACGTGGGTCCGAACGAACCGTATGAATGGGCGGGGAACGAACCCGACTTCGCGGCTCCGTGGATTTACGACTATTTTGGCGAGCCCTGGAAGACACAGGCGCTCGTGCGCCGCATCCAGACCCGGCTCTACAGCGCCGGCCCCGATGGTGAGCCGGGAAACGATGATCTGGGCGCGCAATCGTCGTGGTACGTCTGGGCCGCGCTTGGCCTGTATCCGGCGACGCCGGGCACCGACGTTCTTGCGCTTGACAGCCCGTTGTTCCCCTATATCCGGATTCACCTGCCGGGCGGCGGCGCCGTCGTCAGCGAGGCGCCCCGGGCCGCCGAGGCGCGGCCGTATGTTCATGAACTGCGACTGGACGGCCGTATCCTGAACAGGACGTATTTGCGGGCCAACGCGTTGCGAGGTGGCGCGAAATTGCAATACGTACTGTCCTCGCAACCCGATATCGATCGTGCCACGGGCGCGGACGCCGCGCCGCCGTGCTGGTCCGATGGAAACGCAGGGTGAAGTGGCGGAAGATATAGCAGCCGAAAAAAATAGGAAGGCGGGGCATGGCCGAGCAAGACGAGCCTGAGCAAATCAGGCTCATGAAGCAGCTGGTCGATTTATCGATCGAGCGCACCGAGCTGGCAAAGGAGCGCAACCGTATGTCCGCGGAGCGCTCGGAAATGTCGGCGGATCGTTCGAGGATGTCGGAAGACCGGTCGCGCATGTCCGCGGACCGGTCGGAGATGTCCGCCGAACGTTCCTACATGAACGCGGAGCGCACGCTGTCGGTCTGGGTGCGCACGTCGCTTGCACTGATGATTTTCGGTATCGCCCTGGATCGCTTCGGACTGCTGGTTCGCGAGAGGCTTCCGGCCCGTCTGGCACATCCGCACGCCTATTCCAACGACCTGTCGAACTGGACCGGCGCGGCGTTGGTGGCGTTCGGCGTGCTCATGGCAGTGGTCACCGGCGTGCGCTTTCTGGCCTATTCCAGAACTTATCAACGGTCGCATAAGGTACCTTATCATCACGGCCCCTTTCTGGCGCCGATGTTCGCGCTGCTGGCGGCGTTGTTCGGTATCGTGCTGTTGCTGATGATGCTTGTCTTCTTCCCTTGATCGACTTCATCACCCGCATGATCGAGACCGGCGGCTATCCGGGGATCGTGCTGTTGATGTTTCTCGAAAACGTGTTTCCGCCGCTGCCGTCGGAGATCATCGTGCCGTTCGCGGGCTATGCGGCGGCGCAGGGCAAGCTGACGCTCATCGGTGTCATCGTCTCCGGCACGATCGGTTCGGTCGCCGGCACTTTCATGTGGTACCTCGTCGCGCGACTGTTTGGCGAGCCGCGCCTGCGCCGCCTGATCGATCGCTACGGCCGCTGGATCACGATGGATCAGGAGGAAGTCACTCGCTCCAAGGCCTGGTTCGACCGCTACGGAAGCTGGGCCGTGTTCTTCGGCCGCCTGATTCCCGCGATTCGCACGCTGATTTCAATTCCCGCCGGCCTCGTCGGCATGCCGCCGCTGAAATTTCTGCTCTTTACGCTGCTTGGCTCGCTGTTGTGGGTGAGCGTACTGACATGGTTGGGCGTCATGCTGCGGGCTCATTACGCGCTTGTCGACCAGTTTCTGGCGCCGGTGACGGACGCGATCATCGCGGCCATCGTTGTGGCTTATATCTGGCGCGTCATTCGCTTCAGGCGCGGTCATTGACGGATCGGCTCGCATGGACACCGGCGCGCCCTTCCATTAAAATCACACGGATTCACGCCGATTTTCTCCCCGACGCTGAATCATCTCTGAATTTTGCCGCGGACCGCCGGGTTCGCCGCTTTTTTGCGGCCTGAAAGGACCGCAGCAGGAGGGATTCTTGGATCAGCCGGCCATACTTGCACTTGCCGATGGGACGATCTTCCGCGGCCGATCCGTTGGCGCGCCCGGTGTCACGGTCGGCGAAGTCGTTTTCAATACTGCGATGACGGGATACCAGGAAATCCTGACCGATCCGTCCTACGCCCGCCAACTTGTCACGCTCACATTTCCGCATATCGGCAATGTGGGCACCAATCTCGAGGATATGGAGTCCGACCGCATGCAGGCGGACGGCCTGATCGTGCGCGACGTGCCGCTGCGCGCGAGTAACTGGCGCATGGAGCATACGTTGGGAGACTGGCTCGTCGAGCAGAACAAGGTGGCGATCGCCGATGTGGACACGCGCCGCCTGACGCGGCTGCTGCGCGAAAAGGGCGCGCAGAACGGCTGCATCATGGCCGGACGTGTCGACGAAGACGAGGCGCTTGCCGCCGCGCGCGAATTCCCCGGCCTCGAAGGCATGGACCTGGCCCAGGGGGTCAGCACCTCCAGAATCTACGAGTGGGACCAGCCGACCTGGGGAGTCGAATCGCCCGCAAAGCCCCGATTCAACGTCGTCG
This sequence comes from Gammaproteobacteria bacterium, assembly GCA_035698525.1. GTDB lineage: Bacteria > Pseudomonadota > Gammaproteobacteria > Natronospirales > DASSBR01 > DASSBR01. The sequence continues at coordinate 5,622 of DASSBR010000020.1, forward strand.
CCTACGACTTCGGCGTCAAGCGGAACATCCTGCGCAAGCTGGTGGATTGCGGCTGCCGCGTGACAGTGGTGCCGGCCAAGACGCCGGCGGCGGACGTGTTGGCGATGAAGCCGGACGGCGTGTTCCTGTCGAATGGCCCCGGTGACCCGGCCGCGTGCGACTACGCGATTCGGGCGATGCGCGAATTCATGGTCGCGGGCATGCCGCAGTTCGGCATCTGCCTTGGCCACCAACTGCTCGGTCTCGTCATGGGTGGCCGTACGATCAAGATGAAGTTCGGCCATCATGGCGCCAACCACCCGGTGCAGGATTTGCGCACAGGGGAGGTCATGATCAGCAGCCAGAACCACGGCTTCGCGGTCGATGAAGCAAGCCTGCCGGATAACGTCGAGGTAACACACCGCTCGCTGTTCGACGGCACCTGCCAGGGCATCAAGTGCCGCGATGTGCCGGCGTTTGCATTCCAGGGTCACCCGGAAGCCAGCCCCGGGCCGCACGACGTCGGGCCGGTCTTCGAGCATTTCATCGAGCTGATGGAGCGCCACGCTCCGGCAAAATCACGCGCAACTGCAGGTTAAGCATGCCGAAAAGAACCGACATCAAAAGTGTCCTGATTATTGGTGCCGGCCCGATCGTCATCGGCCAGGCCTGCGAGTTCGATTATTCCGGCGCGCAAGCCTGCAAGGCGCTGCGCGAGGAAGGCTATCGCGTGGTGTTGGTGAATTCGAACCCCGCGACGATCATGACCGATCCGGATACCGCCGACGCGATTTATATCGAGCCGATTCACTGGCGTACGATCGCGGCGATTATCGAAAAGGAAAAGCCGGACGCACTGCTGCCGACCATGGGCGGCCAGACGGCATTGAACTGCGCGCTCGACCTGGTGCGCGAGGGCGTGCTCGAAAAGCACGGCGTCGAGATGATTGGCGCGTCGCGCGAGGCGATCGACATGGCGGAGGATCGCGAGCAGTTCCGCCGCGCGATGACCGACATCGGCCTTGGCACGCCCCGCTCAATGCTGGCGCATACGATGGACGAAGCGCGCGCCGCGCAGGCGGAAATCGGCTTTCCGACGATTATCCGGCCGTCATTCACGCTCGGCGGATCGGGCGGCGGCATCGCCTACAACCGCGACGAGTTCGAGGAAATCTGCGAACTCGGCCTCGATCTGTCGCCGACCAACGAATTGCTGATCGAAGAGTCGGTACTCGGTTGGAAAGAATTCGAGATGGAGGTCGTGCGCGACAAGGCGGACAACTGCATCATCGTTTGCGCGATCGAAAACCTCGATCCAATGGGTGTGCATACCGGCGATTCAATTACGGTCGCGCCGGCGCTGACGCTGACCGACAAGGAATACCAGGTCATGCGCGACGCATCGCTCGCGGTACTGCGCAAGATCGGTGTCGAAACCGGCGGCTCCAACGTGCAGTTCGCGGTTAATCCCGACGATGGCCGCCTGATTGTCATCGAAATGAATCCCCGCGTGTCGCGCTCGTCCGCGCTCGCGTCCAAGGCAACCGGTTTTCCGATTGCGAAGGTCGCTGCCAAGCTAGCGATCGGCTACACGCTCGACGAGCTGAAGAACGAAATCACCGGCGGCGCGACACCGGCTTCCTTTGAGCCGACGATCGACTACGTCGTCACCAAGGTGCCGCGCTTCACGTTTGAAAAATTCCCGCAGGCCGAACCCCGGCTGACGACGCAAATGAAATCCGTCGGCGAAGTCATGGCGATCGGCCGGACCTTTCAGGAATCGCTGCAAAAAGCGCTGCGCGGGCTGGAAACCGGCGCCGACGGTCTGAACGAGAAGAACGACAGCTATGAGACGGACGAGGAACTGGCACATCTGCGTCACGAACTCAGGATGCCGGGGCCGGAGCGTCTGTGGTACGTCGCCGATGCGTTCCGCGCGGGATTATCGTTCGACGAAATCAGGACACTGACGGGCATCGACCCGTGGTTCCTCGCGCAGATCGAAGACTTGCTCAATGAGGAAGTGGCGGTGAGGGAAGCCGGCATCGCCGGTCTCGATCGTGAGCGCTTGTATCGACTCAAGCAGAAGGGCTTCGCCGATTCGCGGCTTGCGCGCCTTGCGCGGGTCGAGGAGCCCGCGATTCGTGCGCTGCGCCACCGCCTGGATGTGCGGCCGGTCTACAAGCGCGTCGATTCGTGCGCGGCGGAGTTCGCGTCGAACACGGCTTATATGTACTCGACCTACGAAGAAGAGTGCGAGGCCGCACCGTCCGATCGCGAAAAGATCGTCGTGCTTGGCGGCGGTCCGAACCGGATCGGCCAGGGCATCGAATTCGACTATTGCTGTGTGCATGCCGCGCTCGCGCTGCGCGAGGATGGCTTTGAGACCATTATGGTCAACTGCAATCCAGAAACGGTTTCGACCGACTATGACACCTCGGACCGCCTCTATTTCGAGCCGCTGACGCTCGAAGATGTGATGGAGATTATCGATCTCGAAAAGCCGGTGGGCGTGATCGTCCAGTACGGCGGGCAGACGCCGCTGAAGCTCGCCCGCGCGCTCGAAGCGGCCGGCGCGCCGATCATCGGCACGACGCCGGATGCAATTGATCTTGCCGAGGATCGCGAACGTTTCCAGCAGCTGATTCATCGCCTCAAGCTCCGCCAGCCGGCGAACCGTATCGCGCGCAACCGCGACGAAGCACTGCGTCTGGCTGACGAAATCGGCTATCCGCTGGTCGTCCGGCCGTCCTACGTGCTGGGCGGGCGCGCGATGGAGGTGATCTTCAGCGGTGAGGACCTCGGCCTCTACATCGACAACCTGAAATCATCGGAAGCGTTGCCGTTGCTGCTCGACCGCTTTCTTGAAGAAGCGACCGAGGTGGATGTCGATGCTATTTCCGACGGCCGCGAGGTGCTGATCGGCGGCATCATGGAGCACGTCGAACAGGCAGGCATTCATTCCGGCGACTCCGGCTGCTCGCTGCCGCCGAATACGCTGAGCGCCGACTGCCAGGCGGAACTGGCGCGGCAGATGGAAATGATGGCGCGGGAAATGGGTGTCGTCGGCCTGATGAATGCGCAGTTCGCGATTCGCGGTGAGGAAATCTTTATCCTTGAAGTGAATCCACGCGCCTCGCGCACCGTGCCGTTCGTGTCGAAGGCGACCGGCCTGCCGCTCGCCAAGATCGCCGCTCGCACGATGACGGGGCAGACGCTGGCGGAGCAGGGGATTACACAACGTCGTGTCCCGCGTTACTATGCGGTGAAGGAGTCGGTCTTCCCGTTCGTGAAATTCCGCGGCGCGGACCCTATTCTCGGGCCGGAAATGAAATCGACCGGTGAGGTCATGGGCGTCGGCCGTTCGTTCGGCGAAGCCTATGCGAAGGCGCAACTCGCCTCGGGCGTCGTATTGCCGCGAGGCGGCGCCGCCCTGCTGAGCGTGCGCGACCCGGACAAGACTGCGACGGTCGATCTTGCGAGGGTTCTGGTCGAACGAGGCTTCGAGATTGTCGCGACTCATGGCACGGCCGGTTACCTGGCAGAGCACGGTGTGCCGTGCAGGGGCATCAATAAGGTTCGCGAAGGGCGGCCGCACGTCGTCGACATGATCAAGAACGACGAGTTGAGCCTGATCGTCAACACGACCGAAGGCAAGCAGGCGATCCGGGAATCGCATTCGATCCGGCGCGAGGCGGTGCAGCACAAGGTGACGTACTACACAACCATCGCAGGCGCCAAGGCGACGCTGCTGGCGATGGATTATGTCGATGCCGGCGAAGTCAATAAATTGCAGGACTTGCACAAGGAATTTGCGGGAGCATAACAAATGGCAAGAACGCCTCTGACCGTACGCGGCGCGCAAAGCCTGCGCGACGAGCTCAAGCGCCTGAAGAGCGAGGATCGCCCGCGCGTGATCGCCGCGATCGCCGAAGCGCGCGCGCATGGCGACCTGAAAGAGAACGCCGAATATCATGCCGCGCGCGAGGAGCAGGGCTTCATCGAGGGTCGCATTCAGGAAGTCGAGGCCAAGCTCTCGAATGCCGAGATCATCGACGTGACCAAGCTCAATGCCGGCGGCAAGATCGTTTTCGGCGCGACTGTCGACCTGGAAGATGAGGCCAGCGGCGACCAGGTCACCTACCAGATCGTTGGCGAGGACGAGGCCGAGATCAAGGCAGGACGCATCTCCATCAACTCGCCCATCGCCCGCGCGCTGATCGGCAAGATGGAAGGAGATGCCGTGACGGTGCGTACTCCGGGCGGCGAAAAGAACTTCGAAGTGGTCGAAGTCAGATATGAATAATGCCCAAGCGCACCAAAAGCAGTCGGCGGTGGCTGGCCGAACATCATTCCGACGCCTACGTTAAGCGGGCGCGCGCCGAACAATGGCGCTCTCGCGCCGTCTTCAAACTGGCCGAACTCGACGAGAAATACCGCCTGCTGAAGCCCGGCATGACGGCTGTCGATCTGGGCGCAGCGCCCGGTGGCTGGAGCCAATACGCTGCTGAAAAAGTCGGTCGGAACGGCCGGATATTCGCGCTGGACCTGCTCGATATGCCGCCGCTCGCCGGGGTGGAGTTCATTCAGGGAGATTTTCAGGAACAGGAACCGCTGGCCGCGCTTGAAACGGCGCTGGGCGGCGGCTCGGTCGACCTTGTAATGTCCGACATGGCCCCCAACATAAGTGGTGTCACGGCTGTGGACCAGCCGCGAGCCATGGCGCTGGTGGAGCTTGCCTTCGAGTTTGCGGTCGAGTGGCTGAAGCCGGGCGGGGATTTTCTGGCCAAGGTATTTCAGGGCGAAGGTTTCGATACTTTCGTTGCAGAGGTCCGGCAGCGATTCGACAAGGTGATGGTCAGAAAGCCAGATGCGTCACGGCCGCGCAGCCGTGAAGTCTATATGCTGGCAAGAGGCTTGAAACCGCGAGCTTAAGATGGCGTTTGGTAACCGGAAAGGGTATCGTTGGGACAGGCTGTCGAATGTTCGGCCGCCGAGGATAGCGATTTGAACGATCTTTTCAAAAATCTGATTTTGTGGGGCATCATCGCGGTGATTCTGGTCACCGTGTTCAACAGTTTCGGGCCGAGCACGAGCAAGGCCACGACGATGCCGTACTCGACCCTCATCACCAAGGTGAAGAACGGCGGCGTCGCGAGCGTCACCTTCCAGGGCCGGACGATCAGCGGCACCACCTCAACCGGCAACACGTTCACGACGTACAGCCCGTCGCTGGACAACTCCGCACTGGTTCAGAAGCTGCTCGACAATAACGTTCAGATCATCGCCAAGGCACCCGAGCAGCAGTCCATCCTGATGCAGATATTCATCTCGTGGTTCCCGTTCCTGCTGCTGATCGGCGTGTGGATATTCTTCATGCGCCAGATGCAGGGTGGCGGCGCGGGCCGCGGCGCGATGTCGTTCGGCAAGAGTCGTGCGCGCATGCTGGGCGAGGACCAGGTCAAGATTACGTTTAACGATGTCGCCGGCGTCGAGGAAGCCAAGGAAGAAGTCGGCGAACTGGTCGAATTCCTGCGCGATCCGGCCAAGTTCCAGCGCCTGGGCGGCAAGATTCCGCGCGGCGTGCTGATGGTCGGCCCGCCGGGCACCGGCAAAACCCTGCTCGCCAAGGCAATCGCCGGCGAAGCGAAGGTGCCGTTCTTCACGATTTCCGGTTCCGACTTCGTCGAGATGTTCGTCGGCGTCGGCGCGTCGCGCGTGCGCGACATGTTCGAGCAGGCCAAGAAGCACGCACCGTGCATTATCTTCATCGACGAGATCGACGCGGTCGGCCGCCATCGTGGTGCGGGCCTCGGCGGCGGTCACGACGAACGCGAGCAGACGCTGAACCAGTTGCTGGTCGAGATGGACGGCTTCGAGGGCAACGAGGGCATTATCGTCATGGCGGCGACGAACCGTCCGGACGTGCTCGACCCCGCGTTGCTGCGTCCTGGCCGCTTCGACCGCCAGGTCGTTGTGCCGCTGCCGGACATTCGCGGGCGCGAACAGATTCTCAAAGTGCATCTGCGCAAGGTGCCCGCCGGCGATTCCGTGCGTGCGGGAGTCATCGCCCGCGGTACTCCGGGTTTTTCCGGCGCGGACCTCGCTAATCTGGTCAACGAGGCGGCACTGTTTGCCGCGCGCGCCAACAAGCGCGAAGTCGACATGAGCGACCTCGAAAAGGCCAAGGACAAGATCATGATGGGCGCCGAGCGTCGCTCCATGGTCATGAGTGAGGAAGAAAAACGGAACACCGCTTATCACGAGGCGGGTCACGCGATCGTTGGATTGCTGGTTCCGGATCACGATCCGGTGTACAAGGTCACGATCATTCCGCGCGGCCGCGCGCTGGGCGTGACGATGTTCCTGCCGGAAGATGATCGCTACAGCCTCAGCAAGCGCCACCTGGAAAGCCAGTTGTCGAGTCTGTTTGGCGGCCGCATCGCTGAATTGCTGATTTTCGGACCCGATCATGTGACCACCGGGGCATCGAATGACATAGAGCGCGCGACCAATATCGCGCGCAGCATGGTGACCAAGTGGGGGCTGTCCGATCGCATGGGGCCGTTGACCTACGACGAGGATGAGAATGAAGTGTTCCTCGGCCACTCGGTCGCGCGTCACAAGAACGTGTCGGATGATACCGCGCACGCGATCGACGAGGAAATCCGGGAATTGATCGACAACAACTACCGGCGCGCCGAGACACTTCTGAAGGAAAACCTCGAAAAGTTGCACCTGATGGCTGAGGCGCTGATCAAGTACGAAACGATCGACTCGGAGCAGATCGCCGACATCATGAAGGGCAAGCCGCCGCGTCCGCCGGTCGACTGGATTGACACGACACCCGGCGGCAACGCTGAGCAGCCGGCGAGGGGCAAGATCGGCAAGGAAAAGCCGGCCGAAGGACCGATCGGCGACCCCGCCGGGCAGCACTAGGTAGATCGGGATTCGGGGTTCGGGATTCGCGGTTCGGGGAAGAGGACGCCCTGTTCGTCGACCCACGCCCCCAGCCCCGTCAGCCCGGGATACGGATCCATAATCACGAACGTCGGGATCGCTTCCAGGTAATCCCGAAATCGTCCCTTGGCTGCGAATCGCTCGCGAAACGAGGACGCCCGGAGCGAATCCACCAGGGCAGGCACAATTCCCCCGGCCAGATAAACGCCGCCCCGCGCACCGAGCGTCAACGCCACATCGCCGGCGAAACTGCCGAGCAAAGCAAAAAACATCGCCAGCGCGTCGACCGCCAGCGGATCGCTGGTATCGACCGCGCTCGCGGTAATCGCCTCAGCTTCCACCGCGTCAACCGCCACGCCGCGCAACTGCGCCAGTCCGCGGTAAAGCTGGATGAGGCCGGGGCCGGACAGCAATTTCTCCGCGGAAACATGCTCAAGCGACGGCTGCAACAGCGCGAACAGCCTGCTTTCCTCTTCTGTCGCCGGCGCAAGACTTGCATGGCCGCCTTCGCCTGAAAGCGCCGCCCAGGCGTTGCCGCACGGAACCAGGCCGGAGACGCCGAGACCCGTGCCGGGGCCGAGTGCCGCGAGCGCGCTGTTCTTCAGCACTGTTCCGGGTCCGATTTGCTCGAGTTGGTCAGCGCCAAGTGCAGGCAATGCCAGCGCAACCGCGGTGAAATCGTTGAAGGCCCGCAGGGTTGCAAACCCAAGCGACGATCGCAGTGCTTCAACGGAAAAGCGCCAGTCGAGGTTTGTCAGGCTGATCGTGTCGGAGTCGACCGGGCTTGCCACCGCCAGCGCGCCCGCGGCGGGCTGCGCCCCGCTTTCATCGAGATAATGCCGCAGCAACGCTTGCAGGCTGGGGAAATCGCGATTCCGGTACGCGTGCACGTCGCCGGCCGGCATGCCGACCGTTTTTTCCGCGACGCGGGTGTTGGTACCGCCCACGTCCGCGAGCAGCCAGGTTTGGTCAGCGCTCGGCATGCCTGAGCCGGGTCAGAAACGCCTCGCGCCAGGCGTTGATATCGTGCTTGCGGATTTGCGTCATCATGCGCTGCCAGCGGTCGCGGCGTTCCTCAATGCTCATTGCAAGCGCGTGCGCCAGTCTTTCTGCAACGCCGTCTGTGTCGTACGGGTTCACCAACAGCGCACCGTCTAGTTCTTCCGCTGCGCCGGCGAGGCGCGACAGCACCAGCACGCCGGGATCGGCAGGATCCTGCGCGGCGACGTATTCCTTGGCGACAAGATTCATGCCGTCGCGCAGTGGCGTAACGAGGCCGACGCGGCTGATCGCGAGGAAGCCGAGAACCCGCGGTCGCGCAAAGCTGCGCCCAAGATAACGGATCGGGGTCCAGTTGTAATCCGCGTAGCGGCCGATGATCTTGCCGGCGGCGGAGTCCAGTTGCTCGCGGATTTCCTGGTACTCGGGTACGTCACTGCGCGACGGCTGAGCGATTTGCGTGAACACGACGTTGCCGCGCAAATCCGGGTAGCGGTCGAGCATGCGCTCGTACGCGAGGAAGCGTTGCACCAACCCCTTGCTGTAGTCGAGCCGATCGACACCGATGATCTGCTTGCGGCTTTCGAGGCTTTGCAGCAGCCTCTGGCCGCGGCGCGATTCGCGGCCGGTCGCGGCCTGCTCGACGACCTGATCGACATCAATACCGATCGGAAATACGCCGGTATGGATCCGCTTCTTGCCAACGGTTGCTATCAGTGCCGGTGTGACTTTTGCCCGCAGCCCGATTTTCACGCTATCCAGAAAATTCTCCAGATCGAGCGCCGTCTGAAAACCGATCAGATCGTATTCGGTGAACCATTGCAGGAAGTCGCCGTAGTCTGGCAGCGCGCGGAAGATATCGTATGGCGGGAACGGCGTGTGCAGAAAGAAGCCGATCTTCTGCCGTGCGCCGCGTGCACGCAGTTCGGCAGCCAGCGGAATCAGGTGATAGTCGTGAATCCAGATGACATCGTCCGGCTCGAGCAGGGGCGCGAGCTGGTCCGCGAACCAGGCGTTCACGCGCTTGTAGCCGTCGGCAAAACGCCGCTCGTAATGCAGCAGGTGCATCCGGTAGTGAAACAACGGCCACAGCACGCGGTTCGCGAACCCCTGGTAGTAGTCGCGATAGTCGTCGCTGGAAAGTGTCAGCGTCACAAAGCGAATGCCCGACTCGCGCGAAACATCGGGTTCCTCGGGCGGTGCGCGCATGTGGCGGCCGTTCCAACCCATCCACAGGCCGCCGCTGTCGCGCAGCGCTGTCAATACGCCCATCGCAAGGCCGCCCGGCGCCGGTTGCCGCGCATTCGGCACCGCGACCCGGTTCGACACCACGACGAGGCGGTTCAAAATGCGGCCTCCCATGATTTCGACAACCGCATCGCCGAGTTGATCAGCCCGACCATGCTGTAAGTTTGCGGCAGGTTGCCCCATAGCTCGCCGGTGTCCGGATTGATATCTTCCGACAGCAGGCCGTGGCTGTTTCGGCAGGCCAGCAGGCGTTCGAACAAGCCGCGCGCCTCGTCCGTCCGACCCAGCGCCGCGAGTGCGTCCACGTACCAGAATGTGCAGATAAGGAAGGCCGTTTCGGGCGCGCCGAAATCGTCTTCCTTGATGTAGCGGAAGATGAAGTCGCCGCGTTTCAGATGGCGCTCGATCGCGGCCACAGTGGCGCCGAAACGCGGATCGTCGGCCGACAGAAACCCCAGTTCGTGAAGCAGCAGCAGGCTCGCGTCGAGGTCCTTGCCGCCGAAGCTCTCGACGAAGGAATTTTCTTCTTCGTTCCACGCGTGCTGGCAAATATCCGCATGGATATCATCCGCATGTTCGCGCCAGTAGCGTTCGCGATCGGTGAGAGCGAGACGCGCGGCGATCTTCGCCAGCCGGTCGCAGGCGACCCAGCACATCACGCTGGAAAAGGTATGCACGCGCGCGGAATTCCGCAGTTCCCACGGCCCCGCATCCGGCTCGCAGTACAGCTTCGCAGCCGTCTCCCCAAGTTTTTCAAGTCGCTTGAACAGGTTCTCGTCGCCCGGCCGCGCCAGGCGTGCGTCAAAAAACAGATGGGTCGCGGCCAGAATAGCTGCGCCGTATACGTCGTTCTGCACTTGCGCATACGCCTGGTTGCCTACGCGCACCGGGCCGTGACCGCGGTAGCCGGGCAGTTTCTCGGCGATCCATTCGTCGAGCCGGCTGTCGCCGCTGATGCCGTAAACCGGTTGCAGGCGCTCGCCGTCGGCATTGGCGGCGATGTTGATAATGTAGCCGAGGTAATGCTCCATCATCCGCGTCGCACCCAGCCGGTTGAGACTGTTGACGACGAAGTAGGCATCGCGCATCCAGCAGTAGCGATAGTCCCAGTTGCGGCCGCTGTGCGGTGCCTCGGGCAGGGATGTCGTCGGCGCGGCGATAATCGCCCCGGTATCCTCGAAGCCGCTGAGCTTCAACGTGATGGCGGCACGAATCACCTCGTGCTGCCACTCGAACGGAATCGCCAGCGCGCGTACCCAGCGGTGCCAGTGCTCGCGCGTGCGTTCAAAGAAGCGGTTGCCGGTATCGGTGATTGATTGGGATATTGTCTCGTCCGGCCCGAGCAACAACGTGAGTTCGCGGTCGAGGATGAAGGATTTTTGTTCGAGCAGCGTGCTGATCGAGGCATTCGTCGTCAACCTGAGCGTCTGCGATGCGCCGACATAGCGTACGTGATTGCTGCCGTGCGTGATGGCGGTGGCGGGATTGCCGTAATCGAACGACGGCCGGAGCACGATGCGGATGCGCGGGCTGCCGGCTATCGGTCGCACTTGCCGCACCAGCATGATCGGGCGGAAGAAGCGGCCGTATTGACCAAAGCGCGGCGCGAAGTCGCGGATTTCCAGCGAACCGCCATAGCGGTCGTGCAGGGTGGTGACGACGATGGCGGTATTGGGAAGGTAACGCTGTTCCGTGCGCATCAAGTCCATGAGCTCGATGGCGTACACGCCGGTCTGGTCCGACTGCACGCCCGGGTCCGGGTTGTGCTGCAATAATGAGCTAAAAACCGGTGCACTGTCGAATCGCGGCAGACAAGCCCACACGATGTCGCCTCGGGCATTGAGCAAGGCGCTGAAGCTGCCGTTACCGATAACGGCGAGATTGAGTCCGCCGCTTTCGCCGGCATCTGTAGAGGGCTGTTGCACTGTCATGGTTGCCATTCGTTGTTCATGAAGTCGGCGTAGCGCTGCAGCCAGTCGAGAACTGCGGTGGCGTCGGCGAGGCGCCAGGGTGCGACGGTCTTTCCGGGGCCGACCTTGACCGCGTGGCCACCGAGCCGGTTCACGGCCTTGAAACCGTCCTCATCGGTTCTGTCGTCGCCGATGAAGATCGGTGTACGCGCGTTGAAGGGCGGCTCTTGCATGAAGTCGTCGATCGCCATGCCCTTGTCGCGCCCGCTGGGTCGAATCTCGAGCACCATCTTGCCGTGCTGCAAACTGAAGTCTTCGCCGAGGCGTTCAAGCTGTTCTTCCACAAGTCGCCGTGCGTGCTCGCGCGCCGCCGGCGCGCCGCGATAATGCAGCGCCAGCGTTTCTCCCTTGTCCTCGAAAACCACGCCATCGGTGGCGTCGGCGAAAACGGCCAGGGCATGGCGGGCGGCGTCGAGTTTGCGTGCGGCTTCCGGATGCGAAACGACGTGGCCATCGGCGCCGCGCCTTTCGATACCATGCTGACCGGCTGCCGGCAGCGTCAACGGCGCAAAGAGCTGGTCGACATCGGCAATTGCCCGGCCGGTGATCAATGCGACGGCGCCGTCGGTGGCGCGGCCGAGCCGCCGCAGCGCGTCGATGACGGCGGTTTCAATGACGACCGCATCCGGCGCATGGGCCAGTCGAGCGAGCGTGCCGTCGATGTCGAGAAAGAAGGCCCAGCCGGGTGTGAATGCCGGCAGGCTTTGGGTGGTGAGCATGGGTTGAATGGAGGCGTTGTTTTGGGTCATCGGAACTACGACCGATGATACCGAGCGCCGGGCACAAGCGCCAATCCGCTTACCTATAATAAGGCCACGATCATCGCCGGGAAGCTGAATGAGTGAACAGGGTTTGAATTGCGGCGGCAAGGTTCTGGACTTGAGTCGGCCTTGCATCATGGGCATCGTCAACGTCACGCCCGATTCGTTTTCCGACGGCGGCCGGTTTCTGGACCCGGATGCGGCCATCGCGCAGGCGAAGCGACTGGTGGCTGAAGGCGCGGATATCGTCGATATCGGGGGCGAGTCGACGCGGCCGGGCGCGTCGCCGGTCGACGCCGAAACCGAAATCCGACGCATCATACCGATCGTCGAATGCCTTGCCGCCGAACTGTCCGTGCCGGTTTCCGTCGACACGGGCAAGCCAGAGGTCATGCGCGCCGCGAAGGACGCTGGCGCGGGCCTGATCAACGATGTGTTCGCCCTGCGCGCACCGGGAGCGCTGGCAGCCGCCGCGGAAAGCGGTTTGCCGGTTTGCCTGATGCACATGCAGGGTGAGCCGCGCACGATGCAGCGGAATCCGCACTACGATGACGTCATCGCGGAGGTCATCGCATTTCTGGAAGATCGCACCGCTGCCTGCATCGCCGCCGGTATCGTTCGCGAGCGCATCGTAATCGACCCCGGTTTCGGCTTCGGCAAGACGCTTTCCCACAACTACCAGTTGCTTGCCGGCCTGTCAGCCTTCGCGCCGCTCGGCCTGCCGGTGCTGGTCGGGGTCTCTCGCAAGTCGATGATCCGCGGTATTCTGGCCGATAATGAGAAGCGGCTCGTCGCCAGCGCAACCGCGGCGGCGTTAGCGGTCGAACGCGGTGCGAGCATCGTGCGGGTGCACGATGTAGCGGAGACGGTTGCGGCGCTGGCGGTTGCGAAAGCGGTGAGGGCGCCTGATAAACTGTAGGAGCAGCCTTCGGCGGCGAATATATAGAGAGCGAAAGAGAGGCATGGGCAAAAAATATTTCGGCACCGACGGCATACGCGGCCGGGTCGGTGAGGGCGCAATGAGCGCCGACTTCGTGCTTCGCCTGGGCCGCGCCGTCGGCCGGGTGCTCGCGCCCAACGGCGGCGGCATGGTCGTTATCGGCAAGGACACGCGCAGCTCGGGCTACATGTTCGAGTCGGCGCTGGAAGCCGGCCTCTCGGCGGCGGGCTGCAACATCCGACTGCTCGGTCCGATGCCAACCCCCGGCATCGCCTACCTCACCCGCACCTTTCGGGCCGACGCCGGTATCGTCATCAGCGCGTCGCACAACCCGTTTCACGACAACGGCATCAAGTTCTTTTCGACCGACGGCGAAAAGCTCGACGATGAGCTGGAACTGGCCATAGAGGCCGAAATAGAGCGGCCGTTCGAGACGGTCGCGCCGCACGCCCTCGGTAGCGCCAAGCGGGTCGACGATGCGTCCGGCCGCTACATCGAATTCTGCAAGGCGTCCATTCCGTACGGCCTCGACCTGAAGGGCCTGAAGATCGTGGTGGATTGCGCCCACGGTGCAACCTATAAAGTGGCGCCGCACGTCTTTGACGATCTCGGCGCGCAAGTCACCACCATCGGTGTTGCCCCCAACGGCGCGAACATCAACCTGGATTGCGGCTCGACTGCCCCGGCAGCCTTGCAGGCCAAGGTCGCCGAAACCGGCGCCGATCTCGGCATTGCTCTCGACGGCGATGGCGACCGCGTGCTGATGGTGGACCACGCGGGGGAAATCGTCGATGGCGATGAACTGCTGTTCATCGTCGCCCGCCATCGTCAGTCCCAAGGCGCATTAAAAGGACCGGTGGTCGGCACCGTCATGAGCAACCTCGGCCTCGCGCAGGCGTTCGACGCCGCCGGCATCGAGTTCCGGCGCGCCCAGGTCGGCGACCGCTACGTGCTGGCGATGCTCAAGGCCACCGGCGGCATTCTCGGCGGCGAAACCTCCGGCCACATCGTCTGTCTCGATCGGACCACGACCGGCGACGGGGTCGTCTCGGCAATGCAGGTGCTCGCGGCGATGGTCGAGTCAGGCCAAAGGCTCGCCGACCTGAAGCGCGGCATGGAAAAGTTCCCGCAACACATGATCAACGTCCCCCTCGCGACGCGGTTCGACCTGGAAACGTCCGAACCCGTCCAATCCGCCGTGACGGCGGCTGAGCGCCAGCTCGGCGGCAACGGCCGCATTGTCCTGCGCCCGTCCGGCACCGAGCCGGTCGTGCGGGTGATGGTCGAAGGGCGGGACGAGCGGCAAGTATTCTCGGTAGCGGCATCGCTGGCAGAAGTGGTGGAGTCTGCCGCGAAAGAGGCCGCCGCCGCGTAAGTCTGTAACCTGAATCCCGCCCTGCCGGAGGCTAAGGCGGACGCTTCTTTTCCAAACTTTTGTGCGGATTCTGGAGTCTGGCTCAATTCTGGAGTCAGCGTCAATTTCTCTTCCCGAAGATGTGCGATAAAGCGCGCTCGATTACGAACTCGCCACGTTTACGCGAGAGGCGGTGGCAAACGATAGCGTCCAGCCGCCGGGGAAGCAGTCATGAAATCGAACCTGTTTTGCGCGCGAGCGCTGATCCTGCTGTCATCCGCCTTCCTGGGCGCGGGCACGGCGTTTGCCGGCACCAGCACCATCACCGCGCTGCCGGGTGCGGTAACGGTTACCGGCCCGGTCGGCACCACGCTGCAATTTCACCTGAAGCGCACCGGCGACACCGGCTACGACGCCTGGTTGCATTACGCAACCATGGACGACAGCGCCCAGGCCGGCGAAGACTACACCGCCGCGTCCGGTCGGTTGCATCTGCCCGCCGCCCAAACCGCTGTCTATGTGCCCGTTTCCGTCTTCGGAAGCCGTTTCCCGCTGCCGGACAAGTCACTCAAGCTCAAACTGGCGGGCATCGTGGGAACCGGGCCGGTGCCGTCCTTCGCCACGAAGGCGGATTTCACCGTCGGAAGCATGCCGGACTGCGTGACAGCGGCGGACGTGAACGGCGACGGCAGGCCCGATCTGATTACGGCGCATGGCCGCGACGACACCGTCTCCGTCTTGCTCAACAAGACTGTCGACACCACGGCGCCAGACTTTGGAGAGCCGCAGACGTTCAGTACCGGCACTGGACCTTTTTTCGTCACCGCGGCAGACATGAACGGCGATGGCCGCCCCGACCTGGTCACAGCCAACACTGGCGGCGGTGTCGATGATGGCACCGTTTCGGTGCTGCTCAACACAACCAAGCCGGGTGATCCGACGGCCACGTTTGATGCTTTTCTGTTCAACGTTAACGGCTCGCCGACATCCGTTACCACCGCAGACATGAACGGCGACGGCAAGGTCGACCTGATTACAGCGAACAACACGAGCAACAACATCTCGATATTGCTCAATACGAGCACGAGCACGGCGCTTACCTTCGCAGAAACGACAGCCGCCATAGATGGCGGTCCGGTGTCCGTCGCCGCAGTGGACGTGAACGATGATGACAAGCTCGACCTCGTGACGGCGAATCAATTCGATTCAACGGTGTCGGTCCTCCTTAATAACGGCGCAGGGACACCGGAGTTCACGTCGGCCGGGAACTTCGCCTCCGGGAACGGCCCCCAATCGGTGACCGCGGCGGACGTGAATGGCGATGGCAAGTCCGACCTGATCACGACAAGTCCCAGGGCCGTCTCGGTGTTGCTGAATACGACCACCTCCAGCGCCACCGATTTCGAAACGCAAAAGCAGTTTGATGTTGGCCCCAACTCGACTTCTGTTGCCGCGGTCGACGTGAACGGCGATGACATGCCCGATGTGATTGCAGCGAATGGAGGCGGTGACAACGTGTCGGTGTTGCTTAACGCGACCGCGCCCGGCGCGACCGCGCCCGCCTTCACAAAGGGGCAGACGTTCAAAACCGGCACCGGCCCCTTCGTCACCGTAGCCGACGTGAACGGCGACGGGATGCCCGACCTGATCACAGCCAATCAGAGCGACGGCACCGTCTCGGTATTGCGGAACACGACGACGCTTGCCGCGGCGGCGCCTGCGTTCGCGGCGGACGCCGAGTTCGCCACCGGCGACTTTCCTCTATCAGTGACGACGGCGGACATGAACGGCGACGGCAAGCCTGACCTGATTACGGGGACCAAAAACAGCAACCACGTCTCGGTGCTTTTGAACATGACAATACCCGGGGCGGCGGCGCCGATATTCGCGAAGCCGGCCGATTTCTCCACCGGCATTGGGGCCTATCCCGTTGTCGTAGCGGCTGCAGACGTGAACGGCGACGGCAAGGTTGACCTTATCACGGGCAATAGAGGCGACAACACCGGCTCCGTGTCGGTGCTGTGGAACACCACGACGTCCGGCGCCGCGCTGACCTTCGAGCCGAAGGTCTATTACACTTACGGCTACCTCTTTGCCTTGACGTCAGCGGACGTGAACGGAGACGGCAAGGTCGACCTGGTGACGGCCGATCTCCTCGGCTATAGGGTGTACGTGCTGCTGAACACGACAGCGCCCGGCGCGGCGCCGACCTTCGCGGCGCCGGTCGAATTCGACACCGGAGTTACTCCCCTGTCTGTGGCGGCGACGGACGTGAACGGTGACGGCAAGATCGACCTGGTTACGGCGAATGACAACGTCAGTTCCGTCTCGGTGTTGCTGAACACGACCAAGCACGGTGGAGCGCTAGCCTTCGCGAGGTACGATTTCGTCACCGGTGGCTATCCTCAGTCCCTGACGGCGGCGGACGTGAACGGCGACGGCAAGGTCGATCTGGCCACGGTGGCTTTGGAATCCAGCGGCTCTTCTATTGTCTCGGTGCTGCTGAACAACACGATCCCGGGGATGACGCCGGCGTTTGCAAAGTTCGACTTCCCTACCGCTGAAAGCAACTCCCGGTTCGTGACGTCGGCGGACATGAATGCCGATGGCAAGGTCGATCTGATCACAGCGAATTCGAATCCCGGCGGCTCCGTCTCAATGCTACTGAACACGACACCCCCGTGGACCGCAGTGCCGCAGTTCGCGGCTACCGTCGATTCCACCACCGGCGGCTCTCCACGCTCAGTGAAAATCGCGGACTTGAACGGCGACAGTCACCCGGACCTGATCACGGCGAATAGCACCAGCGACTCCCTCTCGGCATTGCTGAACACGCAATACGCCATCTCCACCACGCCCGCGAGCGTGACCGGCACAATCCACTACAGCGTACCGATTGCCTCCGGCGTGCCTGCAGCTATCGACTTCGGCTCACAACCGCTCAGCGGTGCCGCCGCAAGCCGGACCTTCACGCTCGAAAATACCGGCAACACCGATCTCACCGTCAGCTTCGCCATGAGTGGCGCCAACAGCACCGACTTTGACGAAACCGACAACTGCGGCGGATTGCTTGCTGCCGGCGCAAGCTGCACCGTCACCGTCGCTTTTCAGCCCGGCGCGATCGGCGCTCGCAACGCCGCACTAACGCTCACCAGCAACGGCCCCGACAGCCCGCAGGACATCGCCCTCACCGGCAGCGGAGACCGCCCACCTGTAGCGGTCGACGCAACCCTGACCGTCCACACCGGCGCGTCGGCGAGCGGCAAGCTCGAAGCGGCGGACGCCGACGGCGACAGCTTTACCTTCCGCCTGGTGGACCAGCCGGAGCACGGCACGGCCGAAGTCAATCCCGACGGGAGCTTCACTTACAAGCCCGCCGAGGGCTATGTCGGCGCCGACCACTTCGCGTTCATCGCCAACGATGGCGCGCTCGACTCGGCAGCGGCGACGGTCACCATTACCGTCGACAATGGTCCGCTCGCGGCGCGCGACATGCCCCTGAGCGTGCACCTGAACACCGAGGGCCACGGCAAGCTGGAGGCATCCGGCGCCGGTGGCGACGCGCTGACGTTCGCCAAGGCGGGCGATCCGAAGCATGGCAAGGCAACCGTCAATCCCGATGGCACCTTCACTTACACGCCCGACAAGAACTACGTCGGCCACGACAGCTTCGCATTCGCCGTCAGCGAAGGCGCTGCCGCGTCGCCGCCGGCGGCGGTTCACATCCTCGTGACCGACGGCATCCCGGTCGTCACCAACAGCCACCTGACTGCGCTGGCGAGTGTGCCGGCGCACGCCCGGCTGCAAGCCACCGACCCGGACGGCGATCCGCTGGCTTTCCACGTGGTCGTGGAACCCGACCATGGCCGGCTGACCATCGATCCCGACGGCCGCTACACCTACACGCCCGACGCCGGCTACGCCGGCAGCGACAGCTTCCTGTTCCGCGCCGACGACGGCGCGCTGCAATCCGATCCGGGTGTGGTCGGAATCGAAGTGCTCTCCGAAGCCGAGGCCACAGGCGCGCACGATTCGTCGAGCGGCGGCGCTGGCGGCCTGGGGGCGCTCGGGCTGCTGGGATTGGGCTTGATGGCGATACGGCGGCGCATCACGCGCAATTGATTTATCGGTCAGCCGCCGCTAAGCTTGCGCGCATTTTCGACAGGGACGAGAACAATGCGGCGACCACTGGTAGCGGGCAACTGGAAAATGAACGGCTCGCGTGCGCATTTGAGTGCATTCGCGGACAAGTTCGGATCTAACCTGGCAGACGGGGTCGACTGCGAAGTCGGCATCTGTCCGGCGTTCGTGTATCTCGCCGAGGCGCTGCAGCGGTTTTCCGGCACGCCTGTTGCCATCGGCGCGCAAACGGTCTCGGTTGAGGTCGGCGAGGGCGCCTTTACCGGCGAGATCGCGGGCGCCATGCTGCGCGACCTTGGATGCCGCTACGCCATTGTCGGCCATTCCGAACGGCGGCACCGGTACGGCGAAAGCGATGAACTGGTCGCGCAAAAGTTCGTCGCCGCGCGCGAGGCGGGGCTGACGCCGATCTTATGTATCGGCGAAACGCTGGGCGAACGCGAGGCGGGCGCGACGCAATCGGTCGTTGAGCGTCAGTTGGCGGCGGTATTTGCCGTGGCCGAGCCGGACGCGGACATGATTATTGCCTATGAGCCGGTGTGGGCAATCGGGACCGGCCGCGCGGCGAGCGGCGAAGACGCACAGGCGGTTCATGCTCATGTGCGCGGGATTATCGCGCGGAAAGATGCTACAATCGCCGATTCGATTCGGATCCTTTACGGCGGCAGCGTAAAGGCTGCTAACGCAGCCGCATTGTTCACGCAGCCGGATATCGACGGTTTTCTCGTCGGCGGCGCGTCATTGGACGCCGACGAATTTTTCGCGATTTGTCAGGCCGCCAAAGCGGCTGGTTGACGGAAATGCTTTACACCATACTTATTATTGTTGAAGTTTTTGTTTCGATCGCGCTGACGCTGCTGATCCTTCTGCAGCAGGGCAAGGGCGCCGACGCCGGCGCCGCATTCGGCAGCGGCGCGTCGGGCACCGTTTTTGGCGCGCGCGGGTCGGGTTCGTTCCTGAGCAAGGCTACGGTCGCGTTAGCCGCCATCTTCATGGCGAACAGCACCGCGATGGCGTATCTGTCGCACCAGGTGAAGGCGCCGACCAGCGTTGTCGAACGCGCCGCCGCCGGCAACGCCACCCAGGCTCCGGACAATGCGCCGGGTACCCCCACGGGCAAGCCTGAAACGGGACCCGCGCCCACCGAGAAGCCCGCTTCACAACCGGCGCATAGGCCCGCGCAGAACAAGCAGCCGCCGGCTGCCGGTTCGTCAACCGACAACGGGCAGGGCGACTGATCGTTTCACTGATGACCGGCGACTGAGCCGGTCTTGGCCGACGTGGTGGAATTGGTAGACACGCTGTCTTGAGGGGGCAGTGGCGAAAGCTGTGCCGGTTCGAGTCCGGCCGTCGGCACCACATTCAGGATCACGACTGTCCGCGACCCGGCTGCTCGGGTTAAAATATCGGGCTGTCCAGAGTTGCGACGCGTACGATGCTAACGAACTACATCCCGGTTCTGATCTTCCTCTTTATCGCAACCGTATTTGCGTTCGTGCTGGTCGGCGCGGGCTGGCTTCTTGGGCCGCGGCGGCCGGATGCGGAGAAGCTCTCGCCATACGAGTGCGGCTTCGAGGCGTTCGAAGACACGCGGATGAAGTTCGACGTCCGCTATTACCTCGTTGCGATTCTGTTCATCATTTTCGATCTCGAAACCGCCTTTCTGTTTCCGTGGGCGGTGTCTCTAGGCAAGATCGGCGCGTTCGGTTTCATCGCGATGATTCTGTTCCTGACGGTGCTGGTCGTCGGCTTTATTTACGAATGGAAGAAGGGTGCGCTCGAATGGGAGTGAACCAAGGTATTTTGGGTATCGGCGAGGGCATGGAGAAGGGCATCTTCACCACCACCGTCGATTCGCTGATCAACTGGGCGCGCACCGGCTCGATGTGGCCGATGACGTTTGGCCTGGCCTGTTGCGCCGTCGAAATGATGCATGCCAGCGCCGCGCGCTACGATCTTGACCGCTTCGGCGTCATTTACCGCGCGAGCCCGCGTCAGTCGGACGTGATGATCGTCGCCGGCACGCTGTGCAACAAGATGGCGCCGGCGCTGCGCAAGGTCTACGACCAGATGGCCGAACCCCGCTGGGTGATCTCTATGGGCTCGTGCGCCAACGGCGGCGGCTATTACCACTATTCCTATTCGGTCGTGCGCGGCTGCGACCGGATCGTTCCCGTTGACGTTTATGTGCCCGGCTGTCCGCCGACCGCGGAGCAGTTGCTGTACGGCATTCTGCAACTGCAGCAAAAAATCCGCCGCACCAATACCATCGCCCGTTGAGGGAAGCTGATTGATGAGTGAAGCTAACGAATCGTTGGCACAATCGATTGCGGCGCGCTTCCGCGACGACGTGAGGCGCGTGGCGTCGACCGTCGGCGAAATCACGTTCGAGTTGCCGGCGGATCGGTTGATCGAGATTTGCACCGCGCTTCGCGATGAGCCGGACTTTCATTTCGAGCAGTTGATCGACGTTTGTGGCGTCGACTATCTTGGCTATGGCGTCGACCAGTGGAAGTCGGTTGAGTCAAAAAATACGGGCTTCAGCCGCGCGGTGAACCGGGATCCTGTCGAGGCGCAGCCGACGAGCCGCCGGTTTGCCGTGATCTATCATCTGCTGTCAGTGCGTCACAACCGGCGTCTGCGGTTGCGCGTTTTCTGCGCCGATCCGGATATGCCGATGGTGGATTCGGTCAACGGCATCTGGCCGGTGGCGGACTGGTTTGAGCGCGAAGCCTTTGACTTGTTCGGCATTTTCTTCAATGGCCATCCGGACTTGCGCCGCATTCTCACCGACTACGGCTTTATTGGCCATCCGTTCCGGAAGGATTTTCCGCTCTCGGGCAACGTCGAGATGCGCTACGACCCGGAGAAAGGCCGCGTCGTGTACCAGCCGGTCACGATCGAGCCGCGAGTGCTCGAGCCGCGCGTGATTCGCAAGGATCACCAGTACGTCGAAGGGTTCAAGGATGCCTGATATCCGGAATTTCACGATGAACTTCGGCCCGCAGCATCCCGCCGCGCACGGCGTGCTGCGCCTGGTGCTGGAGATGGACGGCGAGGTGGTGCAGGGCATCGACGCGCACATCGGCCTGTTGCATCGTGCGACCGAGAAGCTGGCCGAGAGCAAGCCGTTCAATCACAGCATCGGTTACATGGATCGGCTCGATTACGTGTCAATGATGTGCAACGAGCACGCGTACGTGATGGCGATCGAGAAGCTGATGGGCATCGAGCCGCCGATCCGCGCGCAGTACATCCGGGTGATGTTCGACGAGATCACCCGCATCATGAATCACTTGTTGTGGCTCGGCGCGAATGCACTGGATCTTGGCGCGATGACGGTGTTTCTGTATGCCTTCCGCGAGCGGGAGGATCTGTTCGACATGTATGAGGCGGCCTCGGGCGCGCGCATGCATGCAACGTATTATCGCCCCGGCGGTGTGTATCGCGATTTGCCGGATGAAATGCCGCAGTACAAGCCGTCGAAGTTCCGCAACAAGAAAGACATGAAGCGGATGAACCGTAACCGGCACGGTTCGCTGCTCGATTTCATCGAAGATTTTACGGAGCGTTTCCCGGGCTATATCGACGATTATGAAGCGCTGTTGACCGACAACCGCATCTGGAAGCAGCGCACGGTCGGCATCGGCGAGGTAACGGCGCAGCGCGCGCTGGAGCTCGGCTTTACCGGACCGATGCTGCGCGGTTCCGGCGTCGAGTGGGATTTACGCAAGAAGCAACCGTACGAAGTGTACGATCGGATGGATTTCGACATCCCGGTCGGCGTCAATGGTGATTGCTTCGATCGTTATCTGGTGCGCATGGAGGAGTTGCGCCAGTCGAATCGGATTATCAAGCAGTGCATCGATTGGCTGCGCAAGAATCCGGGGCCGGTGATGATCGCCGACAACAAGGTTGCGCCGCCGAAGCGCGAGGTGATGAAGCGCGATATGGAATCGCTGATTCATCATTTCAAGTTGATGACGGAAGGTTACCAGGTGCCCGAGGGCGAGGTGTATTCCGCTGTCGAGCATCCGAAGGGCGAGTTCGGCGTGTATTTGATTTCGGACGGGGCAAACAAGCCGTTCCGGGTGAAGTTGCGAGCATCGGGTTTCGCGCACCTGGCTTCATTGAACGAGATGACGCAGGGCCACATGCTGGCCGACCTGGTCGCGATCATTGCGACCCAGGACATCGTGTTCGGGGAAATCGACCGATGACGATTCGCAGCGCCGACAATCGTGGCAGCGCGTTCGCGGCATGGGGCGCTGTCGCGGGAGCGCGATACGGTGCCTCCTTTCAGGAACGCCGTGAATACATCCCTGTAGGCTCCGGCGGCGACTTCCTGTCGCCGACGGTCCTGAAAGAAGTCCCCGCATCGCACTCTTCACGGTAGTGGCATGACTGAAACGGTGGAAAAGAAACTGGATTTGCTTTCGTCGCACGCGCGCGAAGAAATCGATCATTGGGTTGCACAGCACCCGAAAGGAAAGCAGCGCTCAGCGGTGATTGCAGCGCTGCGTGTCGTGCAGCATGAGAACGGCGGCTGGCTGACGGATAACCTGATGGACGCCGTGGCCGAATATCTCGATCTTGAGCCGATCAAGGTGTACGAGGTGGCGACGTTCTACTCGATGTTCGAGTTGCAGCCGGTCGGGCGCCACAGTATTTCGGTGTGCACGAACGTGTCGTGCCTGTTACGCGGCGCCAACGATATTGTCGGGCACATCGAGAACAAGCTCGGTATCAAGACCGGCGAGAGCACACCGGATGGCCGCATTTATCTCAAGTGCGAGGAGGAGTGCCTCGCGGCTTGCGCGGGCGCCCCGATGATGATGGTGGATCACAAGTATTACGAGAATCTGGAGCCAGGGCAGGTGGACAAGATTCTTGACGAGTTGGAGTAGAGCCCGTGTCTTTCGAGGACTCGCCCTGTTACGAAACGCTGCAATTCGATGAGCCGTGGACTTACGAGAATTATCTCAAGGTCGGCGGCTACGAAGCGTGGAAGAAGATTCTCAGCGAGAAAATTTCGCCGGAGGATGTCGTTGCTGAGGTCAAGGCTTCCGGCTTGCGCGGGCGCGGCGGCGCGGGTTTCCCAACCGGCGTGAAGTGGAGCTTCATGCCGAAGGACGATCGGCAGAAGTACCTGGTTTGCAATTCGGACGAGAGCGAGCCCGGTACCTGCAAGGACCGCGACATTCTGCGTTTCAATCCGCATGCGCTGGTCGAAGGCATGGCGATCGGCTGCTATGCGATGGGTGCAACGGTTGGGTACAACTATATTCGTGGCGAGTTCATGGACGAGCCGGCACCGCGTTTCATGAATGCGCTGAAAGAGGCGTACGACGCGGGTCTGCTGGGCAAGAACATTCTCGGCACCGGCGTCGATGTCGATATTTATACCTTTCTTGGCGCCGGCGCTTACATCTGCGGCGAAGAAACCGCGCTGCTCGAATCGCTCGAGGGCAAGAAGGGCATGCCGCGCTTCAAGCCGCCGTTCCCGGCCGGCTACGGCGTGTACGGCATGCCGACGACAATCAATAACACTGAAACGTTGTCGTCGGTACCGAGCATCATCCGCCGCGGCGCGAAGTGGTTTTCGTCGATCGGCAGGGAAAACAACGGCGGCACGAAGATTTTTTCGGTCAGCGGCCATGTCGAAAAACCCGGCAATTTCGAGGTGCCGCTGGGCATCCCGTTCGCGGAGTTGCTGGAGAAGGCCGGCGGCGTCTGGAAGGGCCGCAAGTTGAAGGCGGTGATTCCGGGTGGCTCGTCGGTGCCGATCCTGCCCGGCGATATGATGATGCAGACGGACATGGACTACGACTCGATCAAGACTGCGGGGTCGATGCTGGGTTCGGGCGCGGTGATCGTCATCGACGATCAGACGTGTCTGGTTCAGGTGTTGCAGCGTATTTCGCGCTTTTATTATTCGGAATCCTGCGGCCAGTGCACGCCGTGCCGCGAAGGCACCGGCTGGCTGTACCGGATGCTGACGCGAATCGAGAACGGGCAGGGCACACAGGCGGATATCGACCGGTTGGTCGACGTGTCGCACAAGATCGAAGGCCACACCATTTGCGCGCTCGGCGATGCCGCGGCGATGCCGGTGTGGAGCTTTATTCAGCATTTCCGCGACGAGTTCCAGTACCACGTCGATCACGGCTGCTGCATGGTCGGGCCCGGCAGCCGCGGCGAAGAGAAGGCGGCGTGAGCGAAACGGTGACTAATGGCTGAAGAATACGTCAATATCGAGGTCGACGGTGTGCCGCTGAAGGCGGCCAAGGGCGCGATGGTCATCAAGGTGGCGGACGACGCGGGGCTGTTGATTCCTCGTTTCTGTTACCACGAGAAGTTGTCGGTCGCGGCGAACTGCCGCATGTGCCTGGTCGAGGTCGAGAAGGCGCCGAAGCCGATGCCAGCTTGCGCGACGCCGGTGACGGAAGGCATGAAGGTCTTCACGAAGTCGCCGAAGGCGCTGTCGGCGCAGAAGAATTCGATGGAGTTCCTGCTGATCAACCATCCGCTCGATTGCCCGATCTGCGATCAGGGCGGCGAGTGCGAGTTGCAGGATCTGGCGCTGGGTTACGGTCGCGGTGTGTCGCAGTACACCGAAGGCAAGCGCACGATTTTTGACGAAGACATCGGTCCGCTGATTTCGACCGACATGACACGCTGCATTCATTGCACGCGCTGTGTGCGCTTCGGCCAGGAGATCGCCGGCATTCAGGAGCTGGGCGCCACCGGCCGCGGCGAACACATGCGCATCGGCACTTATGTCGGCCAGGCCGTCAAGCACGAGATGTCCGGCAACGTCATCGACCTGTGCCCGGTCGGCGCGCTGAATTCCAAGCCGTTCCGCATGAAGGGCCGCGGCTGGGAAATGACCCAGCACGAAGCGATCGGCCCGCATGACAGCGTCGGCAGCAACATCTATGCGCACACGCTGCGCGGGCGCCTGATGCGTGTCGTGCCGCAGCCGAACGAAGCGATTAACGAAACCTGGATTTCCGACCGCGACCGGTTCAGCTACGCCGGCGTGCACAGTCTCGATCGCCTCGAGCGGCCGATGGTGCGCGACGGCGGCGGCTGGCATGAGGTCGACTGGCAGATTGCGCTGGAGCGTGCGGCGGTGGCGTTGAAGAAGGTCTCCGCCGACGATCTGGGCGTACTCGGCGCGCCGACGGCGACGCTCGAAGAGCTTTACCTGCTGCAGGATGTTGCGCGCAAGCTCGGCACGAACAATATCGACCACCGCCTGAGCCAGGGCGATTTTCGCGACGACGATGCGGAGCCGGTCTTCCCGTGGCTCGGTCAGTCGATTGCCGAGCTGGAGACGCTGGACACCACGCTGGTCATCGGCGCGAACACGCGCTGGCAAGCGCCGATTATTGCGCATCGCCTGCGCAAGGCGGCGTTGGCCGGCGGCCAGATCATGTTCATCAACCCGCGCCGTTACGAGCTGCACTACCCGGTTGCCGAAGAGATCATTGCCGATCCGGTGGCGCTGCCCGAGGCGGTCGCCGGCGTCGCCAAGGCGCTGGCCGAACAGACCGGGAAAACGGTTCCGGACAATGTGCGTGCGCTGGTCGACAGCGTCGAAGTCACGGACCAGCACCGGGCAGTCGCGAAGCAGCTCGTCGGGCAGGACAACGCGCTGGTACTGATCGGCCAGCTTGCGATGACGCACCCGGCTTACGCGGATTTGCGCGCGCTCGCGGCACTCGCGGCTGAACTGGCCGGCGTGCAGTTTGGCTACTTGCCGTCGGCGGCGAATACCGTCGGCGCGGCGCTGGCCGGGATTCTGCCGCATCGCGGTCCGGGCGGTGCGCATCTCGACGCGGCCGGCCTCAATGCGCGCGATATGTTTGCCACACCGCGCAAGGCCTATCTGCTGATGGGCGTCGAGCCGGAGCTGGAAAGCTGGAACGGCGCGGAAGCGCTGGCGGCGCTGAACGCGGCCGACGACGTCATCGCAATTACCAGTTTTGTTTCGCCGGCGATGCAGGAGTACGCCTCGGTGTTGCTGCCGCTTGGCGCGTTCGGTGAGTCGGCCGGCACGTTCGTCAACTGCGAAGGGCGGCGGCAAAGCTACAAGGGCTTTTCCCAGCCGTTCGCGGATGCGCGCCCGGGCTGGAAGATCCTGCGCGTGCTCGGCAACCTGCTGAACCTGGACGGATTCAACTACGACAGCATCGAAGATGTGCGTGCGGCGTTGGCCGTGCAGATTGGTGAACCGACGCCCGACAACGGCTTTGCCGGCACGCGCAAGCTGGCCAAGCCGAAAGCTGTGGATGGCCTGCGGCGCGCCAGCGAATTCGGCATTTATGCCGGCGATCCGCTGGTTCGCCGGTCGGAGCCGTTGCAACAGACCCAGGACGCACGCTGCACGCTGCGTATCGCTCCCGGTGACGCGGCGCGTTTGAATATCGAGGCGCGCGCGGTCGTCGAAATCACGCAAGCCGAGAGGCATATTCGGTTGAAGGCGGAGATCGACCCGGCCGTCACCGAGGGCACCGTCTGGATTCCGGCCGGCAACCCGGAAACAGCCGCGCTCGGCCCGCTTTACGGTAGCGTCGAATTGCGCACTGTCGAAGCGCCGGCGGCGGAGGAAGCGTAATGATCGACACTTTCAACGCTTACTGGAACGCCCTGCCGTTCGACGCGCGCGTTGTGCTGATTTCCGTCGGTGGCGTGATTGCCATCATGATCCCGCTGATCCTGACGGTGGCGTATTACACCTATGCCGAGCGCCGCGTCATCGGCTACATGCAGGCGCGCATGGGGCCGAACGTCGTCGGCTTCCACGGCCTGCTGCAGCCGTTCGCGGACGTGTTCAAGCTGGTCATCAAGGAAGTGGTGGTCCCCACCAACGCGAGCCCGGCACTGTTCATTCTGGCGCCGATCGTGATGCTGGTGCCGGCGTTCGCGGTCTGGGCTGTCATTCCGTTCAATCCGAACCTTGTGCTCGCCAACGTCAACGCTGGCGTGCTGTACATCCTGATGATGACCTCCGTCGGCGTGTACGGCATCATCATCGCCGGCTGGGCGTCGAACTCCAAATATGCTTTTCTGGGCGCGATGCGCTCGGCGGCGCAGTTGATCGCCTACGAAATCGCGATGGGCTTCGCCATCATCGGCGTACTGGTCGTCTCCGGCACGCTCAACATGACGGGCATCGTGATGGGCCAGAGCGGCAACATCGGACACTGGTATGTCTGGCCGTTATTGCCGCTGTTCGTGATCTATTTCGTCTCCGGCGTCGCCGAAACCAATCGCCATCCGTTCGATATGGCGGAAGGCGAAACGGAAATTGTCGCCGGTTACCAGATCGAGTATTCCGGCGCGACGTTCGCGTCGTTCTTCCTCGCCGAATACGCGAACATGATCCTGATCTCGATCCTGGCGTCCATCTTTTTCTTCGGCGGCTGGCTGTCGCCGTTCCAGGGGCTGCCGGTCATAGGCGATTCCAGCGCGATCTGGCTGTTCCTGAAGATGTTCTTCTTCATGTTCTGCTTCCTGTGGTTCCGTGCAACATTCCCGCGCTACCGCTACGACCAGATCATGCGGCTCGGCTGGAAGGTGTTTATTCCATTCACGATCCTGTGGATCGCGCTGGTTGGCCTGATGCGGATTTACCACGTCGCGCCGTGGTTTGTTTGACGACTTATGAACAAGATCAGTCACTTTTTCAAAACATTCTTCCTGACCGAACTGTTCGTCGGCATGGCCGTGACCTTGCGGCATTTCTTTCTGCCGAAGATTACGCTTCGTTATCCGGTCGAGCACACGCCCAAGTCGCCGCGCTTCCGTGGACTGCACGCGCAGCGCCGTTATCCCAATGGCGAGGAACGCTGCATCGCCTGCAAGCTGTGCGAAGCGGTTTGCCCGGCGCTCGCGATCACGATCGATTCCGAAATGCGCGAGGATGGCACCCGGCGGACGACGCGCTACGACATCGACGAGTTCAAATGCGTGTTCTGCGGATTCTGCGAAGAAGCCTGCCCGGTTGATGCGATCGTGCTGACCGACATCACGGACTTTCATTTCGAGAAACGGGGCGAGCAGATCATGACGAAGGAAAAGCTGCTGGCCGTGGGCGACAAATACGAAGAACAGATTCGTGCCGCCCGCGCCAAAGACGCGCCGTATCGCTGAACGGATGAGCAAACCATGATCTTCCAGACAGTCATGTTCTATTTCTTCGCCGCCGCGCTGCTTTATGGCGCGGTTCGCGTAATCACGGTCAAGAATCCCGTGCACGCGGCGCTGCACCTGGTGCTGGCGTTTGTCGCCAGCGCGGCGATCTGGGTGATGCTGCAGGCGGAATTTCTCGGCCTCGTGCTTGTGCTCGTTTATGTCGGCGCGGTCATGGTGCTGTTCCTGTTTGTCGTGATGATGATCGACGTGCACGTCGCGACGATTCGCGAAGGCTTTACCAAGCATGCGCCGCTGGGCGCGCTGATCGCCGCAATTGTCGCGGTGGAAATAGGTTGGGTCATGTGGTCGAAGAATTCGGGCGTCGGCTTTGCCGCCGCGCCGGTCAGCCACCCGGCGAACTACAGCAACACCCAGGCGCTCGGTCTGCAGTTGTATACCACCTATGTTTACCCGTTTGAGCTGGCGTCCGGCATTTTGCTGATCGGCATCGTCGCGGCGATTGCGCTGACTATGCGTCGCCGTCCCGGCGCGCGCCATCAGGATGTCGGCTGGCAGGTGCGGGTGCGGCGCGAAGATCGCGTCCGGCTGGTCAGCATGGCGGCGGAAAAGAAAGCCGCGCCGAAAGAACCGGATACGGTGGAGTAGGGCATGGTTTCTCTTGGACACTACCTCGTATTGAGCGGCGTTCTGTTCAGCCTGAGCGTCGCCGGCATCTTCCTGAACCGGAAGAACGTCATCATTCTGTTGATGTGCATTGAGTTGATGCTGCTCGCGGTGAACCTCAATTTCATCGCGTTTTCCCACTACCTGAACGATCTCGCCGGTCAGGTTTTCGTGTTCTTCATTCTGACGGTCGCGGCGGCGGAAGCGGCGATCGGACTGGCGATTCTGGTCGTGCTGTTCCGCAACCGCAACAGCATTGACGTTGACGATCTGGATGCGATGAAAGGCTGACGATGCAGACACTGTTACTCACAATCGTCCTTGCACCGCTCGCCGCGGCCATCGTCGCCGGCGTTTTCGGCAAATATGTCGGCCGTGTCGGGGCGCACAGCGTCACCATTCTCGGTGTCGCCATTTCGTTCGCGCTGTCGCTGTACGTGCTGATCCAGATGTCGTTCAACGACATGCCGGCGTTCAACGGCGTCATTTATCACTGGGCGATCTCCGACGGCGTCGCCATGAACGTGGGCTTCCTTGTCGATCATCTGAGCGCTCTGATGATGACGGTCGTCACCTTCGTGTCGCTGTGCGTGCACGTGTACACGATCGGCTACATGCACGACGACCCGGGCTACAAGCGCTTCTTCAGCTACATCTCGCTGTTCACCTTCGCCATGCTCATGCTGGTGATGGCGAACAACTTCATGCAGCTTTTCTTCGGCTGGGAAGCGGTCGGCCTGGTCTCGTACCTGCTGATTGGCTTCTGGTACACGCGCCCGAGCGCGATTTACGCGAACCTCAAGGCGTTCCTGGTCAACCGCGTCGGCGACTTCGGCTTTGTGCTCGGCATCGCCGCCGTACTGATGTTCAGCGGCAGCCTCGATTACGCCAAGGTTTTCGCTGACGCGCCGAATCTCGCTCATCAGACCGTGCATATCGCCGGCGGCTGGACGTGGTCCGCGCCGACGCTGATCTGCGTGCTGCTGTTCGTCGGCGCGATGGGCAAGTCCGCCCAGGTGCCGCTGCATGTCTGGCTGCCGGATTCGATGGAAGGCCCGACACCGATCTCGGCGTTGATCCACGCCGCGACGATGGTCACCGCGGGCATCTACATGGTCGCGCGCATGTCGCCGCTGTTCGAGCTGTCGGCGACGGCGTTGAACCTGGTGCTCATCATCGGTGCGATCACGACATTTTTCATGGGCATCCTCGGCGTTGTCCAGACCGACATCAAGCGCGTCATCGCCTATTCCACGTTGTCGCAGCTCGGCTACATGACAGTCGCGCTGGGCGCCTCGGCTTACACCGTCGGCATCTTCCACCTGATGACGCACGCCTTTTTCAAGGCGCTGTTGTTCCTCGGCGCGGGCTCCGTGATTATCGCAATGCACCACGAGCAGGACATGCGCCGCATGGGCGGGTTGCGCAAGTACATGCCGATCACCTACTGGACGTTCCTGATCGGTTCGCTTGCGCTGGTCGCATTTCCGGGTTTTGCCGGTTACTACTCGAAAGACATGATCATCGACGCGGTAGGCCACTCGCACCTGGCCATGGCTAACATTGCCTGGTGGGCCACGTTCCTGAGCGTCTTCGTTACCGCGCTGTATACGTTCCGCATGTTTTTCCTCGTGTTCCATGGCGAAGGCCGCATGGACGAGCACGCCAGAAAGCATTTGCACGAAACGCCTTGGGTCGTCACCGTGCCGTTGATCGCGCTGGCGATTCCATCCATCTTTGCGGGCGCACTGACCATCAAGCCGTTGTTGTTCGGAAAATTCTTCGCCAGTTCAATTTTCGTTGGTCCTGGCCACGATGTCCTCGGCGGCATCGGAGAGGAATTCCCGGGCTCCGTTGGCTTCATGCTGGAAGCGGTGACATCGCCGACATTCTATTTGATGCTGTTCGGCATCCTGGTCGCCTGGTACGCCTACATGTTCCGGCCGGAAACGCCGGGCAGGATTGTCGCGAAGATGCGCTGGCTGTACGAGATTCTCGCGCGCAAGTTTTATTTCGACGACTTCAACCAGATTTTCGTCGCCGGCGGCGGCCGTGCGCTCGGCCGGTTCCTGTGGCGTTTTGGGGACCAGGCCGTGATTGACGGCGGCATGGTCAACGGTACCGCGTACAGCATCGGCTGGTTCGCCGGCGTCGCGCGCCGCATCCAGTCGGGTTACCTGTATCACTACGCGTTTGCGATGGTGATCGGTTTGGCGATCCTGCTGGGCTGGTTTTTGATTTGGTAGCGGGCAAACAGAACAAGCGGAACATCTAAATGGGTCACTTTCCATTCCTGAGCCTGTGTATCTGGGTGCCGATCGCTTTCGGTGTCCTGACGCTGATCGCCGGCCGCATTCGCGGCATCGATGTGCGCTGGGTGGCGCTGGTCGGCGCGCTGGTATCGTTTGCCGTCAGCATTCCGCTCTATACCGGCTTCGACACCTCGACCGCCGCCATGCAGTTCGTCGAGAGCGCGCCGTGGATTCCGCAGTTTCACGTCAACTATTACCTCGGCATCGACGGTATTTCATTGCCGCTGATCCTGCTGACAAACTTCATGACGGTGCTGGTGGTCATCGCCGGCTGGAAGGTCATCGACTACAAGGTCGCACAGTACATGGCGGCCTTCCTGATCATGGCCGGCCTGATGAACGGCGTGTTCGAATCGCTCGATGCACTGCTGTTCTACGTCTTCTGGGAAGCGCAGTTGATCCCGATGTTCATCATCATCGGCATCTGGGGCGGCCCGCGTCGTATTTACGCGACGCTCAAGTTCTTCCTCTACACGTTCCTCGGCTCGGTGCTGATGCTGGTCGCGCTGATCTACCTGTACGTGCAATCCGGCACCTACAGCATCCTTGCTTTCCAGCACACGCCGATCGGCATGACGGCGCAGATATTGCTGTTCCTCGCCTTCCTGATCGCGTTCGCGGTCAAGATCCCGATGTGGCCGGTGCACACATGGCTGCCGGACGCGCACGTCGAGGCGCCGACCGGCGGATCGGTCATTCTGGCGGCCATCATGCTCAAGCTAGGCGCCTACGGCTTCCTGCGCTTCAGCCTGCCTATCGCGCCCGATGCAAGCCACGCATTGCAATGGTTGATGATCATCCTGTCGCTGATCGCGGTCATTTACATCGGCTTCGTCGCCATCGTGCAGCGCGACATGAAGAAGCTGATCGCATATTCGTCGGTCGCGCACATGGGCTTCGTCACGCTCGGCATGTTCATCGTGTTCATGATCGTAGAGAACACTGGCGCGCTCGCCGGCACGTCGATGGGCATGCAGGGCGCCATCGTCCAAATGGTGTCGCACGGTCTTGTTTCAGGTGCGCTGTTCCTGTGCATCGGCGTGTTGTACGACCGCATGCACACGCGCCAGATTGCCGACTACGGTGGCATCGTCAACAGCATGCCGATCTTCGCGTTCTTCATGGTGCTGTTTGGCATGGCCAATTCCGGCTTGCCGGGTACGTCCGGTTTCGTCGGCGAGTTTCTCGTGATTCTCGCGAGCTTCAAGGCGAATTTCTGGGTCGCACTCACTGCCGCGATCACGCTGATCCTCGGCGCCGCCTACACGTTGGGCTTGCTCAAGCAGATTTTATGGGGGCCGGTTGCCAACGCCAATGTCGCCGCGCTGAAGGACCTGAGCAGCCGTGAATTTCTGGTTCTGGGGGTGCTCGCGCTGGCTGTGCTGGTGCTCGGCGTGTATCCGGAGCCGCTGATCAACGTCATGGATGCCTCAGTGAGCCACCTCGTCCACCAGGTCATGCAGTCGAAGCTATAACTATGAACTTCACCGCTCCCGCATTCGCGCCCGCCATTCCGGAGATGTTTATCTTCGGTATGGCGTGCTTCATTCTGCTGGTCGACGTCTACATCGGCGAACGTCACCGCGTCGTCACGTATTGGCTGTCACTCGCGACGCTCGCCGGGGCAGCGTGGATCACCGCCGCCCTGGCGCCCACGACGCAAGTCACGTTCGACGGCATGTTCATCCAGGATCGCCTGGCGCAGGCGCTGGACCTCTTTACCTACGTCATCACGGCCGCGGTGTTCCTGTACTCGCGCGACTACCTCCAGCAGCGCAACCAGTTCAAGGGCGAGTTTTATGTGCTCGGGCTGTTCGGCATGCTGGGCGTGATGGTCCTGATCTCCGCGCACAGTTTGCTGACGTTCTATATCGGCCTGGAACTGCTGTCGCTGTCGCAATACGCGTTGATCGCGCTGGACCGCGATTCGGGCGTCGCGTCGGAATCCGCCATGAAGTACTTCGTACTCGGTGCGATCGCTTCCGGTGTACTGTTGTATGGCATGTCGATTCTGTATGGTGTCACTGGCACGCTGGATATCGGTCAGCTCGCGCTGTTCATCGCGGGCACGGGTTTCGCCAAGATGGCTCTGGTGTTTGCGGTTGGCTTCGTTGTTGTCGCGCTAGCCTTCAAGTTTGGCGCGGTGCCGTTCCACATGTGGTTGCCGGACGTTTACGATGGCGCGCGCACGCCAGTAACTCTCTACGTCGGATCGATTCCAAAGATTGCCGCATTCGTCATGTTCATGCGCC
Organism: Gammaproteobacteria bacterium; assembly: GCA_035698525.1. Classification (GTDB taxonomy): domain Bacteria; phylum Pseudomonadota; class Gammaproteobacteria; order Natronospirales; family DASSBR01; genus DASSBR01. The sequence goes on from DASSBR010000020.1 coordinate 39,364, forward strand.
TGCTGGCGCAGGGCCTGGGCGGCCTGCACCCTAGCTGGGAACAAATGCTGATCGCGCTGTCCGTACTGTCGATGGCCGTCGGCAGCGTCGTTGCCATCGCGCAAACCAACATCAAGCGCATGCTGGCCTACTCGACCATCTCGCACGTCGGGTTCATTTTGCTCGGCATCCTCGCCGGTACGCGGGATGGCTACATGGCGGCCATGTTTTACACTATTGCCTACGTCATCATGGCCACCGCGGCGTTCGGCATGGTCATTCTGCTCAGCCGGCGCGGCTTCGAGGCCGACCAGATATCCGACTTCAAGGGCCTGAACGACCGCAGCCCCTGGTTCGCTGCAATGATGCTTTGCGCCATGTTCGGCATGGCAGGCGTTCCGCCGTTCCTCGGCTTTTTCGCCAAGCTTTACGTCATTGAAGCCATACTCAACATCGGCCTTGTCTGGCTTGCCATCGTCGCCGTACTATTCTCCGTCATCAGCGCGTTTTATTATCTGCGCATCGTCAAGTTCATGTACTTTGACCGCAGCGACGACAGAACGCCGCTGGAAGGCGGCTGGGACCTGAAATGGGTTCTGTCGGGGAACAGCCTGGCCATTCTGGCTCTCGGCATCGTGCCGGCGCCGCTGATGGCGTTGTGTGCTCACGCGATCGGAATTTAGGCTGATTCAGTTTCCTGTTTTTCCCCCTGCAGGGAATGGGGAGAGACTTATTTAAAACCGACAAGATGGGGGCCAAAGATGGCAAAACCGATTGAGGAACTGCTTCAAAGCAGGACCGGATTGATCGCCGGTGCGATAGTGATTGTCGTCGCCATTTTCATTTATGCGTCTTTCTATACGATCGGCCCCGGCCATCGCGGCGTTTTGCTCAAATGGGGCGCGGTCGTTCCGGGGTCCATCGCCCCCGGCGCACACTTCAAATTGCCGGTAGCGGAATCTGTCGTCACGCTTGATGTGCGCGTCCAGAAATACCACGCGCGCGAGGCGGCGGCATCGAAGGATTTACAGGACGTTTCAACCGAAGTCGCGGTGAATTTTCACCTTGTCCCCGGGAAGGTGGGGATGCTTTATAAAAACGTCGGCAATATTCAGGCGCTGGAGCAAAAGGTGCTGACGCCCAGCGCGTCGAATGCCGTCAAGGCAGTGGTGGCGCGGTACAACGCCGAGGAACTGGTGCAGAACCGCGATTCGATCAAGCAGGGAATCGCCAACGAAATCATTTCGGCCCTCAAGCCGTACAGCGTCAAGGTGGACGCGGTAAATATCACCAACTTCAAATTCTCCGGCGACTACGCCGCGGCCATCGAGCAAAAGCAGGTCGCGCAGCAAAAAGCCCTGCAGTCAAATTATGAACTGCAAAAGGCTAAAATCGACGCGCAACAGCAAATCGTCAAGGCTGAAGCGCACGCCAAAGCGACGCTGGTGGCCGCGCACGCCGAAGCCAAGGCGCTCGAACTCAAGCGGAAGGCGGTCACACCGGAACTCATCATGCTGAACGCGGTGAATAAATGGGACGGCAAGATGCCCGCGACGCTGGTCACCAATGGAAAAATGCTGCCCGTGTTCGATACGAGCCGGCGCTCGGGGAAATAATTCAAGCAGGATGTAAAGCGACCTGTACGGAATCCTCGCTGCGGCGTATAGTCAGCTTGTAGGCCTGTAACATGCTGATTTTATGCGCAAAACCGTTCTTTTCCTCGCCGTAGCGTTGCCTGCTTTTGCGTTGCTGCAAGGTTGCGCAACGACGCCCGCCATTTATGACGGAGCGCGCTATGCGCCTCCGCCCGGCTACATCCTGGTGCCGGTGCCACAGGGGTACAGCAGCTATTCCTATTACTATTACGATCCGTATCCGTATCGCTCCACTCGCTACTACTGGCCGTTCTATCCTGGATACGTCTGGTACTCGCACCACCACCGGCGGCCGAAGCCACGCCCGCCTTGCCGCCATTGTGGCGGCAAAGGTGGTGGCGCCGCTCCCGCTATCCCGCATTTCGTTCCGCGTGGCAAACCTATCAGCCCCTTTTATCGGCGCAACTCGTCACTGCCACCGCCGCCCTCCGTGCGTCCGGACACGCCGCAGCCGGATCTACGCCGCTTGCCGCGTGCCGGGTCGCCGAAGGTCGACGTACCGCCGGCGCCGCCTGTGCACACCGCTCCTCGTGCGGCGCCGACTCCACCAAGCGCGGGTTCGAAGCTGCAACAGCCACCGCGCAAGCGGCATGTCATTTCAGCGCCGCCGAGGTAACCGACGACTCAGTCCAGCCGCTTCCGAAACCGCAAAGTCGCCAAGGTCATCGCCCCGACCGAGAACAGGGCCAACGCGGCCAGTTCGAGCCACAAATCGCCGAAGCCCGCGCCGCGGAGCATGATGCCGCGCACCAGCCGGACGAAATGTGTCAGCGGCAGGGCTTCCGCAAGCCATTGTGCGAGCTTTGGCATGCCGTTGAACGGAAACATGAAGCCGGACAGAAGAATCTGCGGCAGGAAAATGAAGACGGCGCCCTGCATGGCCTGGAACTGGCTCTTCACCAGCGTTGAAATCAGCACGCCCAGCGCCAGGCTCGCCACAATGAACACCAGCGACGCCACATACAGATCGAGCAGCGAGCCGCGCACGGGAACGCTGAATATCCAGTAGCCGAGCAACAGCACCAACGTCGTTTGTACCAGTCCGATAACGACGAAGGGCAGCACTTTACCGATCGTCAATTCCAGCGGCGACAGCGGCGTCGTAATCAGAAACTCCAGGTTGCCGCGTTCACGTTCGCGCACCAGCGCAATGGCGGTGAACATCACCATCGTCATCGTCAGGATCACGCCGATCAAACCGGGTACCGTGTTCAGCGCCGCCTCGCGCTCGGGATTGTAATAGCTGACAACGCTGATGGCGGAGGGCGGCGAAGCGGCGGCTGCCGGAGTCAGCATCCTGTGCAACGGCAGCGAAGCGACCTGGCGCGCTGCCGCCTGGACCACCTGGTCCGAACCGTCGACTACCAGCTGCAGCGGCGGTTTGTCGCCCAGCGCCAGGCGGCGCTCGAAGTCCGCCGGAATAACCAGCGCCGCGCTGATGTCTCCGGCCCTCAACAGGCCAGTAATGGCTGTCGGCGTGGTCAGTCGATAACGGAAGTCGAACACCTGGGACTGTGCGAGGTCCGCCACCAACTCGCGCGAATTGTGGGTGTGCGCCTGGTCCACAACGGCGGCGGGCAGATGGCGCACGTCCAGGTTGATTGCGTAGCCGAACAGCAAAAGCTGCATCACCGGAATGCCGACGATCATCGCGTAGGTCAGGCGGTCGCGGCGGAGTTGGCGCAGTTCCTTCACCGTCACTGCCAGCATGCGGCTGAACGACGCGATCATGCAGCTTTTCCGGCCGGCGCACCGGTCGCGGCGACAAACACGTCTTCTAGATTGGGCGTGGCGGGCGCAATCCTCGCGTCGATGCCGGCGTCTGTCAATGCTTGTTCGATGCGCCGCAATGCCTCTTCGGCGTCCGTCAGGACGCGCAGGCTTGCGCCGATTTGCGCACAGGAGCGGACGCCGGCAAGTCCTTCCAGCGCGCGCTGTGCCTGACGCGGTGCATCGCACTCAACCTGTAGAACGCGCCCGGGCAGGGCGTTCATCAGCGCGGCCGGACTGCCTTCGACCATCATCCGGCCGCGCTCGAGGATCGCCAGGCGGTGGCAGCGCTCCGCCTCGTCCATGTAGTGCGTCGAAACAAGCAGCGTGGTGCCGGCGTCCGCCAGCGCGAACAGTGAGTCCCAGAACTCCCGACGTGACTGCGGATCGACGGCGCTGGTCGGCTCATCGAGAAACAGCAGTTCCGGCTCGTTGAGCACGGCGGCGGCGAGTGCCAGGCGCTGCTTCTGGCCGCCGCTCATGGTGCCGGCCATCTGCCGGCGCAGTTCGCCAAGGCGATAAATGTCCATCAGCGCCGCGATACGGGCTCTCGCGGCTACGGAACGGAAGCCATATACCTGCGCGACGAAGGCAAGATTTTCAGCCACGCTCAGATCGTCGTACAGCGAGAACTTCTGTGTCATGTAGCCGATTCGCCGCTTGAGCGCTTCTGCCTGGCGCGGCACGTCGAGGCCGAGCACACGAATGCTGCCTTCGCTCGGCAACAGCAAGCCGCACAGCATCCGGATGGTGGTCGATTTGCCGCAGCCGTTGGGGCCGAGAAAGCCATACACCTCGCCGCGCCGCACGCTCAGGTCAAGGTGGTCGACTGCGGTCAGCGTGCCGAACCGGCGGGTCAGCCCGTGCGTCATGATCGCGATGTCAGCCGCGGGCATCGCTGGATTGCTCCGCATGGCAGGGCAGGCCGGCAGGCAGCCGCGAAGCGGCTTTGCCTTGCAGCACCAATTCCGCGCGCCACGACAACCGCGTCGCGTCATCGCCGCTGAGCGCGTAGTAGGGTGTGAACGCGGGCTCGCTGCGTACGCTTCGCAGTGTGGCGTCGAATGGGTCGTCGACGCCGTCCACGCGCACGCGAAATGACAGGCCGGGTTGCATCGACGCGCGCTTCCGCTCCGGGACGTACACCCGGCAATAAGGCGCGTCGCCGGCCAGCAGACTGACGAGAGCGGCGCCGACCGGCGGCTGGTCTCCCAGCCGAAACGGCAGGGCGTCGACGCGCCCGGCGCGGGTGGCGCGAACGTCAAGTCGATCCCGCGTGATCGACAGTAGCCTGACCTTTGCCTGCGCAGCAGCCAGCTCTGCCTTGGCTTGCGCGAGTTCTTCGGGGCGCGCGCCATTCAGCAGTTCAGCCAGTTCGGCGTGCGCAGCCGTGGCGTCGGCCTCGGCGATGTGCAGCGTGTTGGCGGCATCATCCAGTTGCGCCTGCGAGCGCGCGCCCTTGTGGCGCAGCGCATCGATACGTTTGTACGCAGCCCGTGCGTGTTTCGCGGCGCTTTCGGCACGCGCGACTTCGGCGCGCGCGGCATCGATTGTTTCGCTGCGCGCGCCGTGTTGCAGCTCCGACAGATGTGCCGCGAACCGACGGGCATTGGCCTGCGCGGCTGCCAGCTGTGCCTCAACGCGTCGGGGATCCAGACGCAACAACAGTTGCCCCGCCTTGACGCGATCGCCTTCCCCGACCTCGATCGCGATGACCGGCTCGGACGTTTCCGCCAGGATATTGACGCGGTCCCATTCGAGCGTGCCGGGCAGCCCGGGGTCGGATTGGCCGCAGGCGGCGATCGCCAGCGTGGCAAGCAGCAGTGGCAAATAACTAGGACGCATGTAACGGCTCCAGTCCGTGTTGCAGCAGTGCAACCACGTGTTCGGTGAGAGCATCCATGTCGATGTCGGCGCTGTCCGGCAGACGCCGCCAGATCGGTTCCGCCGCCAGCGCGAATACCGTCAGCCCGATGAGCGAAATCATGACCAGGCGCGGATCGAGATCCGGGTTGATTTGTCCGCTTTCCTGCCCGCGCTGGACCAGCGTGCGTATGCGATTGGCGACATCCGGCGCGATGCGGGTCAGCAATTGCTCGCGCAACAGGCCACCCTCGCAAAGGATTTCCCGCACCCATAGCGGCGGTAGCCAGGGCGCAGCAGCGATCGCACCGATGAAATTTTTCGCGAGCCGGGTCAACGACGAGCGTGGGTCGGCGTCGTCAATCGTGCGGGCCGCGGCCATCACCGGTCCGACCACCGGCATCAACCGTTCCTCGACCACGGCTTCGACGAGTTTCGCTCGGTTGCCGAAGTAGTAGTGCAGCAATGCCGGCGTGACGCGGGCCATTTTTGCGATGGCATTCAGCGGCGTTGCTGCAATGCCGCGCGCGGCGAACAGGCTGATCGCCGCGTCGAGCAGGCGCTCGCGCTGGTCGATGGACGCTTTGGCAGCCGGGCGGCCGCGCCTGCGGGCGGGGGGTGGGGGTGTCATGGGAGCATAATTTAATTTATTTATAATTTAATTACAAGACCGCGGATTCAAACCAAGCCAAAAGACAGCGCAAGTGCGGCGGCGAGGGGCGACTTAGCGCCCTTGTCCCACCTGCCGTGAATTCAGCGTCTGCCCCGGCGTTCAACCAGCAGGAGGCCAAGCAACGCCAGCGACAGCAGACCGGTCGTGCCGCCGCCGCCGGACGAGGCGGTATCGGCGGGCGCGCCTTCCACCTGCACCGTGACCGGCACCGCGGCAACCGGATTTTCCGGATCGTTGCCGCTGATGCAGACGGGCGCCACGTGCTGCCCCGGAGTTGCGGAGGCGGCGTCGAACGTAACCTTTACGCTGCCGGACTCGCCGGCCTCGATGTGGCCTTGCTGCTCGTTGAACGTGAGTCCGCTATTGGTGGCGCCGGCGCAGTCGAACCGGCCACTGATGGTGTAGGCCAGCGAACCGCCGGCCAGGTAGGCAATCGCGCCTTGGTCGAGCAATTCGCCCGGGTCCAGCAACACCGCACCGTTGCTTGCCTGATCCTTGTCGAGAGACTTCGACAGAAACCAGTACCACGAGGGGCTGTCGGAATCCTTGTAGCCCGCATTGAATCGCACGTCGACTATCAGCCAGTATTCGCCGGCCTCAAGCGCGATGGACGGCTGGCCCGCCGCCGTAACACCCAGCGTGATGCCGCCGCCATATTGGCCACCACTGGTTGTGACGCCGCTGCCCCCGGGTTCGCTGCGATAATGCCAGACATAGTCGTCTCGGTCATCCTCCGGATTGCCGGCAGGTAGTCCGCCGACATCCTTGTAAATGTACCAGTCGATATGCACAGCGTCCGTCGCGAGATTCACGAACTGATTGTCAGCAGTTTGGGCAAAACCATCGGCAAAGATTTTCGTGACGGTTCCGGCGACCGGCATGCTGAAATGGTCTGCGGCATAGATTCCGTGTTTGCTGTGCGCGTAATACGCCGATGGGATGCCGTTGATCGAGCCCTTGTACGGCTGGTCCCAAAGCGAGGTTGCCGAGGAGCGCGCTGTCTTCGCCAGGTTCCAGTCGAGGTCGCCGAGACCTGTGTCGCTGATGGTCAGCGTGCCGGATATGGTCCCGCCTTGTTGAACGGTAAGGTTGAGGCTGTCCGGGGACACCTTCATCGTCGGCGTCGGCGGCTGTGGCTCGACCGCCAGCGGCAGGTGCATCGGCGGGATGGGCTGACCGTCGTCGCCCATGCCGCTCGTTTCGACGTCGATCTGCGCGAATGCCCACTGCTTTGGCGGCAAGGCGCTCACGTCCGCGGTGACAGTCACGGCCTGCGTTGCGCCCGGCGCCAGCGTAAACGAGGAGGGCGACACCGAAACGTCGAGGCCGGCGGGCGCGCCGGAAACCGTCACCGTATAGCTTGCCGATGCGTCATCGAGCGCGCTCGTGAACGTCCGACTCCACTCACAGCTCAACACGCAGTCGTTGTTCGCCACGCTGGGGAGATTCAATTGCGTCAGATTGCCGTCCTGCGCCGGGTTGGCCGCTTCGAACTCTGCGCCCGAGACGTTCATGATGATGCCGCTGCGATTGGCGAGGCTCACATCGATGCGGCCCGCACCGCGCACCTGCGGCGACGGGACGGCACCTCCCGCGACGCAGTAGTCGTCGGCGTCGAGACTCGCGCACCCGTCCTTGAGTGGGGCGACGACGGCCGTCAGCATTAACGCGGACTTGATTTCGGACGGCGTCCAGGCGGGATGGACCTGCATCAGCAATGCGGCCGCGCCGGCATCGTGCGGCGAGGCCATCGACGTGCCGTTTTCGATGCCATAGGTATCCGGTTCGTTGGCGCCGCCGGTGACGCCGTCGGTGTAGGCAGGGTTGGAAACGGCAGCCAGTACATCGACGCCCGGCGCCGCGAAGTCCGGCTTGAGGACGTTGTCGTAGACGCTGCCGGTGGGGCCTCGCGAACTGAAGCCAGCGATCAGGTCAGCCTGAGTCGCATCATGGCCCGACGTTGTGCCGGCAATGATCGCCGTCAGCGCCGGATTCTGCGGATTGGTGGGGCTCGCCGCACCGCCGATACCGGGATTGGCGGCGAGCCAGCTTTTCAGCGCCGCGCCATCGGCGTAGTCGAGTTGCACGCCCGGGACGGCATAGGCGTCCTGGTACATGGTATCGAGGTCGGCGTCGTTCGCGAGCACGAAGCCGGCGCCGCCCGTCGTCCCGCTTGTATATTTACTGTCGGAGTGCGCGCTCCAGTCGTAGGAAACATTCACCGCTTTTTGTACGCGCGCAATCGTGCCGCGGTCGCAGACAACAATCGGATTGCCGGTGAATGTGTCGGGCGGGAACGGAAAATCGCATTCACGCGCCGCCTGGGCAACTTCCTCCGGCGTCGCCGGCGCGGTGGCCGGGCCATAGATGGCGTCGGGATCGAGATGCGCGCTGAAGTCGTAGTCGGTGGGGTAGGTGTAATCGCCCGCGTAGACAATTGGTGCCGCGGTCAATCCGCTCGTCGTGCCGGTGCCGTCAAACGGGCCGACCGCCGTCGCGCCGCCGCTGAGTGTCAGGCCGTTGGCGAAGTAGCCGTCGTGGCTGCTGGCGGCCACCGTCGCGACCCAGGGCCCGACATGCTCAACCGGGTAGAGCAGCGAGTCGTCGTTGGCGATGGTGTTCCCGGGGCCGCCGTTACCGCCCGCCACGGAAACATAAACGCCGGCTTCGACTGCCGACAGAAATGCCCGCGATACCGGATCGGTATAGGGGAAGTCGCCGCCGCCGATGGAGTAGTTCAGCACCATTCCCTTGAAGCCCGGCGTCTGCTTGAGTTGGTCGTAGTCCTTGATCGCCTGATCCACAGCCTTGACACTCGCGTCGGTGCCGCACGAGTTGGTGGGATCGCAGACGTCGTAGCTGATAACGTTGGCGTGCGGTGCAACGCCGGACAGCGGCACCTCGGCGCCATTCAAATCGGCGTTGACCAGATTGCCGGCGATGGTGCTCGCCGTGTGCGTGCCGTGGCCTTCGGAGTCCTCCGGCGAATTCGGGTCGTCGGCGCCGCTGGTGTAGGTGTATGCGCCGATGAGCTTGTCGTTGCAGTCGAAAAAGCCGGGCTTTTTTGCCGCCTGATCGGTGTTCGTCGGATCGCAGACACCGAGGTAATGGCCGCTGCCCAGCGGGTTCTGGACAACATAGCCGTCCACCGGCCCGGTAGCCGCAAACGAACTCGCGGCGAAGTTGATGCCGGTATCGACGGAGGCGACCACGATGCCTTCGCCTTCCGTGTCGAGTCCCGGCGGCGTCTGCCAGACGGCAGGGGCATTGATCCAGGCGCGGCTCGCGGCGGTGTCGCCGGCAGTTGCCGCCGCAGTGGGGCGGAAATAGCGCACCGGCGTGACCGAGGCGACGTTGGGCATGCTGGCGAGTTTGGCTGCCTCGGCACGCGTCAGGCTCACCGACATGCCATTCAGCGCATAGCGATATTCAAAATGCGGATTGACAGGACGCCGCAGGACCTCGCGCGCGTGTTGCAGGAATTCGACGTGGCGCGACTTGAGGTAATTGGCGTAGTCGCGAGCCGGGGCCGGGTACATTTCGAGCTGCCGATCGCTCGTCGCACGCGGTGCGGAGGCGGTCCGCAATTCGCGTCGGCCGCCAGCGTGAAACGGCACGGGCGCGCCTTCGAAGCGCACGATGTAGCGTGTTCTGGCCGCCGGCGATGGATGCACCGCCGCGCGGCTCAGCGGCTGCGCGGCGAGACCCTTGACCACGGGCAGCGGCGCCGAGGCGGTTTGCGCAAAGCCGGCGGACGCCGCAGTAACGATAGTGAGAGCGGACGCCGCCGCCAGAGACAGAAATCGCATTATGAACCCCCGGGAACACCATGGCGTCAGCAGCCCCTGCCGCCGGCCATCCAACATAATATCAGCTTTATTCGGCGCCGACCGAACGGGTAGACGCCGGATGGCTGCCGCTATCCGGATGTTGCTTTGCGTACAGCACCCCGGCGTCGTGTTCGCGCACCAGTCGGTTCAGCGTCACCAGCTCGTCTTGCCGCACGTCGTGCCAGCGCTCGAGAACGGCCTGCAACTGTCCGTGCAGTTGCCGATACACGGCATAAGCCTGCTGCGTGGGCGCGGCATCCGCGCCGGCCAGCGTACGCTGCAGGTACGCGAGCCTGCTGTTCAGCCTGGCGGGGTAGTTGAGCATTGCCTGGCCTGATCGGGCGTGGCGCTGCCAGAGCATGCCGCCGACCGCATCCAGCGCCTGTTTCAGACGTTGCGCGGCCGCGGTGATGGGCACGGCATCTGCGCTCGCGCCGAATTTCCGATTGAGCGTGCCGATGAAGCCGCGCAGGTGCCGAATCTGGTTCACGACACGATGATCGGCGATGAGATCGTCGTGCAGTTTCATCATCAGATCGAAATTCTTGCGCAGCGCATTCATCGACACGTCGACACGCGGGTCCATCCCGATCGTGAGCGGTTGCGTCCAGCTCTGCCCGTCGACCGTGAGCGTGACGGTGTAGATGCCGGGCAGCGCGAGCGGTGCGATCGGCGGGCCCATATCGTAGATTGCGCCCGGGATGGGCTCGGGCAGCGCATAGCGCAGGTTCCAGACGAAGCGGTGCATGCCGGCGCCGGCCGGCAGCGACGGTACGTCCCGATCCAGCCGGATGACACTGGAAAAGCGCCGGACAAGCCGGCCGCTCGCATCGTGGATCGTCAGCGTGATCGGCGCGTCCGGCGCCGACGCCAGGTAGTAGTCGATAATCGCACCGTGCGGCGGGTTATCGCCGGCCGCTGGCGGATGCGCCTGGATCCGATGGGTTTCGTGAAGCCGCAGGGCGGGTGCCGGGGCAAACAGACAGGTCGCGGCGCTGGCCAGTGCGGGGGTGATCTGCTCCAGCGGGCTGATGTCGTCCAGCACCCAGAAACCGCGGCCATGCGTGGCGACGATCAGATCCCCAGCGTGGACGATCAGGTCGTGAACCGGCGCGACCGGGAGGTTCAGTTGCAACGGCTGCCAGTGGCCGCCGTCATCGAACGACACATAGACGCCGGTCTCCGTGCCGGCGAACAACAGCCCGCGGCGGTGCGGATCCTCGCGCACGACGTGGACGTAGGCGGGGGCATCGAGGCCGGTCGTGATCTTCGTCCAGCTGCGCCCGTAATCGCGGGTGCGGAAAATGTATGGCTGCAGGTCGTCGAGCTTGTGCGCATCGACGGCGACGTAAGCCGTGCCGGCGTCGAACGACGACGCTTCAATCTGTGCGATCTTGGCCCACGCTGGCAGTCCCGGCGGCGTGACGTTGTGCCACGTCTTGCCGCCGTCGCGGGTGAGTTGCACCAGGCCGTCGTCGGTCCCGATCCAGATTTCGCCGACCGACTTCGGCGACGGCGCGATGCTGAAGATCAGGTCGTAATACTCGGCGCTGGAATTGTCGCGGGTGATCGGGCCTCCGGACGACCCCTGTTTCGATGCGTCGTTGCGGGTCAGGTCCGGACTGATCTGCTCCCAGCTCGTCCCGCCGTCGGTTGTCTTCATCAACACCTGCGACGCGGTGTAGAGCACCTGCGGGTTGTGCGGCGAAAACGCGAGCGGTGCGGTCCAGGTAAAGCGATGCTCCAGTTCTTCTGCGGGCCGCCCGTCGGTGTCCGCCGGCCACGGCGACACATCGCGCACCTGGCCAGTGCGCTCGTTGTAGCGGGTCAGGATGCCGAAATAGGAGCCAGCGTAGATGATGTCCGGGTCGGCCGGGCTGGGCAGCACGTAGCCACTTTCGCCGCCGCCGACCGGGTGCCAGTCGTGTTCCGTGATCGCGCCGTGGCTCGTCGCGTTGGCAATCCTGACCGAGCCCCAGTCCTGTTGCGAACCGTAGATGTGGTACGGAAAATCAGTGTCGGCGGCGACATGGTAGAACTGCGCGGTCGGCTGATTGTCCGGCTGCGTCCAGCTCAAGCCACCGTTGGTGGTGATCGCGGCGCCGCCGTCCTCGCCCAGGATCATCCGGTCGGGATTGTTCGGGTCGATCCACAGCGCGTGGTTGTCCGGGTGCGGCTCGTCGATGTAGCCGAACCACCGCCCGCCGTTGCCGGATTCGAACAACTGCACGTTGCCGATATAAACCCGGTCCGGGTCGCGCGGATCGACTTCGAGCAGGCTGAAGTACCACGCGCGCTGCCGAAAACGCTCGTCGTTGTTGACGAGTTGCCAGGTCCGGCCGCCGTCGTCGGAGCGGTACAAGCCGCCCCCATGCGCCTCGATCAGCGCGTAAATCCGCTGCCCGCCGGTGGCGACCGCCACGCTGATGCGCCCCAGCACGCCTTCCGGCAGGCCGTGGCCTTCAAGCCGGCGCCAGGTCTGGCCGCCATCGGTCGACTTGTACAAGCCGCTGCCGGGGCCGCCGCTTTCGAGGTGCCACGGCGTGCGGTACATCTGCCACATCGCGGCGTAAACGATATCCGGATTGTCCGGGTCGGCCGCCAGGTCGATTGCGCCGGTGCGGTCGTTTTCGTACAGCGTCTTCTGCCATGTCCGGCCGCCGTCGGTCGAGCGGAAGACCCCGCGCTGCGCGTTGGGGCCGTAGGCGTGGCCGAGCGCCGCGACGAGCACGATATTCGGGTTGTGCGGGTCGACTATGATGTCGCCGATATGGCGAGTGTCGGCGAGACCGACAGAGGTCCAGCTCGCGCCGCCGTTGGTGGACTTGTAGACGCCGTCGCCGAACGAGGTATCGTTGCGTACGTCGGCTTCGCCGGTGCCGACATAGACGACGCTCGGATCGGAAGGCGCCACGGCAATCGCGCCGATCGACGACACCGGCTGATCGCTGAACACCGGCCGCCAAGTGGTGCCGCCGTCGGATGTCTTCCAGACACCGCCGCCCGCCGTGCCGAAGTAATATATGTTTGGATCGGAGGGTACGCCGGTCACCGCCGGCACGCGTCCGCCGCGGAACGGGCCCACCTGGCGCCAGTGCAGGCCGTCGTACAATCGCTGGGGAATGGTCGCAGCCGCGACCGACAGGGACGCCGCGGTCATGATCGTGACTGCCGCGCACAACAACGCGCGGCGCGTGGCTCGCGAAAAAAACACTCCGGATCGGCTCCCCCGATGTCATCTCTCTACATCCCTGGCGGCCGATCCATGCCACCGAAGCCAGTCTACTATGCTACGATTGCGGACTCGAACCGTTTGCCGTGGAATTGACGCCGTTGACGCCTGAAGACGTAAAAGGGATCGCGACGCTTGCACGTCTCGCGATCAATGAAAAAGACATATCCGGTTACGCCGACAACCTGTCGCGCATCATTGCGTTCGTCGATCAACTGAATGCGGCGGACACCGATGCCGTTGAGCCAATGGCGCATCCGCTTGCAAAACCGCAGCGCCTGCGTCCGGACGAGGTAACGGCGCAGGACGAGCGCAGCCTGTATCAGCAGAACGCGTCGGCGGTTGAAGCCGGCTTGTACACCGTGCCGCGCGTGATTGAATAAAGGTTTTCTTCCATGCCCGCACCCACCCGCAGCATCGCCGAGATGGCTTCCGCGCTCGCGCGCGGCGACGTCACCAGTACCGAACTGACCACGGAATATCTGGAGCGCATCCAGCGCTTCAACCCGAAGCTCAACGCATTCGTGACCACGCTGGCGGAAGAAGCGCTGGCTGCTGCTGCCGTCGCCGACAAGAAAATCAAGGATGGCGCGGGCGGTCCGCTGACCGGTGTGCCGTTGGCTCACAAGGACATCTTCTGCACCGCCGGCGTGCGCACGACCTGCGGTTCGCGGATGCTCGACAATTTCGTTTCGCCGTACGATGCGACGGTTGTCGAGCGTCTGAATGCCGCCGGCATGGTAATGCTCGGCAAGACCAACATGGACGAGTTCGCGATGGGCTCGTCCAACGAAACAAGCTTCTACGGCCCGGTCAGGAACCCGTGGGATCAGGAACGCGTTCCAGGCGGCTCGTCCGGCGGATCGGCGGCGGCGGTCGCCGCGCGCCTTGCGCCGGCCGCGACCGGCACCGACACCGGCGGCTCGATCCGCCAGCCTGCGGCGCTGTCCGGCATCACCGGCCTCAAACCGACCTACGGCCGGGTGTCGCGCTACGGCATGATCGCGTTCGCCTCCAGCCTCGACCAGGCCGGGACGTTGACGGCGAGTGCCGAAGACGCTGCGCTGCTCCTTGGCGCGATGGCGGGTTTCGATTCGAGAGACTCAACCAGCGTGGACGAGCCGGTGCCGGACTACCATGCGGCGCTCGACAAGCCGGTGAAGGGCTTGAAGATCGGCGTACCGCGCGAGTTCTTCGACGAAGGATTGTCGCCCGGCGTCGAGAAGGCCGTGCGCGAGGCGCTCGATGTCTACCGCGACATGGGCGCCGAAATCATCGATGTGAGCCTCCCGAACCTCGGTTTGTCGGTGCCGACTTATTATGTCGTCGCGCCGGCGGAATGCTCGTCGAACCTGTCGCGCTTCGACGGCGTGCGCTTCGGCTACCGCTGCGAAAACCCGAAAAATCTGCTCGACCTTTACACGCGCTCGCGCGGCGAAGGCTTTGGGGCCGAAGTCAAACGCCGAATCATGACCGGTGCCTATGTGTTGTCCGCCGGCTATTACGACGCGTACTACCTCAAGGCGCAGAAAACCCGTCAGTTGATTGCCGCCGATTTCAAGCGCGCGTTCGAGAAAGTCGACGTCCTGATGGGGCCGACCACGCCGACGCCGGCCTTCGGCATCGGCGAAAAGACCGACGACCCGATCACGATGTATCTGAACGACATCTACACGATCGGCGCGAACCTGGCCGGCCTGCCGGCGCTGTCCGCGCCGATGGGCTTCGTCGACGAATTGCCGGTCGGATTGCACATCATCGGCAATTATTTCGATGAGGCGGGGATTCTGGCAGCGGCGCATCAATACCAGCTGCAGACAGATTGGCACAACCAGACGCCGAAGGGATTTGCCTGAGATGGAATGGGAAACCGTAATAGGCCTGGAGATCCACACGCAGCTCGCGACGCGCAGCAAGATTTTCTCCGGCGCGTCCACCGAATACGGGGCGCCGCCAAACACGCAGGCAAACCTCGTCGATCTCGGCTACCCGGGCGTGCTGCCGGTGCTGAACCGCGAAGCGGTGCGCATGGCGGTGAAATTTGGGTTGGCTATTGGCGCGACGATTGCCGAGCGCTCGATATTTGCACGCAAGAACTACTTCTATCCCGACCTGCCGAAGGGCTACCAGATCAGTCAGTACGAACTGCCGGTGGTCGCCGGCGGCAAATTGACGATCGAAGTGGACGGGGTGAACAAGACCATCAACCTGACGCGCGCGCATCTTGAAGAAGACGCGGGCAAGTCGCTGCACGAAGCGTTCGCCGACAAGACCGGCATCGATTTGAACCGCGCCGGTACACCGCTGCTTGAAATCGTGTCGGAACCGGAAATGCGCTCGGCGAAGGAAGCCGTCGCCTACATGAAGAAGCTGCACAGCCTGGTGCGCTACCTGGAAATTTCCGATGGCAACATGCAGGAAGGCTCGTTCCGGTGCGACGCGAACGTGTCCGTACGGCCAAAGGGCGAGGAGAAGTTCGGCACGCGCGCCGAACTCAAGAACCTGAACTCGTTCCGTTTTGTCGAGCAGGCGATCAATTTCGAAGTCGAGCGTCAGATCGACTTGATCGAAAGCGGCGGCACGGTAGTGCAGGAGACGCGGCTTTACGATCCGGGCAAGCATGAAACGCGTTCGATGCGCGCCAAGGAAGAAGCGAACGACTACCGCTATTTTCCCGACCCGGATTTGCTGCCGCTGGAAATCGACGCAGCTTTCATCGAAGAGGCGCGGGCGGATTTGCCGGAGTTGCCGGATGCGAAGAAAGCGCGGTTCGAGTCGGAATACGGGCTGTCGGACTACGATGCCGGCGTGCTGACGGCCACCCGCGAAATGGCTGATTATTACGAGGCCGTGGTCGAAGCGCTGGCCGACGACCCCAAGCTGGCGGCGAACTGGGTCATGGGCGAGTTGTCCGCGGCGCTGAATCGCGACGGCATTGATATCGGCGCGAGCCCGATCGCGAGCGACCAGTTCGCCGCGCTGCTCGTTCGCATCACCGACAACACGATTTCCGGAAAGATCGCCAAGGAAGTCTTCGAGGCGATGTGGAATGGCGACGGCGATGCGGATGAGATCATTGATCAGCGCGGCCTGAAGCAGATCACGGATACCAGCGAGATCGACGGAATCGTGGAAGAGGTCCTTGCCGCAAACCCGGATCAGCTGGCGCAGTATCGCGGCGGCAAAGACAAGCTGTTCGGCTTCTTCGTCGGCCAGGTGATGAAGGCGACGCGCGGCAAGGCGAATCCGCAGCAGGTGAACGATCTGCTGAAGGAGAAGCTAAGCGGCTGAGCCGCTCAATCTTCCCCTCTCCCTCTGGGAGAGGGTAGGGTGAGGGGGGGCCTGTTTCCGCAAATCCCGCACTCAGGATCCCGCGCAATCCGCGCACTTCGCCACTCGCCGCTCAGTCCCGCGTAACGCCATAGCGTCCCCGGCTGCGTCTCCCCAAGCCCGGTCAACTTCTTCAACGCTTCCACCGCCATCGCCGCGCCGATCACGCCAACAACCGGCGCGAATACGCCATTGCCCGCGCAAT
>DASSBR010000021.1:0-2395 GCA_035698525.1 Gammaproteobacteria bacterium
CGACGACAACTTCGGCATCGAAGAAGCCGTCGCGGTCGGTCTGGGCGCCGTGCCGGACCCGGCCTTGCCGCCCGAACCCGTGCCGCCGCCGAAAGCGCCCGAGCCGGACTTGAGCGAACTGCGCGCCACGCTCACCGCCGAGCTGGACCATGCCGCCGAGCGCATCATCGCGGAATCGGTCGAGAACATCGAAGCGCTGATCGCGGAGCGGATTTCCCGGCACATGAAAGACGAGATCCGCGGCATCGTCGGTGCGGCGCTGACGGATTTTGAGCGGCAACGCAAACAGTAATCGACACAATCACAAAGTAATCCTCAATGGACAAGACTTACGACCCGCACGCGATCGAGCAGGACTGGTATCGGCGCTGGGAGGCGGCCGGCTATTTCGCCCCGCAAGGCGACCGCGAACCCTACTGCATCATGATCCCGCCGCCGAACGTGACCGGCACGCTGCACATGGGCCATGCGTTCCAGCACACGCTGATGGATGCGCTGATCCGCTATCGGCGTATGCGCGGTGACCGGACGTTGTGGCAGGTCGGCAGCGACCATGCCGGTATCGCGACGCAGATGGTCGTCGAGCGCCAGTTGAACGCGGAAGGCAAAACCCGTCATGACCTCGGCCGCGAAGGCTTTGAGGAGCGCGTCTGGGAATGGAAGGGCCAATCCGGTGGCACGATCACCGGACAGATGCGTCGCCTGGGCGACTCGGTCGACTGGTCGCGCGAACGCTTCACGATGGACGAAGGCTTGTCCAAAGCGGTCGCCGAAGTGTTTGTCCGGCTCTACGACGAGGGCTTGATTTATCGCGGCAAGCGGCTGGTCAACTGGGACCCGGTGCTGAAGACGGCGCTGTCCGATCTCGAGGTGGTCCCCACTGAGGAGAACGGCCACCTGTGGCACCTGCGCTATCCGCTGACGGATGGTTCGGGCCACGTCATCGTCGCCACCACGCGCCCGGAAACGATGCTCGGCGACGTGGCCGTCGCGGTGCATCCGGACGATGAGCGTTACCAACAGCTGGTCGGCAAGCAGATTGACTTGCCGCTGACCCACCGGCGCATACCGGTCATCGCAGACGAGTACGTCGATCCCGAATTCGGCACGGGCTGCGTCAAGATTACGCCGGCGCACGACTTCAACGACTACGAGATCGGCCAGCGTCACAACCTCCCGATGATCAATGTGCTGACGCCGGATGCGGCGCTGACCGATGACGTGCCGGAAGCCTACCGCGGGCTTGATCGCTTCGAGGCGCGCAAGCAAATCGTCGTGGATTTCGAAGCGCTCGGTTTGTTGGAAAAAACTGACCCGCACAAACTGAAGGTGCCGCACGGCGACCGCAGCAACGCCGTGGTGGAACCGTACCTGACCGACCAGTGGTATATGAAGATGGGGCCGCTGGCCGAGCCCGCGATCAAGGCGGTCGAGGATGGCGACATCCGCTTTGTGCCGGAGAACTGGTCGAAGACTTATTTCGAATGGATACGCAACATTCAGGACTGGTGCATCAGCCGCCAGTTGTGGTGGGGTCATCGCATTCCGGCTTGGTACGACGAAGCCGGCAACATCTACGTCGGCCGAGACGAAGCCGAGGTGCGGATCAAATACCAACTGACTAACACGCTGCCGCTGACCCGCGACAACGACGTGCTCGACACGTGGTTCTCCTCGGCGCTGTGGCCGTTTTCAACCCTGGGCTGGCCGGAGAAAACGCCGGAACTGGAAGCGTACTACCCGACGAACGTGCTCGTCACCGGCTTCGACATCATCTTCTTCTGGGTCGCCCGGATGGTGATGATGGGCCTCAAGTTCATGGACGACGTGCCGTTCCACGAAATCTACATCACCGGCCTGATTCGCGACGAGCACGGCCAGAAGATGTCGAAATCCAAGGGCAATATTCTTGACCCGATCGACCTGATCGACGGCATCGAGCTCGACGCGCTGATCGAAAAGCGCACCTTTGGCATGATGCAGCCGCAACTCGCCGAAAAGGTTCGCAAGAACACGCGCAAACAATTTCCGGACGGTATTCCGGCGCACGGCACCGATGCGCTTCGCTACACGCTGGCCGCCCTCGCCGGCCCCAGCCGCGACATCAACTTCGACCTCGGCCGCCTCGACGGCTACCGCAACTTCTGCAACAAGCTCTGGAACGCGGCACGTTACGTGCTGATGAAACTGGAGGCCACACCGGCCGAAGGCAGCGAGATCGAATACGGCGTGGCCGAACGCTGGATCCGCTCGCGTCTCGCGCGCACGATCGCAGCGGTGCACGAGCACTTCGGCACCTACCGCTTTGATCTCGCTGCGCGCGCGCTCTACGAGTTCACCTGGAACGAATACTGCGACTGGTATCTGGAACTGTCGAAGCCGCTGCTCGACGCGA
>DASSBR010000022.1:0-10103 GCA_035698525.1 Gammaproteobacteria bacterium
GCGTTCTTGCCGACGTCGCTCCTGCCGATGCGCGACTCGGAGCGCATGTCGAACACGCTGCCGCCGTCGTGCGGCCGGATACGAATGACGACATCGTCCTTGAAGCCGAACCAGAGGGTGGTGGCGGTGGCGTCGATTTTATGAATCGCCGGGTCCGCGGCGTGCACCGTCCAGTCATTTCCCTTGACGATCGCGAGAGCCGTCTTGAACACCCTGTCCGGCGTCGCATCCAGCAGGACGGGCTTGATGTCGGGATAAGCCTTTACTTGTTGCGATGCGACTTCGGCGCCGCCGTAGGTCGGCGAGTTGACTGCGTTTTTGCGCGCCGCCAGAAGCGCCGCGTCAAAAGCGGGCGGGTTGGCGGTGTCGGTGCTGATGTCGTGGATCGGCGGTACGTTATGCGCATGCCTGGCCCACCACCACGGGACGCCGATGGCGAGCGCGCCGATGATGACACCGAGAATGGCCATGACGCGCCAGCGGCGCATCGGCCCGATGAACAGCAGGATCGCCCCGAGCAGCGACAGAATCGCGCCCGCGCCGCCGCAATACGCGCCCCAGCGGATCATCGAAAATGCGGTTCCGAGACCCCAGAAAGCGCCGCGGTAGCCGGGACCGGCGACGAGAACCATAATTGCGCCGACGATGGCCAGCGCGAAGCCGAGCCAGGTCAGCAGCCTGCCGGCAGGGGAGTCGTCGACACGAGTCGGCGTTAATGCATCATCGACCATGGTAGGCTCCTTTTGTTTCTAGTCCCTCAGGCCGGAATAATGGTGCTTGAAGGCCGCGCGTTATGCAATGCAGGTGGCGTGTGCCGTACAGGCCGATTATGATAGCCCGCGCTATGACAGATCGAATTATTCCCACTATTCTCGTCGGCGGTTCCGGCACTCGTCTCTGGCCCTTGTCGCGCGAACTGTATCCGAAACAGTTCCTGCCGCTCTTCGGCAAGAGGACGATGTTGCAGGAGACGCTGAAGCGCCTCGACGGGCTGGCCGGTTGCGCCGGCCCGATCATCACCTGCAACGCGAACCATCGCTTTCTCGCCGCGGAACAGTTGCGGGAAATCGGCAGCGAGCCGGCGGCGATCATGCTGGAACCGGTGGGGCGCAATACGGCCCCGGCGGTGGCGGTCGCGGCGCTGCACGCGGCGAAATCAAACGACGATCCGATACTGATCGTGCTGCCGGCGGACCACGTGATCGCCAATCGTGCCGCTTTCCGGCGCGCGATCAAGGCGGGCCTTGGCCCGGCCCGCGACGGCAAGCTGGTCGTGTTCGGCGTGGTGCCGACGGCGCCGGAGACCGGCTACGGTTACATTCGCCGCGGCGCGGCGCTGGACGACGTTTACAAGGTCGACGCGTTTGTCGAAAAACCCGACCTCGCGACCGCCGAAAGCTATCTCGGCGACGGCGGCTACTATTGGAACAGCGGCATGTTCATGTTCCGTGCGTCGAGCTATCTCAAGGAGCTGGAGCGATTTGCGCCGGATATGGTTGCCGCGTGCAAGCTGGCGCTTGGCAACGCCGCGGGTGATATGGATTTCACGCGGCTCGACCACGAGGCCTTCAGCGCGTGCCCGTCGGATTCCATCGACTATGCGGTGATGGAAAAGACCGACAACGCGGTGGTCGTGCCGCTCGACGCCGGCTGGAGCGACGTCGGTTCATGGGCGGCGCTGGCCGATCTGCATCCGGCAGATGCCGACGGCAACGTGACCGTTGGCGACGTGGTCGCGGAAGACGCGCGCAATTGCTACCTGCATGCCAACAGCCGGATGCTGGCGGTTGTTGGACTCGAAGATTACGTTGTGATCGAGACGGTCGATGCCGTTCTGATCGCGCGCAAGGATCGCGTGCAGGACGTCAAGACGATCGTCAAGCGTCTGGGCGCGGAAGGACGCAGCGAGATCCTGTTGCATCGCAAGGTCAGCCGTCCGTGGGGTTCGTATGACGGCGTTGATCAGGGCGAGCGCTTCCAGGTCAAGCGGCTGGTGGTCAAGCCGGGCGCGCGCCTGTCGCTGCAGAAGCATCATCATCGCGCGGAGCATTGGATCGTGGTGCGCGGTACGGCCGAAGTGACGCGCGACGACGAGACATTCCTGATCGGCGAAAACGAATCGACGTTCATCCCGATGGGCGCGCGCCACCGGCTCGCGAATCCCGGCAAGATCCCGCTGGAACTCATTGAAGTGCAATCGGGCGCATACCTCGGTGAGGATGACATCGTGCGCTACGACGATGTCTACGGTCGTGTGAAGGAAAAAAGCTGATGGCTGTCGTTCAGCCGTTGAGCTGTTTCAAAGCCTACGACATTCGCGGGCGGGTGCCGGATGAACTGAACGAGGATACCGCGTGGCGCATTGGCCGTGCCTACGCGGAATTCGTCAAGCCGCAACGGGTGGCGGTGGGCCGCGACGTCAGGCTCAGCAGCGATGCAATGGCAACGGCCGTTTCGCAGGGCCTGATGGCCGGCGGTGCGGATGTGTACGACATCGGCGTCTGCGGCACCGAAGAGATTTATTTCGTGACCGCCAACGCGAAACTCGACGGCGGCATCATGGTGACCGCCAGCCACAATCCGCCCGATTACAACGGCATGAAATTCGTGCGCGAGGGCGCCCGCCCGATCAGCGGCGACACCGGCCTGAACGATATTCGCACGCTGGCCGAAAGCGCGGACTTCGCCGATGTGTCCGCGCCCGGAAAGTTGCGTTCCTTCGACGCACGGGCCGAGTACATCCGGCATCTGCTTGGCTACATCGATGCCCAGCGGCTGAAGCCGCTGAAGATTGTCGTGAACGCCGGGAATGGCGGCGCGGGCGCGGTTGTCGATCAGTTGGAACGGCACCTGCCGTTCACGTTCATCAAGCTGCATCACGAAGCGGACGGCACCTTTCCCCACGGCGTGCCGAATCCGCTGCTGCCGGAGAACCGGCGCGCGACATCGGACGCGGTCATCGCGGAGGGCGCCGATCTCGGCGTCGCATGGGATGGCGATTTCGACCGCTGCTTTTTATTCGACGAACGCGGCGAGTTTATCGAAGGCTATTACATCGTCGGTTTGTTGGCGGAAGCGTTCCTGCGCGAGCATCGCGGCGAGAAAATCGTTCACGATCCGCGCTTGACCTGGAACACGATCGATATTGTCGAGTCGCTCGGCGGCGTGCCGGTCGAAAGCAAGACAGGGCATGCCTTCATCAAGGAGCGCATGCGCGCCGAGAACGCAATCTATGGCGGCGAGATGAGCGCGCATCACTATTTTCGCGATTTCGCTTACTGCGACAGCGGCATGATTCCCTGGCTTCTGGTCGCCGAGTTGATAAACCGACAGGGCCGTCCGTTGTCGGCACTCGTGGCGGAACGGCAGGCGAAGTTTCCGGTGAGCGGTGAAATCAATCGTCGTATCGATCATCCGGCTGCCGTACTCGAAGCGATCGAAAAACGCTACGGCGCCGATGGGGCGGAAACGAGTCATGTCGACGGCCTGAGCATGGCGTTCGACGATTGGCGTTTCAATTTGCGTTCGTCGAACACGGAGCCGCTGGTGCGGCTGAATGTGGAGAGTCGCGGCGACAGGGGTCTGATGCAGGCGCGAACCGACGAATTGTTGCAACTGCTTAAACGCGAGTTCAACGCTGAGGAAAGCTGATGTTTGAGAAATTCAACTATTCGCGGCGCACGTTCAATTTCATCGGCTTCCTCATTTGCGCCGCGCTGCTCGCCTACGCTTACTACCTTCAACTGCACGTCGGCCTGGAACCGTGCCCGCTGTGTATTTTTCAACGCATCGGCGTCATCATCCTCGGACTGTTGTTCCTGCTCGCAGGCCTGTTCAATTTCAGCGGCCGGGGCGCCCGTGTCTGGGCCGTGTTGATCGGCGTGTTCGCATTGGCCGGCGCGCTGACGTCCGCGCGGCATCTGTGGATACAGGCGCATCCGGACGCGATGGCCGCGTGCGGCCCGAACCTGGGCTACATGCTGAAGACGTTGCCGCTATTCGACGTCATCAAGCGGGTCTTCACCGGCAGCGGCGATTGTGCGATCGTCCACTGGCGGTTCCTGGGGCTCAGCATGCCCGGCTGGACGTTGATCTGGTTTGTGCTGCTCGGCGTATTTGGCGTGTGGGCGAACTGGCGGCATTTGCCGGGGATGAATGTCCTGAGTTCCAAAAGCCAGGCGATGTAGGCCATGGCCGCGCCGCTGCGATATCGGTTACGGGAGAAGTTGCCGGAAATTCTGATCGAGGCGGGCTCGGTGCTGTTGGCGCTGCTGCTGGCCTTTGCCGCCAACGCATGGCATGAGCATCACGAGCGCGTTGAATTGGCCGCACAGGCGCGCATTGCGATACTGGACGAACTGGCCAGTAATCGAAAATTCCTGGACCACAGTCTTGCGACTCTTGATGCGGCCATCGAGCAGGCGCGGGATCGGCTGAATTCGCCAGACAAACAGACAGGTATGTTCCGTTTTCCGTATAGCTCATTGTTGCCTTCTTCGGCAGCCTGGAGCAGTGCACAAGGCACCGGCGCGATACGCGGAGTGGATTACGCGTGGACGCTCAAGATTGCGCGCGTTTATGAACTGCAGAACCTGTTTCTCCGGGCGCAGCAGCGGGTGATGAATCCGCCGACGCCGGCCGTGGTGCCCGGGATGGAAAAAGCCGGCAGCCCGGCACGAAAGTTATTTCATCAACTGCAACTCAAGCAATTACTGGCGCGTATGCAGGTTCTCGCCAATATTGGCGCCAACCTGAAACGGACTTACGCCGCGGTACTCGATTCCCGTTGAGCCAAAAGCCGCCGCTTAACGCGAGGCTCCGAACTATGGAAGTTCGTTGCCGGAAGATGGGTCGATGGCGTACGGATGCACCGTTGCCAGGAAACCGGGTTGCGCACGCACACGCTCCGTCCAACTGACGACGTTCGGGTAATTGTGCATTGGCAAGTCCGCCTCGTTCGAAAAGGCTACGTAAGCAAATAGGGACATGTCCGCGACGCTGTAGCTCTCCGCGAAAAACTCATGCACTGCCAGCCAGTCATCAAGGATCGACAGCGTCTTCAGGCCCAATGCACGCTTGCCTTCAATCGCCTCCTGACTACGGTTGGCGAGTTTGCCGGTCATTACCCAGTGGCGCAGTGAAGCGATACCGTTCTGCACGTAGTCTTCTTCGAAAAACAACCATCGCGCCACCTGTGCCCGCAGCCACGGGTCGGACGGCAGATAGCGCGTGCCTTCGGCCAGATACATCAAAATGGCATTGGATTCCGGCAGCACACGCCCGTCTTCCAATTCCAGCACCGGCACGGCGCCCACCGGGTTCTTTTCCAGGAAATCTCTTGCTTGTCCTGCTCCCTCGAAAATGCTCACCGGTACCGTTTCATATTCAATTCCAAGGTGGTTGAGCAGTAAACGGACCTTGTAGGCGTTTTGCGAAGGCAGGTAGTCGTACAACTTCATCATTTCAGGTTCCCATGATGGCGACGATAATCGGTACTGAAAAATACCTGGATACCGCGTGGCTTTCTCGCTATTTTCGGACTTGTCTAGGCCAGCAACTCTTCCAGTATCTGCCGATAAATCCGTGCCAAACGCGGTAAATCGTCAATTGAGACTCGTTCGTCCACCTGGTGAATCGACGCATTCACCGGGCCGAGTTCGACAACAGCGGCGCCGGCGGGTGCGATGAACCGGCCGTCGGACGTGCCGCCGCCGGTGGACAATTCCGGTTCGTAGCCCGTCTCCGCGTGGACGGCGCGTGCGACTGCTTCAGTCAACGCGCCGGGCTGGGTCAAGAAGGGCCGGCCGCCTTCCCGCCATTCGAGTGAATAATCCAGACCGTGCTCTTTCAGCAAAGTCTCAACGCGTGTTTGCAACGTTTCGACATTGGACGCCGCACTGTAGCGAAAGTTGAACGACACTTCCGCGCGGCCGGGGATGACGTTATCCGCGCCGGTGCCCGAGTGCATATTCGAGATTTGCAGGCTGGTGGGTGGGAAGTGTTCGCCGCCATCGTCCCATTGCACTTCGACCAGTTCGGTGAGCGCGGGCAGGGCGGCGTGAACGGGATTGCGTGCGAGTTCCGGATAGGCGACGTGACCCTGAATGCCATGCACAATCAGTCTGCCGTGCAGCGAACCGCGCCGGCCATGGCGAATCATATCGCCAAGGCGTTCGCGGCTGGAGGCTTCGCCGATGACGCAGTAGTCGATTGCGACGCCACGCGAAGTGAGTTCTTCGACCACGTGCGCCGTGCCGTCTCTGGCCTCGCCTTCTTCGTCGCTGGTAATCAGGAAGGCGAGCGAGCCGCTGCGCGGTTTGAAGTCTTCGGCGGCGGAGATCATTGATGCCAGCGCGCCTTTCATGTCGGCCGCGCCGCGTCCGTAGAGGTGGCCGTCGCGGATTGTCGGTTTGAAGGGTGGGTTCGTCCAGGCGTCTTCCGGGCCAGGTGGCACGACATCGGTGTGGCCGGCGAAAACGACGAGTGGCGCGCCTTCGCCTGTTCTGGCCCAGAGGTTCGACACCGAGCCGAAGGGGAGGTGTTCGATAGTGAATCCGGCTGTTGCCAATCGTTCGGCGATGACTTCCTGGCAGCCGGCGTCGTTCGGCGTGACTGATTGGCGGGCGATTAGCGCTTGCGCCAATTCGAGCGGATCGTTCACGCTTCGCGCGCCGCGCTACGGAGCAGTTCGTTCAACCCGATCTTCGCGCGTGTTTTTGAGTCCACCCGCTTGACTATGATGGCGGCATAGAGGCTGTAGTGTCCGTCGCTCGCCGGTAGATTGCCGGGCACGACGACCGCGCCGGCCGGAATGCGGCCGTAACTGATTTCACCATTTTCGCGATCGTAGATGCGCGTACTCTGGCCGACATAAACGCCCATCGACAGCACCGCGCCGCGTTCAACGATGACGCCTTCGACGACTTCGGAACGCGCGCCGATGAAGCAGTCGTCCTCAATGATGGTCGGCGTCGCCTGCAACGGTTCGAGGACGCCGCCGATGCCGACGCCGCCGGAGATGTGTACGTTGGCGCCGATTTGCGCGCACGAACCGACGGTCGCCCACGTGTCGATCATCGTACCGGCCCCGATGCGCGCACCGATGTTGACGTAGCTCGGCATCAGTACCGCGTCGGGGGCGACGAATGCGCCGCGGCGCACCGTCGCCGGCGGCACAACGCGGGTGCCGTCGCGCGCAAATGCGGCGGCATCGTATTCGGTGTACTTGAGCGGCACCTTGTCGAAGAAACGGGCGTCGCCCTGTTGCATGACGCGGTTCGGTGCGATGCGGAATGACAGCAACACGGCTTTCTTGATCCACTCGTGGCAGATCCACCCGTTGGCGCCAGGTTCGGCGACGCGGAGCGTGCCATGGTCGAGCTGGTCGATGACTGTATCGACCGCTTCGCGAACGGCGGGATCGCAATGATCGGGCGCCAGTTCGGAACGGCGGTCGAACGCGGTGTCGATGATCTGTTGGAGGTCCACGCGCGATATGGTACCTGAACCGCCCGAAGGGCAGAAATCAGAATTTGGCTGCCGGCGAGCCGATGCGCTCAAGCAACGTTGAGCGCAATTGTTGTTCGGCGTCGTCGTCCAGTGCCTCGCCACTGCCTGTAATGAAAAACACGTCCTCGGCACGTTCGCCGACCGTCGTGACCTTGGCGTTCTGCAGATGAATCTGCTGTTGCTCCAGCACGCGTCCGATTTCCGATAACAATCCCGGCCGGTCGCCCGCGGTGATTTCCATAACCGTCCGCCGGTTGCGTTCGTCGGCGGTGAACGCCACGACCGTCGGGGTCGAAAACATCCGCACCTGGCGCGGCGCGCGCCGTGTCACCGCCATCGGCGAGACGCCGGGGCGGCCGATTTCGCGCTTCAGGATCGCGGCGATTTCGTCGAGCCGCTGCGGGTCGTCGATCGGCTCGCCTGTGTCTTCGAGGACGACATAGGTGTCGAAACTGGCGTTCTCGCCGATCGGCACGATGCGTGCGTCGACGATGGTCAGGCCGAGCTGGTCGAGCGCCGCCGTCGCGCGCCCGAAAGTCGGCTCGCCACGTTGCGAGTAGACCGAGATCGCAGTGCCGCCACGCCCGCTGTCGCTGCGCAGCATGATGGTGATCGATTCGGACACATCGCGCCGGGCGAGCGCTTCGGTGTGCCAGGCGATTTCATCCGCCGTGTGCTGCAAAAAATAGTTTTCGGTGAGGCTGCGCCAGACGGCGTTGACGCGGCTCTCGTCCAGCCGCATCGCCAGCAGGGCGCGCGCGCGGCTTTGCGTTTCGGCGATCAGCTCTTCCTTGTCGATTGGATTTTCCAGGCCGCGCCGGAGTGCACGCTGCGTGTTTGCGTACAGCTCGCCGAACAGGCTCGCCTTCCACGAATTCCACAGCGACGGATTGGTCGCGCGCACGTCCGCGACAGTCAGCATGTAAAGCAGGTCGAGATGAACCTGATCGCCGACGAGGCCGGCGAATTCGTTGATGACAGCCGGGTCGTTGATGTCCTTTTTCTGGGCGGTGATCGACAGGCTCAAGTGATGCGTCACCAGCCAGCTCACGAGGCGCGCATCGTAGCGGCTCAGGCCGTGATCGATGCAGAACTGCTCCGCGTCCGTGGCGCCCAGCGTCGAATGATCGCCGCCGCGGCCCTTGGCGATGTCGTGGAACAGGCCGGCGAGGTAGGCGACTTCCGGCTTGTCGAGTGTCTGCATGATGCGGCTGCAAAGCGGGAACTCGTGGTCGTGGCGGGCGAGCGCGAAGCTGCGCAGATTACCGACCACGAACAGGATGTGCTCATCCACGGTGTAGGCATGGAACAGGTCGTACTGCATGCGGCCGACGATTTCGCCGAAGGCGGGCAGGTAGCGGCCCAGCACGCCGTAGTGATTCATGCGGCGCAGTTCGTGACTCAGACCTTGTGGCTCGCGCAGGATGGCGATGAAGCAGTCGCGGACGTCCGGGTCGGTTCTGAAACTGTCGTCGATCAGGCTGATGTCGCGGCGGATCAGTCGGATGGTGCGGGCGCTGACCCCTTTCAGTTCCGGGTGTCGCTCCAGCGCGAGAAACAGCTTCATCAAGGTAGCGGGGCGGCGACGGAATGCGGTTTCGTCGCGCACTTCGAGGAACCGGTGGCGGACCTGGAAATCCTCGTCCAGCAGCCGTGTCGGCGCATCCGGGTCGAGCAGCAGCGCTTCCTGAAACAGTTGCAGCAGCATTTCGTTCAACCGGCTGAGCGACATCAGCGTGCGGTAGTAGTGCTGCATGAACTGCTCGACGCCGAGCAGGTGGTCGCGGTCCTCATAACCGAACAGGCGCGCGACGCGGAGCTGGTGGTCGAACAGCAGCCGGTCCTCGCGCCGCCCCGTGATCAGGTGCAGTGCGAAGCGTACGCGCCACAGGAAATTGCGGCCGTCGGTCAATGCCCGGTATTCGTCTTCGGTCAGGAATCCATGCTCGACGAGGCCGTACTCCGTCGCGGCGCCGAAATGCCGCTGCGCAACCCAGAAGATCGTCTGGATGTCCCGCAGGCCGCCCGGGCCTTCCTTGACGTTCGGTTCGAGCCTGTAGGCTGTGTGCTCATACTTCGCGTGGCGCTCGCGTTGCTCACGCCACTTGGCCTCGAAGAACGCCGCCGTGGGCCAGACACGATCGGGCGCGACCGCCGCGCGCATCGTCTCGTACAGAGCTTCGGGCCCGGACAGCAGCCGCGACTCCATCAGGTTGGTCACGACCGTAATATCCGCCTTGGCGGCCGTTTCGCAGTCCGCGACGGTGCGCACGCTGTGCCCGATCTTGAGGCCGATGTCCCAGAGCAGCGCGAGGAATCGCTGCAACGATTCCTGGTGGCGCGTCGGCGCCTCCGGCTCCACCAGGATGAGGATGTCGATATCAGAATGCGGATGCAGTTCGCCGCGGCCATAGCCGCCAACGGCAGCGAGCGCCATGTCTCCCGGTGAGCCGCAGCAGTGCCGCCAGGCAGTTTTGATCAGATCGTCGACGAGATCGGCGCGCTCGTGTACCAGCGAAGCGGTGTCTTCGCCGGCGCGGAAGCGGTTGGCGAGAGCGGCATCGCCGGCGGCGAGTTTTTCGCGTAGGTCTGGT
>DASSBR010000023.1:0-2138 GCA_035698525.1 Gammaproteobacteria bacterium
CGAGCTGGTGCAGGCGGTCGCGCAAGCCAAATCCGCCGTTGCATCGGCCAAGGCCGGACTTGCCTCGCTGACGGCGCAGCTGCAAAGCCAGTTGCTGGATTTGAAGAATCAGCTCGCGCAGGACCAGAGCAATTACAAAGTGGCGCTATTCCAGAAGGAAGCGCAGGCGCAGGTGATGAAGGAGCACATCATCTCGGAGCTTGAATATCGCCAGTCGGTCGCGCAGGCGGAACAGCTCAAGCAAAAGGTGGCGTCCGACAAGCAGCGAATCGAGCAGTTCCAGGCGAGCCTGGACGCGCAGATACATGCCAAGCAGGTCGAAGTTGCACAGCTCGAGGCGGACCTCAGCGCGCGCCAGCGGGATCTCTCGAATATGCACGTGACCGCCGGCATGAGCGGCATTGTCACGCAAGTCGCCGTGCAGGACGGCCAGCGACTGACGGTCGGCGCGGACATCGCGCGCATCGCGCAGCAGAACAATCTGATGGCCGAACTGCAGGTGGCCGAGTCGCAGGCCGGCGCGATTGCGCTGGGCCAGCACGTCGTGCTGACCGCGTTCGGCGGCGCCAACAGCCAGTTTGCCGGCAAGGTCATCCGAATCAATCCCACTGTGCAGAACGGCACCGTCGAGATCGACATCGCGCCGATCGGCGACGTGCCCAATGGCCTGCGCGCAGGCCTCGACGTGCAAGGCCAGATCGTGCTCGCAAAGCTGGACGACGTGCTCTACATGGACCGCCCCGCGGGCGTACAGGCGGGCGACACGTTAAGCGTATTCAAGCTGCTGCCGGACGGCGACATGGCGCGGCGCACCAAGGTAGAACTGGGCCGCACCTCGTCCAACGCGGTGCAGATCGTGGCCGGTCTGAAGCCGGGCGACGAGGTGATCGTGTCCGACACCTCGCAGTGGAGCCAGTACGAGAGAATCGAGTTGAATCATGGGTAAATTCTTTTCTCGTCATTCCAGCGAAGGCTGGAATCCAGTCGAATCAGGCCGGCCGGAGGCCGCGACCATATTTAGAGTTCATTTGTCCTGAAACCGGAGACGACGATGCAAGAAACCGACACACAACTGATCAAGATCGACCAACTGAGCAAGGTCTACGCCACCGACGAAGTCGAAACCTATGCCCTGAACGGCATCAGTTTCAACATCGAGCGCGGCGAGTACGTCGCCATCCTCGGCCCGTCGGGCTGCGGCAAGACTTCGCTGATGTCGATCCTCGGCCTGCTGTCGACACCAAGCGGCGGCAACTACCTGTTGAACGGCACCGCCGTCGAAGACCTCGACAACGCCGACCGCGCTCACATCCGCAACAAGGAAATCGGCTTCATCTTTCAGACATTCAACCTGATCGGTGACCTGAGCGTGTACGAAAACGTCGAGCTGCCGCTCGTCTATCGCGGCGGCATCGACAAAGACGAACGCCGTCGGCGCGTCAACGGCGTGCTGGAGCGTGTGGGCATGGCGCACCGCGTCAACCATTACCCGTCGCAGCTTTCCGGCGGCCAGCAACAGCGTGTCGCGGTGGCTCGCGCGCTGGTGGGCGAGCCGTCGATCCTGCTTGCTGACGAGCCGACCGGTAATTTGGATTCGGCCAGCGGCGCCGCAGTGATGGAACTGATGGACGAGCTGCACCAGGCCGGCGCGACCATCTGCATGGTGACGCATGACCCGCGCTACGCCACCCGCGCCGCACGCACGATTCAGCTCTTCGACGGCCAGATCGTGGACGAGGACATTACGGTGGAGACCCCGGCGCCGGCCGCGTCGCCGGTGGCGGAAAGGTGATTGTCGTTCCTGCGAAGGCAGGAACCCAGTCAGATCATTCGTGCGAAGCACACAAGATCGACAGGTTACGAGTGCTCCGCACGTTCTGATTGGACTGGCAGATTTTTTGCTCCTGCAAAATCCGCACTTCCGCCCTCGGTGGCGGTCGGATTCCAGCCTCCGCTGGAATGACAGGGAATGGCATCGAACGATAAACGAGACACGAAAATGAACGGCTTTCTGACAGACCTGCGCTTCGGCATCCGCCAACTCGCCGCCAAACCCGGCTTCGCGGCGGCGGCGATCCTGACGCTCGCCCTCGGCATCGGCGCCAACACCGCCGTCTTCAGCGTGCTGAACGGCTATC
>DASSBR010000024.1:0-2197 GCA_035698525.1 Gammaproteobacteria bacterium
CGTCGACATCAAGCAGCACGAAGGCAAGCTGTACGTGATCGAAGTGAACGACAACCCCAACATCGACGCGGGCGTCGAAGACAAGCTGCTCGACGAAGACCTGTACCGCACGATTCTGCTCGAGTTCGCCGCCCGCCTCGATCGCAAGCGCCAGGCCTGATGTCCGAGCAGACCTTCTGGCATCGCTGGTTCGGCCGGCTTTGGGGCATCGAGGCGGCGGCGATGCCCTGGTACCAGCGCGTGCCGATCAATACCGCGCGCGTCGGTTTCGTCGTGCTGCGCGACGCGTTCGAAGGCCATCTGACCCTGCACGCGATGAGCCTCGTCTACACCACGCTGCTCGCGCTGGTGCCGTTGATTGCGCTCAGCTTTTCGCTGCTCAAGGGCTTCGGCATGCACAACGTGCTGGAGCCGGCGCTATACCAGTTTCTCGCGCCGCTGGGCACCAAGGGCCAGCAGCTGGCCGACCAGATCGCCGCGTTCGTCAATAATGTCAACGCCAGCGTACTCGGGTCGGTCGGCGTCATCCTGCTGATCATCACCGTCATTTCAATGCTGCAGAAGGTCGAAGGCGCGTTCAACCAGATTTGGCACGTGCAGCGCGCGCGCCTGCTGCTGCGTCGCTTCAGCGACTACCTGAGCGTCGTGATCGTCGGCCCGGCGCTGACCGTCGGCGCACTGGGCCTGACCGCCACGATCAGCAGCCAGGAAACCGTCCAGCACCTGACCAGCGTTCAGCCGTTCGGCACGATTGCGCTCGTTGCCGCTCATGCGGGGCCTTATCTGCTGGTGATCGCAGCATTTACCTTTATCTATATCTTCGCGCCGAACACGCGGGTCAAGTTCCGGCCCGCGCTGATCGGCGGCATCATCGCCGGAGCATTGTGGCAATCGGCCGGCCTGGCATTCACCTTGTTCACCAGTTCGACCACGCGCGTGACCGCGATTTACTCCGGCTTCGCAATCGTGATCTTCTTCCTGATCTGGCTTTACCTGAGCTGGCTGATTCTGCTGATCGGCGCCGAGATCACGTTTTACGCGCAGAACCCGGACTTTGTCAGCCGCTACCACATCCATCATTATCTCGGCAGCCGGCTGCGCGAAAAGCTGGCGCTACTGGTCATGATCTGGGTCGGCAGCCAGTTTCTGCGCCGCCAGCGGCCGCTGTCGGTCAATGACCTGACGCATCGCACCCATGCCTCGGGCGACGCGGTCGCCAATATCTGCGATCAACTCTACGGCGCCGGCCTGCTGCTCACTGTCGACGACCCGAAGCCGGGATACGTGCCGGGCCGCGACATGAGCGACATCCGCCTGGAGGAAATTCTGATGGCGGTGCGCCATTACGAACCGCAACCCGGCACCGGCGAGCGCCAGCTTCACTCGCTCGCGCCGGTCAACCGGATTGCCAACGAGGTGGATCGTGCCATTGCCGCCGCGGTGGGGCCGAAGACGTTGCGGGAACTGGTTACGGAGATGGACGCAAGCAAACCAGAAAATTTTTCCGC
Organism: Gammaproteobacteria bacterium; assembly: GCA_035698525.1. Lineage (GTDB taxonomy): Bacteria > Pseudomonadota > Gammaproteobacteria > Natronospirales > DASSBR01 > DASSBR01. The sequence continues at coordinate 1,509 of DASSBR010000024.1, forward strand.
AGATGAACGCCGATGAACACAGATCAAGAATTCTTTTATCTGCGTTTATCGGCGTTCATCTGCGGACTCTCCGAGTTCATTCTTAATCGATCATGGGCAAGAACGTGAATCAGCTCGACATCGAATACGTCCGCAGCCAGTTTCCAGCCCTCGCGGACGGCTGGGCCTATTTCGACAATGCCGGCGGCAGCCAGGTGCTGGGCAGCGTGATCGAACGCGTCGCCGATTACATGGCGACATCCCCGGTGCAGGTCGGCGCGAGCTATGCCGTGTCCGAACTGGCGAGCCGACGGCAGGATGAAGCGGCCGGCACGATGGCGGACTTCATCAATGCCCGCGACCCTGCCGAAATTATCTTCGGCCCGTCCACGACGGCGATGATCGGACGTCTCGCCCGCGCGCTGGCGCCGAGCCTCAAATCCGGCGACGAAATTGTCGTGACCAACCTCGATCACGAAGCCAACATCACCCCATGGCGGCGCCTGACACAACAGGGAATCCAGCTGCGCGAATGGCGGGTCCGGCCGGAGACCTTTCAACTCCACGTCGAAGACCTCGCGCCGCTCCTCAACGAACACACGCGGCTGGTCTGTTTCACGCAAGGATCCAATGTCGTCGGCCAGTTGACGCCGCTGGCTGCGGCAACACGCCTGGCGCACGAGCATGGCGCGGAGGTGTGCATTGACGGC
>DASSBR010000025.1:0-10428 GCA_035698525.1 Gammaproteobacteria bacterium
CGCGCCGAGTCAACATGCTGATGGATCGCGCGCTGCTTTACGGCTATCTCGAAGAGCTGCATTTTATCGATCGCGCCAATATGAAGTCGGTGATTGATGAAATGGACGAAGAGATGGGTGGTGAGCCGGCAGAGGCGGCAGCCGAGTCTTTTTCTCCGCCGCCGGCGATGACCGCCGCGCCCGCCGCCGGCGCGCAGCACGTGCAGATGCGGCCGATCGAGGAGCAGATCGAGGCGCTCGACCGCAAGCTCAATTTTTTGCTGAAGAGCATGAATCGGCGCGTGGTTCCGGGCCCAGGCAACCGCCGCAATGGCAGCGCAGCGGCGAACGGCGTCGAGGCCGACGAATTGCCGCGCGACGAGGAGCTGCAATACCGCCAGTCGCAGGACGGCAGCCTCTGATGGAGCCCGCCATGGAGGCATCGATGACAGCGCCAATCGTCAACGCGATGACGGTTGATGTGGAAGACTACTTCCAGGTCTCCGCGCTGGAGCCGTATATCGCCCGGCGCGACTGGCCAGCTATTCCGCGGCGTGTCGAAGCGAACACCAATCGCATCCTCGATCTGTTCTCGAAGCGGCCGATCAAGGCGACGTTTTTCGTGCTCGGCTGGGTGGCGGAGAGGCACCCGGCGCTGGTGCGGCGAATTGCGGCCGAAGGCCATGAAGTGGCGAGCCATGGATACGCGCACAGGCGCGTGACACAGCAGTCGCCGCGCGAATTCCGCGACGACGTTGTACGCGCTAAGTCGATTCTGGAAGACATCGTCGGCGAAGCGGTAGACGGCTATCGCGCACCTAGTTATTCCATCGGCGCGGGTACGCTGTGGGCACTTGATGTGCTTGAGTCGTCGGGCTACCGCTACAGCTCCAGCGTATTTCCGATTCGCCACGATTTATACGGGATGCCTGAGGCGCCGCGGTTCCCGTTTATCCCCACGACCGGCGGTCTGCTGGAAATACCCGTGACCACGGTCCGTCTTGGCGGCCGCACATTGCCGTGCGGTGGCGGCGGTTACTTCCGCCTGATGCCCTACGAGTCGTTCCGATGGGCGCTCAGGCGGGTGAACCGCGATGACCGGGCTGCCGGCGTATTTTACTTTCACCCGTGGGAGATCGACCCGGCGCAACCCCGCGTGCGGGCGCGGCTGAAGTCGCGGTTCCGTCACTACGTAAATCTCCGCCGGATGGAGGGCAAGGTCGCCCGCCTGCTCAACGATTTTAGCTGGGACCGGATGGATCGAGTGTTTCTCAATGAGACAACAGAGCGTTATCCGGCAGTCGTGCTGGGGCATGCGGACGCGGTGCCGATGCACGCGTAAGCCGAGCGGGCTAACGTCGCAACACAAGGGATTGTATGGCCGATAGCACTTCAGGATGGCGTGTAAAGGCGCTGACAGCGGGCGACGAGCCACGCTGGGACGATTTTGTCCGGCGCACCGAATCGGCGACCTTTTTTCATTTGTCTGGCTGGCGCAACGTCGTCAGCCGAGCCTTCCGCCATCGCAGCCACTATCTCTATGCCGAACGCGCCGGCGTGACAGGCGCGGTGCTGCCACTGTTCCACATGCGCAGCCGGCTGTTCGGCAACGCGCTCGTCTCGACCCCCTTTTGCAGCTACGGCGGCATTGCCTCAGTTGACAGCGGCGCTGCTGACGCGCTGGTCGCCGCGGCCGGGATTCTGGCGCGTGAACTGCACGTCGACTACCTTGAGATGCGCAATATCGAATCCGGTGGGCGCGACTGGCCATCCAAGGATTTGTACGTCACTTTCCGGGTGCCGGTCGGTTCCGATCCGGAGGCCAATTTCAAAGCGCTTTCCGGCAAACGTCGCAACATGGTGCGGCGCGGCAAACGCAACGGGCTGACGGCTGACGTCCACGCGGAAGTCGACGGTCACTACGCCATTTACGCCGAGATGGTGCGCAACCTTGGCACACCGGTGTATTCGCGTCGCTACTTCAGGCTGCTGAAAGCGGAGTTTGGCGACGACTGCGAAATGTTGCGCATCAAGCACGATGACAATGTCGTCAGCAGCATGATGAGTTTTTTCTTCCGCGACGAAATGCTGGTGTATTACGGCGGCGGAACCAAAGCGGCGCAAGATCTCGCTGCCAATGACTTCCTGTACTGGAGCCTGATCGAGCGCGCCTGTGAACGCGGTGCGCGACTGGTTGATTTCGGCCGCAGTAAACGCGAGTCCGGGTCGTGCCGGTTCAAGGAGCTGTGGGGCTGGGAGCCGCACCAGCTGCATTACGAATACCGGCTGATCAATGCCGCTGAAGTACCGAATCTGAGTCCCACCAATCCGAAGTACCGGCCGCTGATCAACGCCTGGAAGCGGCTGCCGGTTCCGCTGACGCGGCTGATCGGTCCGCCGCTGGCGCGCAACCTGGGGTGACGCATGAGTGACATTATATTCCTCAGTCACCGCATTCCGTTCCCGCCGAACAAGGGCGACAAGATTCGCTCCTGGCACATGCTCAAGCACCTGGCGGCGACGCATCGAATGCATCTGGGCACCTTCATTGACGACCCGCACGATCGCGCTTACCTCGACGAGCTGCAGGAGCTGTGCGCGGACGTTTGCGCGATCGATATCAACCCCCGGCTGGCGCGTCTGCGCAGCCTCACCGGGCTCGTCACCGGCGAGCCGCTGACGGTAAGTTACTATCGCAGCCGACGGCTGATGGCCTGGGTCAGGCACGTGCTGGCAACGCAGTCCGTGGCGGGCGTCGTGGCGTACTCGTCGGGCGTCGCACCGTTTGTCCCTGCCGGTACCGGCGCGGTTCGCATCATGGATTTCGTCGATGTCGATTCGGCAAAGTGGCGGCAGTATGCCAATGTCGCGTCCGGCCCGGCACGGTTCATCTACGCCCGCGAAGCCAGAAAGCTTGCGCAGTTTGAGCGTGACGTCGCACAACGGTTTGATGCGGCGCTGTTTGCATCGCCGGCCGAAGCCGACTTTTTCCGCAGTGCCCTCGGACGCAGCGCGCCGCATGTTCACGGCATGTCGAATGGCGTCGACACCGACACCTTCAATCCCGACTCGATGGGCGAGAGCCCCTATCCGAGTGGCAAGCCGGTCATCGTCTTTACCGGCATGATGAATTACCGCGCCAATGTTGAAGGCGTCTCCTGGTTCACCGATCAGGTCTTTCCGCGGATCCGCGAGCGGATGCCGGAGATGCTGTTCTATATCGTCGGCGCACGCCCGACGCGGGCGGTGCGCGCGCTCGATTCGCGCCTCGGCGTGCACGTCACCGGGCGGGTCATCGATATCAAGCCGTTTATCCGCTACGCGCATGTGGCCGTTGCGCCGCTCAGGATCGCCCGCGGGATTCAAAACAAGGTGCTGGAGGCGCTGGCCATGGGCACGCCAGTGGTCGGTACGCCGGAAGCGTTCGAAGGTATCAAGGCATTCCCCGACAGCGCGCGAATGACGGCGGCGAACCCGGACGACTATGCGGCCGCGGTGGTTGCGGCCGTCGGCCAGCGCGATCCCGCCTCGCCGGATGTCCGGCTGCGTGATTTTGTTCGCGAGCATTACAGTTGGGATACCAACCTGGCGCTGCTGGACCGATTGCTGGCAGCTCGAAAAACGACGATAGACACGAGCCCGCAGCCGGGCCTCCCGGCGATGGGGCAGCGGGCATGAAGACGGAGGTGTACCCGTGCAGCAGATAAGCGCCGCCGAGCGAATCACGTTTCAAGGGGCAGCTTCCTGGCGGACTGCCCTTGGAGGTTTCGGGATTACGACGGTTTTGTTCATTGGGTTGTACTGGATGACCGGCTTGTCGCTGGTCGAAACCTGGGCGCGGACCGGCATGTTCCGTTACGCGTTTCTGATCTTTCCGATTTCCGCGTGGCTCGTATGGGGCAAGCGCAAGGACCTTGCGGTTGCCCATAATCCGGCCATTTGTCTGTGGGCATTGATACCGCTTGCTGCCGTCGCGTTCGGCTGGTTTCTGGGGCGCATCACCAACGTCGATCTGGTGCAGCATGTGGCGTTCGTCGCCACTTTCCCGATACTCGTGCTGCTGTTCTTCGGCACCGGTGTCGCGCGCGCACTGCTGTTTCCGCTGGTGTACCTCTTGTTTGCGATTCCCGCCGGCCATTCGGCCGTGCAGCCATTACAGCACGTCACAGCGCAGATCAGCGTGCACCTGCTGCAATGGACCGGAATGCCCGTGCTGTTGTACGACAACCACTACATTCTGACGCCTTCTATCCCCAGGCCATGGGAAGTAGCCGAGGCCTGTAGCGGTATTCGCTTCTTTACCGCCTGCACGGCGATTGGTTCACTGTTCGCCTACCTGTTTTTCGTCAGTTACTGGCGCCGCGCCGCTTTCATCTTCGCGTCGATGATCGTGCCCATCATCGCCAATGGCCTGCGGGTGTACTTCACCATTCTGATCGGTGAGACCTTCGGGCTGAAGTACGCGCAAGGCACCGACCACATGATTTTTGGCTGGCAGTTCTTCGGCACCGTTTTGTTTTTGCTGCTGCTGGTGGGCTGGTTTCTGCGCGAGCCGCCGGCTGAGGAAGCGGCGCCCAAACCGGCCGAGTCGCATCCGGCTGCGCCGGGCTTCAAGCAAGTGCTCATGGCCGGGGTGGCGGCGGCGGTGGTTTTCGCCGCGGCGCCAGCCTGGGCCTTTATCAGCCAACCGGCAATTTCGGCAGCGCCGCCGGTCCGAGTGACGGTTAACCAGATTGGCGGCTGGACACAGCAGGGAGACCTCAACTCGATTATTTGGCAGCCTTCCTTCAGCGGAGCGGACGCCATCGTTGCGGGCCGTTACGCAGGAGACGACACCGTCGTTTCTCTTTACGCGAGCAAATATGTGGGTGCGCAGGTGCGTGGGCACGATTTGCTGGCGTACGAAAATGTGCTGTTTGATTCGGATCGCTGGCACGCCGGCGAACGCAGGCAGCGCCGAATCCCGCTGCCGGACGGTAGCAGCCAAATCGTAGGCGAAGTCGTGCTGCAAAACGCCGGTCGCCAGCGCCTGATGTGGTACTGGTACGACGTCGACGGCAGCCAATTCACCAGCCCGTCGCGCGTCCGCGCCTGGCAAGCGTGGGAACAACTGCGGGGCGTGGCGTTGAAGTCATCGGTTATTGCCGTGTCCACGCCGATCGAGGCCGATCAGCGGGCAAGCGCAGAAGCGGCGCTGACAGATTTTGTGCAGGCGGTTGCGCCGCAAGTTGAACGACAGTTGGCCGCGGCCTCGCGAGGGTCATCGTCATGAGCACGCGCCTCGACAGTGCGGATCGGCTGGAGCCGCTGCGCCGCGACCAATGCGTTACTGAAACGCCGGCGCCGCTGATCGCCCACGTCGTTTTCAGCCTTGATGTCGGCGGCCTGGAGAACGGCCTCGTCAACCTCATCAACCACATGCCGGATCGCTACCGTCACGTGGTGATCTGCTTGAGCCATTTCACCGATTTTCGCACCCGCATTCGGCGCCCGGGCGTGCGGGTGCTGGCGCTGCACAAGCGGCCCGGCAAGGATTTTCGTGTCTACATCAGATTGTGGCGGCTGCTGCGGCGGTTACAGCCACAAATCGTGCACACCCGGAATTACGGCTCCATGGATACGGCCGTTGTCGCGGCGCTTGCCAATGTCCCGTTCCGGGTCCATGGCGAGCATGGCTGGGACATGGTCGACCTGCATGGCGACAATCTCAAATACAGGGTGCTGCGACGGATGCTGCGCCCGCTGATACAGCGCCACGTCGCCGTCTCAAAGGACCTTGGTGCCTGGTTGACTGAACGCGTCCGTATTCCGGGAGAGCAGGTGTCCGCGATCTGCAATGGTGTCGACACCGAGCGGTTTCATCCGGTGGATGAGGCGGAACACGCCATCGCTGTACAGGCTGGCGACGAGTTCGGGCCGGACAAGTTTCTGATCGGCACGGTAGGCCGGCTGGACGCGGTCAAAGATCAGGCGACGCTGATCAGGGCATTCGCTGAGCTGGTGCATGAACGGCCTGCGCTGCGTGAGCGCGCGCGTCTTGTGATCATCGGCGACGGCCCGCTGCACGGCGAGCTGCGCGCCCTGCTGGAACAGGAGGGCCTGTCGCGGCTCTGCTGGCTGCCGGGCAACCGCGACGACATTCCGGCGCTACTGCGCGGACTGGATCTGTTCGTACTGCCGTCGCTGAACGAAGGCATCTCCAACACGATTCTCGAAGCGATGGCGTCGGCATTGCCGGTGGTGGCCAGCCGGGTTGGCGGCAACTCGGAACTGGTCGTCGATGGCGAAACGGGTCAGTTGGTGCCGCCGTCGGATCCGGCTGGGCTCGCCCGCGCCATTGATCCTTATCTGGCTGCTCCGGAGAAAGCTGCAGCGATGGGACGCGCCGGACGGCGCCGCGTCGAGCAGGAATTCAGCCTCAACGCGATGGTGGCGGCGTACACGCGCCTTTACGACGGATTAGTGGGGAGTTGATCAACAACAATGTGTGGAATCGCAGGAATATTTGATCTTACCGGGCAGCGCCCGATCAATCGCGCGCTGCTTGCGGACATGACGGACAGTCTGACCCACAGAGGGCCGGACGGCCATGGCTTGCACGTGGAGCCGGGCGTGGGGCTGGGCCACCGCCGCCTGTCGATCATCGATCTGGCCGGCGGCGAGCAGCCGCTGTTCAATGGCGACGGCAGCGTCGGCGTCACGTACAACGGCGAAATCTACAACTTCCGCGAACTCCGGAAGGAACTCGCGGCGGACGGTTACGTATTTCGCACCCACTGCGACACCGAAGTCATCGTGCACGCCTGGGCGAAGTGGGGCGAAGATTGCATCCGGCACTTCAACGGCATGTTTGCGTTCGCGATCTGGGACCGCAACCGGCAGACGCTGTTCCTGGCGCGCGACCGGCTCGGCATCAAGCCCCTGTATTACGCCATTCTGCCCAACGATCTGCTGATATTCGCGTCGGAGCTGAAGGCGCTGTTCCTCCACCCGGATCTGCCGCGCGACATCGAACCGACGGCGGTCGAGGATTACTTTACCTTTGGCTATGTACCCGATCCGAAGACGATTCTGCGCGGCGTACGCAAACTGGCGCCGGCGCACACGCTGAACCTGCAGCGCGGGCGGCAGGCGCCCGCGCCGCGCGAATACTGGACGCTGTCTTTCGACAAGCAGCCCGGCAAGGAGTCTGAAGTCGGCGCAGCGGTTATCGACGGGCTACGGCAGTCGGTCGACTACCGCCTGATGTCGGACGTACCGCTGGGCGCCTTCCTTTCCGGGGGGGTCGATTCGAGTGCTGTTGTTGCGATGATGGCCGGTTTGAAGGACGACCCTGTCAACACTTGCTCGATCTCGTTTGGCGAGAGCAAATACGATGAGGCGGCATTCGCGGCGCAAGTGGCGCAGCGCTATCGAACCACTCATAACGTCGAACGGGTCGATGCCGATCAGGCCGATCTTATCGACACGCTGGTCCGGGCTTATGACGAGCCCTATGCCGACAGTTCGGCGATACCCACCTACAACGTCTGCGCGCTCGCGAGAAAGCGCGTGACCGTGGTGCTGTCGGGCGACGGCGGCGACGAAAACTTCGCAGGCTACCGCCGGCACCGCTGGAGTGCCTGGGAGCAGCGCGTTCGTGGCCTCGTTCCGCAGGCGGTGCGCGGGTCCTTGTTCGGGTTTCTCGGCACGGCCTATCCGAAGGCGGACTGGGCGCCGCGCTACGTGCGCGCCAAGACCACATTTCAGGCGCTGGCCAAGGACCAACTGGACGGCTACCTCGACAGCGTCTCGATTTTTCCCGCACATCTGCGGCGGTGGCTATTCAGCGATTCGTTCGAAAGCGAGCTGCAAGGCTACCGCTCGGTCGAGGTATTCAGGGAGCACGCCCGGTCAGGGCCGTCCGATCCGCTGTCCATGGCGCAATACCTCGATCTGAAGACTTATTTGCCCGGCGACATTCTCACCAAGGTCGACCGCGCCAGCATGGCGCACAGCCTCGAGGTCCGTGTGCCGTTCCTCGATCATAATTTTGTCGAGCAGGCCGCGCGATTGTCGCCGTCGCTCAAATTGCGTGGCCGGGAAGGCAAATACATTCTCAAAAAGGCGCTGGAGCCCTACCTGCCGAACGAGGTGCTGTACCGGCCGAAGATGGGCTTTGCCGTCCCGCTGCCGGAATGGTTTCGCGGCCCGCTCAGGGAGCGGGTGCGCGACACCGTGCTGGGGCCGAGACTGGCAGATACGGGCCTGTTTGAGCCGCGGCAGTTGCGCCGACTCGTCGACCAGCACCAGGACAATGTGCATGATTATGCGCCGGTCCTGTGGGCGCTGTTGATGTTCGACGGTTTCCTGGGCCAGATGGAGGGCAATCGCCCGGTTGGCAATGTAGCAGAACGTCTGTCGCCGTCGGCGGCAGTCAGTTGAAGCGGCTTTGATAAGGACATTTTGGTTTGCACGGACAACCGCCACTTCTATTGATCTTTGGACTGCCGCGATCGGGCACAACCTGGCTGGGAAAGATCTTCGACAGCCACCCGCGAACGCTGTACCGCCACGAACCGGACAACTATCCGCGGCTGGAATCGCTGCCACGGTTCCCGTCCCCGGCTGAAGCCGAAGCACACCTGGAATTTCTGCACGATTTCGTCGCCGAGTTGCCGCATCGCAACGACGCGACGGTCGCGGCGAAGCTGCCGATCTTTCGCAAAGGCTGGCGGAACCCGTTGCAGCATCGCCTGCTGCAGGCTGCCGTCCTGGCGGCAAAGCTGGGCGGCAAGGCCGGTCTTGAGTTGCCGGTGCTGGGCGCGCGCGGCGACGGAATCGATCCATCGCCGACGGTCGTCTGGAAGTCGATCGAGTCCCTGGGCCGCTTCGGATTGCTGATGCGGGCGTATCCGGCGGCGCGAGGCATTCATTTGATGCGTCATCCGTGCGGCCAGATCAGCTCGGTATTACGCGGCGAGCGGCAGGGCGCATTTCGCGACAATTCACCCACCAGCGAGTTTTACGACCTGTTCGTGAAGTTGCTCGAAACGCCTCAGGCGCGTCGCCGCGGTTTTACGATCGAAACGCTGCGGCACATGCGGCCGGTCGAGCGTCTGGCCTGGACTTGGGTACTGGAGAACGAAAAGGCGGTCGAAGAAACCGAACAGTCGGAGCGTGCGCGGGTGGTCCGGTACGAAGATTTGTGTGCCGACCCGGTCGGGGTGAGCCGCGAAGTCCTGAGTTTCGCCGGCCTCGGCTGGAACGTGCAGACGGAAGGATTCGTCACCCAAAGCACGCATTCGGACGTATCCGCCTATTACAGCGTCTATAAAAATCCCGTTGCCGCCGCTTCCCGCTGGCACAACGAGTTGCCCGCGGAAAGCATCGAGAGAATTCTCGCCATTCTCAAGAGCAGCACGTTGGCGAAGTTCTACAGCGATGACGAGGAGAGCGGGCGCGATTATCCGCAATCCGCAAAAATCGGGGAATCCGAATGCTGAAAATTCTTACTTTTTCGCTGCTTTACCCCAACCAGTACGAGCCTCGCCACGGCATATTCGTAGAACAGCGGTTACGCAAACTGGTAGAGAGCGGTGAGGTGACCGCCCGCGTTGTCGCGCCGGTGCCGTGGTTTCCGTTCAAGGCCGCGGCGTTCGGTCGGTACGGCAGGTATGCGGCGGTGCCGCGATCGGAAGTGCGTCACGACATTCCCGTGCTTCATCCGCGCTTTCCGTCTATTCCCAAGGTGGGCATGAGCCTCACGCCGAGGCTGCTGGCGCGCGCGATGCACAGCGTTTTGCACGACATCATTGCGCGCGGCTACGACTTTGACGTGATCGACGCGCATTACTTCTACCCGGATGGTGTCGCCGCCGTCTGGCTGGGGCAAGCGCTCAGGAAGCCGGTAATGGTGACGTGTCGCGGCGACGACGTGATGTATTTCCCCCGTTACCGATTGCCGCGACGGATGATGCTGGATGCAGCCGCAAAGGCTGCCGGCATTGTCACGGTTTCGGAAGACTTGAAGCGACGCCTGGGCGCAATCGGCGTGCCGCGTGAACAGGTGACAACGTTGCGCAACGGCGTCGATACCCGATTCTTCAGGCCTGTCGATCGAGCCGCCGCCAGGCAGGCGCTTGGTCTGACGCGCCGAACGCTCGTATCGGTCGGCCACCTCGTCGAGCGCAAGGGTCACCATCTGGCGGTGGAGGCGCTGAAAGCGTTGCCTGAATTCGACCTCGTTATTATCGGCGAACGCGGCACGGAAGCAGGCGGCATGGTGGACGAACTCCACCGGCAGGTCGAAAACCTCGGCCTTGCGGGCCGGGTGAAATTCGTCGGTAACGTGCCGCAGGCGCAACTGCGAAACTGGTACGGCGCGGCGGATGCGCTGGTGCTGGCGACCGATCGCGAGGGCATGCCCAATGTCATGCTGGAATCGCTCGCTTGCGGCACGCCTGTCGT
>DASSBR010000026.1:0-9063 GCA_035698525.1 Gammaproteobacteria bacterium
AGCTTCGCGGCAAGCGGATTGCGATGGAAGTGAATGGGGAGATTTTGCCGCGCAGTCGCTATTCGGAACATACGTTTAACGCCGGTGATCGCGTAGAAATCGTCCACGCGATCGGCGGAGGATAGTCGGGAGCACAATGAACACCCAAGCCGCAACGCAAATCGAATTCACCGACGACAGCTTCGAAGTCGCCGGCAAACGTTACCGGTCGCGCCTGCTCGTCGGCACCGGCAAGTACAAGGATCTCGACGAGACCGCGCGCGCGATCGAAGCCAGCGGGACGGAAATCGTCACCGTCGCGATCCGCCGCAGCAACATCGGCCAGAATCGCGACGAGCCGAACCTGCTGGATGCCGTGCCGCCGGATCGCTACACGATTCTGCCCAATACCGCCGGCTGCTATACCGCCGACGACGCGGTCCGCACCTGCCGCCTCGCCCGCGAGTTGCTCGACGGCCACACGCTGGTCAAGCTGGAAGTGCTGGGCGATCAAAAGACGCTTTTCCCGGACATGGTGGAGACGCTCAAAGCCGCTGAAGCCCTGGTCACGGACGGCTTCGACGTGATGGTCTACACCACCGACGATCCGATTCTCGCCAGGCGGCTCGAAGAACTCGGCTGCGTCGCGATCATGCCGCTCGCGGCGCCGATTGGCTCGGGGCTCGGCATACGCAACCCCTACAACATCCTGACCATTGTCGAAAACGCAACGGTACCGGTGCTGGTCGATGCCGGCGTCGGCACAGCATCGGACGCCGCGATCGCCATGGAACTCGGCTGCGACGGCGTGCTGATGAACACCGCCATCGCCAAGGCGCAAAACCCGGTGCTGATGGCGTCGGCGATGCAGAAAGCCATCACGGCCGGACGGGAAGCCTTTCTTGCCGGGCGCATGCCGCGGCGGCGCTACGCGAGCGCCTCTTCGCCGATCGAAGGGATTATCGGCTGATTCTTCTGCATTCGATAACGGCTCTTTGAACGCTTCTCACATTCGCAGCTTCGTCCGCCGCGAGGGTCGATTGACGTCCGGGCAGGCGCGGGCGCTCGACCAGCTTTGGCCGAAGTTCGGTCTCGACTTTGCCGCCGGTCCAATTGATCTGAAAGCCATCTTCGGCCGTGACGCTCCGCTGACGCTGGAAATCGGTTTCGGCAATGGCGAAGCACTGGCCGCGCGCGCAGCCGCGGAACCGGAACGCGACTTCATCGGCATCGAAGTTCACCGGCCCGGCGTGGGGCGGCTGCTGAACGGTCTCGAGACGCAATCGCTCGATAATGTTCGACTCGTCAGCCACGATGCGGTGGAAGTGGTTAACGGGATGCTGCCGCCGGCGAGCATCGACCAGGTGCTGATTTACTTCCCCGACCCATGGCCGAAAAAGCGCCACCACAAGCGCCGCCTGATACAGCCGGCGTTTCTTGCGGCGCTGGCCCGCGTTGTAAAACCCGGCGGCCGGCTGGAGCTCGCGACGGACTGGGAAGATTACGCGCTGCATATGCTCGAAACGATCGCTGCTTCGCCGGATTTCACCAACGCCGCCGGGTCCGGAAACTTCGCCGAACGGCCCCCGTATCGCCCGCAAACGCGCTTCGAACGGCGCGGTCTCGAACGCGGCCACGGCGTCCGCGACATCATCCTTATCCGCACGTAATTCGCGGTTGCGCGATACGGCCGAGAGGCCTATAAATACAGTGTGCTGTCTTATGAATGGCCTTGATCAGCTCGGCAGCGGATTGGCGTGGCTGGCAAGGCGCAGCGACGCGCCATAGCCGTAGCTATGGCAAGGAGTTGCAACGCCGCCAGACGCGTCAAGACGCGGCGAGATGCCAAGGACATTCATGAGACAGCACACTTTGGCAGTACACGCGCGGGAGGTCGTATGGAGAGCGACGTGGAATTCCCATCTGTCGCGGTGGGCGAATGGTATCAGACGCTGAGCGGCGATCTGCTGGAGGTGGTCGCCGCCGACGAAAACGAAGGCACCATCGAAGTACAGTATTTCGACGGCACGGTCGCGGAAATGGATGCCGAGTCGTGGCGGGACGCTGTGCTGGTTCCCGCTTCGCCACCGGAAGACTGGACCGGCTCGCTCGATGTCAGCCGTGAGGATTACGGCGTGGACGTGGATGATGTGGCGAACGGCTATTCGGACGCCCGCCGCTTCATAGACGAGGCTTGAAAATCATTCGCAGGCGATAACCGCCCCGTCTTCAACCCGCAAGCCGATCTGCTGCAGGCTTTTGCCCCGGCACGGGCCCAGCACGCAGACGCCGGTCGAGATAGCGAATAGCGCCCCGTGATTTGCGCACATGATCTGGCTGCGGTCGCGCGTGAGGAACTTGTCCGGCCCCCAGTTCAAATTGCGCGCGGTATGCGGGCAGAGATTCACATAGCCGTAGACGTCGTGGCCGCGGCGCACCGCGAAGCACTCGCGCCCGTCCAGCGTGAACTCCTTCGCGCCCGGATCTTCGATTTCATCCAGTTCGCAGATTCGCACGGCCATCACAAATCAACCATCTTTGCGGTTTTCGACAACCACCACCACAACAGCAGCGCCGGCACGACCGATATCGTACTGAAGACGAAAAAGGCAGTGTAACTGCTCGCCTCGACAATGTATCCCGACATGCCGCCGACCAGCTTGCCGGGCAGGTTCGCCAACGACACCAGCAGCGCGTATTGCGTTGCGGTGAACTCGCGGCTGGTCAGGCTCGACAGGAATGCGATCAGCACCACGCCGGCAAAACCGAGCGACCCGTTGTCGCCCGAAATGGTCGCAATGAAGGCCCACATGGCGCTCGGGTGGGTCGCCATCAACAGGTACAGCAGGTTCGACAGCGCGAGGCAAAACATCGCGATCACGATCGAGCGCCGCATACCCAGCGCGCTGACGGATATGCCGCCGAGAAACGCGCCGGCGATGCCGATCCAGATGCCGTAAATCTTCGATACTGTCGCGATTTGCGCGTTGCTGTAACCCGTATCGATGTAGAACGGGCCGGCGATGACGCCCAGCATCTGGTCCGGCATCTTGAACAGGCCGACAAACACCAGCAGTGCAATGGCCACGGCGATGCCATAGCGACGAAAGAAGTCCACGAAAGGTTCGGCGAACGCCTCGGCAAAGTTCGGCCGCTGGAGTCGTTGAGTCGCATCCGGCTCGCGCGCGAACAATGTCATGCAGAGTGGCGCCAGCATGCAGCCGGCCATGCAAAAGTAGGCGAGCCGCCAGCCCCCGAAAGCCGAAATGTACAATGCGCCGGCGCCCGAAACGATCAAGCCGAATCGATAGCCGAGGGTATAGGTTGCCGCCAGCGCCGCCTGCGCTTCCACCGGCGCGATCTCGATTCGATACGCATCGACCATCGTATCCTGGGTCGAGCCGGCAAGCGCTGTCAGCGCCACCAGCGCGATAAAAGTCTCCAGTTGCGAAGGCCCGACGATGGCGATTCCGGCAAGCGCAGCGACCAACACCGCGATCGCCAGCGCCAGCCAGCCGCGACGGCGGCCGAGCACGCCGATAACCGGTGCATTCCAGCGGTCAAGCAACGGCGCCCAGACAAACTTGAAGACGTAGAGCAGGCTGATGTAGCTCAACAGGCCAATCGTACTCAGTTGCCAACCGGCTTCCCGCAACCAGATTGACAATGTGTAGCCAATCAGCAGAAACGGCAGCCCCGATCCGAATCCGAGAACGCACAGCGTGCCGGCGGATGGCGTCGCAAACGCGGCGATAATGCCGCGCCAGCCGCGGATTTTCGCAGCCGACGTCACTCGGTGTAGTTCACTGTATACGGCGCATGGTCGGAAAACCGCTCATCGCGGTAAATCGAGCAATCCTGCACGCGATCGCGCAGGCCCGGCGTCAGAATCTGGTAGTCGATCCGCCACCCGACATTGTTCTCGCGCGCGCGGCCGCGGTTGGACCACCAGGTGTATTCGACCGCGTCGGGCTTCGCGACGCGGAAGCTGTCGGCCCAGCCGCGGTTGTCGATCAGGTCGTTTAGCCAGGCGCGTTCTTCCGGAAGGCAACCCGAATTTTTCTGGTTGCCGCGCCAGTTCTTGATGTCCAGTTCACTGCGAACGATGTTCCAGTCGCCGCACAGGATGTAGTCGCGGCCGCTCGCCATCCAGCCGTCGAGGATCGGCACGAACCAGTCCATCATGCGGAACTTGTATTGCTGGCGCTCCTCGCCGGACGAGCCCGACGGCCAGTACAGCGAGACGACGCTCAGGTTGTCGAAACGCGCTTCGAGGTAGCGGCCTTCGCAGTCGAAATCCTCGTTGCCGAGCGTCGTCAGCACTTCGTCCGGTTCGCGCCGGGCATATAGCGCGACGCCGCTATAGCCTTTCTTGCAGCGTGCGTCGTAATAAAAGCAATGGTGGCCGTCCGGGCGGAACATGGGATCGACGAGCTGCGCTTCCTGCGCCTTGGTCTCCTGGACGCAGACGACATCCGCCTCCTGAGCCCTGAGCCAATCGAAAAACCCCTTTCGCGCCGCCGAACGAATGCCGTTGGCGTTCAATGTGATAATACGCATACTGATCTTAATGGTAGTAAAAGCCTCACTCAGAGCGTCGGAGAAGTTCGCCTGCAAGGCGCGTCCGAGCCGGCGTAGATTCTACGCCAAGCGGACGCAACACCGCAGGCGGGCTTCTCCGGCGCTCCCTTCGGGCGGGTCTCTGCCGGGCCATCTGCGGCGTTGCGCATTCTTGAAATGGGCGACCATTCCTGCGAATGCGCGCCTTGCACCTGACCCGGCAGAGATCCCGCTGAGCGAGTCTTTTACTACCATTAAGATCAGCCTGCTATCATACCGAACAATGAAAGACTACCAACAACAGTTCATAGAATTCGCGCTCGCGAGCAATGTGCTGCGCTTCGGCGAATTCCAATTGAAATCGGGCCGCATCAGCCCCTATTTTTTTAACGCCGGCCTGTTCAATCATGGCGCCGCGCTTGCCCGTCTCGGGCATTTTTATGCGCAGGCAATACTCGATGCTGAATTCGAGATCGACATGATCTTCGGCCCCGCCTACAAGGGTATCCCGCTCGCCGCGGTAACCGCCGCGGCGCTTGCCGAGAACCATCGGATCGACCTGCCGTACTGCTTCAATCGCAAGGAAGCGAAGAACCACGGTGAAGGCGGCAACCTGATTGGCGCGCCCCTCGCCGGCCGCGTACTGATCGTCGACGACGTGATTACCGCCGGCACGGCGATCGGCGAATCGATACCGCTGATCCGGGACGCCGGCGCGACGCCTGCTGCCGTCATTATCGCGCTCGATCGCGAGGAGCGCGGCGTGGGCGAAAAATCAGCGACCGCCGAAGTCGCCGAACGCCACGGGCTGCGCGTCGAGAGCATCATCACCTTCAACGTGCTGGTCGAATACCTGAAGGCAGCGGGAGAGCACAAAAAGGAGCTCGCGGCGCTCGAAGCCTATCGCGACCAGTACGGCGCCTGATATCGGGGCCATTGCCCGCGTTCAGGGCGATCAACCGACCGTTCGTAAGGGAACCGGCGGGCGATCCGGCCCGCCGCCTGGGCGAACCGCTAAAATCGAGTCATGTGGGGGACGAATAACAGCTTCCGTGTCATCGCCCGGCTCTGCCTGCTGACTGCCGCGCTCGCAGCCACTGCAACCTTCGTTACGGCCAATGCCGCCAACGGGCCAAAGGTCTACAAGTGGGTGGACAGCAAGGGCGTCGTTCACTACGGCGATCAGGTGCCGCCACAATACTCGCGCCAGAAGCGCGAGGTCATCAATCAGCAGGGTTTGGTCGTCGACGTATTGCCCGCCCAGGAAACGCCGGAAGAACTTGCGGCGCAGCGAAAACATCGACAGGCAGCCAAGGCCCTGGCCGAGCAGCACGCACACGATCAGATGCTGCTGAACGCCTATCGCTCGGTATCCGATATCGAAAGTGCGCGCGACAATCACGTAGGCGCTATCGCCGCCCGGATCAATATCACCACAGATGCCATTCAGTCGTTGCGCGAACAGCTCAATGACATGCAGCAACAGGCGACGAAGCAGGATCCAGTGTCGCCGGAACTCGAAAAGCAGATCGAGGAACTTAAAGCGCAGTTGGCCGGCAATCAGCAGGCTCTGGCCGAGCAGAAGGCGCAAATGGCCGAGATTGAGCAGAACTTCGCGGTGGACATCAAACGGTTCAAGGCGTTGAAAGCGGCCGGCGACGAGGGGAGTTCCCCGTCAGCTAATGCCGGCCGGAATGCCCAAAACCACCCTCGCCCCGCAAGCTCGCACTGAACTCATCAACCACCTCGAAGGCCGCCTGCACCACCGGCACGAACACCATTTGCGCGATGCGCTCTCCCGGCTCGACAGTGTAAGCCGCCCGGCCCCGGTTCCAGATCGACACAAAAACCTGACCCTGGTAGTCGGAGTCGATCAGTCCCGTCAAATTGCCGAGCACGATGCCATGCTTGTGCCCCAGTCCCGAGCGCGGCAACAGCACCGCCGCCAGGTTCTTGTCGCCGATATGGATGGCGATACCGCTTGGAACAAGGTGCGTCGACCCGGGTGCGATCTCAAGCGGCGCCTCGATGCATGCGCGCAAATCGACGCCGGCCGCGCCGTCGCTGGCGTAATCCGGCATCGGGAACTCGCGCCCGACGCGCTCGTCGAGGATCTTCAGTTGAACTTTTTGCATCAGGTTCTGCTTTCCGCGTAACGCCGTGCGATCAGGTCGATCAGCCGTCCCGCCAGTTCGCTCTTCGGCGCGCGCGCAAGTTCTTCCCTGCCGCCACGCCACAGCACCACGAGCGCGTTGTCGTCGGTCTCGAAACCTTCTCCCGGCCCGACGCGGTTGGCGGCGATCATGTCGAGGCCTTTTTCCTCGACCTTCCTGAGCGCGTTCGCCTCGACATCTTCGGTTTCCGCAGCGAAACCGACGGCGAATGGTCCGCCGTCCAGCGCCGCGACGGACCCGAGTATATCTTCCGTTCGCTTGAGCTCGATGTTCATCGCGGGAGCGCTCTTCTTGATCTTGAATGCCGCCGGCTCCGCCGGTGCATAGTCGGCGACGGCCGCCGCGCCGATAAAGATGTCCGCTTCGGCCGCTCTTGCCATCGTCGCGGCATGCATCTCGGCCGCCGTTTCAACGGAGACACGCTCGACGCCTGCCGGGACGGGCAGATCGACCGGTCCGCTGACCAGCACGACCTTCGCACCGGCGCGCGCCGCGGCGGCGGCGACCGCATAGCCCATCCTGCCTGAACTGCGATTGCTGACATAGCGAACCGCATCGACCGGCTCGCGGGTCGGTCCGGCAGTAATCAGCACCGTCAACCCCGCCAGCGCACCAGGCTCGGACAATGCGGCGACAATCTCCAACGGCTCCAGCATCCGGCCACGACCGCTTTCCGCCTCCGCCAATGGCCCCTCTCCCGGGCCCAGAAAACGAACGCCGCGGCCCTCAAGCAGCGCCCGATTGGATTGCGTCGCCGGCTGCGCCCACATCACGCGGTTCATTGCCGGCGCCAGCACCAGTGGCGCCTCGGTGGCGAGACAGAGCGTCGATAACAGATCGTCCGCATGGCCATGGGCAAGCTTCGCCATTGCCTCCGCCGTCGCCGGTGCGATCAACACCAGATCGGCCCAACGCGCCAGTTCGATATGCGCCATGCCCTGCGCGGCGCTCGCGTCCCACAGGCCTTCGGGGACCGGATGCGCGGATACGGCCTGAAACGTCAGCGCCGATACGAATCGGCGGGCCGATTCCGTCAGCACGACACGCACATCCGCGCCGGCGTCGCGCAGCCGGCGTACAAGGTCGGGGCTTTTGTACGCGGCGATCCCGCCGGTCACGCCCAGCACGATGCGCTTGCCCTGGAGTGTCATGGTCATGGGCTCGGGATTATACAGACCGCGCGGCCGCCGCCGAAACATGTCAAAATAAGTGCTCACAAAAAGGGGTATTAATGTCTATTCGAGATTGGCCGGCCGATGAGCGGCCGCGAGAGAAATTGCTCGCACGCGGATCGGGCGCGCTGTCGGATGCCGAATTGCTGGCCATTTTCTTACGCACCGGGGTGTCGGGACGCAGCGCGGTCGATCTGGCGCGCGAGTTGCTGTCTGACTTTGGCGGCTTGAGGCCGCTGCTCAAGGCCGGACGCCGAGATTTCTGTGCCCGGCTCGGCCTCGGCAACGCCAAGTACGCCCAGCTTCAGGCCGTCATCGAAATGGCGCGCCGCCACTTGCAGGAGACGCTTGAACGGGGCGATGCGCTGACGAGCCCGGCTGCGACCCGTCAATTTCTGGCGGCCCGGCTGCGGGATCTCGAGCATGAAGTCTTCGCGTGCCTGTTTCTCGATACCCGCAACCGCGTCGTGGCGTACGAAGAGCTATTCCGCGGCACGGTCGACGGCGCCAGCGTGCATCCGCGCGAGGTAGTCAAACAGGCCCTTGCGCGAAATGCCTCCGCCGTCATATTCGCTCATAACCACCCATCCGGCGTCGCGGAACCCAGCGGCGCGGATGAACGCATTACCCGGCGGCTCCGCGACGCCCTCGCGCTGGTCGATATTCGTGTGCTGGATCATATCGTCGTCGGCGACGGCGAAGCCGTCTCTTTTGCGGAACGCGGCTTGCTTTAGCACGCCGAGATTGGTATAAATACCGGCTTTTCTTGGCACGGGCTTGGGCCCCGAGGATTACCAACATGTCGAGAGTCTGCCAGGTCACCGGCAAACGCCCGATGAGCGGGAATAACGTCTCGCACGCGCACAACAAGACGCGGCGTCGTTTCCTGCCGAACCTCCACGCGCGCCGTTTCTGGCTGCCGAACGAGAAGCGTTTTGTGAGTCTTCGGGTTTCGACCAAGGGCCTGCGCATCATCGACAAGCTCGGCATTGAGCAGGTCGTTTCGGACATTCGCGCCCGCGGCGAAAAAGTTTAAACAGGAGTCAGGCCATGCGAGACAAGATCAAGCTCGTTTCAAGCGCCGGCACCGGGCACTACTACACCACCACGAAGAACAAGCGCCTGCACCCGGACAAGATGGAAGTGAAGAAATTCGACCCGGTCGTGCGCAAGCACGT
>DASSBR010000027.1:0-2534 GCA_035698525.1 Gammaproteobacteria bacterium
CGACGAAGTCTGGGCGCGCACACACCGCCTCGGGGGCTGGCTGTTCGTGCTTGCCGGGCTGGCCATCATTGCCATTGGCGCGCTTGATCTTGGCGTCGGGCCGTTCATGGCTGCGGTTGGCAGCGCTGCAGTGGTACCGGCGATCTATTCGTATGTGGCCTATCGGCAAGTCGAACAGGAACGTGCTCAGTGACGATCAGCCGGGCACGGCGTGACATCTGTCAGGGCGGATCGCTGACATTCCGAACTACCGTCGGCGTCGGTACGGCCCGATACTCGGAACCCGATCGACTGACATACGAGGCTCATCATGAAAACAATTATTACCGCGTCCCTGGTGGCCGCCATTGCGACGATGTATTCCGTCGCGATGGCCGAAGCCCCGACGCAAGCGCCCGGCGCGATGGCGAAACTGGCGTTCCTGGTCGGCACCTGGCAAGGCGACGGCTGGATAGTCATTCGCGGCCAGCGCCACACCTTTCAGGAAACCGAAACCGTCACCCCGAAACTCGGTGGTACTGCACTGCTGATCCAGGGCTCCGGCGTGAGCACCGATGCGGGCAACGCCGGGGAGCCGATTCACAACGCCCTGGCCGTCGCCTCGTACGATCGGCATCAGCACGCCTATCGCTGGTACGCGCTGCAAGCCGGCCAGCCTGCGATCGACACGCAAGCCGACGTGTCTGCCGATACGCTGACCTGGCACATGACCGTCCCGCACGGCGGTAAAATCCGCTTCGTTATCAAGCTCAACGACAAGCAGCAGTGGCACGAGATCGGCGAGTTCTCGAGCGACGGCAAGACCTGGCATCAGTTCTTCGAGATGACGCTCGACCGTCAGGCGTAAACTGTTATGGGTTGTGGCTGGAGAGCATCAAGGAGTCAACAATGATGAAAGCAACAACAATCTGCGCCGTATCCGCACTGCTGTTTCTCGCCGCCGGCACCACCTGCGCGGCCGCCGCCGCCGCCGCGGCGAGCGAGAGCCGCGTTCAACAGGCCGAGACGCTGGTGCATGAGTTCGCGAACGGCCAGTTCGCGGCGGCGGAAGCGGATTTCACGACGACAATGAAGCAGAAGCTTCCGCCAAGCAGGTTGAAGCAGGTCTGGCATCAGTTGACGACGCAGTTCGGGCCTTACCAGGGCACCGGCAAGACCGAGAAGAGGAGTCGTGACGGCTACACCGTCGTCTTAGTGACCACCCATTTCAAACAACGCGACTTGCGCGCCAAGGTGGTGACGAACGACGCCGGGCAGGTGGCGGGTCTGTTCTTCCGGCCCTAGCCGCCGCGCCTACTGGCGCACGAAAAACCAGTACCAGACGATCGCACCGAGGACGATCAGGGCGAGTGCCGTCCCGGCGATGGTGGCCGCGCGGCGCTTGCGCGGGTCCATGTTATCGACATAGTGCTTGGCCTCGATGCCCCATTTCAGCCCGTAATCGAGCAGCCGCTCCGCCCATTTGAATTCGAACGACAGCATCACCAGACCCGCCGGTATCAGCACCATCGCTGGGCCGGGCGTGATCAGCATGACGATGCCGGCGAGCGTCAGAATGAAGCCCGCCGCCGTCCAGGCGATGCGAAACGGCAGACTGCGACGGGCATAACGATGCCGCCGATGCTCCAGCTTGTCGATAACTTCAGGGACTTCAGGCACATCCGACTCGTCGCCGCCGTCATGCCGCGGTGGCTCATCGCGGTGCGTCACCGTGGAACCCCGCTACGGCCGGTCCCACGCCGGCGCAATGCCGGGCGTGATCAGACGCTCATCGCCCTGCAGCGTGTCGATGCGCGCCAGTTCGTCTTCCGTCAGGTGGAAGTCGAACACTTCGAAGTTGGTCCGCGCATGGGCTTCGTTGCTGGTGCGCGGCAGGGCAATCACGCCCTCCTGGTCGAGCAGCCAGCGCAGCGCGATCTGCGTCTCGCTCTTGCCATAGCGGGCGCCGATGTCGCGCAGCGTGTCGTTACCGATGACCTTGCCCTGCGCCAGCGGGCAATAAGCCGTCAGCAGCATGCCGAACTGGCGCGCCTGCGCCAGTACCTTGCGCTGACTCAAAAACGGATGATATTCGACCTGATTGGTGACCAGCGCGTCGGCGCCGACCGTTTCGACCGCCTGCTGCACCAGCGCGATGTTGAAATTGCTGACGCCGATATGCCGGGCTTTGCCGGCCGCGCGAACGCGCTGCAGTGCCTCCAGCGTTTCTTCCAGCGGCACGTCCGCGTTGGGCCAGTGCAGCAGCAGCAAGTCGACGTAGTCGGTGCCGAGCCGAGCCAGGCTTTCGTCCGCGGACGCTTCGAGATCGCCCGCCCGGAAGCGGTCGATCCACACCTTGGTGGTCAGGAAAATCTCGCCGCGGTCGACGCCCGAGGCGGCGATCGCCGCGCCCACCTCGGTCTCGTTGTGATACAGCTGCGCCGTGTCGATATGGCGGTAGCCGATGCCGAGCGCGGCTTCCACCATCCGCCGGGCGTCGGCCGGTTCGAGCATGAAGGTGCCGAAGCCGAGAGACGGGATGCGGGCACCATGAG
>DASSBR010000028.1:0-43396 GCA_035698525.1 Gammaproteobacteria bacterium
CTCGCCTCCCGATTACTCGGCGTCACCGGGATCGTTCAGCGCGACGAAGACGTGCTGCATGTATTGGCCGGTCGGCTGACCGATCACAGCGCATTGCTCGGCGGGCTGGTGCAGCGGTCGCGGGACTTTCGCTGACTTACGACTTGCCCCGTTGCCGAACGCCGCAAGCGTCGACCTACATCGCCTCGACCAGCAACGGTCTGATGACGCCCAACTTCAGCATATCGGTGGCATCGGCAGCGGACACCGGCCGGCTGTAGTAGAAGCCCTGTGCCATGTCGCACTGGTGCGATTTGAGAAACCGCAGCTGACGCTCGGTTTCGACGCCCTCCGCCATCACGTCGAGGCCCAACTGATTGCCCATCGCAATAATCGCGCTGACCAGCGAGGCCTGCTTGGTGCTGCGGGTCATTTCAACGATAAAGCTGCGGTCGATCTTGAGGGTTTCAATCGGGAAGCGGCTCAAATGGCTAAGCGACGAATAGCCGGTGCCGAAATCGTCGAGGGCCATGCCGATGCCGAGGTCGCTGATTTCCTGCATACGCCTGAGCGCTCCGCGGCTGTCGACCATCAGCGCGGTCTCGGTCAGCTCAAGCTGGACATAACGCGAATTGACCCCCGTGCCCTGCAGAATCTTGGCGACCCGCGGCGCCAGATCGTCCTGCAATACCTGTCGCGCGGACAGGTTGACCGACACCGGCGCAAGACGCAGACCCGCCGCCTTCCAGGCATTGATCTGCTCGCATACCGTGGCAAAGACCCACCACCCGAGCGGGACGATATCGCCCGTTTCCTCGGCGACCGGAATAAATTCCGACGGCGGAACGATCTTGCCCTGCGGCGTGCGCCAGCGCACCAGTGCCTCGAAGCCGACGATACGATTGCTGTGCAGCTCGACCTGCGGCTGGTATTCGACGAAGAACTCGCTGCGGCCGCGCGCCTCGCGCAGGCGGCTGCGCATCACCATGAATTCTTCGGCTGCCGTTTTCATTTCCGCGCTGTAGAAACGAACGCTGCCGGGCTCGTGCTGCTTGACGTCGCGCAGCGCGGTGTCCGCGGCCTGCAAAAGCTGGTCGCCGTCAGCGGCATCCTGCGGCCAGACCGCGGCACCGACGCTCAGGCTGACGTCGATCCGGCGGCCTTCCCAATCCAGCGGCCCCTCGAGCGCGCTCTTCAGGTCGCGTAACCGCCCGACCAGCGCGCCACGGTCGCGGCTCCCCGCAATGACGATGCCAAGTTCGTCGCCATCCACCCGTCCGATTTGTTCGCCATCCGCGACGCCGCGCTGCAGGCGTTTCGCCAGCGAAGTGATGACGAAATCGCCCGTCTCGCGCCCGAAGGCCTCATTTATAAGCTTGAAGTTGTCGACATTGATCAGCGCCACCGCAACGATCCGCCCCTGCCCGTTGCGGCTCAGCGCCGTTTCCAGGTATTCGCGAAACAGGCGGCGATTGCCGAGATCGGTCAACCCGTCGTAATAGGCGAGCTGGCGCAGGCGCTTTTCATAGCTCAACCGCTCGGTGATGTCGCTCGTGACGGTAATGATGCTGTCGACCCGGCCGTGGCTGTCGCGGGTGGCGGCCGCACGCACTTCCACATCCACGATCTTGCCGGCGGCCGTGCGATAGGCCGAGGTAAAGTGGGCCTGCCGGCCGTTGATGACGTTTCGGAATTCTGTCAACGCCTGGCGGCGGGAGTTCTCGTCGGGGATCAGATCGAAAACCGAAGCGCCGATCATCTCGTCGCTGCTGTAGCCGAGTTCCAGATCGTGCACCGGATTGGCGTAAATGATCCGCCCCTGGGTGTCGATCTCCTTGATGCCGAGCGGCACCGTTTCCATCAGCCTGCGGTACTTCTCCTCGCGTCCCTTGATTGCTTCCTCGGCATCGCGTTGCTGCGTAATGTCCTGCATGATGCCGAACAGGCACGTCGCGCCCGACACGCGTGTCACGTGCCGGCCTTCGATATGCACCCAGCGAACCTCTCCGCCCGGCCGCACGAGACGGGCATCATAGGCGAATGCCGCGCCGGAATCGGCGGCTTCACGGAGAATCCGTTCCGCCGCCGCGCGATCCTTGTGATGATAGGATGCCAGCAGCGCCTTGAATGTCGGCTGCGTCCTCGCCGGGTCAAGACCGTGGAGGCGGTACACCTCGTCCGACCACCACACGCGGCCGGTCTTGATCTCCCATGTCCAATGGCCAAGGTGCGCAATACGCTCCGCGTCGGCAAGCATCGACGTGCGCTCTTCGAGCGTCAGCCGCACGCGCACGCGCGCGGTCACATCGACGTGCATGCAGAGGTAAAAATTGAGCGTCCCGTCCGCGATGAACACCGGCGCCAGACTGACTTCGTTCCAGAAGGGCGTGCCATCCTTGCGGTAATAAAGTATTTCGACGGCGGCCGCTTCCTGGTTGCGCAGCGCCCAGATTATTTTCTCGACTGCGTCCGGATCGGTATCCGGACCCAGCAGCGTTTGCCAGTCGCGGCCAACCAGTTCGTCGGGGTCATAGCCGGTCATCGCGCCGAAGGCCGGATTGACATACGTGCGGCGGAAACCGTCGCTGGCCATCGGCTCAACAATAGTGACGCCGGCTGAGACATTGCGCAGCCCTGCCGCCAGGCGCGCATTCTCCTTGGCCGTCCTCTCGGAAAGCATTGAGTCCGGATTGCGATTCATGTTTTTGAAGGCCTTATATGTTAAGCCGTCGCCACGATGATACGGCCAAAGCCAAACTTATGGCAACGCCTTCCCTGCATTGTATTGGCGTACCCCATCCCGTATAGTACGCGGCTTGATCGGGGTGTAGCTCAGCTTGGTAGAGCACTACGTTCGGGACGTAGGGGCCGGAGGTTCAAATCCTCTCACCCCGACCAATATCTGTCGGTCGATAGCGGACCGGCGCCTTCCAGATTTTCAAATCGATTCGCCCGTTTTTCCCGCTTTCCTTCGTCCCTTGAGGTGCCGCCACACGTACCAGACGAGCGCCGCGACTGCCAGCGCCACAATCAGCGCGTCGAATCGATGAAAGTAAATCCCCAGCGTGTCCCAATGCTCGCCCAGTTTGACACCGATCCAGGTGAGGCCCAGGCACCAGATGAACGACCCCGCGAAGGTCAGCACGATGAACCGGACGACGCGCATACGCGCGATGCCGGCGGGCAGTGAAATGAACGTCCGCACCACCGGCAGCAGGCGGCTGACGAAAATGGCAACGTCGCCGTAGCGCTCGAACCAGCGATCGGCCCGGTTGAGATCCTCTGACGAAATCAGCACATAGCGACCGAACCTCTCCACCAGCGGGCGGCCACCGCGCAAGCCGACGTAATATGCGATCAGCGATCCGACGACACAGCCGATCGCGCCCGCCAGCGCGACCGCCCACAGTGAGAACCGGCCGGTCGTGACCAGGTAGCCAGAGAACGGCATTACGATCTCGGACGGCAGCGGAATGCAGGCGCTCTCGATCGCCATCAGTACGACGATGCCGCGATAGCCCATGCCGGAGATGGTCGAGATGACAAAACCGGCGACGGCGGCGATGATGGATTGGAGCATGATGGAGCGGCGAACGAAGGTGAGGCGGTACTCTACCCTAAACAACGGCGCCTCTGGAATCACCTGACGTGACCCGGCAGATACGTTAAAATTCGCCGTTTCGCCGCGCAGGCAACTGCCAAGATGAGCACACCCTACAGCCAGCAACCGCAAAGCACCGCGGCGCCGAGCCAGAAATTCAGGAGTCGCGCGGCGGAGTTGTTGCAAAGTGCGGACATCGAAATCGATGGAAGCCGGCCGTGGGATATTCGCGTTCACGACCCGCGTCTTTATGCACGAGCCTTCGCCGAAGGCTCGATCGGGGTCGGCGAAGCCTACATGGACGGCTGGTGGGATTGCACCCGCCTCGACGAGTTTTTTGCCCGCCTCTTCGCCGCGCGCATCGATGACAAGGTCGTGACGTGGAAGGACGGCCTGCGCTCGGCACAGGCACGGCTGTTCAATCTGCAAAGCCGCTCGCGCTCGTTCGAGATCGGTCGCCATCACTATGACAAGGGCAACCGTTTGTACCAGTACATGCTCGGCAAGCACATGATGTACAGCTGCGGTTACTGGAAAGACGCACAAACGCTCGACGAGGCGCAGGAAGCCAAGCTCGACCTGATCTGCCGCAAGCTCCGCCTCGAATCCGGCATGAAGCTGCTCGATATCGGTTGCGGCTGGGGCGGCATGGTGAAATTTGCCGCGGAGCGGTACGGGGTCGAGGCAGTCGGTGTCACGGTATCGGAACAACAGGCAAACTACGCGCGCGAAAGCTGCCGCGGGCTGCCGATCGACATCCGGCTCGAGGATTACCGCAACATTGAAGGCCATTTCGACCGCATCGTGTCGATCGGCATGTTCGAGCATGTCGGCTACAAGAATTACCGCACTTACATGGAAACCGCGCGGCGCCTGCTGGCGGCGGACGACGGCCTGTTCCTGCTGCACTGCATCGGCACGAATACCTCAGTGAACAAAACCGACCCGTGGATCGCGCGCTATATTTTTCCAAATTCGATGCTGCCCTCGGCCCGCCAGATCACCACCGCGATCGAAGGCCTGTTCATCTTCGAGGACTGGCACAATTTCGGCGCCGACTACGATCGAACCCTATTGCAATGGCTGCATAATTTCCGGGTCCACTGGGACGAGTTGAAAAACGATTACGATCAACGCTTCTACCGCATGTGGACCTACTACCTCCAAGCCAGCGCCGGGACGTTTCGTTCTCGGCGCAGCCAGTTGTGGCAGGTTTTGCTGTCTCCGAACGGCGTGCGCGGCGGCTGCCGCGTACCGCGATAACTCCTGATTTCCCAGAACATTTATGCCGCGACCCGATACCAGCGCGCAGACCGCGCCACTCGATCTTCACGAATTCCGTATTTTTCTGATCGCCCTGCTGAGCGCCGGTATCGGACTGCTGGCGGGCTTCGTCGCCTTCGGTCTTTACAAGCTGATCGGCCTGATTACCAACCTCGTGTTCTTCGGTCGGGTGGCAACGTACTTCCCGCATGTTTATGACAGCCCGGCTGGCGCCTGGATCATCCTGATTCCGGTCGCCGGTGCACTGATCGTCGGCCTGATGATCAAGTTCGGCACCGACAAGATTCGCGGCCACGGCATTCCAGAAGCCATGGAAGCCATCGCCATCAACCGCAGCCGCATCTCTCCGCGCGTCGCGATCTTCAAACCGATTTCGGCCGCCATCGCGATCGGCACCGGCGGTCCGTTCGGCGCCGAGGGCCCGATCATTCAGACCGGCGGCGCGATGGGCTCCATCGTTGGCCAGATCATCAACACCACCGCGGCGGAACGCAAGGTGCTGCTCGCCTGTGGCGCGGCGGCCGGCATGGCCGCCACATTCAACACGCCGATCGCCGGCGTCATTCTGGCCATCGAGTTACTGCTGTTCGAGTTCAAATCGCGCTCGTTCATTCCGCTGGTGATCGCGAGCACCATCGCGACCACGGTGCATTTTCAACTCATCGGGCCGGGGCCGCTGTTCACCGTCGGCGAACCGCAGTTCAACGTACTCTCCGGGCTGCCGTTTTACGTCGTACTGGCGCTGATTTGTGGCCTGGTTGCCGTCGGAATCTCGAACCTGCTGTACTGGCTTGAGGACCTGTTTGAAAAGCTGCCATTCGACAAGATGTGGTGGCCGGCAATCGGCGCGCTGGGTCTCGGCATCATCGGCTATTTCTTTCCGCGCGTGCTGGGCGTCGGCTACGACACCATCACCGACATCCTCAACGCGCGCCTGTCGTTGTGGGTGCTGCTGTCGATCGTCGTGTTCAAGGGTCTCGCGATGCTGATTTCGCTCGGCTCCGGCACTTCAGGCGGCCTGCTTGCCCCGACATTCATGGTTGGCGGCGCGATCGGCGGCGCGTTCGCGCTCATCGCAAATGCGATAGTGCCTGGCGTGCATCTCGACCCGGCCGCGTTTGCGCTGGTCGGCATGGCGGCCACATTTGCGGCGGCGGCGCGTGCAACATTCACGCTGATCATTTTCGCCTTTGAAATCACGCGTAATTACAACTCGGTGCTGCCGCTGATGATCGTCTGCGTGCTTGCAAACATGGTGGCGTATTACTTGATGCGCGACTCATCGATCATGACCGAAAAGCTGCGCCGCCGCGGCGTGCGCATCCAGACCGACTACGAAGTGGACATGTTGCAGCAAACGACGGTCGCGGAAGTCATGGATCGCCAGCCGCCGACGCTCAAGGCGGACATGCTGCTCAGCGAACTCGCCGATCGGCTGGGGCATCATGACCCGGTCGTGACGCGGCACCAGGCGCATGCCATTGTCAACGACGACGGTCGCGTGGTCGGCATCATCACACGCGGCGATGTGCTGCGCAGCCTGGAGCGGCCGTACGATCCGGACATGACGGTGCTGGATGCCGGAGAAACGGATTTGATCGTCACCTTCCCGGACGAGTTGCTAAGCAATGCGCTGAATCGGATGCTGAACAACCAGGTCGGCCGCCTGCTGGTGGTGGATCGCGTCGATCGCGGCAATCTGCTGGGCTATCTGGGCCGCGCCCCGATTCTCGAAGTGCGCCGCCGGCGGCTCGAAGAGGAGTCAGTGAGGGATTCCGGCTGGATCCGGCGGCCGCGGAAAGTAACGTAAGGCAGCGCTGAGTTTCGTTCGTGCCGAACCGTGTCGAAGCAACTCTCAAAAGTCCTTCGACAAGGCTCAGGACGAACGAGTCTACCGACTACTCTTTCACTTTAACCGTCTCGAAAATCTGGCTCAGCAAATCCGGCTTGCCCTCGACGCGCTCCAGGTGCGCAAAGCGCAGGCCGTCGTGGTAATCGACCTCGTAAGTCTTGATGTAACCCTGGTTGTCGACGATCAACTGGATCGGCTCCTTGCTGTCTTTTGCGTCGGTGATGGCGCGAATCAGCACGTCCGGACTGAACTTCACACCGTTGACCGCGTTGATCTTCATCCCCGGGCCGAGCCCCGCCTTGAACGCTGGGCCATCCCACAGCACATCGCGAATATCGCCTTTGTCGTTCAAGGTAAACCCGATGCCGAACATCAGGTTGCGATAGTGCCTGAGTGATTCGCTCGCCTTCTGAAAGTCCGAACGCTCATCGGTATAAACGAGCTTCCAGCCGCCGCGCTCGATACCGCCCAGTGGCGCGTGGTATTCGCGGCGGAACAGCAGGTTGTGCAGGAATGAACGCCAGTCGTACGGCTGCACCTTGTTCAGCGTGTTGACGAGGTCGTCGAAGGTGTAGGTCTTGGTAACGTAGCTGCCGTTGTTCATGCCGTAAAACAGGCGCGCGAAATCATCGAGCGAATGCTTGCCGTTGCTGAGTTCGCGAATCTTGGTATCGACGCCAAGCCAGATCAGCTGACCCTCGGAATAGAAGTCCGTGCCACGCCGCCAGTTGGACCAATAACCCGGCGAGCCGTATAGCAGTTGCGCCGCGATTGTAGTGTCGATCAGCGGCCGCCAGGCCCGGCCCGGACGATGGTCCATGCCCGCGGCGGTCAGCGCCAGCGCCTCCCGCTCTTCCTTCTGCGTGCGCAAGCCGCTGCGCGCCGTCAACACGTCGGCCCAATAGTCCGTCAGACCTTCGTAAACCCACAGCATGGCAGTGTGCTCCGGGTTTTCGAAATTCGGCTGGTACAGTTCCGCGGGGCGGCGGAATTTGCCGTTCCACGAGTGGATGTACTCGTGCGGCAGGAGGCTCGCCCCAAGCAGAAACGACTTGTCGTTGGTGAAGAAGTCGGCGCGATAGCGATCGTCGCTGGATTGATGGTGCTCCAGCCCGAAGTGCGCCGTCCGTGAACTCAGGGTCAGCAGGAAATGATATTCGGTGTAGTGATGCGACTGGAACAGCGCCTGCGCCTGATCGACCAGGTGCTGGAATGCCAGCACCTGACTGGCCGACATCGTCAACGCCTTCGGATAATCGGCGACGATGTCGAGATAGCGGTGCACGTCGGACTTCGGCGCGAGGTTGACCTGCTTGAAGTACTGACCGGAAATGACCGGCGAATCGACCAGGTTGTTGAACGTCACCGGCTTGAAGTGAACCTTGTTGCGGTCGCGGTCCTCTACGTTCAGCGCCGTCGCGAACTGCCAGCCCTGCGGCAATGTCAGGCTTGGGTCGTAGGTCAGTTCGCTCGTCGGAAAACCGGCCGGATACAAGGCGACCTGGTTCCAGTTCAGGTCGACCAGCTTCGGCGTCGCGGAGACGCCGGCGGTAAAGTCGCCACCGCCGACCGGAGACAGGAAGTCGAAAGCAATCTCGAGCTTCGACACGCCCTTGGGAATATCGAGATGGAAGGTGTACATGTCCTCGGCGTCGCGCCGCCACTCGAGTTTCTTGCCATTTGCGGTAAAGACGAGGCCGGTGAGGTTCACGACCGGACCGGTCGGCCCGTGTTCACCGGGAATGTACTTCGGGTAATAAAGCGTCAACGGGCCGGGCTGTACCGGCATGACGATATGCGCGTGAAAAACCTTGCGCGCCGCGTCAGTGACGTCAACGTTGATCTGGATCGGCCCGGGGGGTGTCGCGGTGGCAGTTTGCTCGGCGGCGGCCGACGCCATGCCCGGCATCAACCCGACCATCGCCAGGGCTGCCAGGAGCGAAATCAATTTCTTCATGTTCGAACCTCCTTATGAATGGAAGTGTAACTCATAGCTTTAGCGAACGCAGTCGGGACCGACGGAAAAGTTTGCGGCGCTGGCGGCGGTGGGGCATCATCGACGGCTGGCGACACCGCACGGTTCTGCATTACCTGTGGTTTTTTCGAACAAGCGGTAACGGAGCAATTCCATGCGTCTTTCCAATAATCTATGGGCGTGCGCACTCTCGGCCGTATTGTTCGCCGCCTCCGCCGCCGCGCTCGCCGCGAGCCAGCAGTCGGGCGCCAGCGACGGCTTCAATCCGGCCAACCTCGACCGCAGCGTGAAACCGGGCGACAACTTTTTCGAGTTTGCCAACGGCGGCTGGCGCAAGGCCCACCCGATCCCACCGGCTTACTCGCGCTGGGGTACGTTCAGCGTACTGCACGAGCTTAACCAGAAGCGCATCCGCAAGATTCTTGAGCGCGCGGCGGCCGACAAGGATGCGCAGGAAGGCAGCGTCACGCAGAAGATTGGCGACTTCTATGCCAGCGGCATGGACGTCAAGGCGATCAATGCTGCGGGCCTGAAGCCGCTTGAGGCGGAATTCAAACGCATTAACGCCATCGACAGCCTCGGGGATCTGCAATCCGAACTGGTGCGCTTGCAGGCCATGGGCGTCGAAGCGCTGTTCGACTTCGGCTCAATGCAAGACTTCAAGGACAGCACGCAGGTCATCGGCGTCGCGGACCAGGGCGGCCTCGGCTTGCCGGACCGCAGCTATTACCTCAAGACGGACAAGAAGTCGAAGGCGCTGCGCGAGGCATACGTCAAGCACGTCGCCAGCATGCTGACGCTGTCAGGGATAGCCGGCGACGCCGCCGCAAAAGGCGCGAACGACATCATGACGATCGAGACCCGCCTGGCGAAGGCATCGATGTCACGCGTTGCGCGTCGTGATCCAAAGGCGATCTATCACCCGACGAAACTCGACGGGCTTGACAAGTTGACGCCCGATTTTTCGTGGCATAGCTATTTCGTGCTCGCAGGTGTACCGCAAATCGAAAGTATCAACGTCACCAACCGGAAGTTCTTCAAGGCCCTGGCGACGCTAATTAAGACAGTGCCGCTCGATGAATGGAAGACGTATCTTCGCTGGCATCTGCTGGACGCGGCGGCGCCGTATCTGTCCAAACCATTCGTGAAGGAAGACTTCGCGTTCAGCGCGAAGCTTACCGGGGCGCAGGCACTCCACCCGCGGTGGCAGCGCGTCGCCAGCGCCGAGAATCGCGCCATCGGTTTCGCCGTCGGCAGGATATTCGTGGAGAAATATTTTCCGCCGGAATCGAAAGAGCGCGTAAGGAAGATTCTCAAGAATATCGAGGCCGCGCTGCGCGATGACATCATGATGCTCGACTGGATGAGCACGGAAACGAAGAAGCAGGCGCTCATCAAGCTGTCGATGATTAACGAGAAAATCGGCTATCCCGACAAACGGCGCGATTATTCCAGCCTGAAGATCGACCGCGGACCGTACGTGTTGAACGTGATGCGCAGCGCACAGTTCGAGACGCGGCGCGAACTCGACAAGATTGGCCAACCGGTTGATCGCAGCGAATGGGGCATGACGCCGCAGACCGTGAACGCGTACTACGATCCGTCAATGAACGAGATCGTGTTCCCGGCGGGCATCCTGCAGCCGCCGTTCTTCAATCCGAAGGCGCCGGCGGCGATCAATTACGGTGCGGTCGGCGCGGTCATGGGCCACGAGATCAGCCACGGCTTCGATGACGAAGGCAGCCAGTACGACGGGCATGGCAATCTGCGCGACTGGTGGACGGCGGGTGACCTGAAACGATTCAAGGCCAACGCCAGGTGCATCGCGGATCGCTTCTCGACGTATACGGTCGCAGGCGGCAAGCACGTACAAGGCAAGCTGGTGACCGGCGAGGCGATCGGCGACCTGGGCGGCCTGACCCTGGCCTACAAGGCTTATGAAGCGTCCGACGCGCGCAAGAACGCCAGGAGCATCGACGGCTTCACGCCGGAACAGCAGTTCTTCCTCGGTTTCGCGCACGTCTGGGCGAGCAACATCCGGCCACAGGCGGCGCGTCTGCAGGTGACGGTCGATCCGCACCCGCCGGCGAAGTACCGCGTCAATGGCACGCTCGCCAACATGCCGCAGTTTCAGAAGGCATTTCACCTGCCGGATTCGAGTCCGATGGTGAACAAGCAAGTGTGCAAGATTTGGTAGAAAACGGGGTTCGGGGATACGACAACGTGTCGAGGCGGTGGGGTAGCTTCTTCCGAGACTCTCGTAGGACAGGGATGTCCGGAGGAAGCCTGCATGGATGTATTCATGGCGTGTCTCGGAAGAAGCTACCCCACCGCCCTCACCGCAAGTCCCAGATGCTGTCGCGAGGGGCGGCGCCACGGTGCCTTCTCCCAGGGACGCCGTGAATACATCCCTGTAGGCTCTGGGTTCGACATCCGTGTCGAACACAGCCCTGGGAGAAGTCACCGCACCCCCGCCCGGAAGCGTTGTGGCCTCCCTGGGCTTACTCGTTCGCTACGCCGTGTGGAACATGACCTGTTGCGACGACGCCTGCCGCTGAGTCGCAATGAACACGCTGGTCGTCGAAAAAAATGTCCGCGCCGAATGCTTTCAGGAACGCGCCTTTCGGACGTCCGCCGAGGAACAGGGCTTCGTCGATGCGTACGCCCCAGCCGCGCAGGGTGCGAATCACGCGCTCGTGCGCCGGGGCTGAACGCGCGGTGACCAGTGCCGTGCGGATCGGAGAATTATCGATCGGAAATTCGGCCTGGATGCGCGACAAGCCTGCAAGGAAATTCTTGAACGGACCGCCGCTCAACGGTTGGCGCGCCGCGGCGCGTTCGCTGGCCGCGAAGGCTTCGAGGCCCTGCTCCTTGTAGATTCTTTCCGCTTCATCGGAAAACAGAACGGCGTCGCCGTCGAACGCGATTCGCAGTTGTTCGGAGTCCCCTGCCCCGCCGCGTGATGGCACGATCGTCGCCGCTGCGTGTCCCTGCTCCAGTGCGCGCCGCACATCGTCGGGCTCGGCCGATAAAAACAGGTCCGCACCGAATGGCTCGACGTAACGATACGGGGACAAGCCGTTGGTGAAGGCTGCGCGGGTGATGTCGAGCTTGAAGTGTTCGATCGAATTGAAGATACGCAAACCGGTATCCGCGCTGTTGTGCGAGAGCAGGATGATCTCGACACGCGGCGTGTGCGCGTCGCGGTTGAGCTTTAGCAGCTTGTTGACGAGCGGGAACGCAATGCCCGGTTGCAGCAGATCGTCTTCGTGATCGATCTGGTATTGCGAGTAGGCTTCAAGACCCTGATCGACGAACACGCGGTGACTTTCTTCGAGGTCGAAGAGCGCACGCGAGGAGATCGCGACTGTCAGGCTGTTTTCGAGTTTTGATTCGGACATGGGGGTATTTTAGCGCTCGAGCGCTTGCCACTCGATCCATCCGTTCATCAACGGGAAATAAAGCGCCGTCCGGACCGGCCGGTCCTCCATCGCAGCAAAAAGGCGCGCGTAGGTCGTCATCTGCGATGCGTAACGCTCCCGCTCGCTGGCGAGGAACGTGTCGAGGCCGCCCCCCTGATGGCTGCCGGTTTTGTAATCCACGATCCAGCGGACGTCGTCCTCGATAAACGTCCTGTCGATCACGCCGCTGACGTGCCGCTGGTCGACGAGGCCCGACAAGGCGTATTCACTGTGGGCCTGTTCGTGGTCCGCAAGCAGCCACCGGCCCCGATCGTCCGCGAGCGTGGCCGTTACCGCGGTGACGACCCGGTTCCGCGCAGTTTCAAGTTCGGCCGCCGGCACGCCGTCCCAGCGCAATCGCGCCTCAAGCATCGGTGCGAGCGCTTCAACCTGTTCCGGCGACCATCGCTCGACGCCGTCGCGCGCGATGCGGTCGAGCAGCGCGTGCACCAGCGATCCAACACGACGGGCTGTTTCGCCGGCCCAGGAATATTCGACCGCGGCGGTCGCGGCGACATCGGGTTCCGCGCCGCCATGCCAATCAATTTTGGCCGGCTGTGGCGTTTGCCATCCGGACACCAGGCGCCGCAACGGGGCCGGCTCCGGCGACGCTGCCTCGCCCGGCTCAGCCGACGGTGCAGCCGCGAATGCCTCATCAAAAGCCGGCGCGATGTGCGGCCAGAGCTTCGCGAGCAAAGACCGGGCATTCGGCTGTTTCAGTTCGACGCCATCCTTGCCCTCTTTATGCTTGACGCTCCCGAGCAGGTACAAACGCCGCCGCGCGCGCGTCGCGGCGACGTATAACAGCCGCATCTGTTCCAGTTCATCCTGCCGCTGGCGCATGATTTTGAGGCTGTCGTACAGCGCGTCCTGTCGGTCTTCCGCCGATGCGATCGGTGCGAGCAGAAAGTCGGGAACGCCGCCGGCGCGGGGCCGTTCCAGCCACAGCAGCAGTTGCCGCTCGTCGGACTTCGGCAGGCGCTCCAGCGCCGGCACGATCACGGTATCGAACTCGAGCCCTTTGGCCTTGTGAATCGTCATGACCTGCAAGCCGGGATCGGCGTCCGGCGCCGGGCGCGCGCACAAATCGCCGAGGCGCTCTTCCAGCACGCCGGCATCGCTCAGATCACCGGCCTGTTCGACTTCGTCGAGCAGGGCAAAGAAGGCGTCTGCGTTGTCGAGATCGACGGGCTCGGTAATGCAGGCGGGGCCACCGAGCGCCAGCCAGGTCCCCTCGATCAACCTTCTCAGCGGCTGGCGGCGCCGTTTTTCCAGCGCTGCTGCCAGCACAGGGATCACACGAGCCGCGCGCTCACGACCATCCGGTGAGAGCGCCTGCAACCGTTGGGCATCATTCAACAACGTCCAGATGCTGCCATCCGCGCCCTCGGCCAGCGCGGCCAGATCGGCCAGGTTCAAGCCGCACCAGGGTGCCCGCAGAATGGCCAGCCAGGCCACCCGGTCGCCAAGGTGCGCGAGCGCACGCGTCAGGGCAGTCAGATCGCGTACGACCTGGCGGTCGCCCAGCGGTTCGAGATCGACCGCCTGCGCCTTGAAACCGGCTTCGCGCAGCGCCGCCATGGCGAGCGCTGCATGTTTCTTGTTGCGTACCAGGATGCCAATGGTCTCTCCTGGCGCGCTGCGCCGCCGGGCCTGGACCAGTTCGACTATGCGCGCAGCTTCGTCCGGGCGTTCGTCGAAGCGCGTGACGATCTCCACGCCGCCCTCGCCCTCGTTCTCGTCGTCGGCAATGGCCGCGGCGTACGGCACCGCGCCGGCAGCCATGTCCGCCTCGGCGGGAAACAGTGTCGCGAAGGCCCGATTGTTCCAGCCTACGATGGCCCCCGTGGACCGGAAGTTGATAGCGAGTTCGAGCGGTTCGAGCGAAATGTCGCCGATGCCTTCGTGCCATGCCCTGAGATACAGCCCCACCTCCGCCTCGCGGAAGCGGTAAATCGACTGCATCGGGTCGCCGACCAGAAACAGCGTGCGGCCGTCGCCCGGAGTCCAGCCGGCAGTCAGGCGTTCGAGCAGCGCAAACTGGCTCCAGGACGTATCCTGAAATTCGTCCACCAGGATGTGTTGCAGCCGGTAATCGAGCGCCAGTCCAAGATCGGTCGGCGCACCGGCATCGCCGAGCGCCTGCAGCGCGCGCAGCGCAATCTCGGTGAAATCGACGCTGCCCTGCTCACCGAACACCACCTGCAACTGCGCGGCCGCAAGTTTCAGCAGTTCGATCAGCGCCTGAAGAATGGCCCATTGCTGATCTGTGTATTCGACCGGCGGAAGA
The DNA here is from genome assembly GCA_035698525.1 of Gammaproteobacteria bacterium. Taxonomy (GTDB): domain Bacteria; phylum Pseudomonadota; class Gammaproteobacteria; order Natronospirales; family DASSBR01; genus DASSBR01. The sequence goes on from DASSBR010000028.1 coordinate 14,443, forward strand.
TCCCGCACCGCCGCGAGGCGCACGTGAAACGCCGGCGCCTCGACCAGACGCGACAGCAGCGCCTGGGCTTGCGCCTTGAATGCTTTCTGGTCCGCCGGAAAGCCTTCGCGCCTGGTCAGCTGCCTGCGCCAGGCACGTTCCTTCGTCAGCCATGTGCATGCCAGTGCCTGCCACGCCTTCAAATGGTCGGCCGCCGTGCCGGGAAGTTCGTCGAGTTCGGCGCAGGCGCACTGATCGCTCTCGCGGCCGGCCCGGATTACGTTTTGGGCCGCGGCGCGGGCCAACTCGACCATATCGCTGCCAGCGTCCGCCGGCACGCTGGCCCGCAGCAGGACCAGTTGCGCTTCCACTTCCCGCGCGAGTGCCGCTTCCAGCAGGTCCCGATTGCCGCCGCGATGGATCAGTCGCAGCCACTGGTCGCGCTTTGCGAGCATCCCGACCAGCAATTCCTCCAGCTTCTGCGTGTCGTAATCGAGATGCGCAAGCAGCGCGGCCACGGCGTCGGCGAAGTCGTTGTTGTCTTCCAGTGCGGCCACCGTACGCCGCGCCGCCTCGACATACAGTTCCCGCGCCCGTTCGGTAATGTGCGGCGTCACGCCAAGACCTGCAGTCAACGGCAGTCGCCGCGTCAGCGAGCCGGTGAACGAATCGAGCGTATCGATCCTGAGGCGAGACGGATACGACGCCAACTGCCAGCCAGCCTCGGCATCGCGCTCGCGCACGGCGCGCGCGAGCTTCCACGTCAGCGCGCGGTGCGCTTCGGTCGGCGGCGTTTCGTCGGCTGCCGCCGCGATCGCCTTCAGCACTCGGTCACGCATCTCGCCGGCCGCCTTGCGTGTGAACGTGATGGCCAGAATCTGCTCAGGCGATTCGACCGTCGCCAGCAAACGCAGGTACCGCTGCGTCAGCAGTTCGGTTTTGCCGGACCCCGCCGGCGCCTGCACGATGAAAGAGCGTTCGGGATCGAGCGCGGTGCGGCGGGCCGCGGCGTCTTTGTCCTTATTCATCATCCTGCTCCGCGACGCGGCACAACGCCTGCAGGCCGCAATAGGCACAAGTGCCGGGGAATGTTTTTGGATCGACGCGGGCGTCACCGTCCCGAAACGACGCCGCCAGCGCCTCCAGCGTGGCGCGCCACTCAGGCCGCAGGCTGGCTGGATCGGTCTCGTCGGCACCCCGGTACAACGGCTGAATGCCCGTCCGGTCCGAAGCGATGCCGCGCCAGCCGAATTTGTCGTCGCGGCGCAGACTGCCAAACAGGACAGCCGTGACGCTGTCTCCGCGGCTTAGCGCGTATGCCGGCAACTGCGGCTCATCGGGGCGGTCGCCGCTCCACACGTCGCCACTGATCATGCCGGTCTTGTAATCGACAATGGCCTCGCCGCCATCGGCCAGGGCGTCTATGCGATCAATTCGGAATTGCAGCCCCAGGCCCGCGAGCGACAGTGTCGCATCGTCTTCGTGCGCGACGACCTTGAACGGCGCGCGCAGCAGTTCCTTCTCCAGCCACTGCGCCAGCAGCCCGCGCAGTCGCGTCGCTTCCAGCGCGCGCAAGCGCGGCGACAGCGTCGCGGCGAGCTTCCGATCCGCCGCCGTCAATGCCGCCTCGACCGCGCAGTCGATCGCGGCTGTGCGCGCTTCGTCATCCATCGCCGCGAGTGTCGCCTGATCGCCCACCGTTTGCCAGAACAGCTCCAGCATCGAATGAACCAGTTGGCCGCGCACCGCGGCATCGAGGCCGGGCGACGGCAAGGATGGCATGTTCGCGCCAAGCCTGCGGCTCGCGAACGCCCTGAAGGGACACGCCGCCTGATCCTTGAGCAGCCCCGCTCCGCCGCGAATCACGCTTCCGGAAGTCAACGGCGGCGCGCGATCGTCCACAAGCGTTTCGAGGTGCGAGTTCAGATAGATTTGCTTGCGCCAGTCCAGATCTTCGTTGCTTCGCCCTTCCCGGACCCCGGGTCCCGACTCCCGAACCCCGATCTTCACCAGCGGACTCGGCCGCAACGCGACGTCCCCCTCCCGCGCCGGCCAACTCACCACCACCTCCGGCGCAGCGCCGAACAGCCGCCGCATGATTGCTTCCGCGAACGCCAGTTCGCGCTCCGCCGACGAGTGAGGCACGCCATACTCGCGTTGCACCGCGGCGGGAATAAACGGATTCGGCTCAACGCGCGCCGGCCATTTACGGTCGTCCATTCCCGCGATCCAGAGCCCATCGAAATCGAGCCCGGCCGCCTCCAGCATGCCCAATACCTGCACCGGCGCATCCCCGTGCCGCGGCTGAAATTGACGCTGCGCAGCGAGCCGCCGCAGACGACTCAAGGCTTCGCCACGGCGCAGCGGCTTGGTGAGAACCAGTTCCAGCCGGGCGAAGTCCGTCAACAATTCGCGAAATGATTCGAGGGTCTGGTATTCGGCGCTGCCAAGCTTCCGCTCCCCAGGCCAGCCGAATGCCGACAAGGCGCTGTCGAAAGTTTCCGCCCACGCACGCGGCCCCGCGGCTCGAGGCGCGTCGAGAAACACCTGCTGAAAAGCCGCCCACCGCTGATTCCACAGCGGGCATTCCGTCTGCTTCGCAAAGTAGTGCAACGTTCCGCTGTTAATTCGCGCCTCGCCGCGCTGCCGCAAGCGGACGTCGAGTTGCGCCCGGCCGGACCGCTCCGTGTCGGCGCCGCCGATGAAGGGCGAACGCAACAGGCGGCCGATGTCCTCAAGTTCAAACGTCGGACCGCTGCAGTCCAGCGCCAGCAACCCGTCGTGAACCAGCGGTGCATCGGCGAGCGCGGCCCCCAGAGAAACATTGACCGGCAGCGCCTGTTTGCCAGCCGCCGGCGCGAGCGTGGCCGGATCGATGGCAGCGGTAACGGCGCGAATGGCGGCCTCACGGCGAGCCTGGAGATCGGGCACGACGATGCCGATGCGGCAATCCGGATCGGCCTTCAGGTGATCGGCCGCCCAGAGCGCCGCCTGGCGCAATTCGGCGTCGGCATCCGCCGCGGCAACGGCTTGAATGGCGGCGACCGGTTTGTCCGGCAGACCCTCGCGGACAACGGCGGCGCCTTGCACCTCTATGGCATCGAGCAGTGCGGCCTGCTGCGGTGTCCATTCGTCGAAGCCGGCGAACGCCAGGCGTTCCGGCAATTCCAGATGGTCGAGTTCCCCGCGCAGCCAATCAGCGAGCGTCGCGCTGTCCAACCAGTTATTCCGCGCGCACAAGTCCTCGTAGGCACGCGCCCAATCGGCGAAGGCGGCGCTGTCGTCGTTGCCGGTGACCAACCGCGCAAACGGCACGCGCCATGCCCTGCAGAGCCGCCAGGTTTCCATCGCAAGTTCGGCAGTCGCCGCCGGCTGCAACAGCGCGCCGCCTTGGCTCGATCGACGAATCACTTCGATCCACAACGCCTCGGCCTGGGACGATGAGAGCATCATGGCGTCCACCGCCGCCGCACCGCCGAGGGCGGCATCGCGGCGGCTCGCGTAGAGGCGCGAGAGCCAGCCGGAATATGAATAGACGGCGGGCGTTTCCCACGCGGCGCGGCCAGCGTCCCGGCAGCGCTCGCTCCATTGATGCCGCAAATGGCGCGCCAGGCGGTCGTTGACGGTGACCAGCGTCGCTCCTGCCGCCAACGCATCGAATACCAACACTTGCTTGAAAACCCCCGGTTTCGACCGCAACTATTTGAACAGGCAGCGCTCTAAAGCGACAATGCCGTCCTGAATTTCAGGCATCCGAAAGGTACCACAATGGCCAGAAACATGATGAAATCGACCAACCCCGCCTTCCGCACCAGCGGATTCCGCGAGATGCCGCAGATCGGCATCGGCGAGACGATGACATTAAGCGGCGCGATCAACAAGACAATCGTGCTGTTCGTCCTGCTGATGATTACCGCCGGCTGGACCTGGACGCAGTACACGCCGCTCAATCCGGCCGCGATTCAGCCCTACATGCTCGGCGGCTTGATCGTCGGTTTCATCCTGGCGATGGCGACCTGCTTCAAGCCCAACTGGGCGCCCGTGTCGGCGCCGCTTTACGCCATCGCCGAAGGCTTCGCCATCGGCGGCATTTCCGCGTTCTATAACGCCCACGCGCACGGCATCGTGATCCAGGCGGTTGCGCTGACGTTCGGCGTGATGGCCGTCATGCTGTTCCTGTACCGCACCGGGGTGATCAAGGTCACCGAGAAGTTCCGCATGGGGCTGACGGCGGCGATCGGCGGCGTGTTCCTGTTTTACCTCGTCACCTGGGTCGTCGGCATGTTCGGCGTGAACACGGGTCTGATGTTCGGCGGCAGCGGCCTGAGCATCGGCATCAGCCTGGTGATCGTCGCCATCGCCGCACTCAGCCTGGTGCTCGATTTCGACATGATGCAACGCGCGTCCGTCGCCGGCGCGCCGAAATACATGGAATGGTACAGCGGCTTCGCGCTGATGGTGACGCTGATCTGGCTGTACATGGAGATTCTGCGACTGCTCGGTAACGCGCGGCAGTAGCGCGTTACGGTGCTTAGTCTCCGGACGCGCGCAGGAATGTTTCGACAGCATTGTCGACGTACGCCTTGATCTTTTTAGCCGACGGCGTCGGATCAAGCCCCAGCAGCGCCCTGATCTGCAAATGGCCGCTGAGCATCGCAAAGAATTGCTCGGCGGCGATGCGCGGCCGGGCGACGTGCAGCACGCCGCGCCGGGTTTGCTCCCGCAGGTAGGCGGACAGGGTTTCAACGGCGAGGTCCGGTCCGGACCGATAATAAATTTCCCGCAATTCCGGCGAGCGCTCGGATTCAACCACCAGTGCGCGGTACAGCGCCAGCGCGTCCGGTGCGAGCATCTTGTCGACGAACGCCTGCGCCAGGCCGCGCAGCACGGTTTCGGGCTGCCCGGACGCCACCTGTTCGGGCTGCAGCGCTTCCAGCAGTTGCTGGCAGCGGCCCCGGATGATGGCGCCAAACAGCTCGTCCTTGCTGCCGAAGTGGTTGTAAACCGTCTGCTTCGACACACCGGCGCGGGCGGCAATCGCATCCATATTCGCGGCCGGATAGCCGGATTCCAGGAACACCTCACGCGCCGCGGCGACGATCGCGGCATGTTTTTCCGGTCGGGCCGTCACTGCTTCGGGGACACGAGCCTCGCCGATACATCGGGCAGCATGGCGCCGGCCGTCAACGATCCGGTGGCTGCCTTGAGCTGATAGCCGGCGATCTGCATATTGCCCTCGGCGCGTGCCAGACTGACTTTCGCCGACAGCACATCCTGCTGGGCGTTGAGTACGTCGAGCTGCGTGCGTTCGCCCACGCGATGTTCGCTTTCCACTCCCTTGAAGGCCACCTGCGTGGCGTCAATCTGCGCCTTGATTGCCTTCAGGGCCGCGTGCGCGGTCTGGTACGCCTGCCACGCGCGGGTCGCCTGCTCGACAGCCCGCCGTTCCGCGTCCACCAGTTGATCGTGCCGCTGCTCGGCCAGATGTTGCGCCTGGCTCTTTTGCGCGTGCAGCGCGCCGCCCTGGTAGATCGGAATGCTGAGGCTCAAATCGATCTCGGCCTGATTGAGCTGCGAAAACGCAAACTGCGGGTCGTTCGCGTGCACGTATGAACCCGTTAAGGCGATCGATGGCGAGAACTGACCCTGCACGGTGTCGATGTTGTAGTGCGCGGCCCGCACCGCGTAGCGCGCCGCGGCGACCGGATAGTTCCGCGTGGCCATTTGGCGCGCCTCGGCGAGTGACGACGGCAGATCGGTCAACGGCGCCGGCGGCGTCAGGTTCCGGGCTGGCATGCCAACGATCCGGCGGTACGTCGCCCTGGCCTCGCGCAATCCCCCGCGCGCCTGGATCACTTGTGCGCGCGCACCGGCAAGCCGCGCCTCGGATTGCGCGACATCCGTTCGGGTCGCTTCGCCGTTGTTGAAATTCGCCTGCGCCGACTGCAACTGTTTTTCCAGCACATTCACGTTGTGCTGCTCAAGCCTGAGTACCGCCTTGTCTGTCAGCACATTGATATAGGCCTGCGCGGCGCTGAGGAAAATCTGCTGCTCCGTGTTTTGCAGTTGCGCGTTTTGCGCCGACACCAGGCTCTCTGCCTGATGAACCGCGGCGCTGGTGCGGCCGCCTTCATAGATCGGCTGCGAGACCGATAGACCCACCGCGCTGCCGTGCAGCGTCAGCGGGAAAACGGATGGCGCGCCGGGCTGCGAAAAGGTGCCAAAGACGGGCGAAAACTGGCCATCAAGCCGCGTACGCCCGGCGCTCGCGGAAACGCTGACGCGGGGTTTCCAGCCGCTTTGAGCGGAATCGACCCGATCCCGGGCAGCGCGCAGCGCCGCGCGTTCGGCCTGAAGCTCCGCGTTGTTGCGGTACGCCGCCGCCAGCGTTTCGTGGAGGGTGGTTGCGCCGGCCGAGACAGGCGCCATTGCAGCCGCCAGCGTGCAGCAGGACAGCGCCACGCCGAACGCGAGTATCCGTCTGGACATGAAATTTGCCTTTCTTGAGAAAGAATTAGACTGGTCAGTCTATTTTAGCGCGCAACGGTAGATTTGCAACCACCGAGGTCCATCGTTTCAGCAGTCCCGCAAGCCACTCGCGCTGTTCGCCTTCGGCCCGCGCCACGCTTTCCGCGAGCAAGGCCGCACCGTAGCCGCGCGCCAACAGGTAGGCGAAGCGGCGCGCGCCACGTTCGCGCTCCTCGCCGGTCGTGGCCGCCATTGCCTCGCCCCGCGCCGCGATCTCGCCAATCAACTCCTCGACCCGTTTTCGCAGTGCAACATCGATTGAATGTGCGTCCAACAGTCGGCGGCGACAGTCATCGAGCAGGTACGCCAGCAATTCGGGGCGCTTGAGCGCGCGCAGCATATCGAGCGCCAGCACGTTTGTCGTCCCTTCCCAGATCGACAGTACCTGGCAGTTCCGCAGCAACACGGGCAGCCCCGTGTCTTCTATATATCCGGCACCGCCGAAGCATTCCAGCACCTCGCTCGCTACCGCAATCGCCTGCTTCGCCGTGTACAGCTTGACCACCGGCGTCATCAGCCGCAGCAGGCCCTTTTCCGCATCGTCCGCCTCACCGCATTCGTCGCGACCAAGCAAGCGGGCCATCTCGAACACCAGGTGAAACGCGCCGGCATGTTCGGCCTCGAGATCGGCGAGCGTTTCCGCGTGCAACGGCTGCTCCGCCAGCAGCTTGCCGAACGCCCGCCGTTTGTTCGCGTAATCCTGCGCGAGCGCGATGCCACGGCGCATGAAGCTGACCGCGGCAACAGCGTTGTACAAGCGCGTGATATTGAGAATTGTGCTGATCTGCGCGATGCCGCGACCACGTTCGCCGATGAGCGTGGCCGGCGTGCCCTGCAACGTCAGTTCCGCCGTCGGCAATGCGCGCGTGCCCAGCTTGTCCTTCAGGCGATGCACGAAGATGTCGTTCAGGCGGCCGTCATCACCGCGCAACTTCAGGTAGAACAGGCTCAGGTCTTCGTCGCCTTCGAGGCGCGCGAGTGTGATGGCGATCTCGCCGGTAGTCGCCGAGGTAAACCATTTCGTTCCGTACAGGCGCCAGCGGCCGCCGTCGTTGCGCGCGACCGTCCGCGATTGGCGCACGTCCGACCCGCCGCTGCGCTCGGTCATCCACTGGCCGCCGGTCCAGGCCCGGACCGGGTCGCGGTCTATCAGGCGCGGCAGCACATCGCGTTTGAGCGCATCGTCGCCAAACAACTCAATCACGCGCGCCGCGCCATCCGTCATCGACAACGGGCACGATGCAATCGCGGAGGACGGGTTGTAAAGATACAAGCGCACAAACTGATGCACGCGTGAGTGCGCGCCGTGCTCGCGTTCGTACGCGGTCGCGACAATGCCCTCCTCCGCGGCAACTGCCAGCAAGTCGCGCCACCCGCGCGAGGTCCCGATCGAATCGATGCGTCGTCCCCATGGATCGTATGGCACATGACGCGGCGGATTCGCCTCCGCATCGGCAGCCATCGTCAACATGTCGCCGGCGGCGCGCGCCCCGAGTCGCCGCAAGCCCGGCTCGATCTGCATCAACAATTCGGCCGGCAGAATCCGCGTCAACCAGCAGCGGAGTAAGGCATCACTTTCATATTGATTGCCAAGTTTCGGCGGCCTCTGGAAAAAGTCATCCATGGCCAAATTGACGTCTGAATTTCCCACACGCAAACCGTCACCGTCTGTCGGGGCATTCTTCCCGCCCATCCCGTTGCCCCTATTCCGCTCTTCCATGAGACATATACTACACCGCATGCAAAAACGGCCGTGACGGAGATCCATGAAAAACACCGGCCAAAAGGGGTTCACGCTCATCGAGTTGATGGTCACCATCGCGATCGCCGCGATCCTGGTGACGGCAGGCGTGCCGGCGTTCATCCAGTTCGTGCAAAACAATCGCCGCGCTGCAGAACTCAACGGGCTTGTACGCGCGCTCAACATGGCGCGCAGCACGGCGGTGCGGCAGCGGACTACCGTCCGCGTTTGCGCGAGCAGTAATCAGACCGACTGCATTACCGACTGGAGCAAAGGCTGGATCGTTTTTGCGGACAAGGACGACGACAAAACAGCCGACACCGGCGAACTGATTCACGTATTTCCGCCGCTGGACGGCGGCAATAATCTTTTTCCCCACGTTTCCACGATGATGGGCTACGTATCTACCGGCTTGAGCACCGCCAGCGGTTACTTTACTCTCTGCGATCCGCGTGGGCCTGCCCAGGCCCGGGCCGTTATCGTCAGTGCCGCCGGCGCGATCAGAACGTCAGACAAAAACGATGTCGGCAATGCGCTGGCATGCCAATAACAAGAAGCTCATGAACATCAATCGCAAAAAATCATCCCGTGGATTTTCGCTAGTTGAAATCCTGATCGCGCTGGTCATCCTCGGCGTTGGCCTGCTGGGCCTGGTGGGTCTGCAGGTGTCGTCGCTGCACGCCAGCGATGGCGCGTACCTCAGAACGCAAGCCAGCGTGCTCGCGTACAACCTGTTCGACCGGATGCGCGCCAACGTCGATCAAGCCAAGGCAAAAGCCTATGACCGGGCAATGGACGATGCCGCCGAAACAACCAGTTCCAATTGCGTCACCAATTCCTGCTCGGCGTCGGAGCTCGCCGACTGGGATCTTGCGCAATGGATGGCGCAGGTTACGACGGATTTGCCGGACGGAAAAGCCAGCATCACGACCACCCAGGCGAGCGGCAATTCCCAGGTCACAGTGACACTGCAATGGCTCCAGCGCGACATTCAGCCGGGCAAGGATGCATCTACTGACAACAACAGCACGGCGTCGCTGAGCGTGACGACGGCCTTTTGAACGGCGGCAACATGAATACAGAACGCCAACAATCCGGACTGTCTCTCGTGGAACTCATGGTCGCCATGCTTCTCGGCCTCGTGCTGATGGCAGGCGTGATTGAGGTCTTCGTCTCGAGCCGGGCAAGCTACAGCCTTGTCGGGGCGCTTTCGGAGACGCAGGAAGAAGGCCGTTTCGCGACGCATTTCGTAACCCACTCGATTCGCATGGCCGGCTACACCGGGTGTAACGGCGGCACCCCGGCGAATATCGTCAATACGCTGAATAACGCCAGCGACTTTCTCTATAACTTTCAGGTGGGTGTGCAAGGTTTCGACGACCAGGACACGTCGGCGACGCCGCCAAGCGATCTGACCACCACCACGCATGCGCTGGTCAGTGGCACTGACATTATCGCTGTTCGCACCATCCAGAGTATCGGTGTGCCTATCGCCGATACGATGCCGAAGTCGTCTGCGGAACTGAAGGTGAATAACGTCGGTAACTCCGGCTTGAAGGATGGCGATATCGTCATGTTGACAGATTGCAGCGCCGCCGCCGTGTTCCAGGTGACCCATGTGCAATCGAGCGCCGATCACGTTCAGCATAATACCGGCGGTTCCGCACCCGGCAACGAGACCAAGGACCTCGGGCAGAATTTCCGCATTGGTTCGCAGGTTCAGAAAATCGCGACAGTCATTTACTTCATTGCGTCTCGCGACGTGACCAACAAGAATTGCGACAGCGGCGAATGCGCGCTATGGCGAAAGGTGGGCACAGATGACGCCGAAGAATTGGTCGAAGGCGTGACCAACATGCAAGTTTTGTATGGCGTGGATACCGACGCGGACAATGTTCCGAACCAGTACGTTTCGGCGAAGGGTTTCAGCGACTGGGACAGCGTGGTCAGCGTCAAAATTGCTTTCCTGGTCGAAAGCCAGAACAAGGCCACGACTATCCCCGGGACGCCGCCCGCCTATCACTTGCTGAACAGAACGATAACACCGCCCAACGACGGTCGCGTCCGTAAAGTTTTTCCTGAAACCATCGCCATTCGAAACCGCGTGCTGTGAACGCCCGAGGTGTTGACATGAGCCAATTCACCGGACATCGCCAGACAACCGGCGCCCAACAGGGTGTAGTGCTCGTCGTGGCGCTGCTGCTATTGCTGGTACTCACGCTGATTGGCCTCGCGGCCACCAGCGGGTCCACGCTGGAAGAAAAAATGGCCAGCAACCATCAGGACCATCAGGCCGCATTTCAGGCGGCGGAAGCCGCTCTGGCCGATGGAGAGCATCAACTCACAGCTGGCACGATCTGCAGTGCGTTCGATAACGCCGGCTGTTTTGCGCCACCCAGCCCTGCCAGCGTCGGCGCCACGACCCTCTGGAAATCGATCGACTGGACGGACGACGACTCCTTTGCCTATTCCGGTTCGCTCGGCGGCTCGCTGCCGACCCCGCGCTACTTCGTTCAGCAACTTCCGCCGGAACCGGCGCCAGGCCAGAACCTTGGCCTGAGCGAATACGGCAACGTGCCGCCGCTGCAATTTCTGCAGGTGACCGCGGAGGGCACGAGCACGGACGAGCCAGGCGAAGTGATTTTGCAAAGTGGTTTTCGCCCATAAAAAAACACAACCGGCGGAGCCGGAGGATCAAGCGACATGAACATTCAGCGCTGTATGCACTCCATTAAAAATGTCATGACGGTTCTTTGCAGTTCCGTGCTGGTGCTGGGTCTGAGCCAAAGCATTGACAGTGCGGTTGCGGCGACGCCGCCCACATCTATTTCCGACGTGCCGTTGACTCTGGTGCAGCCAACACACCCCCAAGTCCTGATTCTCCTCGGAAATTCGCAGTCCATGGATGGCAACCTGAGCGGCGCCATCATGACAGGATCGGGCAACACCACTGGCGTGACATCCGAAACCAGTTCGCCCACCAAATACGTGGTTCCGGATGGTTTCACACCGCCTTGCGTTTCAACCATCGATGCCGACGGAAAGGCGCCGTACACTGCGGTTGTGGACAGTGGATATTGCGACAACTCAGCAAGCCGGTTGAATGTTGCCAAGGCATCGATTATGGCGATTCTTCAGCAGTATTCCGGCAATACGGATTTCGGCCTGATGGATTTCGACACCGGAACCGACACGCCAAATTTCATGAAGACGTGGGTGTATTACATGAGCCCCGAAGGCGGGTTCACGTTCAGTGACACGCCGCCCACTGGCACTGAGGGCGTGGATTGGGTTAACAACCCCTGCTATAACAAAACGAACGCGGCTTGTACTGCCGTTAGCAATCACTATGCCGGCTTAAGCATAACCAACAGGCGATACGTCAAAATCGCCGGCAGCAGCGATCAGCCTTCCGTTAACGATGTACTTTACTCGTCATCCAATTTGCCCGACGCCTTTGTCGTTTATAACGGCATATACGACGGTCTGGTTTTGACTTATTCCGGCCTCCAATGCAGCTCGACTGCTGTCTCAGGCCCCTACCCCGATGATTTCACTCTGGACGACTACAAGCAGGGGGATATAAGTATTTGTTACAAGAGTGCCACTGACCTTTCCGGCCCATTTTCTACCGGCCCGACGAATGCGGGTTATGTGGCCTACACTGACGAAGTGATGTACGCAAAAAGAGGCTTCGGCTACTACACCACCGGCGTCTCTGCAACGGACGGAAACCTGTTGGTGCCGGTCAAGCCGGTGGAATGCTCCGTCAGTAGTACGTTTTGTGGACATCCGACCCAGACCGACATCAACAGCTATGTCGCAACATTCGCGGATTTCCTGCAACCTGAAACGAATGACGCCAGCTCCAGTGAAATCAAGTCACTTGCCGCTCAGTCGGCCCTGCCGGGTCTGCTGAAAGGCGCATACGACTACTTCACCGGTACGAGTGCGCCCGTCGCAAGTAACGGCTGTACTGCACAGCGCTACGTAGTGCTGATGACGGACGGCCTCCCGACCAAGGACCTGCTGGGAAACAATTGGCCGCCATTGGGCAGTGACGCTGCCACGGGCTACAGTGTCACGGCAACTAACGACCAGGCCTTGATCGACACGCTGTCGGAGATAAAAGCGCTCAAGGACGCGGGCATCAAGACCTATGTCGTCGGACTGGGAGCGGGTGTCGATTCGTCAAAGAATCCCGACGCGGCGGCGGCCCTCACGGCCATGGCGGTAGCGGGCGGCACTGAAGATTACTTCCCGGCCACCACGCCGCAGGAGGTAGCCACCGACATGCAGGTCATCATGGCCCAGGTTGAAGCAGCCAATTTGACCACGACGGCCGCGGCGGTGAACTCAACCGGTTTGCGGAGCGACACGACAGTTTATCAGGGCCAGTTCGAGTCGCAGGATCAGTACGGTGACTGGACAGGCAACCTTTTCGCATATCCGGTTGCCTCCGATGGCTCGGTCGATACCGATCCGTCGAGCGCCAAGTGGTCCGGGCAAGACACGCTCGACGGTCAGGACTGGAACACAGGGCGGCTTATCGTGACCTGGGACCCGACGGCGAACAACGGCGAACCGTTCCGACATGCCGCCGCATCGTTCACGACGACGAATACCCTCGGCCTTGAGCTGATGAAGGGCTCCGGCACGACACTTGACGCGACGCACCTAGCAAACGTCGTTGAATATCTGCGAGGCAACGTCGATCAGGAGCAGCGCAATGACGGCGACTATCGCAGCCGGGCGCATATTCTGGGCGACATTGTCGACAGCAACCCGCTGTTTATCGGTGCGCCGCGCCGGTACATCGCCAACAGCTCATACATTTCGTTCCAGACCGATAATGCGGATCGGATGCCGATGCTTTACGTTGGCGCGAACGACGGCTTTCTGCACGCGTTCAGCGCGTCGTCGGGCAAGGAAATCTTTGCCTTCGCACCCTTCGCAACGCTCAGCACGATGTACGACCTGACGCAACCAAACTACAACAACGCGCATCGCTTCTACGTCGATGGCTCGCCCAATGGCGGCGACGTGCAATTCGCTGACGACTCGTGGCATACGGTTCTGATTGGCGGCCTGGACCATGGCGGCAAAGGTATTTATGCAATCGACGTCACCGACCCCGCATCCATGACCAGCGAAGCTGCAGTGGCCGCCGATGTGCTCTGGGAGGACGACAGTACGACGGCCGGATTTGAGAATCTCGGTTACACGTACAGTCAGCCGCAGATTGGCGATGTATGCCTTAGCTTCGACGCGGACACTGGCCTTTGTACTTCCGACCAGTGGATCGCGGTTTTTGGCTCCGGTTACAACAACGCGGATGGCAACCCATATCTGTACATTGTCAATCCGGAAACAGGTACGCTACTAGGCTCTCTCGCGTTGTGCAGCGGCAATACCGCTGCCTGCGATACAACTCTCCCGAACGGCGCCTCGACGCCCGCACTCGTTGCGTCGCAGGGCGGCGTTTTCGACGACGTGGTCTATATCGGCGACCTCCAGGGCAATTTGTGGCGTGTGAATCTCAACTGTAGCAGCGCCACGAGCTGTAGCCCGTCGGATTCGTTGTTGTTCAAAGCCAAAACCAGCGCCGGGGTCCAGCCCATTACGACCCAGCCGGTCGTCAGCTTCCATCCGGGTCATCCGACGCGCGGCGGCCTGATGGTCTACTTCGGCACCGGCAAGTTCCTCGGCAAAAGCGACCTGACAGACACGGCGCAGCGGACCTTCTTTGGCGTCTGGGACAAGTCACCGGATACAGCCAGCACTTCGGCTATCGTCAATTCGGATCGTACCCAACTCGTGCAGCAGGTACTCAGCACAACCAGCGTCACGGTCGATAGCGAGACCGTTCTGGCACGTACAGTCACCAGCAACACAATCGACTGGGACACCCAACTCGGCTGGTATGTCAATCTGCCGGCAAGCGGCGAACGGCTCATCAACGACCCGCGTCTCGACAAGGGACGGTTGATCTTCACGACCTACGTTCCCTCTGCCACAGGAAGCACAACGGTTTGCGAAGCCGGCGGCACCAGTTTCCTGATGGTCCTGAACTACATCAATGGCGGCGCCTTTAACGAGCCTGAAATCGACATTGACAACGACAGCGACCTTGATGGCGATGACAAGGTTGATGTGGGGACCGCAGACAATCCCGACAAGGAAAACCCGGTCGGCATCGGCCTGGGCGAGGGTTACGCTACTTCGCCGACAATTCTGCGAACGTCGCAAGGCAGTATCGGCGACATCAAGCTGATTACCAAGTCCAATAACAAGATTACGCCGGTCAAGGAGCGCGGCTCCAATCACCAGCGCTCTTCCTGGAAACAGATTCAATGAAGGAGACTCGCATGCGCGGAATACTGAAGGCTGCCGCCATTGTGGCGAGCTTTGCCGGCGCAATATATGCCACCGCCGTGCCGCAAGCCTCGGCGACTTATGCCGTGACTGCACACACAGTGTCAGGCGCCATTCAAGATGTGAACAGGAAAGCGTCGACAATTAGGGTCAACGGGTTGACGCTGCTTGTGTCGTCGAAGACTACCTTTCGAGGCGTATCGAGCCTGTATGATCTGATTCGCGGCATGCGCGTGACCGTCCATTATCTTAATCATTCCGGCTCCAAAACGGCTGGCTCGGCCATTGAGATCGATGTCGTTCAATAGCCAAAATCAATTCAAAGTGGATTTAAAAATGAAGCGTACAACCGGAGCCGGCTTTACACTCATCGAACTGTTGATCGTGATCGTAATCATCGGCGTTATCGCGGCGATCGCATATCCGTCCTATCGCGAGTCAGTCATCAGGAGCGACCGCTCGGACGCGAAAGTCGCGCTGCAGCGGGCCGCGCAGGCGTTTGAACGCTGCTACGCGCAGTACCACAGCTACAAGGATTCAAACTGCCCGTCGTTTCCGCAAACCACACCGAATGGCTACTACAGCGTGACCGCAACCGTGGCCACGGTGACATTTGCCATTACCGCCACACCGGTCTCCGGCGGGCCGCAAAGCGACGATTCCGACTGCACATCGTTTACGTTGGACAGTACCGGCGCGCAAGGTGCCACTGGCAGCAGTTCGAGCGAGTGCTGGTAACGCCGGCGCTGTACGCGCAAGGGCGCATCCCTTATCATTTCGGCTCCCTTTTCAGGAGCCGCACCATTGGATCATTCCCTCCTCGAACGCCGGCTACGGTGGCTCGAGAGCCCCGGCGCGCCAGTGATCGCCGGCGGCCTTGAAGGCATCGAAAAAGAAAGCCTACGGGTTTCTCCGGACGGCAGGATTGCCAAAACGCCCCATCCCCGCGCGCTCGGCTCGGCGCTGACGCATCCGGCTATAACGACCGACTACTCCGAGGCGCTGCTCGAATTGATTACGCCGCCGCAAGTCGGCACCGCTGCAACGCTTGCGACCCTGTGCGACATTCACACCGCCGTTTACCACGAGCTTGGCGATGACATGCTCTGGGCGACCAGCATGCCATGCGCAGTCGAGGGCGATGCCGGAATTCCAATCGCGGAATACGGCACATCCAATATCGGCATGATGAAGCACGTCTACCGGCGCGGGCTGGGACACCGTTACGGCCGGGTGATGCAAACGATTTCCGGCGTGCATTTCAACTATTCCGTGCCGCTCGAATTCTGGCCGGCACTTCAGGAGCATGAAGGCGTCGGCGGCGATCGGCAGGCCTTCATTGACCGCGCCTACTTCGGTCTGATTCGCAACTTTCAGCGCTACGGCTGGCTCATCCCCTACCTGTTCGGCGCGTCTCCGGCAATCTGCAAATCGTTCCTGCATGGCGTGCGCCACGATTTCGATGAGTTCGACGACTACACCTGGTTCGCACCGTATGCGACGTCCCTCCGAATGAGCGACATCGGCTACAAGAACAAGAACCAGGCGCATCTCAACATCTGCTACAACAGCCTTGAGGATTACGTCGCCGGCCTGGCGCGAGCCATTTCGACGCCCGAGCCGGAGTATGAGTTGATCGGCCTGAACGGCCCTGATGGGCCAAGGCAGCTTAATGCCAACATTTTGCAGATCGAAAACGAGTACTACAGTTTCATTCGGCCGAAGAATATCGCCGAATCCGGCGAAAAACCGACACTGGCCCTGAAGCGGCGCGGCGTGCGTTACATCGAAGTGCGTGCACTCGATGTCAATGTGTTCGAGCCGCTCGGCGTCAGCGCGACACAGTTGAACTTTGTCGAGATATTCCTCCTCTTCTGTCTGCTTGCTGACAGCCCCCTGAACGAGCCGGACGAACGCGAAGCAATAAACCGCAACCAGGCCCGGGTCGCGCGATGCGGACGCGATCCGGCACTGCGACTGGAGCATGACGGCGGGCGCAGACTGCTGTGCGACTGGGGTCGCGAATTGATGGACCGCATGGCCCCGATTGCGGGCATTCTTGACGCACAGGGGGGCGGCGACGCCTACCGGAGAGTGTTGGCCGAACAGCGCGCCGCCATCGACGATCCGGAGCGCACGCCTTCGGCTCGCATACTCGCGGACATGCGCGCCAGCGAGGAAGGCTTCTTCAGCTTTGCATTGCGTATGTCGCGTCAGCACCGGGACTTTTTTCTCCGGCGCGAGTTGACGGCGGAACAGTGGGCGCGGTTCCGGCGGGACGCTGAAGAGTCGTTGGCAAAACAGGCTGAAATCGAGGCAACGGACACGCTGCCGTTCGACGAATTTTTACAGCAGTACTTCGCCCAGAGATGAACGATGGAGAGACCGAGATGAAAAAATACGGCATTCGACTGACCATGCCGGAAGACGATCCGATGCGCGCCGAACATTTGCTGGGGCCGAACTGGGAGTCCTGCAAATGGTTCCAAAGCGAAAAGGAGCGCGACGAGGCATTCGTGCAGATGCGCCGCGAGCATTTGTACTCGCGGCGCGGAGACATTCCGAGCATCGTGCCGGAGAAGATTGAGACGTAGGAGCGGCCTTCGGCCTTACTCCAAAGCTTCCGTCACCGGCTGTAACCCGCTGTCCGAATCGTCTTTTTCAACTCGCTTCGCCAGCAACAGATACATGGTCGGCACGACAAACAGCGTGAACAGCGTGCCGATTGCCATGCCGGCGGCAATAACGAGGCCGATGTCGAAGCGGCTCACGGCGCCTGGACCTGCCGCTGTCAACAGCGGCACGACGCCCATGACCATCGCCGCGGTCGTCATCAGGATCGGCCTGAGGCGAATGCCGGCCGCTTCCTCGATCGCCTCCCGCTTACTCTTGCCCTGTGCCTGAAGCTGGTTGGCGAACTGCACAATCAGGATGCCGTGTTTGCTGATCAGGCCAATGAGCGTGATCAATCCGACTTCGGTGTAGATATTGATTGTCGCGACGCCGAGACTGAGGAATATCAGCGCACCCGAAATCGACATCGGCACGCTGATCAACACGATAAATGGATCGCGGAAGCTTTCGAACAACGCCGCGAGCACCAGAAAGATGATGATGATCGCGAAGAAGAACGTCGCCAGCAGCGCGCCACTCTCCTGAATGTACTGGCGCGACTGGCCCTTGTACCCAAGCGTGTAGCCGTTCGGTAGCATCTGGGCCGCCTGGTTCTGCATGTAATCGATCGCTTGACCCAGGGTCACGCCGGGCGCCGGCGCGGCCGAAATCGTCGCCGCATTGAGTTGCTGGAAGCGATTCAGCGATTCCGGAATGACCGACTTTTCGAGCGATGCAATCGTCGACAGCGGCACGACGCCAGCGTCAGGCGTGCTGATGTAATAGTGCTCAAGCTGCTCCGGATTCAGCCGCGCCTCCCGTTTGACCTGCGCGATCACACGATAGCTGCGACCCGACAAGGCGAAGTAGTTAACGTAGCCGCCGCCCAGCATGGAGGACAAATCAGCGCCGACATCCGCCATCGTCAGGCCGAGATCCGCGACCTTCTGCCTGTTGATCACGATGTTGACCAGCGGCTTGTCGAACTTGAGGTCAGTGTCGACAAACATGAACAGCCCGCTTTGTTGCGCGCTTTGCATCAGGCGTTGCACGATCGGAAGCATCTTTTCCGGGGGTTGCGGCGAGGCAACCACGACCTGCAGGCCCAGACCGCCACCGCTACCCGGCAGCGAGGGCGGCGTGAAGGCCACAGTCCGCAATCCGGCGATCGACTGCAGGCGGCCATAAATCTCGTTCTTGACGGCTTCCTGGCTGCGGTCGCGATGACTCCACGATTTCATCACGAATCCGGCAAACGCGGTATCCGTGCTGCCCATTCCGTTGATTTCAAAGAAGTGATCGCGCTCCGGAATGCTCTTGAAGATGTTGTTCATCTGATCGGTGTACAACGTCAGATAATCCAGCGTCGCGGTAGGCGCGGCCTGCGCCTGAACAAGTACGAAACCCTGATCCTCGGTCGGCGCCAGTTCGTGCTGCGTCGTCGTGAACAGGAAATAGCAACTCGCCAACACGATGGCGGCAAAAACAACAGTCACCGGCCGGTAATTCAAGGCGCCGTGCAGCATGCGTCGGTAACGCATTTGCAGCCATTCGAATCGCTCGTCGAGAAAATGCACGAATCCGTGTTTGCCCGTGTCCGGCTTGAGGAACTTCGAGCACATCATCGGCGACAGCGTCAGCGCGACGATTCCCGATATCAACACCGCGCCGGCCACGGTAAAGGCGAATTCGGAAAACAGCGTGCCGGTAAGGCCGGTAAGGAAACCAATCGGCGCGTAGACGGCAATCAGGGTAATCGACATCGCAATAATGGACGTGCCGAGTTCGCGCGTACCCTGGAGCGCGGCCTTGAACGGCGACATGCCCTCTTCGATGTGCCGGTGAATGTTTTCGACCACGATGATCGCATCGTCCACGACAAGGCCAATCGCCAGGACCATCGCCAGCAGTGTCAGCAGGTTGATCGAAAATCCGAGCACATACATTACAAAGAATGCGCCGACGAGGGACAACGGCATCGCGATGACCGGAATGATGACCGATCGAATTGAACCGAGAAACAGAAAAATCACCACAATCACGATGGCCAGCGCTTCGGCGATCGTCGACACCACCTCATCGATGGAATCGTTCATGTACTGGGTGGCGTCGTAAACGAGTTCTGCTTTCAAACCCGGCGGCAGGTTTTTCCTTATTTGCGGAAAGGCATCGCGAACGCCTTCAATGACGGTCAGCGGGTTGGCCGTCGGAACAACCTGGATGCCGATGAACGTAGCCGGGTGACCATCGAACACAATCGTCGTGTCGTAATTCTCCGCGCCAAGAGTCACGTTGGCGACATCCTTCAACCGGACCAGCGTGTCGCCCTCATGCTTGATGACCAGATTTCGAAACTCGTCTACGGAATGAATGTCGGTTGACGCTGTCAGGTTCACCTTGATCATGCTGCCCTTGGTCTGGCCGACCGCGGACAGGTAGTTGTTTGCCTGCAGAACATTGCGCACTTCGGTGCCGGTAACATCGAATGCGGCCATGCGATTCGGATCGAGCCAGATGCGCATTGCGAACTCGCGCGCACCGAGAACGTCGGCAAGTTGCACACCCGGTACCGCAGACAATGTCGGCACAACAACGCGCGTCAGGTAATCCGTCACCTGATTGTTATCGAGAATGTCGCTGTAGAACGCGATATACAGGTACGCCTGGCCGCGCTGCTCGGCCACCGAGATCTGCGGCTGCTGGCTCTGCGGCGGCAACTGATTGATGACCGCGTTCACCTTAGCGGTGATCTGCGTCAACGCCGCGTTCGGGTCGTAGTTGAGCTGCAGGTGCGCGGTGATACTGCTCACGCCCTGCGTGCTGCTCGATTCGATGTAGTCGATACCGTCGGCCTGCGCGATCGACTTTTCCAGCGGCGTCGTGATAAAGCCTTTCACCAGCGCGGCGTCGGCGCCGAAGTACGCGGTATTGACAGTTACCTGCGCACTTTCGGTCTTCGGGTACTGGCGCACGTTCAGCATGCCCAGTGAACGCAGACCGAGGATAAGGATCAGCAGGCTCACGACCATCGCGAGTACCGGCCGCTTGATGAATATGTCGGTGAAATACGATTTCATGACAGATCAGGTGTTGGGAACGTCTGGTGTCGGATCGTTTGGCGGCAACACCTTGTTGTTGATGTTCACTCGCGCGCCATCGCGCAACTTGAGCTGGCCGGCGACAACGACCTTCTGGCCCGGCTCGACGCCCTTCAGGATGGCGACCTGGTCGCCGCGCGTCGGCCCGGTCCGCACAACGTGCTGCTGCACCTCAAGCACCGGCTTCCCATCCTTTCCAACAACCGGCTTGCCCTGCTTGTCTTTCGCCGGCTGAACGATGAACACGTAGTCGCCGAACGGATTGTAGGACACAGCCGTTCGCGGCAACGTCACGTACTGCGGCTTCTCCGGCAGCAGCACATCGACATTGGCGAACATGCCCGGGCGCAGGCGCTCGTCCTTGTTCGGAACCGTCGCCTGCACATTGAAGTTGCGCGTCGCACGATTGACTTTCGGTTCAATCGCATTGACCTCGCCGACAAATTTGACGCCGGGATAGGCGTCGACGGTAACGACCACCTTCTGCCCATTGCGAACTTTGTTGATATCGCCCTGTGGCAGCGAAAACTCGACGTACAGCGGGTGGAGCGACTGCAGCGTCACCACCTTGGTGCCGGGCGACACGTACTGGCCGAGATCGACCTGGCGCACGCCCAGCTCACCGGAAAACGGCGCGTTGATCGTCTTCTTTTCGATATCCGCCTTCTGCTGCGCGACCGCGGCCTTTGCGCTCGCAAGCTTGCTGCGATCCTGCTGCAACTGCGACGCGGATATGGCGTGCTTCTTGATCAGCGTCTGATCGCGCTGGTAGTTCAGTTCGGCAAGCTTTTCGGCGGCTTCAAGCCCCTGCAACGCCGCTTTGTCGGCGACGATGCGCAATTGCACCAGCAGATCGCCCGCCTTCACATGGTCGCCGGACTTGAAGTCGATCTTCTGCACGAGCCCGCCGATTTCGGTCGTGACGTCGACGCCCTGAACCGCGCGCAGGCTGCCGATCGCGCTGAGCGTCGGCTGCCACGCTTCGTTTGTCGCGACCATGGTCGCGACTGAAGGCGGTGGCGGTCGCATGGCTGCGAATGCTTCCGGATACAAGAAGAACTTGATGTAAGGTCCGAAAAAATGCCATCCGAGCACGCCGCCGAACAGGACGATGACGCCGACCAGCATGATTGTCATGCGCTTTGCCATCTTCTATTGCTCCTTTTTACTATTCCACCAGCCGCCGCCCAAGGCGTTAAACAGCTGCGCGGTATCCTGGTAACGCTGAGCCAGCGCCTGCACGTAGCCGAGCTGCGCCTGCTGATATTGCTGAATCGAAGTCAGCACCGTCAGAAAGCTCGCCGCGCCGGCCTTGTATTGGACCTGCGCGAGATTGAGACTTTTCTCCGCCGAATCGAGCGCCGTCTGCTGCGCCTTGAGACTGGCGGCATCCGTTTCCAGCGCCCGCAGCACGTCGGCTACCTGACCGAAAGCCGTCAGCACTGTCTGCCGGTAGTTCGCCAATGCTTCCTTGTACGACGCGACAGCGGCGCGCTTTTGCGCGTGCAATGCGCCGCCATGAAACAACGGTTGCAGTAAAGATACGCCGATGTTCCAGATCGCATTACCCGCGTTGAAAAGATTACCTGCCTCGACCGCCTGGCTGCCGTACGAACCGCTGAGGCTGATGTGCGGATAAAGGTTAGCCGTCGCAACGCCAACATTGGCACTGGCAGCATGCAGAAGATTTTCGGCAGCCAGAATGTCCGGCCTGCGGCGCACCAGTTCCGATGGCACAACCACGGGCAACGTCGGCGGCAACTGGAGATTGGCTATTTCGAAGTCGATCGGTTTCCAGTTACCCGGGAAGATGCCGGCGAGAATCGCAAGCTGATGCTGCGACTGCGCCCACTGCTGACGCAGCGGCGCAATTCGCGTCCGCGTCGCCGCCAGTTGGGCGCGCGCCTGCAGCACGTCCGACAACGGCACGGCGCCAGCCTGCTCCTGATCCTTCACCAGGCTGAGCTGGCGCTGCTCCGCATCGAGAATCGCCTGCGTCGCGTCGAGCTGCGCCTTGAAAGATGCTGCGTTGATGGCGGTGCCGACGACGTTGCCGACCAATGTCAGGTACGCAGCGCGCAACTGGTTGCGCTGATACTCGACCTGCGCGGCCTGCGCCTCGACGCCGCGGCGCGTACCGCCGAACACGTCAAGGTCGTAGCTCGCGGTCAGCGAAGCACCATACAAATTGAAAATTGAAGCACCGCCGAGCCCGCCGCCGAACTGGGCGCCGGAAAACTTTTGTCGAGTGGCGCTGAGGTTCGCGTCGAATTGCGGGTATAGCCCGCCCTGCACCACGTCGAGATTCGCCTCCGCCCCCTCAAGACGCGCCTGGGCGGCTTGCAAGGTCGGACTTTGCGCCAGTGATTTTTCGATCAACCCGCTCAACTGCGACGAATGAAAAACCTGCCACCAGTCGGCTGCGATTTTTCCGCCGAGTACGAACCGCTGCGCCTCGCCGCCATGACCCGGGGTGCTGACAGTTTCGCCCAGCGGCCTGCCGGTGTAGCTCTTCACTGCGGGCGGCTGCGGCGGATGAAAATCCGGTCCGACAGCGCAGCCTGCGAGGCCCACCGCGGTCGCCAATGCAAGCCCGGTGCGCAGCGGCTGGCGAAAGGCGCCGGCTGTGGTTATGGATAACGGCATCTTCTTGATTACTTTACGCTGTTATGGTTAACTATAACTGTATCACGGTAAGGTCCGAACGGCAATGCCATCCAACAGGACACGTGTCACACCGTCGGCATAAGCGCCCGGGTCATCCGCATAGCCCGCGGTAGGCATGTGGCGCATGACTTCGCGCCACTGGAAAAAGCCCATGTTCGCCGATAGTAGCAACCCGGCAACGAACGCGGCGTCGACGTCCGCACGAAATTCGCCACGCGCCTGGCCTTCCTGAAACAAGGCGACGACTTTCCTGAAATCCTCGCCGAAGACCTCTTCAGCAAGCTTCCGTCCGCGATGCTCGCTGTGCTCGGCAACCTCCCGCATGATCAGGCGGACCTGCGTGGGGTTCGCGCAGATATCCTCGAGATGCTGGCGCGCGAAGCGCCGCAGCCGTTCCACCACCGGCCCTTCCGCCGCCAGTATCGACTGCCACGCCGACTCGTTGCCGTCGCAGGCATCGCGCAACACGGCGAAATAGAGGTCTTCCTTGGACCGGTAATGGTGGTAAAGGTTCGCCTTGCTGACGCTCGCCTCAGCGGCAATCATGCTCATGGACACGGCATCGTAGCCATGCTCGGCAAAGAGATCGCGCGCGGCGGAAAGGATGCTGCATTCGCCGGATAACATTGTTCGAGCCGGAAATTCACCTGTTGGACCGACCGTTCGGTCAGTGCATTATACAGGCGCAGACAGCAATTGCAATCGAAAAAGTCCCGTTGCACCTTCCCGAGCCAGAGGCTAGGAGGCGCAACGGGAGGAATACTTGGCGGCCGCTTAATTCGCGGCGGCGACCGCCTTCTGGCTCGCGCTGTCAGGCCCTATCCAGTGGCCGAAAAACGCGAGCAGGCTCTTGGCCAGTTCACGCTCATTGTCCACGTTCCGGAAGCCATGCAATTCGTGCTCTCTATAAAAGTACGTGTAATGCTTGCCGGCGCGATCAAGGCGATCCTTGAGTTCCTCGGCTTGCTCTGGCCGCACTATCTTATCAGCGCCTCCCTGTACCAGAAAAATGCCGCCGGTCAAACGGCCCACATGATTGACTGGTGAGTTCTCGGCGCGCTCCTTCTCGGTCTTGGCAAGCACGTTATGCAAGAAATAAACGCCGGCCGAGGTGCCAAACGAGTCTTCGTTGTCATACATCATGTTCAGATCGTAAACGCCATCGTAACCAACGGTGCATTTGTAGAGATCGGGCGCGATTTCAGCGCTCCGGATGGCCGCGAAGCCACCATAACTGCCGCCGAAAATACAGACGCGGTTTGCGTTGGCGTAGCCTTGCTTGATCGCCCATTTGGTGGCATCAATCACGTCGTACTGCATGGTTGTGCCCCAATGCCGGAATCCGGCCTTCTGGTAATTCCAGCCGTAGCCTATCGAGCCGCGATAGTTGACTTGCAGTACGGCGTAGCCGCGGTTCGCCAGCAACTGCACCCATGGATCGAATCCCCATGTGTCGCGGATGGTATAGGGGCCGCCATGAACGTAAACGATCATCGGCAGATTCTTCCCCGTCGTGCCATTCGGCAGTGTCAGGTAGCCGTGGATGAGCATTCCGTCGCGTGCCTTGAATTCGATCGGCCGCATCCGCGCCATGTCCGCCGGGTTAATATCCGGCTGGCGCGAAAAAAGCTTGGACGCCTTCATCGACTTCACATCGACAAGATAATACTGGCCCGGATTACGGTCACTCGACACATCAACAACTGCTTTGTCCCCATTGCGCGACCAACTGACGATTTGCGGGTATTGGCCCGGAAACCCGCGCGAAAATGCCGACAGAATTTTCGCCACCGGGCCGCCCTTGTCGATCAGCGTCAACTTCGGCAAGCCGTACATAGTCTCAATCGCGGCGAGCTTCTTGCCGCCGGCTCCAAAGATCATGTCGTCGATGCCCGCGTTCGGGTCGTGAAAGACCAGCGTTTTCTTGCCGGTTTTGGGATCCAGCCTGTACAAGGCCAGGGTGTCGGGCTTATCGGCGTAATCCAGCACATAAATATGCTGGCCGTCAGCGTCAAATCCAACGACGCCGGTCCCCATCAAACCAGAGAAGGTGCCCGGTATGGCCTGCCAGTTCCCACCGACCGGCCGATACATCGCCTCGTCCTCGCCGCTATCCGGGTCAAAACCCCAGGCTAATCGGACGCGCCCGGAAGAATCAGCCGCCAGTCCGCCATTGGGCAACGGACTGGTCATGATTCTGTGCCCGTTGGGCGTCATGCCGTGTCCCCATCGCGTAGCAGCTTTGTAGGTACTGCCTTCGGTGTTAATGAGATACGCACTGGGGGACTTGTCGCCATTCTTCGACGCATTCCATGTACCGATGTCGAGATAGTAATCGGCTGTGACGATATGCTCAGGATCATCTTGCAGTACGCGCAGAATGTGGAAACCCTTGGGATTTCCGGCCCAGGGAGCTTGCAGCAGGCTGAGGCCGCCGCCATCCAGATCGATGGAATAAATCTTGCCGGTCAAAAACGACGCGCCAAAGGCGCCATAAGATTCCGTGCTGCCAAAAACAAGCCGTGTGTCGCTAACCCAATGCACTTTCGAGAACAGCTCTTGGACAAACTCTTCCTGCTGCCGCATCGAGAACGTGTGAATGCGCGAAAAATCCTTCAGGTCGAAAACTTCCAGCAGATTGCGATCCGTGACTTTCGCATCGCGCGTAATTATGGAAATGTAGTGCCCGCTCGGTGACAACGTCGGCTGCAGGAAAACGTTCTGCGTGAAGAAATGGCTGATCGGCACTTCAGCCGCAGTCGCGGCCGCCGCAACGGACATTAGAGCCGCCCCCGCGGCGGCCCCCAGGAGATGTCTATACTTCATCGTGTCCCCTTCCGGATGATCGATCGCGCCCCATCGGCCGCAGGCGCTTTTATACCATTTTTTGCCGTTGCCGCGCACGCCTGAATATGCAACCATGTCGCCTCACCGGCTCAGCCAAATCGTCCATGCAATCACTATTTTTCGACGGCGGCGTGATGTTGATCGCGCTGCTGGTCGTCGTCGCTGGCTCCGAACTGTTTACCAACGCAGTCGAGCATCTCGGCGAGGCCTTTGGCCTGTCCGAAGGACTCGTCGGCTCGGTATTTGCGGCGGTCGCGACGGCGCTGCCGGAGACGATTGTGCCGATCGTCGCGGTATTCGGGACGGGCGGCGGCGGCATGGACGTGGGCGTCGGCGCGATTGTCGGCTCGTCTTTCATGCTCGCGACGCTCGCGCTGACGCTGGTCGCGCTGTTCTCGCTGCCGAGGCATGGCCTCGCCCGGCCGTTCAGCGCCGAGCCGACCGGGCTGCGTCGCGACATCAGCTATTTCATCATCGCGTTCCTGGTTGCCGGCGGCAGCCTCTTTATCCCGCCGCACCTCATGTGGCCGCGCATGCTCGTCTGTGCGGTGCTGGTGGCGATCTACATCACTTACGTCGTGCAGACGGTGCGCCGCTCAAGCGCGCTGGTCGAAGCCGGCCACGGTACCAACGCGGACAATCCCCTGTGGCTCCGACGGATCGGGCTGCCACAGAACCTCGCCGGGGCCTGTTTTCAGGCATTACTGGCACTGGCCCTGATCATCATCGGCGCGAAGGGCTTCGTCTGGGGCATCGAACACATGGCAAGCGCCACGCATTTCCCGGTGCTGGTGATGTCGCTGATTCTGGTGCCGATCGCGACCGAAATGCCGGAGAAGGTCAACAGTATTTTGTGGATTCGCCGCGGCCGGGACACGCTGGCGTTCGGCAATATTACCGGCGCGATGGTCTTTCAGGGGACGCTGCTGCCGGCCTTCGGCGTGTTCCTGGAATCGTGGGGGCCGCGGGCCGACGTGCTGGCGGCGTTTGGAATTACCCTGATATGCAGCTTCTGGTTGTGGCTGCGCATCCGCGCGGGACGCCTGATGCCGGCGCATCTCGGTTTGAATGCGCTCGGTTATATCGCGTTTTTGACGTTTATCGCGGTTTACGCCGTCTAGAAGTGGTCACCACGGATTGAGATACAGGCCCTAAACCTGCCCGAGCAAAATCAGGCCGCCCAGCCCCAGGAATACCGCGAATCCGACCACGTCCGTCACCGTCGTCAGAATGACGCTGCCCGCCAGTGCCGGGTCGACGCCGATGCGCCGAAGCGCGAGTGGAATGGTCACGCCAGCCAGCGCGGCCATCACCAGATTGACAGCCATCGCGACGGCAATCGCGATGCCGATATCGACGCTGTGAAACCAGACGATCGCGATGGCGGCCATGATGACAGCCCATAGGAGACCGTTGAACAGCGCCACGCCGATCTCCTTGCGCAGCATGTAAAACGCGTTGGTGATGTCGATCTGACCAAGGGCCATTGCACGGATCATTACCGTCAACGTCTGCGTGCCGGCGACACCGCCCATGCTCGGTACGATCGGCATCAGGACTGCCAGCGCGACCACTTTCTCCAGCGGCGCCTGGAACAGACCGATGACGCGCGCGGCGATGAACGCGGTAACGAGCTGAACACCCAGCCACAGCGCACGCCGCCGCGCGCTCGCGAATACCGGCGCGAAGATGTCTTCCTCTTCGTCGAGGCCGGCGAGCGTCATCAGGTTGTGCTCCGCCTCGTCGCGGATCAGGTCCACCACGTCGTCGATGGTAATCCGCCCCACCAGCACGCCGTTGGCATCGACCACCGGCGCCGACATCAGGTCGAGGTTTTCAAACCGCTGCGTCACTTCGCGATCCGACAGCCCCACATCGAGCGGCCGGATTTCGGTGTCCATGATCTCGCCGACCACGCGATCGGCATCGTAAATCAGCAGGTCGGAAACCGGCAGCGTGCCGAGGTATTTCTGGTAGCGGTCGACGACGAACAGCGCATCCGTCTGGTCCGGCAATTCGCCCCGCAGACGCAGGTAGCGCAGAACGACGTCGACCGTCACGTCCGGCCGCACCGTCACCGGGTCGGTGTTCATCAAGCCGCCGGCGGTATCCGACGGATAACTCAGAACGGTCTGCAGGCGCTCGCGGTTGTCCGCGTCCATCGAATAAAGCAGCCGCTGCGTCACCGCCTCAGGCAGATCCGCGATCAGGTCCGCGAGATCGTCCATCTCCAGGCCTTCGGCGGCGGCAATCAGGGCAGCCGCATCCATGCCCTCGATAAGCTGGGCGCGGGCCTGATCGTTCAGGTGCAGCAGGATTTCGCCGTGATCGTCGGCGTCGACGATATCCCAGACGATGCCGCGCTCGGCCTGCGGCAGCGATTCGAGCAGCAGCGCAATCTCCGCCGGGTGCAACGAATGCAGCATCCGCCGCAGATGTTGCAGCTTGCCGCCCTCCAGCGCTTCACGAAGCTGTTGCAGGCGGTCTTCGGTGTTTTTAGTGGCGCCTTCGGGCATCGGTATCGGGGGCTGTCGCTGAAGGCGCATAGGTTATAGGAATCGTGACCGCCGTGCTTCAGTTTCAGCCATTGCGATTACAAATAAGAATGATTATTATTACCGTCTACCCGCTGAACTGGAGATTTCGATGTTCCGTCCCCTGCCTGCCCGCCTTGCTCTCGCCTGCGTCCTGGGAGCGCTGCTCGCCGCGCCCACGGCATTCGCGGGCGACATCCCGAGCTATAAGCTGGTCGTCAAGAACCACAAGTTCCAACCGCAAAAGCTGGCCGTGCCAACGGGTCAGCAGTTCAAGCTCGTCGTCGAAAACCAGGACGCGACTCCGATGGAGTTCGAGAGTTACGAGCTGGATCGCGAAAAAGTGATCGTCGGCGATTCGACGGTGACAATTTACCTGGGCCCGCTCGATACGGGCGCGTACAAGTTTTTCGACGACTTCCACCGGTCCACCACGACCGGCGTAATCGAAGCCAAACCGCAAAAATAAAGGAACTCACATGCGTTTCATTGAACCCGCGCCCGCCATACGAGGCGCGACGGTCGCCCTCGCGCTGGTCGCCGCCACTCTGCTATCGCTGACGCCCGCGGCG
>DASSBR010000029.1:0-15043 GCA_035698525.1 Gammaproteobacteria bacterium
TTCCAGCAGCGCGAGCGCTTCCGGCGCGAACGCCGGCGGATAATACATGACATAGCCGCGCGCAAGGATGGAGCAGCAGGTATCCAGGTGGTAGAAGCGCGGGTCGACGAGCTGCAGCGACAGCGCTTCCCGGTCGAGCCAGCCGGCGGCCAGCCGATGCGCTTCCACGCTGGTGCGAAAGCCGCAGCCAGCCCACAGCCACGGTTCCTCCGGATCGAGCCAGACGTCGCCGCCTTCGTATGGCAGGCCCTCCGGCAGCTCATGGACATCCAGCCCCTGCGCCCGGAACCACTGCCGGAACAGCGGGCCTTCATCCTGCCGCTCCGGATGCGCGAACCGGCCGGCGACAGCGACACCGTTGCTGACGGTGCCGGCGTCGGCCGTAAAGACCATGTCCGGAGACCCTTCGGCGGGTTCGATCAGCGTGACTTCGACGTACGCGGCGATCGCATCGCGCAGCGCCGACCATTGGGCGCGTGCCACGTCAGCATCGACCTGGCTGACGTTACCCTCCATCCACGGATTAATCGCGTAACCGATGCGGAAATGGTCGGGCGGGCACATGAGGATGCGCATAAAAAATCCTTGCCGGGAAAAGCAGGATTCTAACATCCGGCACGTGCGCGCCGCTTGGGATTCCGTGGGAGCGGCGCCGCCGCTCCCACGGACAATATTGAGACTCAGGCAGGCGCCATTGCCATCAGGTTCAGCGGCCGCTGCAAGCGGCTTTCGCGCCGCCGGCTCCGGCCTTCTTCCTGTTCGGGCTGTTGGATCAGCGCAAAAAACCGCTCGACCATCGACCCTTCAAGATTCGCATGGTTCAGTTCATAGCGGGACCGGAAAGCGTCGCCCGGGAGGGGGTTGTCGCGCACATGCCGCAAACCGCGCGGCAGCATCTGCAGGGCAAGCTGCTCCTTGACGCGCAGGCGCAGCAGCACGACCGGCTTGTTTCTGACCAGCGGATACACCTTTTCCGGGCCGTACTGTTCAAAGGCAAAGCAGCGGGTGTAGAAACGGGCATGGTGCGGGTGGACGCCCACCACGATGTCGGTAATGTCGAGATGCAGCGCGTAGTAGACGCCCCACTTCATCAGCTCGAACAGGGTGTTCATATCGTGTCCCGCGTTGGCACTGCTGTCGGCGACCAGGAGACCCACTTCGAGCAGCCGGCGGCGATTGGTCCGGAGCGCCGCGAGTTCGCGCCGATAAACGCTGTCGAGCGACAGGCCGGTGTCGCCGTCGGGCAGCATCGTCATCGTCGACGTCACATGGTCGTTGTGGCGGCCGAACACGACGCACGTGTCGTTATGCAACGCGTGTCGGCTGGTATGAATGCGGTACGGGTTGGGGCCGATGAAACCGGCCGCCAGGTAACGTTCGTAAACCAGTTGCCAGGCCGTTTCGACGTGGTACAGCGAATCCGCCGCGGCAAAACTCGCCAGGCCGTTGTTCAGGCTGTCGCTGTCCTCGCGTCGGATCGCGCGAGCTTCAGTCATCAGGTTGTCGCGGGTCTCCATAGGGATCTCCCTGTATCTTTACTAATGGGCGCAAGAGCCCTTTGTCACCACAGCTCAGTCGTTGACGAGGCGATGCGAAAAAACGGGGCGCCACGGCTTCATGCCGGACGCGTTTTTGGTTGTTACGGGCTCACCATGCGGATGCCGGTGAGGCGACCGTCAGCGAGGCCACTTTTGTCCGTGGCGCTCGCGCGAGGTGCACTCCGCTTGAGTCAAGCCTGCTTCCGCAGGAAGCGACGACGTGCAACACTCAGGATCAGCCTTTGCAGCGGGTTGTTGTTACCTCCGGGACGCCAGGTACGGACCAGCTTGTTCCGGTAGGCGTCGAAGTGCAGGCCGAAGGGCGCGGCAACCACGTTGCCGCGTCCGAGCAGAATCTTCAGTGCTTGCGTGCCGGCGACGCCGGCGCACATTTCGCAGGACATCGGCGTGGACGGGCCGCGCCGGTTTTCCAGATCCACCGCCGATGGATCGACAAGATACGTTTGATGCAGCGCACGCGGAGCCAGACCAACGAGGAAACGCAACTGCCGTTCCTCGGGCGAGTGGCGTTCGAGGCGGAAATATTGTTCAAACGTCATCCGGCCCGGCAGGAAGGCGAGGAAGGCCGCGCCCATGCCGAGCGGCGCCGCGGTGATCGCCGGTATGCCCAATTCCGTGCAGCGGTTGAACAGCGCCGCGCGCAGATCGAGCACGAAAAAGTCGAGTCCGTCGATATAGAGGTCGACGCCTTCGAGGAATTCGTCGAGGTTCTCGCGCGTCACGCCGTGCGGGAAAACCTTGATGTCCAGCCCCGGATTAACGTCGTAGGCCATCTCGGCCATGACATCGGCTTTCGGGCGTCCCAGCGTCGACTGGAATGCACCGGCCTGGCGATTTGTGTTGGCAATATCGAAGGCATCGAAGTCGGCGATATGGAACGATTCCACGCCAAGACGGGTCAAAGTCAACAAATGGCTGCCGCCGACACCACCCAAACCCGCGATTGCGACGCGCTTGCCGCGGAGGATTTGCTGCTCATCGTGCGTCAGCCAGCCGATCGTTCTTGAGAACGCCTCGGTATAATCGAATGTCGGTTCAAGGGCCGGAGCCGTCGCGGTCGTCGCGCGCATCTATATATCCCGTAAGGGTGATTGCTTACGGCCCCAAGGTACTGCGGCAGTTGCCGCGCCTTCTGTGACGTGGTTCGCGCTTTACCTGTTCCCCCCGTTTACACAGGGACCAGCGGTCATATACGGGCGCGAACGGTAGGGTTTGCCCGCGCCCGATTCGATTGCCATACGGTTTTTTTTGAAGTAAGTTAAGGAGGCGTGTCCGCGCCAGACGCCCGGCTCGCAATAACAGGAACTATAGACCTAAGGAAGGGTGGCAAAATGCGAATACCGTCTCCTGTCCGGGAATTCCCCCGGCTCTCTCCGACTCTCAGCTTGTTGATTGGCGTAATCGGCCTTGCGGGCGGCGCGGCCAGCGCGAGTACGCTTTATCCTCAACCCGTCATCCGCGTCGCCGGCGGCCCGACGTCCACCGCGGTGGCCGACTTCAACGGCGACGGTCTCGCCGATGTCGCGATCGCGGGCTATGGCGCCGGCGATGTCACGGTTCTGTTGGGACAGGGCGCCGGCACTTTCGATGCGGCGAACTACGCTGTCGACCACAAGGACACTGTTCACCCGCGTGCGGTCACTGCCGCGGATTTCGATGACGATGGTGCGCCCGATATCGCATTTGTGACCCAAGGCAGCGGGGACAGCACGGTCAACGTTCTGCTGAACAACGGCGACGGGACGTTCAAGACCGGCTTCACGGCGAAGATGGGAACGATTGCCATCGGAATCGCCAGCGCCGACCTGGATGGCGACGGCAATGAGGATGTGGTTACCGCCGACATCGGCTCGGGGAACGTCAGCGTCTTCATGGGCAACGGCGACGGCACACTGAAGTCGGGCAAGGCCTTTGCCGCCGCGGACGGCGTCAACTCCGTCGTTCTGACAGACATTGACGGCGACGGCGACATGGACATCGTAGCGGCCGCCGGCGCATCGCAGACGGTCGCGGTACTGCTGGGCAATGGCAGCGGTGGCTTCGCCGCGGCCAAAACATATCCGGCCGGCGTCGCGGCAACCGCCCTCGCCGTGGACGACGTGACCGGCGACGGCAAAGCCGATGCCGTGGTCGCCAACGGTGATGAAGACCAGAATGGCGTCAGCGTGCTCGTCGGGAACGGCAAGGGCGGATTCGCGCCGCCACTGCCGCTGCTCGCGACCGTGTCCGAAACGTCCACGGTGGCGATTGCAGATCTGAACGGCGACGGGATCGGCGACATCATCGCCGGAAATTACGACGCAAACGCCAGTTCGATCAGCGTTTTGATGGCCACCGGCAAGGGCGCGTTCAAAAGCCACGTGGACTATCAGACCGGCTACAGCCCCTTTTCGCTGGCCGTGGCCGATTTCGACGGCGACGGCAAGCAGGACGTGATCGCCGCCGATTCCAACAATGCCGACGTGACCCTGCTCTCCGGCCAGGGCAACGGCAAGTTTCAGAGCCATACGACCCTGCAGGCGGGCAACGATCCGGACGGCGTCGGCATAGCCGACGTGGACGGCGACGGCGATATGGACATCGTCGTGCCCAACTTCGGCGAGAGCGGCGGCACGATCAGCGTATTTCTGAACGACGACAACGAGGGCTTTGCCGGCAAACAGGATTATCCGTCCGGCACCGCCCCCAACAGTGTGGACGTGGCAGACGTGAATGGCGACGGCAAGGTGGACGTCATCGTCCCCAATAATGATGCCGCGACTGTGAGCGTGTTGCTTAATGCAGGCGGCGGAGCATTCGAGAGCCCCGTGCCCTATGCCACCGGCGACTTTCCGATCGCGCTGGCCGTCGGCGACGTCAACGGCGACGGCAATGCGGACCTGGTAGTGGCGAACGATATACTGCCGCCCAAATCCGGTGGAGCCGCGCCTCCGGGCAGCGTCAGCGTGCTGCTTGGCGCGGGTGACGGGACATTTGGCGCCAAGACAGATTACGCCACCGCACCGGGCCCTGTCAGCGTCGCCATCGGCGACCTCAACGGCGACGATCGGCCTGACATCGTCACTGCGGATTATTTCGCCGGAGACGTCAGTGTCCTGCTTAACAACGGCGACGGTTTCGATGCGCAGCAAACGTACTCCACGGCCGACAAGGACGCGAGCGCGAGCTATCCGCAGTCGGTTGCGATCGGCGATTTCGACGAGGACGGCGACGCCGACGTCGTCGCCGCCAATCGCGGCAACAGCGATGTCGCGGTGTTCCTCGGCGACGGCACCGGCAAGCTCGGCGCGGCGAAATTCTACCCGACCGGCCCGGTGCCATACGACCTGGCACTGCTCGACTACAACGAAGACGGCCATACCGATATTGCTACCGCGAATCTCTCCGGCAGCAGTATCAGCCTGCTGGCCGGGAACGGCGACGGCACGTTCGGCGATAATGTTGAATATCTCGTTGGCACCAACCCGCTGGGCATCGCCGCCGCCGACATTAACGGCGACGACAGCATCGACCTCGTGGTCGCCAACGGCGCCACCGACAACGTGACCGTGATGCCACAGAGCGAGGCGGCGCCAATCGCGAAGGACATCAGCCTGACCGTCAAGGAAGGCAGCAAGGCCAGCGGCGTGTTCGCGGGCATCGACCAGAATGGCGACAAACTGACCTACAAGGTCGTCGACCAGCCGAGCCACGGCACGGTGTCAGTCGATGGCAGCAAGTTCACCTACACACCGGACAGCGGCTACAGTGGCGAGGACAGCTTCACCTACCAGGCCAACGACGGATCGCTCAACTCCAATACCGCGACTGTCTCCATTACTATTCAGTCTACTGGCGGTGGTGGCGACGGTGGCGGCAATGGCGGGAGCGACGACGGTGGCGGCGCCGGCGGTCCGCTCGGACTCGCGTTGCTTGGTATGTTGGCCATAGCGGTCGGATTCGGACGTAAGCGGAGGTAAAGGGCTCGGTTCAACAAGAGCCCGCGCTAACGGCAAAACCCCGGCATCGCCGGGGTTTTGTTTTTTTGTCGTTCAGGCGATGCTATGCGCCATGACAAAACTGCTCGAAGCGACACTGGAACATTTGTGTGCACTGGTGAGCTTCGACACCCGCAATCCGCCCCGCGCGATCGGCACGCACGGCATTTTCGATTACGTGCGCACACACCTGCCGGACTTCGATCTGACGCTGACGGATCATGGCACCGGGGCCGTCAGCCTGCTCGCAATCCGGGGCGCGCCGCGCGTGCTTTTCAACGTGCATCTCGATACGGTCCCGATTGCGGACGGCTGGTCGGCCGATCCCTTCGCGTTGCGCGTTGCGGCCGGCCGGGCCAGCGGGCTTGGCGCGTGCGACATCAAGGGTGCCGCGGCCGCCCTGCTGGCGGCGGCCGCGCAAACTCATGGCAGCGCCGCATTCCTGTTTTCGACTGATGAAGAAGCCGACGATGCCCGCTGCATCGCTCACTTCCTTGGGACGGCGCGATCCCTTGACGCGGCGCTGATCGCGGAACCGACGCGCGGCCGCGCGGTGCTCGCGCATCGCGGCTACAGTGCCGTGCGGGTGCAATTCGGAGGTCGCGCCGGCCACGCCAGCGACAGCGACAGCGAAGCGCTCAATGCAAATGCATTGCATCAGGCCGTACGCTGGAGCGTCAAAGCACTCGACTACATGGCGTCGCAGGCCGACCGGCGCTACGACAATCTGAGCGGGTTGCGTTTCAATATCGGGCGCATTGAGGGCGGCATCGTGCCCAATGTCGTCGCGCCCGGGGCTGAAGTGCAATTCAGCTTCCGACCGCTGCCGTTCGATGAGCCGGATGAACTGCTGGATGCCCTGCGCCTGCTTGCCAAGCCCGCACCGGCGGCCTTTGAGGAGACGTTTCGCGGCGCACCGTTGCCGAGCGCGGCGAAGCACGACGCCGCGCGGTCAGTGGCGGCCTCCCTGGACCTCCCTGTTGGTGCGGCGGCCGACTTCTGGTCCGAGGCGGCATTGTTCTCCGCGGCCGGATGGCCGGCCATCGTCTACGGCCCCGGCGACATCGCGCAGGCGCACGCCGCCGACGAATGGGTGGCGCTGGATGAGCTTTCGACTTACGCCGAAAATATTCGCCGAATTATTGATCGCGGATAGCGCCTGATAGATCGCGGCTAGCGGATACGAAAACGCCGCCCTGCGGGCGGCGTTTTATCGTCCTCCTTGGCGAGCAGTTAGCGCCGGCGATAGCGACGGCGGGTGGCAAAGCCGATGCCGAGCAAGCCGAGGCCCATCAGACCCAGCGCGCCGGGTTCCGGAACGCTGACCGGCGGGGGCGTCGTTCCGCTTTTCACCAGGCCCTTGATCGTGCCGGAGCCGCAGATCGGCTGGCTCGTTCCCGAGTTGGTGCACGAGTTCGGCGAAAAGTCACTGATGAATTGAAGATCAGCGCCTGGCCCGCCGGCAATGTGGTCATTGAACTGGTTGCTATCGAAAAAGGCCATGGCGTCGCCACCCGTCACGTCCAGCATTCCCGCGCCGTGCCCCTGGAACTGGTCGGTCGTGAAATCGCCGGTTTCGGCGCTCGCCAGCAAGGTCCCGACGTTGCCATTCGAGCCCTGGAACGTATGGCCGACGGTATCGAGGAAAAGCTGCCCGTCGGTTGCCGTTGCGCCGTTGCTCGGGTCGAAGTTCGGGCTGGTATCGGCATAGAATTGAACCATGCCGCCGGTGAACGTAACTTCGTCCATGCCGAAGTCCTGTGCAACGTAGCCGCTGAAGCTGAACGTCAGTTCGCAACTGCCGACACCACCATTGGCGCAATAGTCGGTCGTACCATTGATGGCATCGATCCGGCCAAAGCCGCTCAACTCGTCGCCGGACTTGTTGACGAAGTTTTCATAGATCTGCGCGCTCTGGAAGGTGGCGCCAGATTGCCACTGGATTCCGTCGACGGTGACCGGGTCGGCCAATGCCTGACCTGCCATCAGCAGCGCGCCACCGACCGCTCCAGTCAGGATTGCCGCTGTTTTCAAATGTCGCATGTCATTCTCCTGTTCAAATATGCGTTCGTTGATTGATCGTTTTTGGAGTCCTTGCACCGGCTATCCATGCAAGACGCGTGCCAACTGCGCACATTTGCCAATAAATTATCGTAAGCGCCTGATGTAACAGCCTTATTTCGTATTTTCATATTACTGGCATGCGCCGCGCCGGAACGGCAGGCTTCGTTTGAGCGGACTGTAAAGACCCCCGACAGGAGAGCGGATGAAAAGGCGCCGCGGCGACGGCTGGCTGAACAATAGTCCGACGACCCCTCAAGATGGGAGGTTAGAGTGTGATGAGGGTCTCAAGGCTGCCGAACGACGGTGTAAAAAAAATCGACACTATAAAAAAAGCGCCACCCGGATGGGTGGCGCCTTTTGTCGCATGCCTTGTCGGCTATCGATCAGCCACGGCGACGACGGCGGGCGGCGAAGCCCAGGCCCAGGAGACCAAGGCCCATCAGACCCAGCGCGCTCGGCTCCGGAACACCGATTTCGCCCTTCAAGGTGCCCGAACCACAGATATCCTCATTGGTACCCGTGTTTTCGCAGGAGTTCGGTGAAAAGTCGCTGATAAACTGCAAGTCAGCGCCCGGGCCACCGTCGTCCATGTGGTCGTCGAAGATGTTGCTGTCGAAATAGGCCATCGCATCACCGCCGGTCACGTCAAGCAGACCCGAGCCATGGCCCTGGAACTGATCGGTCGTGAAGTCGCCGGTCCTTGCGGTCGCGAGCAACGTGCCCGTACGGCCGTCATTGCCCGTGAACGTGTGGCCCACCGTCGAGAGGAACAGCGTTCCGTCGGTGGCGGTTGACACGTCGCTCGGGTTGAAGTTCGGGTTCGAGTCGGCGAAAAAGTCAACCATGCCGCCCGTGAAGCTGGCTTCGGTCGGCGTCAGCTCCGTCGCGGTGTAGTTGTAGAAGTGGAACGTCAACTCGCAGCTCCCGGCACCGCCGTTCGCGCAGTAGTCAATGTTCCCATTGATCGAATCGACCTTGCCGAAGCCGCTCAACTGATCGCCGGGCGCGCTGACCAAGTTCTCGTACAGTTGCGCGCTCTCGAAGATCGCCCCGGGAGCAAACTCAATCCCATCAACGGTGATCGGGTCCGCGACCGCCTGGGATGCCATCAGCAATGCGCCGCCGAGAGCGCCAGTCACGATTGCTGCTGTCTTTAGATATCGCATGTCATTCTCCTTTGAATGCGGGTTTTTGTCCTTGCACCCGTAAAGAAGCAAATTACATGCCAAGTTCGATAGAATGTCTATAAGTTGCTGATCTAACTATGGATTTCTGTATGGCCTCATGGAAATTCCGCTGCCCGACCACCCTCACCGAGCGTTTTCCCGATCAGACTGTAAAGGATGCCGACACCTGTCCCTGAACTCCGGTGCGGCGACCGCTGCGCCAACGGACAGGCGACCTGGCACGACCCATGCGAAGAAACATAACGCAGTGCGCTCCCGGGCACAGCGCGTGCATCGCCGACTGCAAAGCCGCTATTTCCGCATTAAGCCGCGGCTCGATTTTGCAGAAGCCGAGCGCCAGGACGCCGGCCGCCGCAAACGGTTGCACCGCAAGGCCTTCGCAAGTCGCCTGCAGCCAGACGCGCTCGAGCGCGCGGCCAACGTTAATAATGTCGCGTCGCGAGGTTCCGGCGACGCTTAACAGGCACAGCGCCGGAGCAAGGCGGACCGGCATCACGCTGGAGCGAAACCCGAGCATGGACGCCGCCCCGACCCGGTTCATGGCGGCCATCAGGCGCGGATTCCGGAGCGCCTGGAAAACCGGCCTCATGGGCGCTTCCACAGCGAGCGCGGCCGGCGGCAGGCCCTCCGCGGCGGTGGCGCGCCAGCCGACGTCAAATCGAACGCTCGAGAATAATTCCGCGTGCAGCAGCGGGCTCTTGAAGCGCAACGCTTCCGCGCGGCGCAGAATGGCCAGCGCCTGCGCGCGCGTTGCCTTGTCATTCAGCCAATGAAGTTGAACGCCGTCCCGATCGGCCTGTTCCGCCAGCCGCTGATGAACGTCCATCCCCACGGGGCCCCGCCAGGGAAAACGGCGGTCGGTATGGCGGGCGTCGATCGCGGCCGCCAACGGTGCGTCCCGGGTATCGGTCGACCGCCAGGCAAGCCGGACGGGCCAGAGATCGGCATCGGTGGCGAAGAATCGCATGTCTGCTTCATGGCCGAGCGACCGTCCGCGGATGAGCATGTTTTCGAGACAGGCGCCGACGGCAAGGTCGCTGAGCACGTAACGGCCGTCGGATACGCCGCCGGATCGGCTTGGGTCGATGCCCAGGTCAAGCGTGTCCTCTTCCCAGTGGAACAGCCAAGGCTGTGAGTTGTCGGCGGACGGAGCGGCTACCGCCGCTCGCAAAATGGCGTTTTTGGCATTGGCATCCATGCTGCGCCGAGTTTCCAGACTACCAGCGATGGTAAGCGGGGTGGCCCGGCTTGACTGCCATGAACGTGCCGCGACACGTCGCGCAGACTTTGCCGCCTGCCGACAATTCGGCGTCTATGGTGGCGCGATCGTCCGCGATGTCCACGACCCACGCTCGCAGGTGAATCGTCTGGTCGGTCGGCGTAGGGCGAAGGAGCTTAATGCTGTAGTCCGCGGTCACGGTGCACGGCGGCCGGTCGGCGCCCGCGCGATTCATCAGGCTCCAGGCAGCCGTCCAGTTTGAGTGGCAGTCGAGCAGCGAACCGATGATGCCGCCGTTGAGTACGCCCGGAAAGGCCTCATGATGCGGTTCGGGCCGCCAGTCCGCGACCACTTGATCGCTCTCCGGAAAGCTCTTGATTTGCAAGCCTTTCGGGTTCGACGGCCCGCAGCCGAAGCAGGCGTTGTGCGGTGCGAAGGTATCCTGGAGCGATTGTTCCATCCGTCTTAGCCTTTCTTTGGCAGGAATATCTCGGCCAGCATGCAGCGAACGCCGCCGCCGGCGTGATCTTCGATCGTGGTGATCGGTACGCTGACGATTCTTGAAGACTGACGGATTTTCGCGCGCTGCCCATCGTCGAGTGAATCGTAAGCCCGCTGGCTCATTACAAACAGCGATTCGCCTTCGCCGCTATTCAACTCCAGCATGTTGCCGGCGAAGGCGTTCATCTGGGCAATGGAAATTTCGACAATCTCATGGCCGGTTTCGGCCAAACGTGCACGTACGTGTTCTCGCTCGTCGGCCGAAGTGATGGCGGCAAGACACACCACCGCCAGTCGTTCGCCAACGCTCAACATGACATTGGTATGGTAAATCGGCCTGTCGCCGCTCAATGCTTTAAATGTCACCGCTGTGTAGTCGAACCGGTCGCACCAGCGCTGCAGCAGGTCCGGATGAGTGCGCGGCGACAGGCAGGCATAAGCCACACGATTCGCCCGATCGAGCACCATGCTGCCGGTACCTTCCAGGAACTCGTCGCGCTGCTCGGCATCGGACAAATCTAAGGTGCTGCCTACGCTAAAACCAAAGGTTGCCGCCAGATCAGCCACGATATCCGGTCGGCGCTCGGCGCGGCGGTTCACCGCCTGCATCGGATACAAGACGACGGAGCCATCGCTATGGGTGCTGAGCCAGTTGTTCGGAAAAACGGCATCCGGTTTATCGGGGGTTTGTGTATCCGAATAAACAATTACCTCGACGCCGGCCTGTTTCAACGCCGCCGCCAGCCCCTCGAATTCCTGTTCCGCAAGCCGCTGCACGGCTGCAGCGTCACGATCCAGGTCCGCCTGCTGAAAAGCGTTGCTCGCCGCCGTCTGCGGGTTCGAACGGAACCGGACGGGGCGGATCATCAACACGGAGTTGGTCCTCTGTCGGTCTTGCATGAGTTACTGTCAGTGTGCCGGAATCGGGTAGTTTACGGTATTGTTGACGCGGTGTCCGAGCACACTCCCACTTGTGCCGGCCGGCTGGAGCGGTCGCCACAGGGCGGCCAAACGTGTAATGTAGTCTGGCATACAAAAATGCGGGGGCATCAGGGGGATGGGCAAATTTGGTTTTGCGGCCATTAGCCTGCTGGCACTGACCGCGTTAACGCCCGCGACATACGCGGATATATTTGGCGACCCACCGGTTGCCGAATTTACCCCCACGCTGGATGTCTATCCGCAGAATTTCGCGATTGTCCAGGACACATCGTCCGTCGTCTATATCGGCAACAGCGAAGGCGTGCTGACGTTTGACGGCGAACGCTGGACGTTGATTCCGTTGCCAAACCACTACCTGGTGCGATCCCTGGCGACCGATGGCCATGGCCGGGTTTACGTCGGCGGATACAACATTTTCGGCTACCTTGAACGCGACGCCGCCGGAACCTTGTCCTTTCACGACCTGACGCCCCTGTTCGCCAAACGGTTGAAGGGCGAATCGTTCGCGGATATCTGGCGAATCGCTGTAACCCCGCAAGGTGTTTTTTTCCAGGCGGTCCAGCATTTGTTTCAATACGTGCCGAAGACCGGGCAGACGCGAATGTGGCGGCACGCGGGCCGTTTTGGCACGGTGCAACAGCACGGAAATGCCTTGTTGGCGCAATTCCGCGGCGTTGGTTTGCAACGACTGCTAAACGGCGCCTGGCAACCCGTTCCAGGCGGCGACGTATTCAAGGATCTGGTATTCCGGTTCTTGTCCTTGCCGAACGGCGGATTGTTAGGCATGGCCCGGGATGGGCGTTGGCGTGCGTTGCAGAACGGCGAGGTGCGCGAATACGCGATGCCCGCCGGTTTCCCGGCCTCGAATGCATTTTCGGCGTGGCTGACACTTGCCGATGGGTCGTTCGTGCTCGGCGCAAAGGATGGTGCGCTTTATTTTTTTCGACCCGGCGGCGACCGGTTCCGCCGCTTTCAATTAGCGACAGATAGCATCAGCGGTATCGTCGCCGCCAATGACGGCGGACTGCTTGCGGTGACCAACGAAGGGTTTTACCGAATAGCCTGGCCGACACGCTGGACCATGCTGGGGAGGGCACATGGCTTGAGGGGCGATTTGTATCGTGCCGCCCGGTGGGGCAACCGCTGGTTTGCGCTGA
Organism: Gammaproteobacteria bacterium; assembly: GCA_035698525.1. Lineage (GTDB taxonomy): Bacteria > Pseudomonadota > Gammaproteobacteria > Natronospirales > DASSBR01 > DASSBR01. The sequence goes on from DASSBR010000029.1 coordinate 12,607, forward strand.
CCGGTGCGGGTGTGTATGAAGCCGTTCCGATTGATGACGGCGCGGCGCAACGATTCAAGCGTCGGAATTGGACCGGGCACGAAGCATGGGATTTACTGGGACTGGATGCGACACGTGCCCTGCTCGCGGACTCCTACCGTTTGCTGTTGCTTGAAGGTGACGCCGCCAAGCCATTGAGTTCGGCGACTTTTTACCCGCGTCTCTTGCACCGTTCCCGGTTCGATCCCGCAATCGTCTATGTCGGCACGGAACTGGGGTTCGGCGTAGCGCGGCAAGAGCATGGCCGTTGGCAATTGGTGCTGGAGCAGAACAACATGCATAACCTGACCGTCAACAGTCTTGCGGAAACCGGCCCAGGCGAACTTTGGCTCGGCTCGGAGCGTGGCGGGATCTGGCGGGTTCGGCTATCGGCGGATCATACGCGGGTGCTTGGCAAACGGCACATGGATCAAGCAAACGGCATCGATTATGGCATCAAGAAACGTGCCAGGGTCGCTTGGCTGCCCGGCAACGGGTTGCTGGTTTCCACCGCCGCCGGCTTGTATCGGCGCCAAGCCGGAAGATTCGAGCCCACAACATTGAGCGGCCTGGGCAATCTGCGGTCGGAAAATGAAATCCTGCAGTTGGTTGCGGGGCGCGAGGGCGAGCTATGGGCCTTCAGCGAACGGCGACTTTACCACCGTCCGACGGGCGAGGCATGGCGACGCGTCGACCTCTCGGGATTCGGGCACAGCGCGTTGCAGTCCTTGAGCTTTGAAGCCAGCGGCGCGGCGGTTGTGGCGACCACCCGCGTTGTGCTGCGTTATGCGTCCAACGCTTCTGCCGGAATCGGATTTTCGGCGCCTCGCGTCGCTTTGAGCAGCGTTGAGTATGTTGATCTGACCAATGGCGCGCGACACAATTTGAGTTTGCGCCGTGACGCAAAATTCCGATTTACCCAAGGCGATTTCGGCATCGCTTTCCATTTCGCCCTGCCGGACTATCGCCGCGTCGGCGCCGTGCGCTATCAAGTGCGCCTGGTCCCTTACGAATCTAACTTCTCCGGGTGGTCGGCGAGTGGCGGTTACACGTATTCGCGGCTTTCAACCGGCACGTACCGGTTTGAATTGCGCGGACGCGACAGCGCCGGGCGAATCACCGAGGCCATTCCTTTTGAATTCACTATCTTGCCGCATTGGTACACTGCCGGTTGGGCCTGGACGCTATGGATCGTACTGGTGCTACTGCTTTTGGCTTCCCTGACTCAGTGGCTGGTGCGCTTGCGTACCCGCCACCTGACATTGGAAACCACCAGGCTCGAAGACATGGTGCGCCAGCGCACCCGGGCGCTGGAGTCGGCCAATCGCTTGCTGAATTCGATCGCCCATCTGGACAGTCTGACCGAGATTCCCAACCGTCGCCGGTTGGATGCTTATTTGATCAAGGCTTGGGGACAATGCGCGAATCAAGCACATTCAATGGCCGTGCTGCTGATCGATGTCGATCATTTCAAGATCTACAACGACCAGCATGGGCATCTCGCAGGCGATGAACTACTGAAACAACTGGCCGGCGTGCTATCTGGCTGCTTGCGGCGCGGCGATGATCTGGTCGCGCGCTACGGCGGCGAGGAGTTTCTGGTCGTGTTGCCGGGCGCGGACGCCGAAACCGCGCGGGCACTGGGAGAAACGATGCGCTACAGTGTGGAAAGCAGTCTGGACGCCACTATCTCCGTCGGCGTTGCCGCGCACCAACCCCGGTCCGGCGAGCGGGTATCGATCCTGATCAGCGCCGCCGATGCCGCATTGTATCAGGCGAAAACCGCCGGACGTAACCGCGTGGTTGTGGGCTGACACATCGCTCGATGCTGCGAATAAAAAAAGCCCCTCACGCGATTTAGCGCAAGGGGCTTCGATTTAAATGCCTGGCAGTGTCCTACTTTACTCGTCCCATCCCTGGGACTCGCCCCTCCGGGGCCAGCGGCGAAGACGCCGCTGTTAAAAATCGCTCCCGACGATTTTTGCACATGGACCATGTAAAAGCAGGACACCGCTCATTGCTGCGAATAAAAAAAGCCCCTCACGCGATTTAGCGCAAGGGGCTTCGATTTAAATGCCTGGCAGTGTCCTACTTTCACATGGGGAGACCCCACACTATCATCGGCGCTGAGCAGTTTCACTTCCGAGTTCGGGATGGGATCGGGTGGTTCCCACTCGCTATGGCCGCCAGGCAAACTGGTAAAAAAATCTGAAATGTTGTTGGCGTCGATCGTATGTCGCCCTGGCAACGGCGACGGTATTGCTTTGGCCCAAGCAAGCAAACCGCTTGGGGTTATATGGTCAAGCCTCACGGCCAATTAGTACTGGTTAGCTTCACACATTACTGCGCTTCCACACCCAGCCTATCAACGTCGTAGTCTTCGACGGGCCTTTAGGGACCTCAAGGGTCCAGGGAGATC
>DASSBR010000030.1:0-3346 GCA_035698525.1 Gammaproteobacteria bacterium
TAGCTTTCAGGAGGGACCCGAGATGGCTGCCAATAGTAATAACCCCCACAGCACGGCGAGCATCGCCGGGCACCCCATACACCCGATGCTGATCCCGTTTCCGCTCGCGTTTTTCGTCGCGACGTTTGCCTGCGACGTCGCCTTCTTGATCACCGGTTCTACCGGCTTCGTCACCGCGACCGAGTGGCTGCTGGCGGCCGGGCTCATCATGGGAGCGCTGGCCGCGCTTACCGGACTCACGGACGTACTTGGCGATAGGCAGATACGCCATTTGAACGTGGCGTGGCTGCATGCCGGCGGCAATATCGCCGTCGTGCTCATCGAAGCTTACAACTGGTATTCCCGCTACGCCTACGGGCCGCCCGGCGTCATCCCGATCGGCATCATCCTTTCCGGCGTGGTCGTGTTGATACTCTTGTTTACCGGCTGGAAAGGCTGGGAAATGGTTTATCGTCACCGCGTTGGTGTCGCTGACGATCAACACGTCGTTCGCTAAACGTAAGCGGCTTGCCGGCAATCATGGGTGACTTGCCATGCGATGCTGGCAATATCATCCAGTCGAGCTGCGTCGCGATATTCGTACGGATAACAATCTGCGGAGAGATATTGCATGAGTGACCAACCGAAACCCCGAGGCCCGGACCTGAGCGCCGGCATTGCACTCGCCGACGTGCCTGAAGACGGCATGATCGGCGGCCATGTCGGCGACGAGAACGTGCTCGTCGCGCGCCGCAATGGCGAACCCTTCGCGCTGAGTGCCAAATGCACGCACTACGGCGGCCCGCTCGACAAGGGCTTGATCGTCGACGCCACGATACGCTGCCCATGGCATCATGCCCGCTTTGATCTGAAGACTGGCGAAGCGATTGGCGCGCCGGCGCTGAATCCGGTGGGCTGTTGGAAGGTCGAGGTCGAAAACGACCGGTTGTACGTGCGCGAGCGGATAAAGCCGCCGATCCTTGAGCGCCAGCCGGCGAAAGCTCCCGAATCGGTCGTGATCATCGGCGGTGGCGCCGCTGGCGAAGCCGCGGCTGAGATGCTGCGGAACGAAGGCTACACGGGCCCGATAACGATCCTGAGCGACGATGCCGCGCCGCCGTGCGACCGGCCAAATCTGTCCAAGGACTATCTCGCCGGGACCGCGCAGGCGTCATGGATCCCGCTGCGCGGCGATGAATTCTACAGTGAACACAACATCGATCTGCGGCTCGATACGCAGGTCGAATCGATTGATCCGGCCGCGGCGCAAGTGCGGCTCACCGGCGGCGCCACGCTGGCCTACGGTGCGCTGTTGCTCGCGACCGGCTCGGAGCCCGTGCGCCTGAAAACGCCCGGCGCGGAGCTGCCGCACGTTCACTATCTGCGCACGCAGGCGGACAGTGAATCGATTATCGCGACGGTCGAGGCGGGTGCGAAATGCGCCGTCGTTATCGGCGCGAGCTTTATCGGCCTTGAGGTCGCGGCGTCGCTGCGCCAACGCGATGTCGAAGTGCATGTCGTCGCGCCCGAGACGCGCCCGCTGGAGCGCGTCATGGGCGCGGCGCTGGGCGATTTCATTCGCACGCTGCACGAATCCAAGGGCGTAATATTTCACCTCGAACAGACCGCCACGCGGTTCGATGCCGAACGGGTGACGCTGGAGAACGGCGAGCAGCTTGAGGCCGACCTGGTCGTGATCGGCGTGGGCGTGCACCCGCGCACCGCGCTCGCCGAAGCGGCAGGCCTCGAAGTGGACCACGGCGTTTTGGTCAACGAATTCCTGCAAACCAGCGCGCCGAACATTTACGCCGCCGGCGACATTGCGCGCTGGCCGGATGGCGTCAATGGTGAGCGCATCCGCGTTGAACACTGGGTCGTCGCCCAGCGCCAGGGACAGGCGGCAGCCCGCAATATCCTCGGCGCAAAGGAGCCGTACACGCAGGCGCCGTTCTTCTGGAGCCAGCACTACGACGCGGCGATTAACTATGTTGGCCATGCCACGCGCTGGGATCGCATCGAAACGGACGGCGACGCGTCGAAGTACGATTTCACCGCGCGTTTCATCGACGGCGGCCGCGCCGCCGCGGTGGCGACCATTTATCGCGACGTCGAAAGCCTGAAAGCGGAAGCCGAGATGGAATCTCGCGCGGCGGCTCAGGACGGCTAGCCGGAGCGCGATCACCCGCTGTGCGTACCGGCTCGTGCTGCTTGTCTTTTGTGCGGGGTAGCAGCGAATTCGGGTCGGAGGCCCGTCAACCAGGCAATGAACTTCGTAAAGGCCATCGGCAGGCGCGTATTCAGTCGCCCGACCGGCGTTCTCGGACGGCTCGGTGGCATGATCATGGCGCGCTCGAATCGACGGATGGATGAACGGGCCGTTCAGTTGCTCAATATCCGGCCAGGCGAGAGCGTACTGGAGATTGGCTCCGGACCCGGCGTGGGAATTCAGCGCGTCGCGAATTCCACCTCAGCGCGATGGGTGACTGGCATTGATCCGTCGAGTGAGATGCTCGAACAGGCCGAGGCTCGCAACGCCACGCCTATTGAAGCTGGCCGGGTTGGGCTTCAACGGAGCTCCGTGGAGCGGCTAGCCTTCGAGGACGCCGCTTTCGACAAGGCCCTGACAATCAGGACGATGCAGCTCTGGCCCGATGCGGTTACAGGGCTGCGGGAGATACGACGTGTGTTGCGGTCTGGGGGCAGCATTGCGCTTGCCTTCACGCCCCGCTCTGGGCAAACAAAAGACGGGTTGACGGAATTGTTGACGGCAGCAGGGTTTGCCGACACACGGATCTTCGGCGTACATGAGGAACTCTTCGCGCTCGCGACAAAACCATGCGAAAGCGACGCCAAAGAATGCGATGGATTGAATTGAGCTGTCAGCATGCAGCGTCATCCGAGGCAGCATGACCGGTTGCCAGGAACCCATCCGACCTCGTGCCACTAGCGATTACGCGCTGATCGGCGACCATGTGCTCTACGGTGCGCTTCTCGGAGCGTTCTACCGGCTCGGCTGAGTCCAGCAACCACAGGGGCCCCTATAGCTATATTACGCCGCGCCGCTAATCGAGTTTTTTAAGCGCCGAACCCTTATGCGCAGCGATGTGATCGGTCTTGTCGCTCTTGATTTCATACTGCGGATCATCAGTGCTCGCACGATGGGTATGCTCTTTGTAGTCGAAGTCCCGAGTATGAACCTTGATGATCTTGCCGCTCACGTGGCCGCCTTCGGAATTCCAGCTCACATGATCGCCAACCTTGAACTTCGCCGTCATATTTGACCTCCAGCGCTCATCCATTTGCGCACTTGCATGCTATTACTCAACTCGATGTAACGGCCGCCAGCATTGCCTGTCGCCGCGCAACC
>DASSBR010000031.1:0-70440 GCA_035698525.1 Gammaproteobacteria bacterium
CTTCCGGTGCTCACGGCCTGATATACTGTTCAATCATCGAAACCAGGGAGGGGCGTCCGAATATACATGAAGCTGCTACCGGCCAGTTCCATTCTCCGGCTGACGCTCGCGGCCTTCGTGGTCGTCACCCTGCCGCTGGCGATCGGCCTGATCACCGCCACCATCTCCGTGCAGCACCTGGGCGCACAGGGCCAGCAGGCCGTGCGTACCGCGGCGGACACTGTGCGCTACAGCCGGTTGATGGTGGAACAGCTGACCGGCATGGAGCGCAGTGCGCGGCAATACCGTGTGCTGCGCGACCCGACGCTGTACCAGCTTTACCTCAAGCAGCGCCGCGCCTTTCGCGACACCAGCGCGGACTTCAAGCGACTCGATCTCAACCCTGAAATCCGCAAGCAACTCAACGAACTGACCCGCCGCGAGGCAGGGGTTTTCGACCAGTTCGACCCGAAGAACCCCGATTCCGACGCGGCGCGCGCGGCGCTGGCGCAGTTCGGCGATCTGCACAGGCTGGCCCGCGCCATCCTTTCCGCCGGCACCGAGGCCATCGGCACCGAAGTGGACCGCATGCAGGCCGCCGCCGGCGCGTTGCAAAGCCGGCTCTGGTGGCTGGCCATTACGCTGATCCCGCTGGTGCTGATCGTCGCGGCGCTGGCAGTGGCGCTGATCAGCCGCCCGATCCAACGCCTCGGCAAGGCAATCAACCGGCTCGGCGACGGCGGTTTCGACCAGTCGATCGCCATTGAGGGACCAAAGGACCTGGTGGAGCTGGGCCGCCGGCTGGACTGGCTGCGCATCCGCCTGAACGATCTCGAACAGCACCGGGTGCGCTTTCTGCAACACATCTCGCACGAGTTGAAAACCCCGTTGACGGCCGTTCGCGAAGGCACGCAACTGCTGACCGACGAAGTGACCGGCCCGCTGAACGCCGAGCAGCGCGAGGTGGCCGAAATCCTGCACGCCAGCGGCCTGCAACTGCAAAAACGCATCGAGGACCTGCTGAACTTCAGCAGCCTCGAAGATGCCGGCGGCGGCGCGTGGCAAGCCGTGTCTCTGGACCGCGTGGTGGCGCGCGTCGTCGGCGAGCAACGGGTGCCGATTCGTGCGAAGAAGCTGATGGTCACGCCCGATCTCGAACCGGCGACGGTGTTCGGCGATCCCGAGCGTATCCGGTTGGTGGTTGAAAACCTGTTCACCAATGCGGTCAAATACTCACCCGTTGGCGGCTCGATCCGCTTCCATTTGCGCCGGCGCGAGGGCCAGATCATCCTCGACGTTCAGGACGAAGGCCCGGGCGTGGAGCCGGCGGAGCGGGAAAAGGTATTCGAAGCCTTCTACCAGGGACAGCCGCCGCCGAACGTCGGCCCCATCAAGGGGACCGGCCTTGGACTTGCCATCGCGCGCGAGTATTTGCGCGCCTGCCAGGGCACGATCGAGATCATCGACGCCGCCGTGGGGGCGCATTTTCGGGTAACGCTGCCGGCTGACAACGGATGACCAAAGCATGCGTATTCTCGCCAGGCCGCTGATCGGCCTGCTCCCGATTTTGTTGCTTGCAGGCGCGCTTACGGGCTGTTCGACCTGGCGCTGGCATTGGCCGGCGTGGATGAAGTCATCGCATACCGCCTCCCAGTCGAACGCCGAAGCCGACCAGCGCATGCCGCCGGACAGCGCCGCCGGCATCCTTTATTTCGTCGCCGGCGTTGTGAATCTTCCCGCCGCCGAACGCGCGAAGGCATACCGCGCGGCGAAGCAGCGCTACGCCGCCCACCGCACCGCGGCCGACCGGCTGCGCCTCGCCCTGCTCGCGGCTCTGTTGCCGGCGCCGGAGCACGATCGGCGCGGGGCTCACGCCCTGCTGACCGGTTACAGCTGGCGGACCACCCAACCCGGGTATGCCGGGCTCGCGACGATCGCACTCGACCTGCTCCAGCGCGAACGGCAAAACGAGCGCGAAACGGCGCGGACGCATGCGGCGCTTGCCGGAAAGCTCAGTGAATCGGAGGCTGCAAACACGCGTTTGAAAAAGCAGCTCGACGAACTGAAAGCGATCGAAAAAGCGCTGGGTTCGCGCGGTGTGAAAAGCGGACCATGAACGCCCGAATCCTCATCGCTGACGACGACCCGTCCATCCGCCGGCTGTTGACGCTGCGCCTCAGGGATGCGGGCTACGAGGTGCAGGCGGCGGTCGACGGCGAGGATGCGTTCGGCCTCGTCGGCAGCTTCCGCCCCGATCTCCTGCTGACCGACATGCGTATGCCGGGCATGGACGGTATGGCGCTGTTCGCCGCGGTTCGCCAGCGGCACCCGAGCCTGCCGGTCATCATCCTGACGGCACACGGCAACATTCCCGATGCCGTCGAAGCGACCCGCAGCGGTGTCTTTGGCTACGTCACAAAACCCTTCGACAGCCAGGCGTTGCTGGAGTCGGTGGCCAATGCGCTACGACTCGGCGGCGGCCCCGACAGCACACCGGAATCGACGCTGGGACGGCATTGGCGCGCCAGCATCATCACGCGCAACCCCGACATGGAAAGCCTGTTGCGCCAGGCGCTGATGGCCGCCATCGGCGACGGGACGATCCTGATACAGGGCGAACGGGGCACCGGCAAGACCTTGATCGCGCGCGCCCTGCACGGCGCGAGCAGCCGCGCACAGCGACCTTTCGTTGACGCCAACGCGGCCGTCATTCCCGAGTCGCTGCTCGAAGCAGAATTTTTCGGCCACGACCCCGGCGCTTTTCCGGGCAATTTCGGGGTTGCGGGACACGCACGCGACGGGCTTCTGCGTGCCGCGAACGGCGGCACACTTTATATCGCCGAGATCGACGCACTGCCACCCGCCTTCGAGGCCGCGCTGATGCACGCGGTGCAAAACGGGCGGGTGCGGCCTCTGGGATCGGACCGGCCCGTGCCGATCGATGTGCGACTGATTGTCGCGACGCGCCGCGACCTGACCGAAGGCGCCGCGCAACAACGCGATCTTCTGGAGGCAACGCCGCTGGCGGTGCCGCCGCTGGGCGCGCGCCGCGAAGACATTCCGCTACTCGCGACACATTTCCTGGTCGGGGCCGGCAATCGCGCCGGCAAGGAAATGAAAGGCTTCTCGCCGCAGGCCATGGACCGGCTGCTCGGCGCGCCGTGGCCTGGCAATGTGCGCGAGTTGCGCGAAGTGGTCGATCGGGCGGTCGCGCTGGCGAGCACGCCGCTCATTCCGGAGGATACGGTCGTCCGCGCACTGGGCGGCGCGTCCGGCGACGAGATTGCCTCGCTGTCGGCGGCGCGCGACCAGTTCGAGCGCAATTATCTCGCGCAACTGCTGCACATCACTGAAGGCAATGTCAGCCATGCCGCGCGAATTGCGCAACGTAATCGTACCGAGTTCTACAAGCTGCTGCACCGCCACAGCCTCGATCCAAAACAATTTCGTCGCGGCGCAGCGGAAGGATAAACTGGCGGCATGCGCATCAAAATCGGTCACGTCGGTCTGGCTTCATTCTTCCTCGGCATCATCATCGTCGCCCTCATGATCTGGATGGGCGTCAACGGCGGCCGCTGGCCGCAGTGGCTGCTGGCCCTGACGACGGTGCTTTGACCGGCGACGGCTCGCCGGTTCGCGGATCGAGGATCAGCCGCCGCATCCGCATTTTGCTGAAGTCGAACAGGTTCCCCAGACTTCCGGCCCTGGCATCGAATGACTGATCGCCGATGCGGCCCAGATTCCAGTTGTCTTCGATGAAACGCAGGATGGATACCTGGTCGGTCAGCGTGCTATCGACGAAATTACGCTTTGCCCATGGCGAAATCACCAGCAGCGGCAGGCGCGGCCCGTAGCCGCAACGATCCGGGTACGCATCGTTGTCGGGCTTGCCGCACATCGCCTCGCCGAACAGCACGTCATGCCTCGGGTCCGCGGAATGATTGACGATCGGCGGCATGACGTGATCGTACCAGCCGTCCGAATCGTCCCAGGCTACGATGATCGCCATCGATGACCAGTACTTCGAGCGCTGCAGACGATTGATCGTCGCGACCAGAAAACGCTGCGCGTCGATCGGCCCTGAATAGCCGGCGTGGCCGTCCTCGTAGCCGGGTGCTTTCAGAAAGCTCACCGCCGGCAGATGGCCCGAATCGAGCGCGTCCCAGAAATCTCTGAGTGCGTACTGGTGATTGGCCGGCCCGTCATGGCCGATAGCGGCGACCGATGTCGGCGGCAGGTGATCCGGGTTCGATGTGGACTGGTAATACTGGAACGGATCGTGGTGCGCAACGTAATCGTGCACCGGTTTGCCCGCGGCGTTCTTGTGCACGGTGCCGCATACCGGCGCGCCGCCGGGCAGCCGCGCGCTCGGCCTGAAGCCGCCCTGAAACCAACCCCACGTCACCCCGCCGGCGTTCAGCAGGTTGCCTACGTTGCGGCCGCTGAACGCCACGGTCTTGTATCTGGAGCAGTCGTCGAAAGCCGGATCGGGATCGGCGATCAGCGTGCCGTCGACGACATGATCTTCAATGTTTGGGGCGGCGCCATGCGTCTGACCGGAAATCAGGTTGATCGCCCCCGGCGTGGACGGGCCGAAGGTCGAGCCGAATGAGTTGTCGCTAATCGCGAAATGCTGCGCGTAGTTCCACAATGCCGTGACGGTATTGCCGTCGTAATAGCCCATCACGAGTGTCGGGTCGCAGTCGGGCCCGGCGTGCTTGCGCGCGACCGGCAAAAAGCGGTCGACGAGTCCGCCGTGGTAGGCGTATTGCTCGGCGGTGTAATGATGGTCCTGGTCGCACGTCACCGCCTGGTCGCGGTCCAGCCGGAACGGCGCCACGCCATTCGGATTGTTCGCGATCAGCTCGTGCGTGAGGCCATTGACGCCGGGCGTGCCCGGCAGCGCATGAAACGGCGGCTCGTTCGGCGGATTGGCCGCGTGCGGATAGGTGCCGAAGTAGTGATCAAACGAGACGTTCTCCTGAAAGATCACCACCAGATGCCTGATCGGGGTGCGCGTGGAAATCGGCGCAGCGGACGCCGCGCCCGCCGCCAGCAATGCCATCGCAACAAGCAGCTGCTTCATACTGCCCTTCCCATAGCGTCGAAGCCGACATCATGCTGGGCGCAGCGGAAGGCTGCAACTCATCGAAGACGAACAGACCCGGTGGGCGGGCTGGAGTTTGCTACGCCACAACGGTATGCTCCACCGCTTTATGAGGTAACCGGATAGGCAGCATATGGGTTTTGCGGCCAGGTTGATTCGTCGCAAGTCAGTGGAGCAACTGCAGGCCGAGGCGGGTCAAAGCCGGGATTTTCGCCGCACCATGGGCGTCTGGCAACTGACCGCGATCGGCGTCGGCGCGATCGTCGGCGTCGGCGTGTTCGTGCTGGCGCCGCACCAGGCCGCGCTGAACGCCGGCCCGGCCATCGTCATCAGCTTTTTGATCGCCGGCTTCGGCAGCGCCTGCGCCGCGATGTCATACGCCGAGTTCGCCGGCATGATTCCCGTTACCGGCAGCGCCTACACGTACGGCTATGCGGTGCTCGGCGAACTGCCGGCATGGATCATCGGCTGGGACCTGCTGATCGAATATGCGCTGATCGTCGGCGTGGTGGCAGCCGGCTCGTCCAATTATCTGCAGGCGCTGATTGCGCAGATCACCGGCTGGCATCTGCCGGTCGCGTTGCAAGGCGCGTACGACCCGGCACATCCGGGCGGCGGCGAGGTTTTCAACCTGATCGCGGCCGTGATCGCACTCGCCATCGCCTGGCTGCAAACCCGGCGCACGCAAATGGGCGCGCGCTTCAATACGGTGGTGGTGACGATGAAGGTGATTGGCGTCATCGCCGTCGTCTGCGTCGGGGTGTTCTATGTCGATCCGGCCAACTGGACGCCGTTCGTGCCGCACACAATCGGCCAGACTGGCGGCGCAACCAGCTACGGCTGGAGCGGTGTGCTCGCGGCCTCCAGCATCGTCTTCTTCGCCGTTTTCGGCTATGACACGCTGACGACCGCCGCCGAAGAATCGAAACACCCGCAACGCGATCTGCCGCTGGCGGTCGTCGCATCGCTGGCTATCTCAATGGCCATGTACCTGGCAATTTCGCTGGTGCTCACGGGCATGGTGCCTTACAACGCCTGCGCCGGCGGGGGCGTGGCCGGCCATTGCCAAAGCATGATTCTGAGCGACCCGGCGCCGGTCAGCGCGGTATTCCAGGCACGCGGCCTCAACTGGGTCAGCGGCGTGATCAACGTCGCGGCCGTCTGCGGCATCATCAGCGTCGTGTTCGCCTTCATGCTGGGCGCGGCGCGCATCTGGTTTGCGCTGTCGCGCGACGGCCTGCTGCCGGGGTGGTTCGCGAAGCCGCATCCGAAGCACGGCACGCCACACCGCCCGACGTGGGCTCTCGGCATTTTCACGGCGGCCGTCGCCGGTGTGCTGCCGATCCGCGAAATTGCGGAACTGGTCAATATCGGCACCTTGAGCGCCTTCATATTGATTTGCGCCTCAGTGCTGATCTTGCGCATCCGGCGGCCGGACCTCGAGCGCCGCTTCCGCACACCGGTGCTGTGGCTGCTCGCGCCGCTGGGCATTGTCTTTTCGCTGTTCCTGATCATCGGGTGGCCCTGGGCCGGTGACGACGGTTTGCGCCTGATCGGCGGCCTGCCCTTCGTCACCATTGCCCGGTTCCTCGTCTGGATGGCGATCGGCCTGGCGATCTATTTCGGCTACGGGATGCGACACAGCGAGCTCGGCGCCGGAAACCGGCGAACAAGCCGAGACGTTCGCGGCGCAGCCGAGCCGTAACCGGCCGAAACGACCGGCACGACTCGCATCGTCCGTCAGAACGTGAAGGCCAGGCCGACCATGATTGCCTGGGCCGTGTAGGCGCTATTGACAGACTGTCCCGCCGTCGTGGTGAACGTCGGCGAGTCGGCTTTGAAATAGCGCCAGTTGACGTCCAGCGCCAACTGCTGCGTCAGTTGCGACCGGAAACCCACCATGCCCTGGTAGGCCACGCCGCTGTCGACATCGTCCAGCACCGTGACGCCGGGTGTGCCGGGCCCCGCCACGGCCGCACCGTAGTGATGGAAGTCGATGCGGTCATAGCCGACGCCTACGCCGATGTAAGGGTCGAACCCGCTGCCCGGTGCAAAATCGTTGATGACGTTCAACATCAGGCTCCACACTTCGGTGTGGCCGTACGGCTCGGCGAGACGCACTCTGCCCGTCGATGATCCGACCGGATTGAAGAATTGATCGTCGACGCCGTTGTTCCGGTAGCCGAGTTCGCCTTCGACGCGCAGGCTGCCGAGACTCCACTGGCTGAATTCATAGCCGGAACTCAGCAAGGCGACGTCACCATTGTTCGATTCGGTGGTGAAGCGACCACCGGGCAGGTCGAACGCGTGCGAGTACAGATGCGATCGGCCAATTTGCAATTCCAGATAGGCGCCCTGGTCGTCGCCCCGGTCATCGGGATAGCCATTCTGTGCCACCGCCGCCAAAGGCGCGGCGGCCAGCATCGTTCCACATAGCATCATTGTCGTGATTTTCATCGCGAACCTCCTTGTTAGCCAAAGGAAATAGGGCGAATGGAGTGGGGAAATTCGCCACCAGCGCAGGATTGCGCTTAACGATTGCGTTCCATTATCCGAGCGCCGGCGGCACGGTCAAAGGATTCCGACGGCAATCGCGATTGCCATCACACAGATGGAAAGGGCGTTACAGGGAGGCTTGTAAGCGATTAGGTGATGGCCCGCCAGTGCAATCCACGGGTCAATCCCCGGCAACCTCAGGGGGACTTTTGCACCGGTTTTTCGGCCGCGCGTACCGGCGGCTTGATTGCGGCCAGTCGCCGCAGAATCACCTGCACCAGATCGCCGCGCATGGCTTGGAGCAGGCGACGCGCTTCCTGGTTGCCGGCAAGCACATTGTCCGGATCGAAAACGTAGGTGCGATTCAACGACACCGTCTGCGGAGCAAGCCACGTTTGCTTGTCGTGCGTTACCGAAAATTTGACCGTGTATTGCAGTTCATACGCCTGCGGTCGATCGTGGCTGTCGACCGACACAACGGTCTGATCGGAGCTATCGGTCAGGATGTGAAGCTGTGCCGTGGCTCTGTCGGGCGTTTTGACAACAGTCACGTTGGCGCTGCTCAACGCGCGGATCAGCTCGCGCGTCAGATCGCCGTAAGGATCGGCGCCGACGATCAGCGTGCGCTGCATGACCGGCGGCAGGTTCCGCGTACGTTGCAAGTGATAGCCGCATGCGCTGAGCGTTACCGCCAGCGACAGCGCGAGCAACAAACGTGGAAATGGCGCCACACGAATCATCACACGACCACGTTGACCAGCTTCCCCGGAACGACAATCACCCGTCGCACGGCTTTGCCGCCGATGAAGCGCTGCACATTGTCGTCGGCGAGCGCCGCGTTTTCGACGGCTTCGCGATTCGCGCCGGCATCCACTGCAATCCGCCCGCGCAGCTTGCCGTTCACCTGCACGACAATCTCCAGTTCATCGCGCTTCAGCGCGGCTGGGTCCGCCGTCGGCCAGGCGACATCGATAATGGGCTCCGCATGGCCCATCTCGCGCCAGAGCCGGTGGCAGATGTGCGGCACGATCGGGGCGAGGAGCATGATCGCCGTTTCGAGCGACTCCTGCACCACGGCGCGATCGGCCGTCGTCTCTGGCGCGAAGCGGTTCACGGCATTCAGCAATTCCATGACTGCCGCGATGGCGGTGTTGAACGTGTAACGGCGGCCGATATCGTCGTCGACCTTGGCGATCGTCGCATGTGTCTGGCGCCGCAGTTCGCGCGCCGCGCCATCGAGATCGGCGGGCACACGTTCCGCCGGCTCGCCCTCGACGTGTTCGGCGACCGCGCGATAAAGCCGCCTCAGGAAACGGACCGCGCCTTCGACACCAGCTTCCGACCATTCGAGCGTCTGCTCCGGCGGCGCGGCGAACATCGTGAACAACCGCACGGCATCCGCACCATGGCGCTCGATCAGTTCGCCCGGATCGACACCGTTGTTTTTCGACTTCGACATCTTGCCGAGGCCGCCGAATTCGACTGCCGCGCCATCCGCGGTACGGCCGACACCGTCGCCTTCGGCCGTGATGCCGGCGGGGTTGTGATAGGTGATGCGGCCGTCGCCGTCGCGACTGAACCAGATCTGGTTCAGCACCATGCCTTGCGTCAGCAAGTTCGTGAACGGCTCATCTATCTTGAGCAGCCCGAAGTCGCGCATGACCTTCGTCCAGAAGCGCGAGTACAGCAAGTGCAGAATCGCATGCTCGATGCCGCCGATGTATTGGTCGACCGGCAGCCAATAATCGGCGCGTGCGTCGACCATCGATGCGCTGCTGTCGGGTGAGGTGTAGCGCATGTAGTACCACGATGAATCGACGAACGTGTCCATCGTGTCCGTCTCCCGGCGCGCCGGGCCGCCGCATCGCGGGCACTCGCATTTCACGAACGCTTCGCAGCGCGCCAGCGGATTGCCGCCGCCGTCCGGCGTCAGGTCTTCCGGCAGAGTGACCGGCAACTGGTCTTCCGGCACCGGCACGGCGCCGCATTTCTCGCAGTGAATAATCGGAATCGGGCAGCCCCAGTAACGCTGGCGCGAGATACCCCAATCGCGCAGGCGGTACTGGATGCGCTTTTCGCCCAGATGTTTCGCTTCGAGATCGGCCGCGATCGCATCGGTCGCGGCGGCGAAACCCAGCCCGTCGTACTTGCCCGAGTTGACGCATACGCCGTCTTTCGAGCCGTACCAATCCTGCCAATGCGACGCGTCGTATCGCTCGCCTTCGACGGCGAGCACCTGCCCGATCGGCAGGCTGTACTTGTGCGCGAATTCCGCGTCACGCTCGTCGTGACCGGGCACGCCCATGACCGCGCCTTCGCCGTAGCTCATCAGCACATAGTTGCCGATCCAGACCGGCACCGGTTCGCCGGTGATCGGGTGCTCAACATGAAACCCGGTCGGCACACCTTCCTTTTCACGCGTGGCGACTTCGGCTTCGGTGACGCCGCCGGTGCGGCATTTTTCAATGAAGGCCGCAGCCTCGGGATTGTCTTCGCCGAGCCGCAGCGCCAGCGGATGTTCGGCGGCGATCGCGACAAAGGTGACGCCCATCAGCGTATCGGCGCGCGTCGTGAACACCCACAATTTCTCGTTGCGGCCATCCATTGTGTACGGAAAAGCTACCCGCGCGCCTTCGCTTCGGCCGATCCAGTTCGCCTGCATCGCGCGCACCCGCTCCGGCCAGCCGTCGAGTTCGTCGAGCGCCGCAAGCAGTTCGTCGGCGTACGCGGTGATGCGCATGTAGTACATCGGGATTTCGCGCTTCTCGACCGGCGCGCCGGTACGCCAGCCGCGCCCGTCGATCACCTGCTCGTTGGCGAGCACGGTTTGATCGACCGGATCCCAGTTCACCAGGCCGGTCTTCTGATAAACCAGCCCCTTTTCGAGCATCTTGAGGAACAGCCACTGGTTCCAGCGGTAGTAACCGGGGTCGCAGGTCGCGAATTCGCGCGACCAGTCGATGCCGAAGCCGAGCGACTTCAACTGCCCGCGCATGTAGTCGATGTTGTCGCGCGTCCAGCGGCCCGGCGGCACGCCGTTCTGCATCGCCGCGTTCTCGGCCGGCAATCCGAATGCGTCCCAGGCCATCGGCTGCAGTACGTTGCGCCCACGCATCCGGTGGTAGCGTGCGATCACGTCGCCGATCGTGTAGTTTCGCACGTGCCCCATGTGCAGCTTGCCGCTCGGGTACGGGAGCATGCACAGACAATAGTATTTCTCCCGCCCGCCGTCCTCGCGCACGGAAAAGGCTTCGGTGTCGTTCCAACAGGCTTGGGCTTCGGCTTCGATGACGGCCGGTTCGTAATTGCTATCCATCAGACCGGGACGGTTGGTTGCGGTGAAAATGCGTGAGTGTAGCGTCTTCTTCGGCCGCGTACATCAATGCCGCGAACAATCCGACGAAAATGACGTAATAGTCGATCACCAGCGAGTGGTTGAGAATGGTCTCGGTCAGGCCGAAGATCGCGAGGCCGCTGACCGTAATCATGCCGGCCCACGCGTTCCGGCGGACGCCCTCGGCGTCGGCGCCGAACCGCGCCGCAAACAGATAAGCCGGCACGCCCAGCAGCAGAAGAAGTTCGATCAAGCCAATGATGCCGCGCGTCGCAACCGAATTCAGGTACTGGTTGTGGGGGTGGTCGTACATTGCGGTGATCGGCGCCGCCTGCCTGTGTTGCACGCGACGTGCCGCAATCGCCGTATAGGCACCAGTGCCCGCGCCGAAGATCCAGTGATGCGTGAAGATGTCCCACGCGGTGCCCCACATCGCGAGCCGCGCACCGACGGATCCGCGGGTATAAAAATAGCGATAGGCGCCCGGATTCACCTGCTCCGGCACGATCCACATTTCATTGCCTGCCCGGATCGCGAACGTCAACGTTCTGTAATCGCGATATTCTTGCGGTTTGTCGTGAATGATCACGCGACGGTAGCCATGCGAGTGCACGCGTGCCCTGTCGCCACCCCCGAGATACAGGTAGCCGTTACCGCGCGCCAGCACACTGACGAAGCCAGGCATCGCGTCGGTGTCGACGATCCGCGAAATACGCAAATGGCCGCCGTGGCTGTCTTGCGCCGTGATGTGCAGCGCCCAGCCGTCGCAGCGCGCGCCAAAACCGCCGGCAGCGAGATTCTGTCGGTCGCGCACCGCCTCGATTGCAGGCGGATAGCGCCCCCAGCGGAATGCCGATTGCGCGAGACCGCGCACCAGCGGTTCGGCGCTGACGCACACCGAATCGGGCGTCGCGGCGACCGCGTCCCGCCAGCGCATGTACTGGGTCCAGCCCTGGACCGCCTCGGCGATACGCGTGCGCATGCCGGTCGCCGGCACCGCAACTACCGCGGCAGCCACCACCACCCCGGCGACGAAAATGGCAAGCCGCGACCGCAGCGTCATCCCGCGCGTCAGCGCCAGAATGGCGAGGACGACAAAAACAGGAATCGCGAGCCATCCGCCCCGTGTCCCGGACAGAATGCTCGCGATCAGGCCGCCGGCCACCCCCAGCAGGCCCAGCGCCAGGTTGAGCCAGCGCCGGCTGCCGCTGTCGGTCGGCGTCAGGACAATGGCGATGAAGCCTGACATCAGCCCGAGATCGCCAAAGGTAATCGCAATGCTGTCGCCGGCCGCCCGCACCACGCCGCTGCTCTGGAAATACTGCACCAGCCCCGAGCACGCGGCGATCAAGGAGCCGGCGACAAACGCGAGCCAAACCGCCCGGCGTGGCGGTGCATACCGACGCATCGCGAGATAAGCCGGAATCAGGATAATAAAACGCAGGTAGCGGCCGAGGACATGGAAACCCTGGTTGGTTTCAACGCCGTGCAGGTAAGCAAAAATCGCCACGGCGGCGTAGGCCGCGGCAATCCAGACGAAGAGTTTTTCGCCGGCGCGGAGATTGCGGCCGAAGCCATAGCGGAACCCCGAGTACATGCCGATGAGGCCGAGCACGAGCAGTGCATAGCTGTCGACCCGGTCGATCACCAGGGCCAGCGCCGCGGTGGCGGCGATGGCCAGGGTGATCACGATCTGACAGGAGCGGTTTCCCCAAGCGTACCGCGTCACGAAATTGGATCCCTTTGCCGGCGGCGTCTGAAAATGGCTGCCATAATGCCGCCGACAAGGATTCCCATCAAGGCCAGTATGAGCGGCCAGTCGCCGCTCAGCGCGTATGGCGTAGCGCCGGCGTACGGTCGAACCTTGCCGCTCAGCACACCGATCCGGTCGATCGGCAGGCGCTTGCGCACCTGCCCGTGCGGGCCGATGATCGCCGTGATGCCGGTATTGGTCGCGCGCAACATGACCCGGCCGGCCTCCAGCGCGCGCATCCGCGCGATCTGCAAATGCTGCGGCAGGGCGATGGAATCGCCGAACCATGCATCGTCGCTGACGTTAATCATCAGGTTGGCCTGCGGCAACATACGCATCAACTGGTCGCCGAACGCGTCTTCGTAGCAGATGGCAACGGCGGCGCGGAATCCGCCCAGGTCGAGCGGCGTCTGGCTGGAGCTGCCCGCCGTGAAGCTGGTGTACGGCAGACCCATTGCCTTGAGCCAGTTCCGAAACCACTGTGGTCCCGGGAAATATTCGCCGAACGGCACCAGGTGTTCCTTGAAGTAGAATTGAGGCTGTTTCCCGTTCAAGGCGACGACGGCGTTGTACGCGGCGTCACCGCGCGCGCGATACACCGGCACGCCCAGCACCAGTTCGCCGCCGTGGGCAACCACCTTGTCGGTGAGCGGCAGCAGATAGTCGACAGCGATGTCGCGCAACCAGTCGGGTATGGCAGTTTCCGGCCAGACAATCAGCCGGCTGTCCAGGTGCGCCAGGGTGAGCTTGCGGTAGCGCTCCAGCGAAGTGGTGAATGCCGCCGGGTTCCATTTGGTCGACTGCTCGACGTTGCCCTGAATCAGGGTAACCTTGAATGGCGGCCCGGCTGGATGGGTCCAATTGACCGCGCGCAACCAGAAGCCGAGCGTCCAGACGAGAATGAGTGCGGCCAGCGCCAGCATGCGCTGCTGGCTCACGGCGCGTCCGCGCGCGGGAACGGCGATCAACGCCAGCAGCCCGGCGGTCAATGCAACGGTCCAGCCAATGCCGAACACGCCGGCGATAGGGCCGAAGCCCGCGAGCGGCGAATCGGTCTGGCTGTAGCCGGCGGAGAGCCATGGAAAACCGGATAGGATCCAGCTCCGCACCCACTCGATCAGTGCCCACAGTGCCGGCAATGCAACCAGGTAGCGCAGCCAGCCCCGCGCCGGCGCAAGGTACGCTGCGGCCCACAGCACGGAAGCCGAAAACACACCCATTGCCGACACCAGCAGCACGAGCATCCCGATGGCCAGCCACAGGTCTGCGCCGCCGATCAAATGGATGCTGATGTAGATCCAGTAGACGCCGAAGGCGAACTCGGCCACGCCGAACAGCCAACCGAGCAAAAAAGCGCGTTGCGGGCGCTGGTTTTCGGCCAGGTAAAACAGCGCCGCGAGCGTCAGCGGCATCAGCGGAAAAAGGCCGAAAGGGGCGAACGCCAGCACGGCTATCGCCCCCAGCGCCAGCGCGGCTACGGGCAGAAATACCCCGCGGGGTTGCAAAACGATCTGCATCAAGCGCGGGACAAGCAATCTTCCGCGGTGCGCTTGCCAGCCCGCACTTCCTGTGCGGCCGTTCGGCGGGGCGAAGCGGCGCTCCGTCTCATCACGCCTCACCCAGCGTCACTTCCAGCAAATAAATCCGCCGACTGTCGGCGCGAATGACTTTGAATCGACATGGCCCCAGCGTTGTTATTTCCCCGCGCCTCGGCATGTGCGCGAAGCTATGCATGACCAGTCCGCCGACGGTATCGAACTCGTCGTCGCTGAACGCGGTGCCGAACTCCTCGTTGAAATCCTCGACCGGTGTCAGCGCCTTGACCGTGAAGCGACGATCGTTGTGGCGCACAATCTGTGCCTCGTCATCGACATCGTGCTCATCGTCTATTTCGCCGACGATCTGCTCGATCACATCCTCGATAGTGACAAGCCCGGCGACGCCGCCATACTCATCGGCGACGACGGCCATGTGATAGCGGCTGGCGCGAAATTCCTTCAGCAGCATATTGAGCCGCTTGCTCTCCGGAATGAACGGCGCCGGGCGCAAGTATTCGTGGACGCTGAACGACGCGTCGGCGGGCTCGGTGAAGTGGCGCAACAAGTCCTTGGCGAGCACAATGCCGACGATTTCGTCGCGGCTGTCGCCAATCACCGGAAACCGCGAATGGCCGGATTCGATGATTACCGGCAGGAGTTCGGCGAGCGGCGCGTCCTTTTCGATCACCACCATTTGCGCGCGCGGCACCATGACGTCGCGCACCTGCATGTCGGCAACTTCGAGTACGCCTTCAAGCATCGCCAGCGCGTCGGCGTCGAACAGCTCGCGCTGCTCGGCGTCGCGCAACAATTCCAGCAGTTCCTCGCGGTCGCGAGGTTCGCCGGCGAAAGCCTGGCCCAGGCGTTCAAACCAGGACCGGCCTTGCGCCGGCTGGGTACTAGGGTCGTCGTCGGCCATTCAGGATGTCGTTCTCTGGCTCAAAAAGGCATTCTACCCGAGAAACAGGGGGGCGTAGGACGGCGTCTATTCCGGGCCATGTTCCGCAGTATAAGGGTCTTTATACCCCAGTTCCGCCAGAATATGCGTTTCCAGCCCTTCCATCACCGCCGCTTCGGCATCGTCCTGATGATCGTAGCCGATCAGGTGCAGCACGCCATGCACGGTGAGGTGCGCCCAATGTGCTTCGACCGTCTTGTTCTGCGCCGCGGCTTCTGACTCGACCACCGGACCGCAGATGACCAGGTCGCCGATCAGCGGCAGCTCGATCCCGGGAGGCAGATCGGCCGGAAAGGACAGCACGTTCGTCGGCCCCTCGCGACCGCGATAACGCAGGTTGAGCGCCGCGCCTTCGTCGCGATCCACGACGAGTACGGACACTTCGGCCGCATCGCGGCGACCGGTCAATGCCGCCGCCGCCCAGCGGCTGAATTCACCTTCGTCCGGCGCCCGACCCTCGGCCCACGCGGACTCGACGTGAACGTCAATCGCCATTCGATTTGTTTTCGTACGCGGTGACGATGCGCTGCACCAGCGGATGGCGCACGACATCCTGGGCGCTGAAGAACGTAAAACTGATGCCCTCGACGTCCTTCAGCACTTCAACGGCGTCGCGCAGACCGGAACGCTGTCGCGACGGCAGATCGATCTGCGTCACGTCGCCATTGACGACCGCGCGCGAGCCGAAACCGATGCGGGTCAGGAACATTTTCATCTGCTCGACGGTCGTGTTCTGCGCTTCGTCGAGAATCACGAACGCTTCGTTGAGCGTGCGCCCGCGCATGTAGGCAAGCGGTGCAACTTCGATGATCTGGCGTTCGATCAGCCGCGCGACTTTCTCGAACCCCATCATCTCGTAAAGCGCATCGTAAATCGGGCGCAGGTAGGGATCGACCTTCTGCGCCAGGTCGCCGGGCAGAAAGCCCAGCCGCTCGCCGGCTTCGACGGCCGGGCGCACCAGTACCAGGCGCCGGACTTCATCGCGCTCCAGCGACTCGACGGCGCTCGCGACGGCCAGGTACGTTTTCCCGGTGCCGGCCGGGCCGATGCCGAAGTTGAGGTCGTGACGCTGAATGCGATTGAGATAGCGCCGCTGGTTCGCCCCGCGCCCGCGGATGCGTCCGCGGCGCGTCTGGATGACGACATCGTCGTCGCCCCCCTCGCCGCTGTCGCCGGCGCCGTCGGCCGCCGTGTTTTCACGCAGCGCCAGGTGAATGCGCTGCGGATCGAGGCCATGCTCCGCGGCATCCGCGTAAAGCGACTTGAGTACGGTCTCGGCAGCCTCGACCGCGCGCGGGTCGCCGATGAGGCGGAAGTGATTGCCGCGATTGTTGATTTCGACGCCGAGACGCTGTTCGACCAACCGCAGGTGCTGATCGAATTCGCCGCACAGATTGGCGAGCCGGGCGTTGTCGGCCGGCTCCAGGGTGAGATCGCGAGACTCAGGCAACGGCTTTGGTCATGACACGACCGCGCAACGAGTTGGGCAGCGCTTCGGTAATGGCGACGTCCACGAACTGGCCGATCATCACGGCGTCGCCGGCAAAATTGACGACCCGGTTGCATTCGGTCCGGCCGGCCAACTCGCGCGGATTCTTCGTCGACGGCCGCTCGACGAGAATGCGCTGGACCGTGCCGACGAGCCGCTGCTTGTAAGCTTCGCCGTATTCCTGAATGCGCGCCTGCAGGTGTTGCAGCCGCCGCTTCTTCTCGTCCGCGCCGGTGTCGTCGGGGTAGCCGGCCGCCGGCGTACCGGGGCGGGCGCTATAGATAAAGCTGAATGCCTGGTCGAACTGCACGGCGTCGATCAGCGCCATGGTCTTGTCGAAGTCGGTTTCGGTTTCACCGGGGAAGCCGACGATGAAGTCGGACGACAGGCTGATATCGGGCCGCACCGCGCGCAGTTTGCGAATTTTCGACTTGAATTCGAGCGCCGTATGGCCGCGCTTCATTGCGGCCAGAATGCGGTCGGAGCCGCTTTGCACAGGCAGGTGCAGATAGTTCGCCAGTTCGGGCACATCGGCAAACGCTTCGATCAGGCTGTCGGAAAATTCGAGCGGGTGCGAAGTGGTAAAGCGAATCCGGTCGATGCCGTCGACCGCCGCGACGTAACGAATCAGCAGCGCGAGGTCGGCGGGTTCGCCGGCCGGCGTCTGGCCGCGGTAGCCGTTGACGTTCTGGCCGAGCAGCGTGACTTCGCGCACGCCCTGCTCGGCCAGATCGACGATTTCGGTGATGACTTCGTCGAACGGCCGACTGACTTCCATGCCGCGGGTGTACGGCACGACGCAGTAGGTGCAGTATTTGCTGCAACCTTCCATGATCGAGACGAAGGCGGTCGGGCCTTCGGCGCGCGGCGCGGGCAGATGATCGAACTTTTCGATTTCCGGAAAGCTGATGTCGACGGCGGCGCGGCCGGTGTTGCGCGCCTTGGCCAGCAGCGCCGGCAGGCGGTGCAGGGTCTGCGGGCCGAAGACGACGTCCACCAGCGGCGCACGCGCGGCCAGCGCCTCGCCTTCCTGGCTCGCGACACACCCGCCGACGCCGATCATCCGGCCCGGCCGAGCGGCTTTCCAGTCGTGCCAGCGGCCAAGATACGAGAAGACTTTCTCCTGAGCCTTCTCGCGAATCGAGCAGGTGTTGAGCAGCATCAAATCCGCTTCGTCGGGTTCGGCGGTGAGTTCGTAGCCTTCGGATGCGTGCAATACGTCGGCCATTTTGGCCGAATCGTACTCATTCATCTGACAGCCGAATGTCTTTATATACAGCTTCGCGCTCATGTTGCGAAGCTTACCGTTAACGTCCGTCGGTTTCTACAGCCGCGATCAAAAATGGGCTTTGAACGCGGCCGGGACTTGAGCTATGATCGTTCCCCTTCTCTGCATCCGGCCACGGGGTGCGACAAGGGATTTCGCGAGGATTTTTGCAAGCCATGAATGATGCTGCTCAAGGGGGAAATGCCGCGCATCGCGCCAACCACGCCTGTCTTCGCGATCAAACCAAACAAGCTTTGAAGAAGTATTTCAACGACCTGAACGGTCACGGCGCCGAAGACGTTTACGCGATGGTGCTCGGCGAAATCGAGCCGCCGTTGCTGGAGGTCACGATGCAGTATTGCCGTGGCAATCAGTCGCGCGCCGCGGCGTTGCTGGGCATCAGCCGCAGCACCTTGCGGAAGAAATTGCAGGCTTATCAGATTGACCTTTGATTCGGTCGGTCGCGTCGTTTATTGGGGTCGGCCGGTCGTTTAGCTTCCCCAAGGGACGCCGTGAATACGTCCCTGTAGGCTCTGGGTTCGGCATCCTGCCACACACAGCCCTGGGTGAAGCTAAACGACCGTCCGCCCTCGCGCCGCGCAGAGCTGCTTGCCTTGGATCGACGGCGTTTCTTGACCCCTCTCCCCCAGGGAGAGGGTAGGGTGAGGGGTGTTAATGAGAAATCCAATCCGCCGCGCACTGATCAGCGTCTCCGATAAAACCGGCGTCGCCGATTTCGCCGGCGCGCTCGCCGCGCGCGGCGTCGAGATTTTATCCACGGGCGGCACGGCAAAGCTGTTGCGTGATGCCGGCGTCGAGGTCGTCGATGTCGCCGACCACACGGGCTTTCCGGAGATCATGGCCGGGCGCGTCAAGACGCTGCACCCGAAAATTCACGGGGGCCTGCTCGGTCGGCGCGGCGTCGATGATGGCGTGATGGCCGAACACGACATTGCGCCAATCGACCTCCTGGTCGTCAACCTGTATCCGTTCGCGGCCACCGTAGCGAACCCGGATTGTACGTTCGACGACGCCATCGAGAATATCGATATCGGCGGGCCGGCGATGTTGCGCGCCGCCGCGAAGAATTTTACCGCGGTCACGGTCGTGGTGGACGACGCGGACTACGCGCGTGTGCTGGAGTCAATGGCAGGGAACGATGGCGCGGTCGATGAGGCACTGCGCTTTGAACTCGCGGCGAAAACGTTCGCGCATACCGCCGGCTATGACGCGGCGGTTGCGAACTGGCTCGGCACGCACGCGCCGGGCGACGCCGGAAAATTATTCCCCGATCGCTACACGGTTCAGTTCGAGAAAGTGGCCGACATGCGTTACGGCGAAAATCCGCATCAGCAGGCCGCATTCTATCGTGACGGGTCCGGCGGCGGCATCGCGGACGCGCGCCTCGCCCAGGGCAAGCCGCTGTCATTCAACAATGTCGCCGATGCCGACGCGGCGCTGGCGTGCGTGCGCTGTTTCGACAAGCCCGCATGCGTCATCGTCAAGCATGGCAATCCGTGCGGCGTCGCGACGGCGGAGACGCCGCGGATCGCCTATGAGCGCGCCTTCGCGACGGATCCGACTTCTTCCTTCGGCGGCATCATTGCGTTCAACCGGGAGGTCGGCGAGTCGACTGCGGCAGCCATCGTCGAACAGCAGTTCTTTGAGGTTCTGATCGCGCCGGCGGTGACGGATGCCGCGCTGGCCGTGCTGGCAAAACGCAAGAATGTTCGCGTACTGCTGGCCGGCGATCCGGCTGCGCCGGATGGCGAAGCATACGATTACAAGCGCGTCGCCGGCGGCTTGCTGGTGCAGCAGGCGGATCGCGGCACGGTCGGCGGCGACGATCTCAAGGTGGTGACACGGCGTTCGCCGGACGATCAGGAAATCTGCGACCTGCTCTTCGCCTGGAAGGTGGTCAAGTTCGTCAAGTCGAACGCCATCGTCTACTGCCGCGATGCACAGACGATCGGTATCGGCGCGGGCCAGATGAGTCGCGTCGACAGCGCGTCGATCGCGGCGCAAAAAGCCGCCGCCGCCCGGCTCGACATTCGCGGCGCGGTGATGGCATCCGATGCGTTTTTTCCGTTTCGCGACAACATCGACGTGGCCGCCGATGCGGGCATCACCGCGATCATTCAACCGGGCGGCTCAATGCGCGATGAAGAAGTGATTGGAGCGGCGGACGAGCATCGCATTGCGATGGTATTTACCGGCATGCGCCATTTTCGGCATTGATGGGAAGCCGCCGGGGCTGAGGCTCAAAGAACAATGAAAGTTTTAGTTGTTGGCGGAGGCGGGCGCGAGCACGCGCTGGCCTGGAAGATTGCCCAATCGCCACGCGCCGAGCATGTCTTTATCGCACCGGGCAATGCCGGTACGACAACCGAGCCAAAATGTGAAAACGTCGCAATTGCTGCCGATGACATCGGCGGGCTGATTTCCTTCGTCCAGGAACGGCAGATCGACCTGACGATCATCGGCCCTGAAGCACCGCTGGTGGCCGGCATTGCCGACTGCTTCGACGCCGCCGGCCTCGCCTGCTTCGGACCCTCCGCCGCCGCCGCGCAACTGGAAGGGTCCAAGGCCTTTGCGAAGGCTTTTATGGAACGGCATGGCATTCCCACGGCCGGTCACCGCACGTTTACCGAAGTCGAGCCCGCGCTGACGTATGTGAACGAACTCGGCGCACCGGTCGTCGTCAAGGCGGATGGGCTCGCCGCCGGCAAGGGCGTAATCGTCGCCGATACGATTGAAGATGCCGAAGCCGCCGTGCGCGATATGCTCGCCGGCAACGCGTTCGGCGAAGCCGGACATCGGGTGGTGGTTGAAGAATTCCTGGCGGGCGAGGAAGCAAGCTTCATCGTCATGACCGACGGCGAGAATGTACTGCCGCTCGCGACATCGCAGGATCACAAGCGCCGCGATGACGGCGACCGCGGACCGAATACGGGTGGCATGGGCGCGTATTCGCCAGCCCCTGTAATCACCCCGGCAGTCGAACAACGTGTGCTCAGTGAAATCGTTCTGCCCACCGTGCGCGGCCTCGCGGCCGAAGGGATTTGTTATCGCGGCTTCCTGTACGCCGGCCTGATGATCGCTGCCGACGGCTCGCCAAGCGTGGTGGAGTTCAACTGCCGCCTTGGCGACCCTGAGACGCAGCCGATCCTGATGCGGTTGAAAAGCGATCTGTTGGAACTGTGCGAAGCCGCGCGGGCCACCATGCTGGATACCGTCCAGGCGGATTGGGACCCGCGCCCGGCGCTCGGCGTGGTGATGGCCGCCGGCGGCTACCCCGGCAGCTACGGCAAGGGGTGCCCCATCAGCGGCCTCGATTCCATTACCGATGATGCGGTAAAAGTCTTCCAGGCCGGCACGGCGCTGCGGGACAATCATGTCGTGACCTCCGGCGGCCGAGTGCTGTGCGTGACGGCATTGGGCGATAACATAGCCGCCGCCCAGCGCCGCGCATACAAGGCAGTCGATAAAATCAGCTGGCGGGATTCGTTTTATCGCCGCGACATCGGCCACCGCGCAGCGACCGGGGAAGATTCGGGCGAGAACGAATGAATATCACACGCCAGGTCCAACTGCATCAACTTGAGATGCTGAAGTGTCTGGCAAGCATATTTGACGCGGAAGGCATCACGTACTTTGCGATCGGAGGCACCGCCCTGGGGGCGGTACGGCATGAAGGCTTTATTCCGTGGGACGACGACATCGATCTTGCCATGCCGCGGGATGACTACGAACGGTTCCTCAAGCTGCAGGACCGGCTTCCAGTCAACCTGATCATCCAGAACTTTCGCACACAGAACGAGTATCCGCTCTACTTTTCCAAGGTCAGAGACATCCACACCCGCTACGTCGAGAAGCGACTGGGCAAATATGACATTGCTCACGGGGTATTTATAGATATATTTCCGTGGGACGCGGTTGGCGATGCTACCGCAATGAGGCGAATCGTCAAGAGAAACGAGCATCGCTTCAAACGCTCGATTGTGCCGTCGAACAAGGGAATTCCGGCGAAAATAAAGGCGTACTTTTATCGTGCCCTTTATGGCTTTAAATCACCCGCCACGCTCTTTGAGCGCCTGGATGAAAGCTGCCGGTGCTGTAACGGACAGGAGACAGGCCGCATCGGAAACCTGTGCTACGACGACATAATAGCGACCGGGGACCTGCTGCCGCTGGAACGATGGAAATTCGAAGATACGATGATCTGGCTGCCCGGGAAAGTGCGCAAGTATTTGTCCGACAAATACGGCGACTACATGAGAATTCCGGACGAGAAGGACAGGATTACCCACAATCCGATCGAGGTAGCCATTCCTGCGGATACGCCGTCGAACGCACACCTTCGCCGGCAAGCTTGATCTCTGCTTCGCTTTTGCTCTACCGCTTCATCGAATCAAAAAACTCGGCATTGGTCTTGGTGTCTTTCATCTTGCCGAGAAGGAATTCAATTGCGGCGATTTCGTCCATCGGATGCAGCAGCTTGCGCAGGATCCATATCTTCTGCAGATCATCCTGCGAGATGAGCAGTTCTTCCTTGCGGGTGCCGGAGCGGTTGATGTTGATCGCCGGGAAGATGCGCTTCTCGGCAATCCGCCGATCCAGATGCACTTCCATGTTGCCGGTGCCCTTGAACTCTTCGTAGATCACGTCGTCCATGCGCGAGCCGGTTTCGACCAGCGCGGTGGCGAGAATAGTCAGGCTGCCGCCTTCTTCGATGTTGCGTGCGGCGCCGAAGAATCGCTTCGGCCGCTGCAACGCGTTGGCATCCACGCCGCCCGTCAACACCTTGCCGGACGACGGCACGACGGTGTTGTAAGCGCGCGCGAGACGCGTAATCGAATCGAGCAGAATCACGACGTCGTGCTTGTGCTCAACCAGGCGCTTGGCCTTTTCGATCACCATCTCCGCAACCTGGACGTGGCGGCTGGCAGGCTCGTCGAACGTACTCGACACGACCTCGCCGCGCACCGAACGCGCCATTTCGGTCACCTCTTCCGGCCGCTCGTCGATCAGCAGCACGATCAGGTACACCTCGGGATGATTGTTGGTAATCGACTGGGCGATATTCTGCAGCATCATCGTCTTGCCGGCTTTCGGCGGCGACACGATCAGACCGCGCTGGCCCTTGCCGACCGGCGAGACCATGTCGATGATGCGCGCGGTAATGTCCTCGGTGCTGCCGTTGCCGGCTTCCATCCCGAGTTTCTCCTTCGGGAACAGCGGCGTCAGGTTCTCGAACAGCACCTTGCGCTTGGTGGCATCCGGCGAGTCGTGGTTGATCTTGCTGACTTTCAGCAGCGCGAAGTAACGTTCGCTGTCCTTCGGCGGCCGGATGCGCCCCTCGACCGTGTCTCCGGTGCGCAAATTGAAGCGACGGATCTGGCTCGGCGAGACGTAAATGTCGTCGGGGCCGGCGAGATACGAGCCTTCGGCGGAACGCAGAAAGCCGAAGCCGTCCTGCAGGATTTCCAGCACGCCATCACCATAAATTTCCTCGCCGCGCTTGGCGTGCGCTTTCAGGATCGAAAAGATGACATCCTGCTTTCGGGATCGAGCCGCACCCTCGATGTTCATCGATTGGGCAAGCTCCATCAGTTGCGCGGCAGGCTGCTGCTTCAGTTCAGTCAGGTTCATTGAATGAGATTCTCAAAAGGACTATCGGGAAGGTTCGGGACCGCTTGTTGTGGTTATAGTCGGGACCCGCGGCTTGCGGCGAAGCCGCGGGTCGCTGAACAGGGCCCGCCGCTTGCGCCGCGGGCATTTCATTCGTCAAAGGTTTGTGTCCAGGAAAGCCGTCAGTTGCGATTTCGACAGCGCGCCCACTTTCTGCGCATGCACGTCGCCGTTCTTGAACAGCATCAATGTCGGAATACCGCGGATACCATACTTGGGCGCGGTTTGCGGATTCTCGTCGATATTGAGTTTGACGATTTTCAGCTTGTCGACATAATCGGGCGCGACTTCGTCGAGAATCGGCGCGATCATCTTGCAGGGCCCGCACCACTCGGCCCAATAATCGACCAGTACGGGCTTGTCGGCTTTGAGAACGTCGCTCTCAAAACCGGCATCGCTGGTATGCGAAATGTGTTCACTCACGATACATGACCTCCTGCGGAGCATCGAGCAAAAAAGGTATCAGTTAAATATGACGTGACCGGCCCAATCGGGCACAATAAGCGTTGGAAATCGAGAATTGATGAGGCGGTCACCCCGCGCGACGCGGGCAGACTGTCAGAATTTCCCTGTATTTGAGCCTAAATCCACCGGGATTGCAAGTACGCCGGAAAAGATTTTTTGGGCCGCCTGCTGGACGGATTTTTACCACCCGTCCATTCAACATTATTAGAGCATATATGACTGAACTATTCAGCAACAAGACTTTCGACGATCTGCCCCTCGCGGAGCCGCTGAAACGCGCCACGCGCGACATCGGCTTCGAGTACTGTACGCCAATCCAGGCCGCGTGCCTGCCGATCGCACTGGAAGGCCGCGATGTTGCCGGCCAGGCGCAAACCGGCACCGGCAAGACCGCCGCGTTTCTTCTCGCACTGTTTGATCGGCTGCTGACCAGACCCGTTGCCGACGACCACCAGGCTACCCAGCCGCGCGCGCTCGTCGTTGCGCCGACGCGCGAGCTGGCGGTGCAGATTTACAAGGACGCGGTCGCCCTCGGCGCGCACGCCGGCCTCAGGCTGGGCCTCGTCTACGGCGGCGCGGGCTATGACCAGCAGCGCGAGATGCTGCGCGAGGGCGTCGATATTCTGATCGGCACGCCGGGGCGCCTGATCGACTATCACAAGCAGCACATTTACGACCTGCGCGGACTCGACGTGACGGTGCTCGATGAAGCCGACCGGATGTTCGACATGGGCTTCATCAAGGACATCCGCTACCTGCTCAGGCGCATGCCGCATCCGGAAAAGCGCCTCAGCATGCTGTTTTCGGCGACGCTGTCGCACCGCGTGCTGGAACTGGCCTACGAGCACATGAACAATCCGGAATTGATCCGCGTCGACCCCGAGCAGATGACGGTCGAGAAAATCCGCCAGGTCGTCTACATGCCGGCGATGTCGGAAAAGATTGCGCTCCTGATCGGCCTGCTGAAACAGCACGAGCCGAACCGGACCATGGTGTTCGTCAATACCAAGCGCGCGGCGGATCGGGTGATGGCTTATCTGCAGGGCAATGGCATTAATGCCAGTGTGCTGTCTGGCGACGTGCCGCAAAAGAAACGCCTGCAACTGCTGCAGCAGTTCAAGGACGGCGAACTGCCGGTGCTGGTAACGACGGACGTGGCTTCCCGGGGGCTGCATATCCCCGACGTGACGCACGTGTTCAATTACGATCTGCCGCAGGATCCGGAAGATTACGTCCACCGCATCGGCCGCACGGCGCGCGCCGGCGCGGAAGGCGACGCGATCAGTTTCGCGTGCGAGGACTACGCCTATTCTCTGCCCGAAATCGAAAGTTACATTGGCGAGACGCTGCCCAAGGAAATGTCGCACGAACACCTGCTGGCCGACGTTGCGCCGCCGGCTAAACTGCGCGAGCGGCGGCCACGCCAGGGCCCGGGGCGCGGCGGCCGGCGACGAAGCAAAGCCTGACTTGTACAGAAATCGTCAGTAAAGGTATCGTTAATAATCACAACTCCAGGAAGGAGGACAATCAAAATGGATATCTTCGGAAAACTGCCGGCCAGCGCCGCATTAATGCTGATCGTCGCGGCCTGCGCCTCCGCGCCGCCTCCGGCGCTCCCCACTTCAGCGCTCGCCGATGCGCAGACCGCCATCACCCAGGCGGAACAGGCGAACGCCGACCGCTACGCACCGGTCGCTCTCGACAACGCACGCGACAAGCTCGATGCAGCCGAGCGCGCGCTGGGGCCGGATCGCGATAACGAGGATCAGTACAACGACGCGCGGCGCCTCGCGGAAGAAGCGGCGGCCGATGCGCAGTTCGCCCGCGCCCAGGCGCTCGCGAAACAGGCCGAACTGCATGCCAGCGCGGCCGCGCAACGCGCGTCCGACACGCCGCCACCCACGCCGCAGCCGTTGACGCCGCCACCGGGAGGTGCGTCATGAAAATCCGCATCTTTATCGCCATTGCCCTCGCCTCGCTGCTGGCCGCCTGCGCCACTCCGCAACAATATCCGCGGCTCGAACGAGCCCGCGCAGAGGTGCAAAAGGCCCAGATGAATCCGATCGTGGCGCAATACGCGCCGTCGGCTCTCGCCCAGGCGCAGGATGCGCTGGCGCGGGCCGAGGCAAGCCTGTCGGCCGATCGGCCGGTGCAGACTGAGCATCTGGCCTACCTGGCCGAGCGGCGCGCGCAGATTGCGGTCCTGACGGCACGCACGGGACAGGCTCAGGAAATCGCCAAGGAAGCGAACATTGAACAGCGGCAATCGCTGGAAAGCCAGGCCAGCAGCGCCCATCAGCAAGCGGCGCAGGCACAGGTCCAGGCGCAGACAGCGCGCCAGCAGGCCGACGTTGCGCAGGCGCAGGCGGTCGAAGCCCGCGCTCAAGCCGCCCAGGCTCATGCGGAGGCGCGCCAAACCCGCTCGGAACTGCAGCAACTGCAGACAAAGCTCGCCAATCTCCACCCGAAAAAAACGCCACAAGGCATCGTGCTGACGCTCGGGGACGTGCTGTTCGACTTCGACAAGTCCGACCTGAAACCCAGTGCCAATCCGACCCTGAACGAGCTGGCGCAGTTTCTGAACAATCATCCCGACGCCCAGGTGGTAATCAACGGCTACACCGACAGCGTGGGCAGCGAAACGTACAACCAGCGCCTGTCCGAGGCGCGTGCCGAATCGGTCGCCGGCGCGCTGGAGCAGCGCGGAATCAGCAGTGCGCGGATGACGACGCATGGCTTTGGCGAATCGAATCCGATTGCGACGAATGCGACGAATGAAGGCCGCACGAAGAATCGCCGTGTCGAGTTTGTTATCAAAAACCTTCAGGGATAGTCGCGCTTCGCGATAACAGGGACAGGTAAGAAGGCAGCGCAATCCGTATAATCCCCCGCAAGTAACGAATACGCGGGACAACAATGACGGTTGATGCCTGGATAGCGGTCGCGGTCACCATCGGCTGCCTGGGGATGCTCGCGCTGACGCGCATTGCAGCGGACCTGATCATGATCGCGGGGCTGACGGTGCTGTTGGCGCTCGGGGTGCTGTCGCCTGCCAAGGCGCTGGCCGGGTTCGCCAATCAAGGCGTGCTGGCGATTGCCGCGCTGTACGTCGTTGCCGCGGGCCTCAAGGAAACCGGCGCCGTGAATGTGCTGATCCGTTACGTCTTCGGCCGGCCCTCGAACGTGACGATCGCGCAGCTTCGCATGATGCTGCCGGTGACGTTCCTCAGCGCGTTCATGAACAACACCCCCGTCGTCGCGACATTTCTACCGGCGGTGCAGGACTGGGCCAAGCGCCAGCAGATGTCGCTGTCGAAGCTGATGATCCCGCTCAGCTACGCGGCGATTCTCGGCGGTACCTGCACACTGATCGGCACGAGCACCAACCTCGTCGTCGACGGGCTACTGATTTCGCAGGCGCACCAGCCGGGTTTCGGTTTCTTCGAACTGACCGCCATCGGTATTCCTTACGCCATTGTAGGCATCAGCTATGTGCTGCTGTTCGGCCGCTGGCGCCTGCCCGAGCGGGTGCCGGCGATGCAGAACCTGCAGGATCCCCGCGAATACACGGTCGAGATGCTGGTCGATGCAGGGAGTCCGCTGGCGGGCATGACGGTTCAGGAAGCCGGATTGCGACAACTGCCGGGCCTGTTTCTGATCGAAATCGATCGCGATGGGCACGTTGTGCCGGCCGCCGGTCCGAGCGAGCGCCTGCAGGACGGCGATCGGCTGGTCTTCGCGGGTATCACCGAATCTGTCGTCGACTTGCAGCGCATCAAAGGCCTCACGCCGGCGACCGACCAGGTCTTCAAGCTCAACTCGCCGCGCAGCGCGCGCACCCTGATCGAAGCGGTGATCGCCGGGCAGTCTCCAATGGCCGGCAAAACCGTGCGCGAAGGGGAATTCCGCTCCCGCTATAACGCGGTCGTCATCGCGGTGGCGCGTAACGGGCAACGCATCCGCCGAAAGATAGGCGACATCGAACTGCGCCCGGGGGATACGCTGCTGCTCGAAACCACGCCGGATTTCGTCGGCCACCACAGCCGCTCGCGCGATTTCCTGCTGCTGCGGCCGATCGAAGGCTCGGTGTTCCCGCGCCACGAGCGCAGCTGGCTCGCCTGGCTGATCCTGCTCGGGCTGGTGGTTACCGCGAGCACAGGCGTGCTGAATCTCGTGACCGCCGCGTTCCTCGCGGCCGGTGCGATGGTGGTGACCGGCTGCTGCAGTGTCACGGCCGCCCGCCGCAGCATCGAACTGGAAGTGCTGCTCGTCATCGCCGCATCGTTTGGCATCGGTCGGGCACTGCAGGACAGCGGCGCCGCGGCCGCCTTCGCAACGTCCATCCTCGCTATTGCCGGCGACCGGCCATTGGCGCTGCTGGCGGTCATCTACCTCTTGACGATGGTGCTCACCGAGACCGTCACCAATAATGCCGCGGCAATCATCATGTTTCCGTTGGCGCTCGCGACCACAACTGCGCTCGGGCTGGATTTCCGGCCGTTCGCGGTCGCCATCGCGATCGCCGCGTCAGCGAGCTTCGCCACGCCGATCGGCTATCAGACCAACTTGATGGTGTATGGTCCCGGCGGCTACCGGTTCGGCGACTACCTGCGCTTCGGCCTGCCGCTCAATCTGTTGCTCGCGTGTGTGGCACTGGGCTTGATTCCGACGATCTGGCCTTTGACGGGCTAGCGCGGTAGCTGGTCGGGAACAACACGCGGAAGGTCGTACCGCGCCCTGGTCCGGACTCGACCTCCAGCACTGCGTCGAGCAAGTCGCACAGGCGGTGAACGATTGCCAGCCCAATCCCTTCCCCGTGCGCCGCGACACTCGCGGCGGTCGCCGCCGGCTGGGGGCGCGTACTTCCGCCGCCGGTGGTCGATGCCTCGCCCTCGGACTCGCTTTCCGCGTTTTCGATGCTCCCGGCATAATTGCTGCTGCTGGACAACTTGAGTCCCGGCCCGGTATCGCGCACCTCGAACTGCCAGCGCTCCGCCGATTCGCGCCCCCATTCAACTTCGACGCCGCCTTTCGACGTGTACTTCAGCGCGTTGAGGATCAGGTTCTGCGCGATCCGCCGCACTCTCGTCGCATCGCCGCGCACGCGCAGCATGCGAGGCCCGATCGCACGTAACGCCAAGGCTTTACTGTCAGCCTCTGCCTGCATGCCGTCGCATAGTTCGCGCAAGATGGCCGCGGCATCAAAGTCGCCGATCTCGCGCGTCTCACGGCCGGCTTCCAGGCGCGCCAGATCGAGCAGATCGGTCAGCATACGGTTCAGGCTCTCCGCGGCGACGCCGATGCGCTTGACCACGGCCTTGGGTCTCGGCCCCAGGCTCTGCCGCTCCAGCAACTGGCAGGACAGACGAATCGTCTGCAGGCTGCCGCGCAAGTCGTGCGATGCTTCACGCAAACTCTGTCCGCGAAGTTGATCGACTTCGTTACGCTCCTCGAGTACGGCTTCGATATCTCGCACCCGCGCATCGGCCTGCACCCGCAGGCGGTCGTGAAATTCCCTGAGACTGTCGCTGATGGCCTTATGTATCAATTCCGAAAGGAGTGCGTACGCCTGTTCAAACGACGCTGCATCCAGTCCAGCCGCCTGTTTCGATGCCCCGATGCGACGCAACAACACCCGATGCAACAACGCCCAGTCAAGCACAAGCTGATCGACGTGCTGCCCAAGCTGCCAGCGGTGGGCGCCATGCTGCTCCGCGGTGGCTTCAATCGACTCAACGTCGTCGCCCCGGAACCGGGCAAACAACTGGTCCAGGAACTGAGGAAGGTGATCGTAAAAGTCGGTACGCGACAGTTCCGCCAGCGTGGAGTGCGTGCCTTCCGCTTCGGCCGTAGACCGCCAGTCGTCCAGAATCGCCTCGCGCTGTCGCGAAAGGTGTTCCGCCAGCCTGGCTAGAGCATCCGTTTGTGGCTTCGCGGACATGACCGGTGACTGTGCCCTCCCTCAGCATCCAGCGCGATGTTCCGCGGGTCCCTTTTTTTGCAGACTCAGATTGTGCGCGGTGTTGATAAGGCCGACGTGCGAAAAGGCCTGCGGAAAGTTGCCCAACAGACGATGCGTCTTTGGATCGTATTCTTCCGATAACAACCCGACGTCGTTACGGATCGAGAGCAGGCGATCGAACAATTCGCGTGCTTCATCCCGCCGGCCCATCATTGCAAGGTCATCAGCAAGCCAGAACGAGCAAATGATGAATGCGCTCTCTGTTCCGGAGACGCCGTCGCTGTCTTTTGCCTGCGAATAGCGCATGACGAAGCCGTCCTGCATCAGATTGTTCTGGATCGCGGCGACCGTACCTTTAATGCGCTCATCGTCCGGCGGCAGAAAACCCACGAGCGGCATCATCAGCAGTGAAGCGTCAAGCGACTCGCCGCCGTAGTACTGCACAAACGTGTTGCGCTTCTTGTCATAGGCCTGCTCGCAGATTTCTCCATGCACCGTGTCGCGCAGCATCCGCCAATGATCCGCATCGCCTTCCAGTCCGTAGCGTTCGATGGCCTTGACGGCACGGTCGAATGCCACCCACGACATGACCTTGCCGTAGGTGAAGTCACGCGGCGGTCCGCGCATTTCCCAGATGCCGGAACCTTCGTCGCCCCAGTGGTCCTCGAGGAACTTCAGCAACTCGAGCTGCACACGCCATGTATCGTCATCCGGCTCGATGCCGTAATGCCGGGCGGAATGAAAACCGTCCATGACTTCGCCGTAAATGTCGATCTGCGTCTGGGTATAGGCCCCGTTGCCAACACGCACGGGTCTGCTCCCTTCGTAACCGCTCAGCCAGTGCAACTCCTGCTCTGGCAGCAAGCGATCGCCAGCGATGCCATACATGATCTGCAGCTTGTCGGCATCGCCCGCCGCCGCGCGCAACAACCACTCGCGCCATTTGCAGGCCTCGTCCTTGTAGCCCGACAACAGCATCGCGTACAGCGTGAATGTCGCATCGCGCAACCACGTATACCGGTAATCCCAGTTGCGTTCGCCGCCGATCTGCTCTGGCAGCGACGTCGTCGCCGCCGCGACCATGCCGCCGGTTTCGCTGTCGGTGAGCGCCTTGAGCGTAATCAGCGACCGGATCACCGGCTCGCGATATTTGCCTTCCACCTCGCATTGGCTGCTCCACTCCTGCCACCAGGTTTCGGTTTCTTCAAGTGCCGCGTCCGCATCGTTCGCGGGCGGCGCGTCGCGGTACGCAAGATGCCAGGTCATCACGAATGGAACCCGCTCTCCGGCCCCAACCTCGAACTCGCTTACCGTCGTCTTGTCCTTTCCGTGCATCTCCACGGGTGTTCGGAGTTGCAACGCATCCGGGCCGACGATTGCCTGCAGCCCGTAGTCCTGGCGCCGTACCCACGGCGCGATTGCGCCGTAGCCGAAACGAATGATCGCTTCCATTTGCATTGGCACCTTGCCGTCGCGGCCTTCGACGATGCGAATGACGTCGACGACATTCGTGTCCTTGCGCGGCAGGGGCATGAAGTCAATCAGTGCGACCGTACCTGATTCCGTCTCGAACAGCGTTTCGAGGATCAGCGTTTCGCCGCGATACCGGCGCGTGGTTTTCTTTATTGAATTGGCCGGCGCAATCAGCCACCGCCCGTTGCCGCGGTCGCCGAGCAGCGCGCAAAAGCAAGCATCGGAATCGAAGCGCGGCAGGCACAACCAATCCATCGAGCCATCCCGCCCGACCAACGCCACGCTGCGCATATTACCGATCAGTGCATAGTCTTCAATTCTCATCGTTGAGGCATCCTATCCTTCTCCGGTGCTGAATGACGGATACAGCGTCATACCGCCATCGACGACCAGGGTTGTGCCCGTAACGTAGTCCGCTGCGTCGGAACATAACCAGACGATGGCGTTACCGACATCGGCGGCATCGCCTACGCGACCGTACGGGATCATTTCGAGCAGCTTGTCCAGCGCATCTTCGGTGGCCCACGCCGCATGATTGATCGCTGTCTTGATCGCACCCGGCGCAACCGAGTTGACGCGGATCTTTCGCGACGCGAATTCCTGTGCAAGGGTTTCGACCAGCAGCATGACGCCGCCCTTGGACGCGGCATAGTTCGCATGCTTCGCCCACGGAATGCGCTGGTGCACCGAGCTGATGCAAATGATCTTGCCGGTGGCCTTGGAAATCCGGGGCTGCGGGCCGCGGCGCAGGTATTCACGGATTGCGGCGCGCGAACAAAGGAACTGGCCGGTGAGGTTGACGTCGATGACTTTCTGCCAGTCAGCCAGCGGCATCTCGGTAAACGCGCAATCTTTTTCGATGCCGGCGTTGTTGACGAGAATGTGCAGCGTGCCGAAGCGCTCGCAACTCGCGCGAAACATGGCCTCGACCTGTGCTTCGCTGCTGACGTCGGCCTCGATGGCCAGCGCCTGACCGCCCCGCGCTTCTATTTTCGCGACGACTTCGTCGGCGGGCGCGCGTTCGCCTATGTAGTTGACAACAACTGCGGCGCCGGCTTCGGCGAGTGCAAATGCCGATTGCCGGCCGATACCGGTGCTCGCGCCGGTCACCAGCGCAATCTGGTTTTCAAGTGGATGTACTTGATCAGACATGGCAATCCCTCGCCTTGTTGTTGCAAGGCTACGTTACCATGCGGGCGGGAGCGGCGACCAGCCGCCCCCGCCTTGTGCCTGCAATTTTTAGTGCTTCAATTCGTCTTTCGCCTTGCCGTAGTCCTTCTGCACCTTGCCGGCGTTCTTTTCCAATTTACCCCTGACCTCGGTCGATTCGTCGTCCGTCATTTTACCGGCGGCTTCCTTGGCCTTGCCTTTCACTTGTTTTGATGCACCTTTTGCGCGGTCCTTGTCCATGGTGTACTCCTGTTGCGCTTTAGATTCCTACGCCGCTTCGAGATGTTCCTCGCGATCATGCATTTCGCGCTGGAACTCCTCCGCGATCTTCTCCGCCTGTTCCTCGCTCAGCAACTCCTGCGCCTGCGGAAACAGCACGTTTTCCTCGTCTTCGATATGATGTTCCAGCTCCTGCTTGATATTCTTGAGTTTCGTCATCCATTCCGAGTCGGTCGGTTCCAGTTTCATCCATTCGCGCAGCTGTTCGTTGGCTTCCTCGTGCTCCTCCTGGTGCTCCGCAATTTTGTCGCTGACTTCGTCGAATTTTTCGAGGCGCTTGTAAAAGCATTTCGATTCCGCCTCGTGGTGCGCAATCACCTCGATCGCCACCTTGTGGCCTTTTTCACGGCGCATCCCGGTGTCGCTTTCGTCTGAAGAAACGAGCTTGTCGAGAATTTCGCGCGCCTCGCTGTGCACCTTCTTCAAGACGTCATAAATATCCTTTGCCATGTATCACCTCATTACCTCGTCGTGCCGAGAACGAAGCGTCGCAAGCGGCGTATCGATGGTCAATTAGCGGTGTTACCGGCACCCTTGAGGGTTTGTTCCCGGTCGGCATGCCGCCGAGGCCGGTGTTATAGTGACTTACTCTCAGCGGCACAATTCATTTGGCACGGAGGCCACACCATGAGCAAGGAACTTGTCGGAGATTTTCTTCTGAAGCGGCTGTCCGCATGGGGCGTCAAACGCATCTTCGGCTATCCTGGCGACGGCATCAACGGCATTCTCGGTGCGCTCAATCGCGCCGGCGATCAGTTTGAATTCGTGCAGGTGCGGCATGAGGAAATGGCGGCGTTCATGGCTTGCGCGCATGCCAAGTTCACCGGCGAGATCGGCGTCTGCCTTGCGACCTCCGGGCCCGGCGCCATTCATTTGTTGAACGGATTGTATGACGCCAAAAAGGATCATCAACCGGTGCTTGCGATCGTCGGGCAGCAGGCACGCACCTCCCTCGGCGGCGATTATCAGCAGGAAGTCGATCTGACGTCACTGTTCGAGGATGTCGCCAACCAGTACGTGCATATGGCGACGGCCCCCGCGCAGGTGCGCCACCTGGTCGACCGCGCCATTCGCATCGCGAAGTCCGAGCAATCGGTGACCTGCCTGGTGATTCCGAACGATCTCGCCGAAATGGAAGCGGTCGAAACGCCGCCGCGTGCGCACGGCACCGTGCATTCGGGCGTCGGTTACACGTCGCCGCGCATTCTGCCGGCCGACGACGATCTCAAGCGCGCCGCCATGGTGCTGAACGAAGGCAAAAAGGTGGCGATGCTTGTTGGCCAGGGTGCGCTCAACGCCACCGACGAAGTCATCGAGGTCGCCGAAACGCTCGGCGCCGGCGTCGCGAAGGCGCTGCTCGGCCGTGCCGCGCCACCGGACGACCTGCCGTTCGTCACCGGTTCGATCGGCCTGCTCGGCACCAACCCGAGCTGGGAGTTGATGAGCGGCTGCGACACGTTTTTCATGATCGGCTCGGCCTTCCCCTATTCCGAATTTTTGCCGGAAGAAGGCCAGGCGCGCGGCGTGCAGATCGACATCGACGGCCGGATGGTCAGCATGCGCTACCCGATGGAAGTCAATCTCATCGGCGACAGCAAGGAAACGCTGCGCGCGCTGATTCCGCACCTGAAGCGCAAGGAAGATCGCAAGTGGCAGGAGCATATCAAGGAAGAAGTGGCGGAATGGTGGAAGGTCGTCGAGGCGCGCGCCAGGGTCGACGCGAATCCAATCAACCCGCAGCGCGTGTTTCACGAGTTGTCGCCGCGCCTGCCCGACAATTGCATCCTGACGTCGGATTCGGGTTCCGCCGCCAACTGGTACGCGCGCGACCTCAAATTCCGCAAGGGCATGATGGGCTCGCTGTCCGGCGGACTCGCGACCATGGGTCCGGGTGTGCCGTATGCGATCGCCGCCAAGTTCGCGCATCCGGACCGGGTTGTCATCGCACTCGTCGGCGACGGCGCGATGCAAATGAACGGCATTAACGAGATGATCACGGTCGCCAAGTACTGGAAGAGGTGGAGCGACCCGCGGCTTGTCATCCTGGTGCTGAACAACCGCGATCTGAACCAGGTGACTTGGGAGCAGCGCGTGCAATCGGGCGATCCGAAGTATGCCGCCTCGCAGGATATCCCGGACTTCCCGTACGCGGAATACGCGAAGATGCTCGGCTTGAACGGCATCAAGGTCGACGAGCCCGATCAGATCGCCGGCGCCTGGGACCGCGCGCTGAGCGCCGATCGGCCGGTGGTGCTGGAAGCTTATACCGATCCGAATATTCCGCCGTTGCCCCCGCGCATCACGGCGAAGCAGGCGAAGGCTTACCTGTCGGCGCTGATGCATGGCGACCCGGACGCGTACGGCATCGTCAAAACCTCGGCCAAGGAAATGCTCAGAAGCCTGGGCGCCGAAATCACAAGCTGATGGCGGCAAATCCGGACAGCGATTTTTCCGGCGGCGAGAGCGCCGCAAAGATCGATTCGGTCCGGGTTTCGGCGTACGAAATCCCGACCGACGCACCGGAATCGGACGGCACGCTCGAATGGGATTCGACGACGCTGGTGCTGGTCGAAATCGGCGCTGGCGGCAAAACGGGGCTCGGCTACACCTATGGCCACCGGGCGATCGGCACGCTGATCGACGACAAGCTGGCCTCGATCGTCCACGGCCGCGACGTGATGAATGTCAGCGACTGCTGGCTGGCGATGCGAAAGGCGGTCCGCAACATCGGCCGCTCGGGCGTGTCGTCCATGGCGATCTCGGCGGTCGATATTGCGCTGTGGGATTTGAAGGCGCGCCTGCTCGACCTCCCGCTGGTTACGCTGCTCGGCGCGTTCCATTCGGGCGTGCCGGTGTACGGCAGCGGCGGGTTCACATCGTATTCCGACGAGCAACTGTGCGATCAACTCTGTGGCTGGGTCGAGGCCGGCATTCCGCGCGTCAAGATGAAAATCGGCCGTGAACCGGACCGTGATCCCGCGCGCATGAGAGCGGCGCGCAAAGTGATCGGCGACGGCGTAAAACTGTTTGTCGATGCCAACGGCGCCTACGATCGAAAGCAGGCGCTGGCCATAGCGGATTGTTTCACGGAACACGGCGTCAACTGGTACGAAGAACCGGTGACGTCGGACGATCCCGAAGGTCTTCGGCTGATCCGCGACCGCGCGCCGGAGATTACCGAAATCGCCGCGGGAGAATACGGCTTCGGCGCCGCCGACTTCCGCACGCTGCTCGACGCAGGCGCCGTCGACGTGTTGCAGGCCGACATTACCCGCTGCGGCGGCGTAACCGGTTTTCTAGCCACCGCTGCGCTCGCCGATGCGCATAAAGTGCCACTG
This sequence comes from Gammaproteobacteria bacterium, assembly GCA_035698525.1. Classification (GTDB taxonomy): domain Bacteria; phylum Pseudomonadota; class Gammaproteobacteria; order Natronospirales; family DASSBR01; genus DASSBR01. The sequence goes on from DASSBR010000031.1 coordinate 36,300, forward strand.
TCCGGCCACTGCGCGCCGGCCCTGCATCTGCATCCGTGCTGCGCAATCAAGCCGCTCAGGCATCTGGAATATTTTCATGATCATGTGCGTATTGAGCGAATGTTGTTCGAGGGGACGCAGGACCCAGGCGGCGGCATAATGATGCCGGACTTGTCCCGGCCGGGTTTGGGTTTGGAATTAAAGCGGAGCGATGCCGAGAGGTATTTGATTTGATCCCGGAGAAAGAATAGGTCGCCAACGAAGCCAAGGCGCTATGGACACAAGGAAGCACGGATGCGCGACGCAATCAATTTTAACGAACAGGACCGCAACGACCTCGCCAGGGAACTCGAAGCCGTACTCACCGGCGAAGTGCGCTTCAGCAAGGGCGACGTCGCGCTCTACGCCAACGACGCCTCCAACTATCGTCAGCCGCCGATCGGCGTCGTCATCCCCGCAACCATAGACGACATCATCGCCACGCACCGCGTCTGCCGCAAATACGGTGCGCCAATCCTGTCGCGCGGCGGCGGCACCAGCCTGTCAGGCGAAACCGTCAATCACGCCGTAGTCATCGATCATTCCAAGTATCTGGATAACATCGTCGACATCGATCCGCTTCAGCGCGAAGTGACGGCCGAAACCGGCGTCATCAACGACAACCTCAACAAGGCGCTCGGCCCGTTCGACCTTGTGTTTCCGCCAGACCCGTCCACGCACAAGTGGTGCACGATCGGCGGCAACATCGGCAACAATTCCTGCGGCATCCACTCGGTGCAGGCACAGTTTTACGGTCACGGCCCGCGCACCGCCGACAACGTGCGTGCCCTCGATGTGCTCACCTACGACGGCACGCGCATGACGCTCAAGGATCATTACGAGGACAAGGAGATCGACCAGATTATTGCCGCCGGCGGTCGCCAGGGCGAAATCTTCGCCTCGCTGAAGGCACTGCGCGACAAATACGCCGAGCGGATTCGCGCTCGCTTTCCGCGCATTGAAAAGCTGCCGCGCCGGGTGTCCGGCTACAACCTCGACGACCTGTTGCCGGAGAATGGATTCAACCTGGCGAGCGCGGTCTGCGGCACCGAAGGTACTTGCGTCACGGTGCTGCACATCACCTTCAAGCTCACCGAACAGGTCAAGCACCGCACGTTGATGGTCATTGGCTTCGATGACATTGCGACAGCGGCGGATCACGTCGCCGAAATCATGAAGCACAAGCCGATCGCGCTCGAAGGTATCGACCACCAACTGTTCGAGGACGAGCAGCAGGAACACATGCACCTCGACGAACTATCGCAGCTTCCCGAAGGCAAAGCGTGGCTGCTGGTCGAGTTCGGCGGCGACAACGCGGAAGAGTCTGACGCCAGGGCCAACACGCTGATTGCGGAACTCAAGAAGACAAAAGGCGCGCCCACGGACTTCAGCATCATCGACGACAGTGAGCAGGAAGCCAAACTCTGGGCGGTGCGCGAAGCCGGCCTTGGCGCGACCGCCTTCCCGCCGGACGGACGCGACCACTGGCCCGGTTGGGAAGACTCCGCCGTGCCGCCGGAGCGCATCGGCGATTATCTGCGCGATCTCCACAAGCTCTACGAGAAGTACGATTATCGCGGCGCGCTGTATGGCCACCTTGGCCAGGGCTGCGTGCATTCGCGCATCAGCTTCCAATTGCATACACCGCCCGGCGTCAAACAGTTTCGTGCGTTCATGGAAGAAGCCGGCGATCTGGTCGTCTCGTACGGAGGCTCGCTCTCGGGCGAACACGGCGACGGTCAGGCGCGGGCCGAGCTGCTCGTAAAAATGTTCGGCAAAGAGTTGATGGAGGCGTTTCGCGAATTCAAACAAATCTGGGATCCGGAATGGAAAATGAATCCGGGCAAGGTCATCGACCCGTACAGGCTCGACGAAAACCTGCGGCTGGTCAACTATCACCCGTGGAAGACGGACACCGAATTTACGTTCCCCAGGGACCAGCGCAATTTCGGCCGCGTCGCGATTCGCTGTGTGGGCGTCGGCAAATGCCGCACGGATAGCGGCACGATGTGTCCGAGCTACATGGTGACGCGCGAGGAAAAACACGTGACGCGCGGCCGCGCGCGCCTGTTGTTCGAGATGATGGACGGCGGCGTGCTGAACGACCGCTGGCGTTCCGAAGAGGTCAAGGATTCGCTCGATCTGTGCCTGTCGTGCAAAGGATGCAAGAACGATTGCCCGGTGCACGTGGACATGGCCACTTACAAGGCCGAATTCCTGTCCCACTATTTCGCCGGGCGACTGAAGCCGCTCAGCGCCTACGCGTTCGGTTTGATCGACCGCTGGTCGCGGCTCGCATCGCGCGTACCGGCCGTGGTCAATTTTCTGACCAACACGCCAGGCCTGTCGCGTATTGCAAAGGAAATTGTGCGCATACCCGAAGCGCGCAGCATTCCGAAATATGCACCGCAAACCTTCAAAAGCTGGTTTGCAAAACGGCCAGTGCGCAATCACGACGGGCCGCCGGTCGTACTCTGGGCGGACACCTTCAACAATCACTTTTTCCCCGACATCGCGCAGGCGGCCGTCGAAGTGCTCGAAGCGCAGGGCTTTCGCGTGCTGGTGCCGCTGCAACCCATTTGCTGCGGCCGGCCGCTGTATGAATTCGGCATGCTCGACCGGGCGAAGGCGTATCTGCAACAGGTCATGGACACGCTCGACAACGAGATCGCCGCTGAAGTCCCGATTGTCGGTCTAGAGCCGTCGTGCATTTCCGTGTTTCGCGATGAACTCACCAACCTGTTTCCCGACGACGAGCGTGCGAGAAAGCTGAGTGAGCACAGCTACCTGTTCAGCGAGTACCTGATGAATCGCGCCGACGGACTGCATCTGCCCACGCTCAAGCGCAAGGCGTTCGTACATGTGCATTGCCACCACAAGTCGGTGCTGGGTCAGGACGCCGAACACAACCTGCTGAAAAAACTCGGGCTCGATTTCGAAGTGCTCAGCGACGGCTGTTGCGGCATGGCCGGCTCGTTCGGTTTTGAAAGGGGCAAGTACGACGTGTCAATCGGCGCGGGCGAGCGGGTGCTGCTGCCAAAGGTACGCGACGCGAGCGAGGACACACTGATCATCGCCAACGGCTTCAGTTGCCGCGAGCAGATCGCGCAGACAACCGACCGGCGCGCGTTGCACATTGCGCAGGTGATGCAAATGGCAATGCGGGGAGAAGCGCCCGTGGGCCGGCCGGAAGCGCCGATCGAACGGCGGCGCGCCACGGCACAGCGCAAGGCAAACCGGAAGGCGGCATTAATAACCGGTGCGGTGATTGCCGGCGGGTTATTAGGCTACGGCGCGAGTCGGCGCCGGCGCTAATTCTTCCGTCGTCATGCCAGCGACAAGAAAAGAAGGAGACGTCATATGGACCCACACGAAGAACGCGAAGTCGTCGTCATCACTGGCGCGACCGCCGGTGTTGGCCGCGCTACCGCGCGCGCGTTTGCCAAGCGCGGCGCGTGCGTCGCCCTGCTGGCGCGCGACCCGGAACGCCTTGAAGCCACGCGCAGCGAAGTCGACGCGCTGGGTGGCAAGGGGTTCGGCATCAGCGTCGACGTTGCCGACGCCGCGGCCGTTGCGCGCGCCGCCGAACAGGTCGAATCGCGACTCGGCGAAATCGATATCTGGGTCAATGCGGCAATGGTGACCATCGTCGCACCGCTCGATCAAATCGCACCCGACGAATTCAAGCGCGTCACCGACGTGACCTATCTCGGCAACGTCAACGGCACGATGGAAGCGCTCAAACACATGCTGCCTCGCGACCGCGGCACAATCATCCAGGTCAGCTCCGCCCTCGCTTATCACTCCGTGCCGCTGCAGGCGCCCTACTGCGGCGCCAAGCACGCGATCAACGGCTACACCGAATCGTTGCGTTCGGAACTCATGCACCGCAACAGCCGCGTGCGCGTCACCACTGTCGACATGCCCGGCCTCAACACGCCGCAATTCGACTGGGCGCTCAACCGCATGCCGAAGCGCCCGCGCCCGATCGCGCCGGTATACCAGCCCGAAGTGGCGGCCCGCGCCATTGTCTGGGCGGCACATCACCGTCGAAAGCGGCTCTACGTCGGAATCTCTTCACTGCTGATGATCTGGCTGGACAAGTTTGCGCCGGGGCTGCTTGACCGGTACATGGCCGAAAGTGCGATCAGCGGCCAGATGAGTGGTGAACCAGCCGACCCCGACAGGCCCGACAATCTCTGGAGGCCCGCGCCGGGCGATCATGGCGCTCGCGGCCGGTTCAGCGGCGAGGCTCACGCCAACAGTATGCAATTCTGGGCCACCACCCATCGCGGCTGGCTGACGATGGTCGGCGTCGGACTCGCTGCCGGGGCCATATGCGCGGGCGCAGCGCGGCGGAAAAGGAAGGCGCGCCGCTGGCAATGACCCGCCAATGCCGCACAGGCGGCGGCGTCGCCCGATAAATGGTATTACTCGTGCGCCGGAGGGTTATTGCCGCGCCTGTATTTCCTGCTATTCTTGGCGAAAATCAATAAGCAACCTGTCGAGGTCAACAACCAGAATAACGGATGCAAAGGGGACAACGCATTAGCAGCGCGAGCTTCATTACCAGTTCAATGGGCCGTACGGTTTGAATTATTCGGTCCTGCCTGATCTGCTTGCCATAGGCGGCCTCGTAGTCGTTTTCGTGCTGCTATTGTGGCGCGCGGACCAGAAACGGCTGCGTTTCTGGGCGTTTGGCTGGATTCTCATTCTCGTCCACTTCATTGCGGAATTGCCGCCACGGAGCACCGGCGCGTTCACCAACGTAGCCGATGCAGTCGCGGTTTCCGCATTGCTGCTGAGCAGCGTCGCATTCGTCTGGGCCGGCGAATTCCTGCCCACCGCTAAAGGCCGCGGGAGGCTGACAGGCCTCGCGGCGGCGATTCCCGATGTCGCCCTCTGCACTGCATTCGCCTGCGGCTCGACCTCTGTCCCGCTGTTTGCCGCGTTGACGGTAATTGGCGCCGCGGTATCACTGCCGCTGTATTGCCGCGCGCGCCGCGAAGGGGACATCGCGCAACGGTACCTTCCCGCGGCATTCCTCGTCATCGCCTACGGCGCGCAACTGGTGCTGATAGCCAGCGGCCGGATCGTGCCGGCCTTCATCTGGCTGCTTTGCTGGCACTTTCTGGCGGCGGCAATCGCGTTCCGGCTCGGTTCTGCAAGAACGACCGTCGGCGTGATCTTTACCACTATCAGCTTCGTCGCGTGGGCGCTGGTTTTTCCGGTTGCCTGGGCTGTCGGCAATTGGCTGCCCGACGCGCACGTCGCGGCAGGCGTGTGGAACCTGCCGAAATATCTTGTCGCGACGGGCTTACTGGTCACCCTGCTCGAAGAGCAAATGCTCAAATTCGAACACGCCTCGTTGCACGACGCGCTGACGGGCATCCCGAACCGTCGTATGCTGCTCGGCGCACTCGACCGGGCGGCCTATCATGCCGCGCGAGGCGAACCGTTCACCTTGATGATTCTCGACCTCGACCTGTTCAAGGAGATCAATGATCGCCTTGGCCACGTCTTCGGCGACAAGCTGCTCGAAAAGGTGGCGAGGCGGCTGCGCGGTGTTCTGAGGCAGAACGACGTGCTGGCGCGCATCGGCGGCGATGAATTTGCCGTGCTGCTCACCGGCATCAGCGATCGCGCGGCGGTCAAGGCCGTGGTGGAAAAAATTGATGCCGCCCTGGACCGACCGTTTGTCATCGAAGAGCACGAGTACCAGGTCGGCGTCAGCGCCGGTTACGCGCTTTCGCCGGGCGAAGGCGTCGACACAGCGGCGCTTTATGCGCTGGCCGACCAGCGCATGTACGAGGCCAAGCAGTCCGGCCGGAAAGTGCCCCGATCCGCGGATGCAGCGGGAGGCTAGGAACTTTTTTGGTCTTTACGCGCCCGTCAAAGTCAGCAACGTAATCTCACTCGGCTCGAAAATCCGCAGCGGCGGTCCCCAGAAACCGGTGCCGCGACTGGTGTAAAGCCAGGTGCGCCCCCCATGACGGGTGAGGCCGCCGATGGACGGCTGGGCCAGGCGAACGATCCAGCCAAACGGCCAGATCTGGCCGCCGTGCGTGTGGCCGGAGAGTTGTAGTTCGACACCGCGCGCGACGGCTCCATCAACCTGCTTCGGCTGATGGGCGAGCAGCAGCACAGGCAGATTCTCGTCGGCGCCGGCGAGTGCGGTGGCGAGATCGGCATCGCCCGGACTGGCGACCGTCACATCATCTATTCCGGCGACGACGAGGGCAGCGCCTCCGCGCCGGAGCGTGATGTGCCGGTTACGCAACGGCTCCCAGCCCAAACCGCGCAGGTAGTCGAGCCACGCCTGCGCTTCACTGAAGTGTTCATGATTTCCCGGCACATAAACCTTCGCCAGCCGCGCGCGCACGCCGGCCAGCGAATCCGCCTGCCCACGGCGCTGCGCGACCGTCCCGTCGGCGATGTCGCCGGTGATACAGACCACATCGGCATCGAGCACATTGACAACGGCAACGAGGCGTTCTGCCCATCGCGTCCGGTCAATTGGTCCGTAGTGAATATCGCTCAACTGCACGACCCGCACGCCCTGCATGCGTGAATCGAGGCCCTCGATCGGCACCGTCACCCGCTTGACGCGCGGCACGCGCATGGCCTCAAACCAGCCCCACGACATCAGCGTCGCCGACACGACGACGACCGCGACGGTGACGATGCGCGAGCGTAGCGGATCGGCAACGCCGCCGAGCGCCAGCACCAATCGCAACAGGTTGCCCGCGATCGACCATGCAAACAGCACCCAGACGACGCCGAGTACCCTATCGCCAATCCGCGCGGCCCAGTCGCGATGCCGACGATGGCCGAAATACATCAAAGGCAGGAAGGCTGTCAGGGCAACGCCGACGATAACGGTGGTGCCTATAAAGACGCCGCTCGGCCATCTCGCACCAGCCGCTATCAGCGTCCACCACGGCACGCCAAACAGTACCAAGAGAATGACGCCCAGAATCAGCAGCGACCGCAACGCTCGCCGCCGCGACGATCTCGTCATGCAGTTTCCCGCGACATCCGCAGATTCGGCAACAGCACCGCGAAAATACCGAGCAGCGGCAGGTAGGCGCACAACTGGTACACAAAGCCGATGCCGTAGAGGTCCGCGACGTGGCCAAGCACCGCCGCACCGATGCCGCCCATGCCGAAGGCAAGGCCGTAGAACAGGCCGGAGATCATGCCGATGCGGGTCGGCACGAGTTCCTGGGCATAAACGATGATTGCCGGAAACGCCGATGACAGGATCAGGCCGATTACCGCGCTCAGCACGCCGGTCCAGAACAGGTTGACGTGCGGGAGCAGCAGCGTGAACGGCGCGACGCCGAGAATCGATATCCAGATCACCCACTTGCGGCCGATGCGGTCGCCAATGGGTCCGCCGATCATGACGCCGCAGGCAACCGACGCCATGAAGATGAACAGATGCACTTCGGCGCTCTGAACCGACACGCCGAACGTGTGCATCAGGTAGAACGTGTAATAGCTGGTGATGCTTGCGAGATAGAAATACTTCGAGAAGATCAGCACGCCGAGCACCAGCAAGGCAATTCGCACGCGGCCCGGTGACGGCGCGCGCGCCGGCTTCTCGTGCAGATGCGCCCTGCCGCGAGTCGCATAATGACGCCCGTACCAGCGGCCGACCTGCAACAGTACCGTGAAGGCCAACAGCGCCGCCAGCGAGAACCATGCGACACTGTCACGCCCGTGCGGGATAACGAACCAGGCCGCAAGCAGCGGCCCGATCGCGCTGCCGAAGTTGCCGCCGACCATGAACACCGACTGCGCGAGCCCCGGCCGCCGGCCGGATGCCATGCGTGCCACCCGCGACGATTCCGGATGAAAGACGGACGAGCCGGTGCCGATCAGCGCCGCTGCCAGCAGCAGCATGCCGAAGTTGGGCGCTATCGCCAGCAGCAGCAGCCCGCAACAGGTGAAGGCCATGCCGATCGGCAGCGAATACGGCAGCGGCCGCCGGTCGGTGACATGCCCGACCAGCGGTTGCAGCAGCGAGCCCGCGATCTGGAAAGTCAACGTGATCAGCCCGATCTGAATGAAACTGAGCGCAAAGTCGCCCTTGAGCAGCGGATAGATCGCGACGATCAGCGACTGCATCATGTCGTTGAGCAGGTGCGAAAAGCTGATCGCGCCCAGCACCGGGAAAGCAGTGCCGGCATGGCGCGTGGACGCGCTGATCGCCGACGATGCAGCGTCCATGGCCTGATTGTCGAGGTGACGGGTTATGTCGGAACTCCTTATCGCGTGGAATCCATGACCAGTGGTGCCGAATCAGCAAGGATGGCAGCCGGCTGAAGGCAGGATGGGGACAATTATACCGGTTGGCGGGGGAAGGTGATGGTAACTGGATTAAGGTTGAGACACAGGCAAAACATTTTCAGAAGGCACCCAGCCGACTTCGCCGTTTTCCTTCCGGGCCCAGAAGAACCCGCTTTCTTCGAACACCAGATCCAGCACCTCACCCGGAGCGACCGTTAATTCGATTGCGTTGAACTCGCGGCTGATGTGCCAACGATTGCCGCGTTGCGTCAGCCAATCGCGTGGCGTCCAACCGGAACGGCCGTCTCCTGCCGTGCACCAGACCCAACCGGGAATATCGGTACGCTTTTCAAAATCCGGTGCGACCGGCTCCCCTGCCTCAACAGCGATCGGATTCTCGTAAGGTCGCTCGTACGATTTCGTAACGACGGCCTTCATATCTTCTCCACTCCGCGCATCCGCACAGCTACGATTTGCCCAGTATGATGTGCGTAGCCTTTGCCGATGCCGCATGCTCTTTGCACCGGTACCCGAGCGCCGGCAAATCGAGTCCATGAAACAGAGGCTCTCCAGAGCCTAGAAGTACTGGCGCAATTGCAATGTGCAATTGATCTATCAGTCCCGCCTGCAGGAACTGCCGAATGGTCGAGACCCCTCCTCCAATACGAACATCCTTGCCATTTGCGGCCTCACGTGCGCGATCGAGAGCCGAATCGATTCCATCGGTAACAAAATAAAAGGTCGTGCCGCCTTCCATTTCAAGGGGCTTACGCTCATGGTGTGAAAGCACAAAGACGGACGTGTGATACGGTGGATTATCGCCCCACCAGCCTTTCCAACTGCCATCTGGCCAGGGGCCGCGAACGGGCCCAAACATATTCCGCCCCATTATCCAGGCGCCGATGTTTTCAAATCCCCGGGACGCAAAGTCGTTATCCGTGCCGGTTGTACCGCGTTCGTTTCCGTACATCTGCTGAAACGTCGCAGTCGGGACGAACCACTCATGCAACCTCTCGCCGCCAATGCCGAGGGGATTGTCGCGACTTTGCTCCGGGCCAGCGCCAAACCCGTCCAGCGAAATAGAAAAACTCTCAACTCTCAGCTTATTCCTTGCAGTCCACATCACGATGGGAACCTCTCAGTCGATGGAATACGTTCCAGGTTATGATCCCAACTGGCCCGGCTCGAAACGAAGATGTGAGCATTGGGGCGTATGGGAACATCTGTGTTCAGGCTACCCGCGGGAACAACGAGCAGCGCTCCGTTCAACTGAACGCTGGGCACCGCTGACCCGCAGATTGAGCAGAACGACCTGCTGTGTCGCGTGGACGGCAATGTGAACTGACGAATGCCGTCCTCGCCGGAGAGCCAAGCCAGTTTAGCTATGGACGTGAACAGATTGGCGGCATGAGCAGACCCCGTGTCTTTTCGGCAATGTTCACAATGGCAAAGATAGAAGTGCTCAAAGTTACCGATAATCTCGAAGCGAATATTCCCGCAAAGGCAGGAGCCCGAATGCTTGGTCATCTATACCTATGCTCCTGTTGCCCGATATCCTGAATCCGCCGCCGGCAGCCTGCGTGGCGAGATGGCGACCGGCTGGAACGACTTGTCGGGCGTCACTGGCTGATTTCCTTTGCCATGTCCCGGATTTTCTCCACAGTTCGCCAGTTTCTATCCGTCATTGAAACGCCGAGTAATCTCTCGCTGTTTGCAGCAAGCTTTGATCTGCCTATACCCTCCGGTGCGTGCAGATAAAAGACTTTGTTGACCAACTTGCAGCGTTCACTTTTCATCCTCAATGAATCCAGCCTTTTTAAGTCCAGACTGGAAGGCACAGCGCTCAAAAAACCATAATGCAACGCCTTGGGGTCCGCTTCTGCTTCGGGGAACGGATTACCGGCAATTGCAGATTCCAATTCTGCACGTGTAAGCAGCAATACCGAAGGTGAGAATCCGCGATGTTGTTTAATCGCCTTCACAATGCTCACCGTAAGGTCAGAAGCCTTTTCGTTACTCTGCAGGACTGCATTGCCGCTTTGAATATAGGTTCTGACGTTGTGGCAACCGAGGTCTTCGAGAAGGATGACAAGATCCTTCATCGGTAGCGTGCGCCCGCCGACGTTTATGCCCCTGATGAGAACGATGTATGTGTTCATATCACCACCTCAACGACTCTGCACTAACGCTTGAGTTACCTGACCAACAGCCTGAAGCGGGATGGCGGTCCACTTGGATGAGTAGTTAGATTTCGCCGCGTAATTCTGACTCCACGCCAACCGTATCCAGTTCGAACACATGGTTATCGAAGTCCTGAAAATAGAGCGCGGTGTCCGATCTGGCAAGTTGATAGGCGTGTCCGATTGCTGCGAGTTTCTCGGCGGTTGCGGCCAGCGTGTGCGGCGATACCAGGAATGCAACGTGATCGCCCGTTAGAGGACGCTCCACATCTGCTTTGACGAGAACAAACCACGTCTCACCCAATTGTACGTAACTTTCGTCATGGCCATCTTCATCAGTACGTTGAATGGTTTTCGCACCGAAAATGTCGGCAAATAGCAATGCCGTACGAGACGGGTCGCGGACGATCAAGGCGATGTGACTGAGCTTGCTGAGCATATTCATAAAGAAATCCAATATCCAAGCTCACCTGCCGCCGGAGCAGCCGTAGCCTGCGGAGAACGCTGTCACTGAGATCGTTATCCTCGCACCAGGGTATAGTTGAGATCAAAGTCACGTTCCCACGTCTTGCCGTCGCGGCAGATCTCCCACGCGCCGGTTATGGTCTTGCCGTCAGCAGAGAAGGTGCCCGTGTAGCACTGGGAGAACTCGAGCGGCGTGAAGTCCGGCTTGTCGCGCCACAGCTTCCAGACCCCCTTTTCGAAGCTCATCTTGTAGAGGCGAGCGACACCGCGCGCGTCGAAGTCGTGCTGGAGGTAGTTACCCTCGCTTTCGGGATCAGGGCCAATGATCGCGATCCCATCGGGCGCTTCCGGAATCGGTACCTCCCAGCGCTGGATCAGGAATCGCCCGCCCGACAGCCACTCGAACCTGACACTAGCACCGACATCGGCGGGTGGCATGTCCTTGAAGATGGCCGAAATCTTCCATTCGCCGATAAACGGTCGCAAGGCCTCAAGGGAATCGCTACTACGCTGTCGCATCACTGTTTAACTGCAAGTTGATGATGGTCGCATAACCTCCAAGCTCAGCTGCTTTGGCGATGTTAGGCACGATGTTCGGCTGCGTTTATTTATGGTAAGCATCGGCCTTGATTACTTCAAAGCCGCGCCACCCCCAATAGACACGGTGATGTTTTATAAGGCCGTTTTCGACTTCCATAACCTCAAAGAAATCCATTTGCTCTAAAACATCGGGTTAGGCGCCGGCAGTTCGCAGTACGCGCCGAGTCCAAGGCCGGCCTGCAGCCGGAGCAAACCGCAGGCCGCAGAACCTCCTTTCTACCCGATGCTGTTCCCTTCATCATAGCACCCGCTGGTTGTGTAGAATTCGCCGAATGAGTTTCATTCTTGCCATCGACCAGGGGACTACCGGCACGACCGTGCTGGTGTTTGCGCGCGACGGCGCTGTGCGGACCCGCGTTTGCTGTGAATTCGCTCAGCATTATCCGCAGCCCGGTTGGGTTGAGCACGATCCGGATGAAATCGTTGATGTTACGGTCAAGGCCGTTGCTGCCGCGCTGGCAGAGAGCGGTGTTGCCGCGGGCGATATTCATGCTGTCGGTATCAGCAATCAGCGTGAGACAGTGGTGCTGTGGGATAGGGCAACGGGCGCGCCAGTCGCACCGGCGATTGTCTGGCAGGATCGGCGTACGGCCGAGCATTGCGAAGCGCTGAAGCGCGACGGGCGCGAAGAGCTGATTCAGCACAAGACGGGACTCGTGATCGACCCCTACTTCTCCGCGACGAAACTTGCATGGTTACTCGATAACCATGACGGGCTGCGTGCGCGGGCAGCGCGCGGCGAACTGGCGTTTGGCACTATCGATGCGTGGCTGTTGCATCGGCTGACTGCCGGCGCGGTGCATGTGACGGATGAAACGAATGCTTCGCGCACGTTGCTTTACAACATTCGCGAACGCCGCTGGGATGATGATCTGCTGGCGCTTTTCAACATCCCGCCCGCGATGCTGCCGGACGTTGCATCGTCGGCGCATGTGTTCGGCGAAACCGACCCCGACACGCTGTGCGGCATTCGTGCGCCGATTGCCGGTGTGGCCGGCGATCAACAGGCGGCGCTGTTCGGTCATGGCTGCCATCGTGCGGGCCTGGCGAAGAATACTTACGGCACCGGCTCGTTTCTGTTGCTGAATACCGGGAGCGAGGCGATTGCCAGCCATGAGCGGCTGCTGACGACAAGTGCCTGCGTGTTGAACAACGGTGCGCAGTACGCGCTTGAAGGTGCGATCTTTACCACTGGCGCGGCGGTGCAGTGGTTGCGCGACGGCCTCGGCATGATCCAAGCCGCCGCGGAAACCGAGGCGCTTGCGGCTTCAACTCCTAATAACGGCGACGTGTATTTTGTGCCTGCACTGGCGGGGCTCGGTGCGCCGCACTGGGACCCGCAGGCGCGCGGCATGCTGATCGGCATTACGCGTGGCACCAATCGGGCGCAGGTGGCGCGCGCGGTGCTGGAGAGCATCGCTTACCGCACGCGCGATCTGACGCTGGCGATGGAGCGCGAATCGGGCGTGGCGCTGTCTGCACTACGCTGCGACGGCGGCGGTTCGAATAACGGCTTCTTGATGCAGTTTCAGGCGGACATGCTCGGCGTGCCGGTCGAGGTGCCGGAGCTGACGGATGTGACGGCTCTGGGAGCGGCCTGTCTCGCAGGAATTGGGAGCGGGTTCTGGTCGGTGGATGAGGCGCCTTTTGCGGATCGATTGCCGATGCGACGGTATGAGCCGGCGATGCCGGATGTAGCACGGGATGTGCTTTATGAGCAATGGCTGGGGGCCTTGGCTCGAGCGAGGCATTGGGCGGTTTAGTGTTGCCAATCGGAGCCTGACGTCACCCTGGCGGCAATGTCGCTGGCTTATTGGTGCGGGTTGCCGTAGACTGCGCCCACCTTGTCGCGGCGCTTTCCGGTCTGCTGCCCCGCCAAACCTCTCGTCACTAAAACTGCCTGGACCGGCTCGGCGTCAATCGCCGCGCAGGCGGATTCAGGAAAAATCTCTATGTCATTTTCTTCGCTCGGCCTGTCGGCCGAACTTTTGCGTGCCGTGTCCGAACAGGGCTACCACGAACCGACGCCCGTGCAGGCACAAGCCATTCCGGTGGTGCTGGACGGACATGATCTGCTCGCCGCCGCGCAAACCGGCACCGGCAAGACGGCCGGTTTCACGCTGCCATTGTTGCAGCGCCTGATGACGACGCCGTTCAACGGACCGCGCCGCGGCAAACCCGTGCGCGCGCTGATTCTGACGCCGACGCGCGAACTCGCCGCCCAAGTCGGCGACAGCGTGCAGACTTACGGCAAGCACCTGCCGCTGACGGCGGCGGTGATTTTCGGCGGCGTGAACATCAACCCGCAGATTGCACGCCTGCGCCGCGGCGTCGATATCGTCGTCGCCACACCGGGCCGATTGCTGGACCACGTCCAGCAAGGCACGGTCGATCTCGGGCACGTTGAAATTCTGGTGCTCGACGAAGCGGACCGGATGCTCGACATGGGCTTTATCCGCGACATCCGCCGCATCCTCGCGCTGCTGCCGAAAGAACGCCAGAACCTGCTGTTCTCCGCGACGTTTTCGAAGGACATCCGCCAGCTCGCCAACGATCTGTTGAAGCAGCCGAAGATGATTGACGTATCGCCGCGCACGCTGACGGCCGATCGCGTCAGTCAGCGCGTGCATCCGGTCGACAAGGCGCGCAAACGCGCCCTGCTCTCGCACCTGATTCGCGGTGAGCAATGGGGCCAGGTACTGGTCTTTACACGCACAAAGCACGGCGCGAACCGGCTGACCCGCCAGCTTGAAAGCGACGGTATTCAGGCGGCCGCCATTCATGGCAATAAAAGCCAGGGCGCGCGTACCAAGGCGCTGGCCGACTTCAAGCAAAACCGGATCCAGGCGCTGGTGGCGACCGATATCGCCGCGCGCGGGCTCGACATCGATCAATTACCGCACGTGGTGAACTTCGAGCTGCCCAACGTGCCGGAAGACTACGTCCACCGCATCGGCCGCACTGCCCGCGCGGGCAGTGAAGGCGAGGCGGTGTCGCTGGTCTCGGCGGACGAAGCGAAGCTGCTGGCCGATATTGAGCGGCTGCTGAAGCAGACGCTGACCAAGGCTGTTGTCGCGGGGTATGAGCCCGATCCATCTGCCATGCCGGAGCCAGCCAAACCACTCTCGCGCGGCCGGCCGGCGCGGCATTCGGCCAGCGGCAACAAGGCGCATGGTCGCCCGAATGGGGGCGCCGGCCGCAAGCGGCGCGCCGGTCGGCGCCGCGGCACCGGCAATACCCAAGAATAACCCTTGGTCCGTGCCGGAGGGCGTTCCTTCTGCGTTACACTAGTCGATGCATTACCCTCACTAAAAAGGACTTCAAGTGGCAGAGGACAAGGGACCGTCCGGACCAAACCGACCCGACCTGCAAAACGATCAACCCGGCTGGAGCCGGTGGCTGCTCTGGCTGCTGGTTTCCGCCGTCGTTATCGGTGTCTGGTTCTACATCGGCCAGGGACAGCAGCGCGGCCAGACGCAAACCCTCTCCTATACCGCGTTCAAGCAACAGGTGAAGGACGGCAAGGTCACGGCGGTCGTTATCGAGGGGCAGCAGGTCCGCGGTGAACTCAAGGCGGGCAAGCAACAGCAACCGGCGATTTTCACGACGACGCTGCCGCCGATCAGCAACCCGAACCTGATGAACCTGCTCGAAGCGCACGACGTGACGATCAGCGCCAAGTCGCAGCAGGAGTCCATCTGGGCACGGCTCGCGATCGGCATCATTCCGTGGATATTGCTGATCGCGCTGTTCTGGTGGGGCTCGAAGAAGATGCGCGAGCGCATGAACGACGGCGGCGGTGGCGGCGGCCTGTTCGGCATGGGCAAGTCGCGCGCCAAGCGCGTCCGGAAAATCAACACGAACGTGACGCTGAAGGATGTCGCCGGCTGTGAAAACGCCAAGCGTGACGTCAAGGAAATCATCGACTTCCTGAAGGAGCCCGAACGGTACCACAAGCTCGGCGCGAAACTGCCCAAAGGTATCTTGTTGATGGGGCCGCCCGGCACGGGCAAGACGCTGTTGTCGAAAGCGGTCGCCGGCGAAGCCGATGTGCCGTTCTTCAGCATCAGCGGCTCGGAGTTCGTCGAGATGTTCGTCGGTGTCGGCGCATCGCGCGTGCGCGACATGTTCAAGCAGGCCAAGAATGAATCGCCGTCGATCATCTTTATCGACGAAATCGATTCGATCGGCCGCGCGCGCGGCGCGGGCCTCGGCGGCGGGCACGACGAGCGCGAGCAGACGCTGAACCAGATCCTGTCGGAAATGGACGGCTTCTCGCCGCGCGAAACCGTAATCGTGATGGCGGCGACCAACCGTCCCGACGTGCTTGACCCGGCGCTGATGCGGCCGGGGCGGTTCGATCGCAAGATCACCTTCGAGTTGCCGGCGCGCGCGGCGCGCCGTGCGATTCTGCAAACGCACGCGCGCAAGCTGCCGGTGTCCGACATCGACTTCGACGGGCTCGCCGGCCGCACTGCCGGAATGGCCGGCGCCGACCTCGCGAACCTCGTCAACGAAGCAGCGATGCTGGCCGGCCGCGCACGCCATGACGAGGTGACGATGGCGGATTTCGACAATGCCTACAACCGCATCGTCCTCGGCGCGCAGCGCGAGGAGCTGGTCAACGAAGATGAAAAACGCGTAATCGCGTTCCATGAATCAGGCCATACACTGATCGCGATGCTGCTCAAGCACACCGACCCGGTGAATCGCGTCACGATCATTCCGCGCGGCCGTGCGCTGGGCGCGACACAGCAGACGCCGGAGCGCGACCGGTACAACTTGAACGAAAGTTATCTGAAGGACCGCATGTGTGTGATGCTCGGCGGTCGCGGAGCGGAAAAGCTGATACTGGGCGAAGTCAGTACCGGCGCGGCGGAGGACCTCAAGCAGGCGACGCAAATGGCGCGCCGGATGATTTCGCACTGGGGCATGAGTGAGCGCATCGGCCCGTCAGCATTCATCGACGAGGAAGATCATGTCTTTCTGGGCCGCTCGATGGGGCAACAGCGCCACTTCAGCGAGGACACGGCGCGGGTGATCGACGAAGAAACCCGCAAGTTGATGAACACGGCCGAACGCATCGTCGACGATTTGCTAGAACAGCATCGTGCGACGCTGGAGCGACTGGCGCATGCGCTGCTCGAAAAGGAGACGCTGGAGCGGGATGAGGTGAAGGCGATTGTGGATGCACCGGAGCCGGAGGCGCCGCGGCAGCATGCCGGGCAGGCGTAAAACGCTTACTCCACCGACGGCGGCCTGCGGAGACTCTTTTTCTTGCCCCGCGTGCGCTTTGCGTCGACGCGCTTTTTCTTCACCGCCCGGCTGATCTTCGTCTTCTTGCGCGGCTTCGGTACGAACGTCGCGCGTTCTATCAGCCGCACCAGGCGCTCGATGGCGTCGTCGCGATTGCGCTCCTGCGTGCGGTAACGCTTTGCTTCGATCACGATGACGCCTTCCTTCGTCGCGCGCCTGCCGGCGACGCGAATCGCGCGGGCGCGCACATCCTCCGGCAACGAATCGGCGTGGCGTGCATCGAAGCGCAATTGGACGGCGGTTGCGACCTTGTTGACGTTCTGCCCACCCGGGCCGGACGCACGAATGAAGTCGAACTCGAGCGCGTCATCGGAGATCGACAGATTGTTATTTATTTTTATCAATTCAGTTGGTGGCTGAAGACTTCTTCAAGTTCCGGGCTGCTCGGCGATTCCCCCGGTATGGTCTTTTCAATTTTCAGTTGCGCCGCGCCATCTTTCAACTCCAGCAGCGCAATCTGGTTATTGAACCACGGCTCGGGGTGTACCAGGTGCCAGGCAAGCGGCGCTTTGCGCACACCGGCAAGACGCGCCAGGCCGCGCAGCATGGCGGGCACGATGCGGTGCCAACCGAGGCGCATGATGACTCGCTCCTTTTTGCCCAGCGCGTTGCGAAACGGCGAACAGACGATTTGATACATCGTGCTGTGCGCGTTCGTACCATCGCGGAATGCCGCGCGCGCCGCGTAGGCATGATGCACATCGCCCGACAGGAACAGTATGGACTTCGGCGGCCGGCCGCGCTCGCCGCTCGCCACCCTTTGCAGCAGGGCCGCCAGGTCGAGAAACGAGCGTTGGAATGCCGGCCAGTGTTCCAGATCGAGCCGGCGGCGCAGTTTTTCTCCCCAGGTCGCAGCCTTTTGACCCCACACGCCGCGGCACAGCGCTTCGTCGAACGCTTCGAGATGATGTATGCCGGGGGAGGTCAAGAAAGGCAACGATGTGCCGATCAGCAGGTGATCGAAATCGCCGGTCGCATAGCGACTGACCCACTCCCATTCCGCCTCGTCGACCATGGCGCGGCGATCGTCCTCAAGCACGCGGCTCGCGCGCGAGTCGATCATCACGAGGCGCGTGTTGCCGAAATCGCGGTGATAACTCCAGCGGCAAGTGTGGGATTCGCGGTCCGCGCGCCACGCGAAGTCGCGCAGCAAGTCCGTCGCGTCATCCGTATCCTGTACCTGGCGAAACAGTTCGTTTTCGTAAAGTTCGTCCGGCGACAGGTTGCCGAGGTGCTGGTAGAGCCAGTAGCTCATGAACGCACCGCAAATGCGACCGTCCCACCACGGCTTGTCGCGCATCTCGTGCACCCACGCCTCGGAGATGTTCCAGTCGTCGCTGACGTCATGGTCGTCGAAGATCATGACGCTCGACACCGTCGAGAGCAGCCAGCGCACCGCCGGGTCGCGCCACGATTCGCGATATAAATAGGTGTATTCCTCGAAGTCGGCAATTTCGTAGCCAGGCGGCTCGTCGGGATTGCGGCGCGAGCGGATGAATTCGCAGGTGCCGGGCGACACGTCGTCGCCGTAAATCTGGTCGCCGACGAGGAGCAGCAGGTCGGGCCATTCAGCGGGATTCTGTTCGCGCATGCGGAGCGCGAACGCGTTCAGCGCATCGATGCCGCGGCCATGCTCGTCTTCATCCATCGGTTCGGTGTACGGCGGTTCGTGCGGCGCAAAAACGCGGCACGAACCGAAGGCGACGCGCAACGCACCGCCTCTGATCGTCTGGATCGCACTGGCGGGCCAGTCGCTGTCCGCTTCCGGCCAGGCTCGCTTGCCGTCGAGTTGCACGGTGTAGGGATAGCGTTGCCCCGGTTCGAGGTCGGTCAGGCGTACGATCGCGTAATGGTGATTGAGCACGCAAAAGGTTTTGGCAATGTGGCCGTTGATGCTGACGTCGCAAACCGCATCCGTTTCGACCCAGACGGTCGCTTCGTGCGCGCCCACGTAACGCAACATCGGGCCGAGCACGAGTTCAGCCATGGTCCCCGTCGTCCTCGACCCGCGGCGACCGCGCCAGACCGATCGCGCTGGCGGCGATGGCGGCGCCGCTGATCAGCGCGAGCAAAATAAACAAGCCGCCACGCATGCGTTCGTCGAACACCAGCGCGCCCCAGACGATTGACACCGCCGGGTCGACCAGCGTGATACCCGGCTGCGCCGCGACGAGCTTGCCGGCGTGGACGGCATTTTGCAGCAGCCACATGCCGGCGACGGAGGCGAGAATCGCGAGGTAAATCTGCCAGGACGTGATGACGGCGACGAAGCCTTGATGAAACTGCAGGGTTACACCCTTCATCAAGGCTGCGAACAGCGCGAAGCAGATGCCGGTCGCTATCCCGAGCAACGCCGCGTCGTGCGCGCTTTCCGTCCCTCGCGTCAGCGCGTAAATCGCGATCATGGGCCCAATGGTCGCCGCCAGCGCAATCGCCCACGTTAACGGGCTGATATGGGACGCATGACCGCCTTGCGGATTCAGAAACCCGACGACGCCCGCGGTACCGGCTGTCATCACTGCGATGTAAAGCCAGTCGCGCCAGCGCAGCTTGCTGCCGAGAAACAACGACGCGCCGATGAGCGTGAACGGCAGCTCCAGGATCACTACGGTCTGCACCGTGGCGAGCGGACCGAATGCCAGCGCGCCGATTTGGAAGATGGATCCGAGCACCACGCCGGCGATGCCCGCCAGCCACAGCGGGCGCTTGGCAAGATCGAGAAACAGCCGCGCACTTTCCTGATCTTCCTCAGGCACTTCGCGGCTGGGCTTGCGCTGCAGAATCTGCCCGGCCGCGTTCGCCAGCGCCGCCAGCAGTGCCAGTCCGTAGGCCGCATACTCTCCGCCGAAAGCGCCCGAAAAAATATGCATTGTTATGTCCTTATAACCGCCAACGGCAGATCGGCGAACAAGTCCGGAGCCGCGATGGCTTTCGACGAAGCCAACGGCCTGCCGTGGATGACATCGTACCATTCAGCCGCCCCACCCTCCGGCAGATGCACATACGTCTGCGCCCAATCGCGCGCGTGCGCCGCCGGCAGCATGACGGCAACCGCCATCCGGCGGTCTCCAAGTTCGCGCACGAATGCACAGACGCGTTCTGCCCGCGGGCCCTCGACATCCAGCGGCTGATAGCTTCCATCCGCAAAAAACGCGGCGTGGCTTCGCCGCAATTCCAGCAGCTTGTGCAGCACGAAGAGTTTGATGCGGCCATCGTGCCAGCGCTCGCGCATCTCGCGCAGCATCGTGCTTTGCACTGCTTCAATCGACTTGATGTCTTGCAGCAATTGTCGCCGCGCGTCGAAGTCCACCGGCCGACGGTTGTCTGGATCAACGAGACTGAGATCCCACAACTCGCCACCCTGATAAATGTCCGGAACGCCGGGGCAGGTGAGCTTGAGCGTCAATTGCACGAGGCTTGCATCGACGCCGGCCGCGGCTACTTCGCGTGCAAATGGCAGGAAGTCGTCGAGAAACAGGCTTCCGCCATCGGGATCTATTATTCGGACGACAAAATCGGCGACAGCCTGTTCGTAGGCCGCATCCGGGTTGGTCCACGACGAATGGCGCTTGGCTTCGCGAATTGCCTTGTTCATGTAGCCTTGCACACGTTCGACAAAACGAGCCGCCGCGTCGGCATTCCACTCATCCGCCAGCAGTTCAACCGGCCATGCGCCGATGAGCGTCTGGTAGAGCAGATACTCGTCGTTGCGATCCGGCGCGGGCTGGTCGTTGACCGACTGCTTCCTGCGCCGGTTCGAGCGCGCCCAATACCGCACATGGCGATTCCATTCCGCCGGCGTCGCCGCTAGTATCGCAAGGCGCGCACGCACGTCCTCGCCGCGCTTGGTGTCGTGGGTGGCCGTCGTCAACTGCGCGTGCGGCCAGTATTCGGCGCGCTCGCCATTGGCATGATGAAACGCGGCGACCGAAATGCCGAACCGGCCCGGATCGCCACCGACGTCGTTCAGCCCGATAAGCCGGTCGTAACGATACAGCACCGTGTCCTCAAAGCCCTTGGCCATCACCGGGCTCGTGTACTGCTGAAACTTCATCGCAAAGTGCACAACCTCGCGGCGGTTGTAGCCGCTGCCGGTCTCGCTTACAAGATCGGCAGTCAGCGCCGCTTCGACGAAATCGAAAATGTCCTCTTCCGGGCCTTCCCAGCGGCGGCGCGCCTGGGCGATCGCCCAGCTGATATCGCGACGGTCGTCGGCGCTCGCGCCGCGCGCATCGACGTAGGTGCGATAAACGGGAAAGCATGCGACCACCTGGCGCAGCGCGGCCGTCAGGCTTTCGAGCGTGTAATCGCGCGTGTTCCAATGGCGCTCGGCGATGCGGTTCAGGTCGCGCGCCAGCACGTGCAGTTCGCTCGACAGTTTGGTGTCGATGACCTGCCGCTTCGCCTGGTAAATCAGTTCGGGAAGGTCGATCTCGCGGCCAACGAAGCGGTAATACGTGCGTGTCATCGCCGCCTCGCCGTCGGAGTCGATGAGTAGGCCGTTCACTTGGTTCATGAAGTCGTATCCGGTCGTGCCGGCGATGGGCCAGTCGCGCAGATGTTCATGACGGGCGAGAATTTTTTCGATGGAAATGTAGAACGGCCTGTCGATACGGCTGACAAGGCGTCGGCAGTACTCGGCCGGGTCGAACAGGCCGTCGATGTGATCGAGACGCAGTCCGTCCAGGCGGCCTTCGGCCAGCAGGCGGCCAACGAGGCGATGTGCCACGTCGAATAATTGCGGGTTTTCGATCCGAATACCGGCGAGTGCGTTGATGTCGAAGAAGCGCCGGTAGTTGATTTCATCGGCGGCGACGCGCCAGTAGGCGAGCCGATAGGCCTGACGTTCCAGCAGGCGATGCAGCGCCCTGAAGGTCTCCGGCCCGCCGGCGTGGCCGGCCAATGCGGCGATGCCGGCTTCGATCGCGGAGAGTATCGCCGGTTCGCCGGCGGCGAGTGTGGCAAGCCGCGTCTTGAGTTCCATGGCGCGGTTCCGTGTCTCGGCGATACGCCGCGCCGACATTGTCGCGGTCGTCCGCAGGCCGGCAAATTGTTCGGCCAGCGTCATGAGTTCCACCGGCGCCTCGCCGGCTTCTACAGCAGCGCGCAAGACGATCTCGTAGTCGCGCGGCGCGATCGGAAAGCGATGCTCGAAGTACCAGACGCTGAACGTGCCGCTTTGCATGTCGAAGCGGGGTTCAAGATGGCCGGCCTCGAGTACGCGCCCGTAATGATCGCCGAGAAAGGGCAGCAGCACCTTGTTACGAAGCCGCGGGTCGGTGGGTGTCCAGTCGATGTCAAAGTAGTCGGAGTAAGGCGATGCCCGCCCCCATTCGAGTACGTCGAGCCACCACACGTTGTCCGCTTCGGCGATGCCCATGTGATTCGGTACGAAATCGAGGATGTGACCGAGACCATGCCGCTTGAGCGTAAGGCTGAGACGCTCGAAATCTTCGGCGCTGCCGACTTCCGGGTTGAATTGGTTATGGTCGATGATGTCGTAGCCGTGCAAGCTGCCGGCGCGCGCCTTGAGCCATGGCGATGCGTAGAGATGGCTGATACCGAGCTGGGCGAGGTACGGCACGAGGCGCTCGGCGTCCGCGAAGGTGAAGTCGCGGTTGAATTGGAGCCGGTAGGTGGCGCGAGGGACAAATTTTAGTGCGTTGCCATTCATCGCTTGTCGGCTTCGTTTCCGGCGCCCGCCGCGGTAGATATTCCCGGGGACGCCGTAAATACATCCCTGTAGGCTCTGGGTTCGGCATCCTGCCTCACACAGCCCCGGAAATATCTACCGCACCGTGCGCCTATCCTGACGCGTGTGCCGGCAACGCTTCGCTTATGCCAGCCTATGGCCTGCATCTGCTCGTCCCTGAGTTTTAAGTGCTCTCGCCAATTCGAGCATTCGTGGATCCGACAGTGCGGAATCAATGGTGGTATGCATTCGCTGCCGCCAATTCGGATATTCGTCTGTCGTTCCGGGTAAGTTGAGTTGCTCGCGCTGACCCAGTACGTCTTCAAGCTGCACCATCAGCAGGCGCGACGGCGCCTGGGCGAGATAGCGGTAGATCGCCATCACGGGTGGCTCTTCCGGCATGGTGGCCTCATCCACCAACTGCGTGTCGTGCAGTGCTTTCATCAGTGCTTGACGATCGCGTTCCCGTTCGGCGCAGGCTTGGTTGCGCTTTTCCTTGCTCGGCCATAAATCGAGCCTGTCTCGCAGGGCAATGTCGTCGCTGTGCCACCAGCCTGGCAGCGTCGGTAAGTCGTGGGTGCCGACGGCAGCAAGTGCCTCGGCAGGATAATCGCGGGGCGCACGAAAGCTGCCGTCATCGCGCTCGAAGTACAGCAGCCGGTACGACAGGATGCCGTTCTCCATCATCGCTTCCCGCAAACCCTCGGGCACTGTGCCCAGATCCTCGCCAATGACGAGACACCGGCTGCGCCGGCTTTGTGCCGCGAGCACGGCCAGCAGGTCGCGCCATGGATAACGCACATAAGCGCCTTCCTTTGCTGACATGCCTGCCGGTATCCAGTAGAGCCGTACGAGACCGAGGATGTGGTCGATGCGGATGGCGCCGGCGTGGCGCATGTTGGCTTCGAGCAGTTCGATGAATGGCGCATAGGCTTGCGCCTGCCATGCCAGCGGGTCGGGCGGCGGCAGGCCCCAGTCCTGCCCTTGCAGGTTGAGCTGGTCCGGCGGCGCGCCGACGCTTGCGCCCTGCACTGTCGCTTTCTGATGGCCCCACGCTTCGGCGCCGGTCGGGTCGGCGCCGACCGCGAGGTCGGTGTACAGGCCGACGCTCATGCCGCTTTCACGCGCGAGTTCGGCGGCGGCGCGCAGTTGCCAGTCCGCCTGCCATTGCAGGTATTCGTGAAACTCGACGCGCTCGATGTGGCGCTCGACGAATACCGCAACGGTGTCGCTCTCCGGATCGCACCATTCGTGTGGCCAGTCGCGCCATGCCGCCGTATCGGTTTGTTCGGCGAGCGCATGAAACGTGGCGAACCGAAGCAGGGCGTCGCCGCGCCGGGTCTGAAACTCGCGGAACGCGCGATGGCGCGGATGCGATGCGTCGGCGCAGGCCTTTCGGAAGTAGCCGTAGAGTTCTTCGAGGATGGCGAACTTCAATTCGGCGACGCCGCGATAATCGACCAGCGGTGGGTCGCGCAGTTCGCGCAAGCGCGCCTGAAAGACCGGCGAGTTCACCTTGCGGTGCGTCGCTGCACAATCGGTGAATTCGGGCACGGCCTCCACGTCCACGTACAGCGGGTTCAAAAACAGCCGGCTGCTGGGCGAATAGGGGCTGATGTGGCCGGGTCGGCTCGGAAATAATGCGTGCAGCGGGTTGAGACCGACGGCAGCGGCACCCAGTTCGGCAGCGCCTTTGACCAGTTCGGCGAGGTCGGTGAAGTCGCCGATGCCCCAGTTGCGCGGTGAGCGCAGCCCGTAAAGCGGCACCTGGATGCCCCAGCGCCGGCCGTTGCCTCGCAGTGCATCGGGCCGCCAGGCGGGCGCGGCCGGTATATCCAGCGGCGGCGTCTGCCGCTCGCTCGCCTGCAGCTTGTCGAGCGATGCGCGTATCTGAGTCTCGTCGTCGGCGGGCAAGCCGACGATTTTGAGCACAGCGCGCTGCGTGTCCGGCCTTGTCTCGTGCCGGTTGCCCCAGGTGTCGGTATAACCGGGTTCGATGCCGGCAGCGTCGGCGAGCTGCTTGAGCAGCGTGTCGATCATGGCGCACAGGTCCAGATTACCGCCCACGGAGGCAGCACAGTGGTTGTGGCCTTCTTCGGATGCACGAACAACGTGTTGCCGGGCAGGTCCCAGTCCAGCCCATCGACTGCATCGGGACTCAGGTTCGCAGCGAGGTACAGACGCGTGCCATCGGCCAGCGTCCATTCGACCCGCAATGCGCGTCCCTTGATTTCAAAGCGCCTGCCGGTTGCATCCAGGTGCGGCGCGATCTCGCGACGGCGGATGTCGAGCAACTTGCTGACGAATTCGAGCCGCCGCTGACCCGCGAGGCGCTCAGCGGCCAGCCAGTCGATGCATGAAGCAACGAAGGTGGCTTCGGCATTCGGATCGGGAATGCGCTCGCGCGCTTCGGGATCGGCAAATTCGGCGAAGCGGGAAAATTCCCGGCGGCGACCTTCGCGGACGGCGTCGGCCAGGTCGCCTTCGTAATCGCAGAAATAATAGAACGGCTGCGGCGCACCCCACTCCTCGCCCATGAACAGCAGTGGCGCCTGCGGCGCGAGCAGCAGGATGGCGGTCAGCGCTTCGACCGCTTCGGCGTCAGCCAATGCGTTCAGCCGCTCGCCGAAGGCGCGGTTGCCGATCTGATCGTGATTCTGGACGAAGTTGACGAACGCGCCGCTCGGCAATTGTGCGCTGGACTCGCCGCGGTTCCGGTCACGGTATTGCGAATGTTCGCCCTGATAGATGAAACCTTCGGTGAGCGCGCGGCCGAACGCTTCGAGCGGCGTTGCCGCATAGTCGATGTAGTAGCCGCTGTGTTCGGCCGTGGCGATGACGTGGGCAGCATGATGAAAGTCGTCGTTCCACTGGGCAGTGAATTGCGCAGGTCGTGCCGAAGAATTCCGCTCCAGGTAATGTGCGGCGTTGTCGTCATTCTCCAGCACAAGGTGTATATGGCGGTCCGGGATCTCTGCACGCACCGTTTGCGCAAGCTCCGTCAGAAAATGCGTCTCGCTCGGATCGTGTATTTGATCCACCGCGTCAAAGCGCAGTCCATCGAAGCGGTATTCTTCAAACCAGTACAATGCGTTGTGGATAAAAAACTGCCGCACCCCGGGGCGCGCAAAATCGATCGCATCGCCCCACGGGGTGTGGAAGTGGTCGGTAAAGAAATCCGGAGCGTACTGCGCGAGGTAATTGCCGCTCGGGCCAAAGTGGTTATAGACCACGTCCAGAAACATCATCAACCCGCGCTCGTGCGCCGCGTCGATCAGTTGCTTGAGTGCGCCCGGCGAGCCATAGCTCGAATCGGGCGCGAACGGGAGCACGCCGTCGTAACCCCAGTTGCGCCGTCCTGAGAAATCCGACAACGGCATCAGTTCAACGGCGGTCACGCCGATGTCGGCGAGGTAGTCGAGCTTGCGGCGCACGCTGTCGTAGTCGCCGGAGCGGGTGAAAGCGCCGACATGGGTTTCATACAGCACGGCCTCTTGCCAGGGCCGCCCGCGCCAGTCCGTTTGCCGCCATTCGTGCGCGCGCGGATCGACGACCTGGCTCGCACCATGCACATCATCCGGCTGAAAACGAGACGCCGGGTCCGGGACGTGCATGTCGTTCGCGAGTCGATAGCAGTAGCGACTGCCGGCGCGCGCCGCACCGGTTGTCAGTTCAAACCAGCCGTCGCTCGTGCGGGACATCGGCAGCGACTGCCCGTCCAATATCAGCGTGAGCACGTCCTGTGCCGGCGCCCGGATGCGAAAACGGACATTCCCGTTCTGGACCTGCGCGCCGTACGGCATTTCGTGTGAATAGCTTGCTGTCATTCCTTTGCCAGCCGATGATCTGAGTGGAAGAGTACTTACTCCTCGACCGCCAGGTGATAAAGAACCACCGCGCGGCCCTCCAGTTGAATCTCCTCGTTGAATTCGTGCAACGTCGTTTCCGGACGGCGGTCCGCCGCCAGCAACTCGACCCAGCCCAACCCGAACGGCAGCGCCGGCAATTTGAACGGCAGGCTGTCGGCGTGCGCGTTCAGCAGCAGCAACAGAATCTCGTCGGGCGGCGGCGCGGTGGCGGCCGGGGACTGGCCGGCGCGGCCGTTCAGGATCAAGCCGATGGCGTGCGCGCCGGAATCCTTCCAGCGCTCGTCGCGCATTTCGCCGCCGTCCGGCGCGATCCAGGTCAGGTCCTGTACGCCCAGCTCGCCGCGTGCACGCCCGTGCAGGAAGCGCGGCCACCGCAACGCGGGATGACGCCGGCGCAGCGTCAACAAACGGCGAACGAACCGGATATCGGCTTGCGCATCGTCATCGATCGCGCCCCAGTCGACCCAACTGATGTCGTTGTCCTGGCAGTAGGCGTTGTTGTTGCCGCCCTGCGTGCGGCCGAACTCGTCGCCGGCGAGCAGCATCGGCGTGCCCTGCGAGAACAACAGCGTCGCGAGCATGTTGCGGCGCTGGCGGCGGCGCAGCACATTGATCGCTTCCTCGCCGGTCGGGCCTTCGACGCCATAGTTGGCGCTCAATGCGTCATCGCGGCCGTCGCGGTTATCCTCGCCGTTCGCTTCGTTGTGCTTGTGCGCATACGACACAAGGTCGGTCAGGGTGAAGCCGTCGTGCGCGGTGATGAAATTGACGCTCGCGCGCGGTCGGCGGCCGTCGTGATCGAACAGGTCCGCCGAGCCGGTGATGCGCGTTGCAAGCTCCGGCAACATGCCGTCGTCACCGCGCCAGAAGCGGCGCACCGTATCGCGATAGCGGTCGTTCCATTCCGACCAGCCGGGGCCGTAATGACCGAGTTGATAGCCGCCTGGCCCCAAATCCCACGGCTCGGCGATCAGCTTGGTTTGCGAGAGCAACGGGTCCTGCCCGACCGCATCGAGAAAACTGCAGTGCGGGTTGAAGCCTTGCGGCCCGCGCGCGAGCGCCGAGGCGAGATCGAAGCGGAACCCGTCGACGTGCATTTCGCCTGCCCAATAGCGCAGGCTGTCCATCACCATCTGCAGCGCGCGCGGATGGCCAAGATTGAATGTATTGCCGGTGCCGGTGTCGTCGGTATAGTAGCGCGGCGCGTCGGGCTGCAACCGGTAATAGCTCGCGTTGTCGATGCCGCGGAAACACAGCGTCGGGCCGAGATGATTGCCCTCGCCGGTGTGGTTGTAGACGACGTCGAGAATGACTTCGAGCCCGGCGTCATGCAGTCGCGCGACCATCGTCTTGAATTCGTAAAGCTGGCCACTGGCGAGGTAGGCCGGTTCCGGCGCAAAAAAACCGACGGTGTTGTAGCCCCAGTAGTTCACGAGACTGCGTTCGACGAGGTGGCGGTCGTTGAGAAAGGCTTGCACCGGCAGCAGTTCGACGCTGGTGATACCGAGGCTCTTCAGGTAGTCAATAACCGGCCGCGAACTCAACCCCGCCGCGGTGCCGCGGATTTCCCTCGGCACCGCCGGGTGGCGCATTGTGAAGCCGCGCAGATGCGTCTCGTATATGACTGTCTCGCTCCACGAGCGCGAGGGATGCGGATCGATGCCCCAGCTGAATGCGGGGTCGACAACCTGGCATTTGGGCATGTCGCGCGCGTTGTCGCGGCGGTCGAATGACAAGTCTTCACGCGGCGAGCCGATGCGGTAGCCGAAATGAGCATCGCGCCATTTGAGCCGGCCGCGCAGCAGGCGCGCGTACGGGTCGAGCAGCAGTTTGTTCGCGTTGAAGCGATGACCGTGCTCGGGATCATAGGGACCGTAGACGCGATAGCCGTAAAGCGTGCCCGGACGCGCGTCGGGGAGGTAACCATGCCAGACCTGATCGGTACATTCCGGCAGAGCGACGCGTTCCCGTTCACGCGAGCGCGTGTTGTCGAACAGGCACAGCTCGACCTTTTCGGCGTGCGCTGAGAACAGCGCAAAGTTGACGCCGCGACCATCCCAGGTGGCGCCGAGCGGGTACGGGTTGCCAGGAAGAACGCGGGGGTGCTCTTTGGTTGGCATGAGATCAGACGTCCGGAACGTACTCGAAAATGACGGTGGCAAGTGGCGGCAAGGTCAGCGTTATTGAATTCTGGCGGCCGTGCGCGCCGATTTCCGCGGTATGTACGCCGCCCTGGTTGCCGACATCGCTGCCGCCGTAATGGCTGGAATCCGTATTGAACCGCTCGTGCCAGAAGCCTGCCCGCGGCACGCCGAGGCGATAATCGTAGCGCGGCACGGGAGTGAAATTGCTCACCACTACCGCCGGACAGTCGCGGCCGCGGTCGTAGCGCGCGAATGCAAGCACGCTGTTGTTGCCGTCGTTGGCTTCGAGCCACTCGAAGCCGTCCGCTTCGCAGTCGCGTTCGTGCAGCGCCGGCAACTCGCGGTAGAGCCGATTCAGGTCGCGCACCAGGTTCTGAATGCCCTGGTGCACGGGATCGTTGAGCAGGTGCCAGTCGAGACTCGCGTCGTGGTTCCACTCGCGCGCCTGCGCGAACTCGCCGCCCATGAACAGCAGCTTCTTGCCGGGGTGACCGAACATGAAGCCGTAGTACGCGCGCAGATTGGCGAACCGTTGCCAGCGATCGCCCGGCATTTTGCCGATCAGCGAACCCTTGCCGTGCACGACCTCGTCGTGCGACAGCGGCAGGATGAAGTTTTCGCTGAACGCATACAGCAGGCCGAAAGTCAGCTTGTCGTGATGCCAGCGTCGGTGGACCGGATCCTCGTGCATGTAAGCCAGCGTGTCGTGCATCCAGCCCATGTTCCACTTGTAACCGAAGCCGAGCCCGCCCAGGTAGGTCGGTCGCGACACACCCGGCCACGCGGTCGACTCTTCGGCGACAGTCGTCGCGCCCGGGCACTGGGCGAAGGCGTGTTCGTTCATCTGTTTTAAAAAGTCGATTGCTTCCAGGTTCTCCCGCCCGCCGAAGCGGTTCGGCAGCCATTCGCCGGGCTCTCGGCTGTAGTCCAGGTACAGCATCGACGCGACCGCATCCACTCGCAGGCCGTCGATGTGAAATCGCTCCAGCCAGAACAGTGCGTTGCCGAGCAGGTAGTTCAGCACTTCGCGGCGGCCGTAGTTGAAAATCAGCGTGTTCCAGTCCTGGTGGAAGCCCAGCCGCGGGTCGGCGTGCTCGTACAGGTGGGTGCCGTCGAACAGGCCGAGGCCGTGCGGGTCGGTCGGAAAGTGGCCAGGCACCCAGTCGAGCATGACGCCGATGCCTTCCCGGTGGCAGTGATCGACGAAGTACGCGAAATCCTCCGGTGTGCCGAAGCGGCTGGTGGGTGCGTACAACCCGATCGGTTGATAGCCCCACGAGCCGTCGAACGGGTACTCGCTGATCGGCATCAGTTCGATGTGCGTGAAGCCCATGTCCTTGACGTAGGGCACGAGTGTGTCGGCGAGTTCCCGGTAGCTCAAATATCGATTCCCGTCGGCGCGCCGCCACGAGCCCAAATGAACTTCATAAATCGAAATCGGTGCGTGGCGCGATTGTGCCGCGGCGCGCGCCGCGATCCAGGCATCGTCTTTCCAGACCAGATCGGCAAGCGGCTGCACGATGGATGCCGTGCGCGGCGGGTGCTCGGCGTAAAAGCCGTACGGGTCGGCCTTGAGCGGCAGCAGCGCGCCGTCGCGGCTCTTGATTTCGTATTTGTAGACTGCGCCCGGCCCAACGTGCGGCACGAACAATTCCCAGACGCCGCATTCGTGGCGCCGGCGCATCGGCAAGCGGCGGCCGTCCCAGTTGCAGAAGTCCCCGACAACGCTGACGCGGCGCGCGTTTGGCGCCCAGACCGCAAAGGCGGTGCCGGCCACGCCGTCCATTTCGGCGGGATGCGCGCCGAGGCGCTCGAAGTTGCGCAAATGCCGGCCCTCGGCGAGCAGGTGCACATCGAGTTCACCCAGCACTTCGCCGAAGCGGTACACGTCCTCGCAATCGAATTCGCTGCCGGGCACTTTTGCGTACAGGCGGTAACGCGCCGGTTTGGAGAGCGTCGCTTCCCACAGCCCTGCGGGATGGATGCGCTTGCAGTCGGCGAGCCTGCCGCCGCGTGGGCCAATCAGGCTGAGCTCCGTGGCGTCGGGCAGGAAAACGCGAATCGTTATGCGGCCATTGGGGGTTTCGTGCGGGCCGAGCAGCGCGAATGGATCGCCGTGGTCGCCGGTGACCAGCGCTTCGATGTCGGGGTTGGTGACGTTCCTATCCATCGGCATGCGCATCCAGTATGGCCATGACCCCGCGCACCGGAATCGGCAGCCAGTCGGGACGGTTATTGGCTTCGTACACAATCTCGTAGCACGCCTTTTCGAGCGTGAACAAATCCAGCCAACGGCGCGCGGCAGCCGCGTCGTCGGGCCAGCTTGGTGCGCCAAGAATGGCTTCGTGATAGGCGGTTAAAAATGCTTGCGCGGCGGCATCGCGCCAATCGCGGGCAAAACCCACCACCGCCTCGCCCGGCGGCGTCGTATCGCGGTCCAGCTGCCCGAGGGCAGTCCAGGCAGCGTAGTCGAACGAGCGCAGCATGCCGGCGACATCGCGCAGCGGCGAGTATTTGCCGCGCCGCTCGGCGAGGGTCTTCGCCGGTTCGCCTTCGAAGTCGAGAATCACCCAGTCGTTTTGCGCGATGAGCACCTGGCCAAGATGGTAGTCGCCGTGGATGCGCGTTTTCGCGGCGCCGTAGCTGCCTTCGCTGAGCGCATCGATCGTCTCCATGCATTCGGCCTTGCGCGCGGCCAGCTCGTCGATGGTCGTGCGGCCCGCCGCGGGCAGGCTGGTGCGGATGCGCCGCAGCATCGTGAACGCCTGCCGCGCCTGCTTGCGTGCGGTGGTCCGCCAGGCCCGCGTATCGGCGGCGCGTACCGGTTCGGGATCGAAGGCGGGATCGCCGGTCTCCGTCGCCAGTGCATGATGCAGCTCCGCCGTGCGGCGGCCGAGCGTGGCGATGAGGTCGATGAAAAAATCGTGCAGCGGCGGCGCTTCGTTGTCGTCATCGCCGGGCACCACCAGCGCACGCTCTTCGAGGCGCCGCTCCAGATGCTCTACAGTCTCGCGAAATCCGTCGCCCTGATTTTCGACGAACCCCTGCAATATCGCGAGCACGGTCGACGTGCCGTCGGCATCGATATGCTCGACCGCGCCCAGCAGCGGCGGCGTGTTGTCGAAGCCGACACGCGTCAGGAAGCGGCCGACTTCGACTTCCGGATGCACGCCCGGCGTCAGCTTGCGGTACAACTTTAGGATCGTCGTCCCGCCGATCATGATCGACGAGTTGCTTTGATCGACGCTCAGCCGCCGGACCTCGGCATCCGGCGCAAGCTCGATCGCCATCAGCCGCTCGGTCGACTCGCACACCAGCCGGCCCGGATCCATGGCCATTTCGCGCCGATCGCGAATCGCTGCGGCGAGCGCGCGCACGAAACCGTCCGCCGCCGCGGCATCCAGCAGTGCCCACAGTCGCTGTCCGCGGCGCAGGCGCGCGAGTGTGTACGGCAGCTGCGCGTGTGTCGCGCCGTCGGATTCTTCGCTCGCCAGCGCGAGCGGCAGGAAATAGCGCTGCTTGCCGCCCCCGGCCAGGCTGACCACCACCTCGGACAGCAGCGCGTTGTCGCCAAGCCCGGTGCAGGCGACTACCGCCGTG
Source organism: Gammaproteobacteria bacterium (assembly GCA_035698525.1). GTDB lineage: Bacteria > Pseudomonadota > Gammaproteobacteria > Natronospirales > DASSBR01 > DASSBR01. The sequence goes on from DASSBR010000031.1 coordinate 68,479, forward strand.
CTGCTAATGCGTTCGCCCTTGGCCGAGAACCACCGCTGACGGGCGAGAAACTCCGGCAGAATGTCGTTTTCGAGCTGGCGCCGCGCCGGCTGGCGCGCAATATCGCGAATGCCGTTGCGCGCGACCAGCGTGACGAACTCCGGCGCAATCGGCGGCAGTTGCTGGTGCCATTCGGGCACCGCCTCCTCCTTTTCCAGCACGAACCAGTGGAAGCCGTATGCCGGCAGCGTCAGCAGGTAATACAGTTCTCCGATTGGCGGGAAGACGCTGCGGCCGGACAATTCGATCGGCACGCGGCCCTTGAACCGGGCGAGATCCAGCTCGACCGCCTGGGCCGCGCGCGACAGGTTGAACACGCACAGGATGGCTTCGTCGTCGTGCTCGCGCAGGTAGGCGAGAATTTTGCGGTTGCCAGGGAACAGGAAGCGGATCGTGCCGCGGCCGAAGGATCGATGCCGCTGGCGCACTGCAATCATGCGCTTGGTCCAGTTCAGCAGACTCGCCGGCGAGCGCGCCTGCGCTTCAATGTTGAGTGCTTCGTAGCCATAGATCGGGTCCATGATCGGCGGCAGATAGAGGCGCGGCGGGTCGGCCTTGGAGAAGCCGCCGTTGCGGTCGGGCGACCATTGCATCGGGGTGCGCACGCCGTCGCGGTCGCCGAGGAAGACGTTGTCGCCCATGCCGATTTCGTCGCCGTAATAGACGATGGGCGTGCCCGGCAGCGAGAACAGCAGGCCGTTCATCAATTCGATCTTGCGCCGATCGTTGTCCATCAGCGGCGCGAGCCGGCGGCGGATGCCGAGGTTGATGCGCATGCGGCGGTCGTGGGCGTAGACCTGCCATAAATAGTCGCGCTCGCGTTCGGTGACCATTTCAAGCGTCAGTTCGTCGTGGTTGCGCAGGAAGATGGCCCACTGACAATTGTCGGGGATGTCGGGCGTCTGGCGCATGATGTCGGTGACGGGGTGGCGGTCTTCCTGGGCGATGGCCATGTAGATGCGCGGCATGAGCGGGAAGTGGAACGCCATGTGGCATTCGTCGCCTTCGCCGAAGTACGGGAGCACGTCTTCGGGCCATTGGTTGGCTTCGGCAAGCAGCATGCGGTCGGGAAAGCGTGCGTCGACTTCGGCGCGGATTTGTTTCAGGACGTCGTGCGTTTCCTGGAGGTTTTCGTTGTTGGTGCCTTCGCGTTCGACGAGGTACGGCACGGCGTCGAGGCGCATGCCGTCGACGCCCATGTCGAGCCAGTAGCGCAGCACGCGGGTGATTTCCTTGAGGACGCGGGGATTGTCGTAGTTGAGGTCCGGCTGGTGCGAATAGAAGCGGTGCCAGTAATAGGCTTGGGCTTCGGTGTCCCATGACCAGTTGGAGCGTTCGGTGTCGAGGAAGATGATGCGGGTGCCTTCGTAGCGCTGTTTGGTGTCGCTCCAGACGTAGAAGTTGCGGTAGGCGGAGCCGGGCCTGGCTTTGCGCGCGCGTTGGAACCAGGGGTGCTGGTCGGAGGTGTGGTTGACGACGAGTTCGGTGATGACGCGTAATCCGCGGCGATGGCATTCGCGGACGAGTTGGCGGAAGTCGCGCAGTTGGCCGTAGCTGGGGTTGATCTGGCGGTAGTCGGCGATGTCGTAGCCGTCGTCTTTCAGCGGGGACGGGTAGAACGGCAGCAGCCAGATGGCGGTGACGCCGAGGTCCTGAAGGTAGTCGAGTTTGGCGGCAAGGCCGGCGAAGTCGCCGACGCCGTCGTTGTTGGAATCGAAGAAGGCCTTGACGTGCAGTTGGTAGATGACGGCGTCCTTGTACCACTGCGGGTCGTCCCGCGTGATTTCCTGTTGTTCGATTTGTTGCGTCCTTGCGTCCATATTGTCAGGGGGTGTTGTGGCGGGGGCGGTGGGGTAGCCCCTTCCAGGAACGCCGTGAATACATCCCTGTAGGCTCCGGCGGCGACTTCCTGTCGCCGACGGT
>DASSBR010000032.1:0-22655 GCA_035698525.1 Gammaproteobacteria bacterium
AGTCGGCAGCCTGGATCAACTTGATGCTCACGGGCGGCTGTCGAATAGCGGCCTTCAAGCGGAACTCGATTTTGTAAACGCGAGTGAGGGCACGTCATTTACGGGACTAGACAAGATTTGCAGTGACTCTGGCAGTTGTGAAGCGATCATCACCGATCTGGGAAACGGCGAGTTCGCCATCGATCTGCCCGATGACCCATTGTATTTCCTGATTAAAACCGGGGCGGGGAGCGATCTCTCGCAGACGGGCGATTACGCATGTGATGGATCGAACAACAAAGGCGGTGACGACTGCGATCATTTCCTGTTTTCAAATCTCGACTCGACCGAGTTCGGCGTGTTCACGTTCGAGCAACTCGGGCTTGACGATGACATCGGCAAGATCAGTCACATCGACGTGTTCGATACATCCATCACGACAATTCCGGTGCCCGAGCCGGGCGGCCTACTGTTGTTTGGCGCCGGCCTGGCCGGCGTGACATGGCTCGGCATGCGCAAGAAGAGGAAGGCAAAAGGACAATAAATGCATTCCACGGGCGCGAATCCGACGGGTGAATCGACGCCCAGGGCGATAGCCGCGAAGCAATTTCGCGGCTATCGCCTTTTACAGATGCATGGCATGGTGACGCCGAAAATGCGCGCCCGGGTGCGGACGTTCTGGCTGCGCGAAGGCGCCTTGCCCGATGCGCTGACGGCGTTACGCAAAACGGTGCAACTGCTTTACGTCATCGAAAACGCCGCCGGAGAGATTGTAGGCGTGACCGCCGCGTTTACCGCGATCGCGCCGCGTCTCGGCCGACGGGTCTACTGTTACCGGACCTTCGTGCGCCCGGCCGACAGAGTCCCTGGTTTGTCGCAATTCGCCTTGCAAGCTTCGTGGAAGATGTTGGATGCAAGCCGGCCGCTGGGTGGGCCGGTCGGTCTGGTTGTTGCCGCTGAAAATCCCAAGCTGGAGCGGCCGGGCGTGCGGCGCAAGGCGACGGCGTTGGGGTGGAGATACCTCGGCCGCAACCGGCGCGGTCAGAACATGTGGATCAAGCCGTTCAGTTAACTTTGCCTGCAGAACTACGGCACTGTCTGCAGGCGATGCCCGTTTGCGGTAAAATTAGGCCTCACTCCCAAAAACAAAGCGGCGCAACGCGCGCTGCTTCCGCTATTTTGCTTTTTCGTATCCCGCTAATTTTCCAGTCTTTGAACAATCGTCTAACCGGTTTCAAATGAGCATTATTGTGCAGAAATTCGGCGGCTCGTCAGTTGCCGACGAAGATCACATACGACTCGTCGCCAGGCGCGTGTGCAAAACCAAGCGCCAGGGGCATGACGTCGTGGTCGTGGTGTCGGCAATGGGCAGCACGACGAACGATCTCCTCGGTATGGCAAATCGCCTGTGCAGCGATCCCGAGTATCGCGAACTGGACATGCTGCTGTCGGCCGGCGAGCGTGTTTCCATGGCACTGCTCGCAATTGCGCTGCAGGACATGGGACGGAGCGCAATTTCGCTGACCGGACCGCAGGCCGGCATCCTGACCACGGACGATTATTTCAACGCGCGCATCGAAGCCGTGAATCCGAAGCGGATTCGCGACGAATTGTTGCAGGACAAAATCGTCGTCGTTGCCGGCTACCAGGGCATGAACAAATACGGCGAGGTGACTACGCTCGGCCGTGGCGGTTCGGATACGACCGCGGTCGCGCTGGCGGCCGCGCTCGACGCCGAATATTGCGAAATCTGTTCCGATGTCGATGGCGTTTACAGTGCCGATCCGCGTGTCGTGGACGACGCAAGCAGGCTCGACGACATCAGCCACGAGGAAATGCTGGAACTGGCCCGCTACGGCGCGAAAGTGCTCAGTCCGCGCGCGGTCGAATACGCGCACAAAAACGACCTGGAGTTGCGCGCCCGTTCCACGTTCAGCAATGAGCCCGGTACGACCGTCGCAAAAAGTCATGACGTCAACGGAGACGGCGAGGACAGTATCGCCATAACCGGTGTCGCGAGCCACCGCAATCTTTTGTGGCTGCAGGTGAAAGACAACGTCATTCTCGACGATGTCGCGAAAGAGCTGACCGGCGCGACGTTGTTTCTCGATGAGGTGCGCGATGACGGCGGGCGTGATCTGCTCGTACCGGCAAAGGAAATTGCCGAGCCGGAAGCGATGGTGGAACGGCTTGGCGAAACATTCGGCGAGCGCATCGACGTCCGTGTCGGCATTGGTTCCGTTTCCGGCATCGGCCTGGGCGTCGGCGACAGCCGCGAGTTGCTTGAATACGCTCACAAGCTGCTGACGGACGCGGGCGTGACCGTGCATGCGAGCTGGACGACCGATCACGCGCTGACGTGCCTGGTGGATTCGGATGAGGCCGACAAGTCGCTGGTGATGCTGCACCAGGCGTTCATTGATGTCGAAGGGGAACCCGGCAACGAGGCGTTCCGGCAGGCCCGGGCGAAGGTCAACAGCCTCGCGGGTTGATCAGGCGACGGCGGCCAGGGCGCCCTAGGGCAATGGGAGCTGCTGTAATTCGCACCCGCTTTCGTCGCACCGCAAGATACTGCCCTGTTCGTACCAGTCCCCGAGCACGATGCGCGTGTACTGCACGCCGTCAACGGCAAACTGGTGTGTGTCCGGACGGTGCGTGTGACCGTGGATCATGCGCGTAACGCCGTGGTCGCGCATCATTTTGACGACTTCGCCCTGGTTCACATCCATGATGTCCATCGATTTGCCGCTCTGCTGGCGCTGGCTTTCGGCGCGCGCCTGCGCGGCGAGGCGGCGGCGCGCATCGACCGGCTGACTCAGGAATGCCTGCTGCCAGGCGGGATTGCGGACGGTCGCCCTGAATGTTTGATAATCCACATCGTCCGTACACAGCGCATCGCCGTGCGTGAGCAGCGTCGAAGTGCCGTACAGGTCGACGACGATCGGGTCGTCGAGCAATTGCACGCCGGTCTCGCGGCTGAAAGCGTCGCCGACCAGAAAGTCGCGGTTGCCGTGCATGAACCACGCCGGTACGCCGGCGGCGGTGAGCGCGGCGAGATCCTGCCTGACGACGCCATTGTGCGGATCGGGATCGTCGTCGCCGATCCACGCCTCGAACAGGTCGCCGAGTATGTAAAGGCCATCGAGCGTCCGCGCTTCATTCGCGAGAAATTCGCGGAACAGCGTGGTGACTTCCGGTCGCCTCGCGTCGAGGTGCAGGTCTGAAACGAAGGCTGTCGTCATTTCGATGGCGCTTTGCCCAAAATTTCCGCTTTTTCGATCACGACAATCGTCATCGGCGCGTCGCTGGAAAACGGACCCGCCGCTCCCGTTGGAATCTTGGCGATCTTGTCGACGACATCCATGCCCTTGACGACATGCCCAAACACGGCGTAACCCCATCGATTCGGCTGCGGGTCGAGATTGAGGTTATCGACGAGGTTGATGTAGAACTGAGCGGTCGCCGTGTGTGGCGCTGTCTCGCGCGCCATCGCGATCGTGCCGCGGACATTGCTCAGGCCATTGCCCGATTCGTTCGGGATGGGATCACGCGTCGGCTTTTCGATGTACTTGGTCGTAAATCCGCCGCCCTGCGCGACGAAGCCTGGAATGACGCGGTGAAAGATCGTTCCGTCATAAAAGCCGTCGCGCACGTATTGCAGGAAGTTCTTGACCGTAATCGGCGCACGCGCGCGATCGAGTTCGATAACGATCGTGCCCATGCTGGTGTCGAGCGCGACGCGCGGATGCGGATCTGCGGGCGGCGGTGCGGCGGCAGCCTGGGCACCGAGCGCAAGCGCGAAGCCGGCGCCGAGTATGCGGCTAACGAAGCGAATGGACATGTCGGATTCCCGTTGTTGGTGTGTCGGGGCATGTTAGCCGGGCGGGCTTGAAAAAAAAAGCCACCGTGGAGGTGGCTTGGAATGGGGTATATCAAGTTAAACGATTGATATCGTTATCGTTGTTGCCGTTTTTCGCGGTCCTGGTCGCGCTGATGCTCCTCGCGCTGCTGTTGCTGGCGTTGCTCCTGCTGACGCTGTTGCCGCTGGCGCTGACTTTGCTGGCGGTCTTTCTGGCCGCGTTCCGGATTCGGGGTCATGTGAACCTCCTTGTGCAGACACTTCAAGCTGCCGAACTGGCCGGCATCACTGGATTAGACTAACCGCGGTTCGACCGGGTTCCGACACGATTGTCAACGCCGTCACAATATCGTGATTATCGGCGCATCCTGCTAACATTGCGGCCCATGCCGAAACCGATTCGCACGCGTTTTGCCCCGAGCCCGACGGGGCGTTTGCACCTGGGCAATGTCCGCACCGCGCTCTTCAGCGCGCTGGCCGCGCGCGCCGCCGGCGGCGAATTCGTGATGCGCATCGAAGATACAGATGCGACGCGGTCGCGGCTGGAATGGCGCGACGCGTTGCTGGACGATTTGCGCTGGCTGGGGCTCGACTGGAACGAGGGCCCGGATGTGGGGGGCGCGCGCGGACCGTACGAACAATCTGCCCGCGGCCCGATTTACGACGATTATTTCGAGCGGCTGCTCGCCGACGGACAGGCCTATCCCTGCTTTTGCACGGAATCCGAACTCAAGGCGGCGCGGGCGGCACAGCTTGCTGCCGGGCAGCCGCCGCGCTACGCCGGAACGTGCGCGAAGTTGTCGGCGGCGGAGATCGAGGCACGGCGCCAGAGCGGTATGCAGGCCGCGTTGCGGTTCCGCGTGCCTGCCGGTGTGGAGGTGCGCTTCGACGACGTGGTGCGCGGGCCGCAGCATTTCGACAGCGACGCGATTGGCGATTTCATTATCCGGCGGACAGACGGCACGCCGGCGTTTTTCTTCTGCAACGCAGTCGACGATTCGCTGATGGGAATCACGCTGGTGCTGCGCGGCGAGGATCATCTCGCCAACACGCCGCGCCAGATGATGCTGCTAGACGCGCTCGGCCTTGAAGCCCCGGGTTACGGACACCTGGGCCTGCTGGTCGGCGACGACGGTGCGCCGCTTTCCAAGCGCCATGGCAGCGCCAGTCTGCACGACCTGCGCGAGGAAGGCTTTCTGCCCGGCGCGGTGCGCAACTATCTGGCGCGGCTCGGCCATCACTATGCCGACGACGCCGGCTACGCTGACAGCGCGACGCTGGCGGCGGCGTTCGATCTGGCGCGGCTCGGTTCGAGTCCCGCCCATTTCGATCGCAGCCAGTTGCAGCATTGGCAGAAGGAAGCCATTGCACGCGCGTCGGATGAGGCGTTATGGGCATGGTTGCGGGATGCCGCGCCGGCGATCGAGACGCTGTTGCCTGCGGGCGATGCGCTCCGGTTCGTGCATGTCGTGCGTGACAATATCGTTCTGCCCGAAGAGGCGCAGGGCTGGGCGCGGTCGTTGTACGCCACTGAAGAAGCGATGAGCGAGCAGGCACGGCAAGCGATTGAAAGCGCTGCTGCCGGTTTTTTCCAGGCTGCCATCGGCGCCGGCGTGGATGGCGAATTCAAAAGCTACGTCGAGCATTTGAGTGCGGCTGCCGGCGTCAAGGGCAAAAACCTGTACATGCCGCTGCGCGCTGCGCTGACGGGCGAACTGCACGGGCCGGAACTGGCACGCGTCTGGGATCTGCTCGGCCCGGAACGCATTCGCGCGCGGCTCGAAAAGGCTTCCAGGCTTCAATAACAAAATGGCTTTGCAAATCTACAATTCGTTAGCCCGCGCCAAACAACCATTCAAGCCGCTGCGATCCGGCCGGGTCCGCATGTACGTTTGCGGACTCACTGTCTACGACTACATGCACATGGGCCACGCGCGCATGCTGGTCGTGTTCGACATGGTCGCGCGTTACCTGCGCGCGCGCGGCTACGATTTGACCTATGTCCGCAACATCACCGACATCGACGACAAGATCATCCGTCGCGCCGCCGAAAACAATGAGTCAGTCACCGCGCTGACGGACCGGATGATTGCGGCGACGCACGAAGACGAGGCGGCACTGGGCGTGCAGCGTCCTGATATCGAACCGCGTGCGACGGCGTCGATCGACGCCATGATCGCGATGATCGAAAAACTGATTGCCGATGGTTATGCGTATGTTGCCGGCACCGGCGATGTCAATTACGCCGTCGGCCGCTTCGACGGTTACGGCAAGCTGTCCGGCAAACGCATCGACGAATTGCGAGCCGGCGCGCGCGTCGAGGTGGGGGAGGGCAAGCGCGATCCGGTGGATTTCGTTTTATGGAAGGCAGCCAAACCGGGCGAGCCGAGCTGGACGTCGCCATGGGGCGATGGCAGGCCTGGCTGGCATATCGAGTGCTCCGCGATGTCCACCCGTACGCTCGGCAACCATTTCGATATCCACGGTGGCGGCATGGACTTGCAGTTCCCGCACCACGAAAACGAGATCGCGCAATCCGAGGCCGCGACCGGCGAAACGTTTGTCAACGTCTGGATGCACAACGGCTTCGTGCAGGTGGACGAAGAGAAAATGTCGAAGTCGCTCGGCAACTTCTTTACCGTGCGCGACGTGCTGAAGCGGTATCGTCCGGAGGACGTGCGCTATTTCATTCTCGCGAGCCACTACCGCAGCCCGCTGAATTACAGCGACGATAACCTGGCGAACGCGCATGCGAGTCTGGAGCGACTTTATACCGCTTTGCGCGGCGTTGACGCTGCCGTCCCGCCGGCCGAGGGCGACTGGCGCGAACGTTTTCTCGCCGCCATGGACGATGACTTCAACACGCCGCTGGCGTTAAGCGTACTGTTCGAGCTGGCGCGTGAAATCAACCGGTTGTGCGAAAGCGATCCAGCTGCCGCCGCCGCCCATGCGTCACTCGCGAAGGAGCTGGGCGGCGTGCTGGGTTTGCTTCAGGACGATCCGGAGCGGTATCTGCGCGCCAGTACGGCGGGTGGCGGTTTATCGGACGAAGATATCGAGCGCTTGATTGCTGAGCGGGCGGACGCTCGCAAACAGCGGGATTTTGCGGCAGCGGATCGCATTCGCGATGAGCTGGCGGAAAAGGGCGTTGTACTGGAGGATCGGCCAAACGCCGCTACGGAATGGCGCCGGGGATAATGGCGCCTTTCAGACCGGATGCTGCTGCGCGGCTTCCAGCGTGTTTGCCAACAACATCGCGACGGTCATCGGGCCGACGCCGCCGGGCACGGGCGTAATAAAACTCGCCCGCTCGCGCGCCGCTTCAAACCCAACGTCGCCCACCGGGCCCTTGTTCGTGCGGGTGAATCCGACATCGATCACGACGGCGCCCGGTTTGACCCACTCGCCGGGCACCAGTTCCGGCTTGCCGACGGCCACAACCAGCATGTCGGCCTGTTCGACCAGCGGTTGCAGATTCTTTGTAAAGCGATGGCAAACGGTCACGGTCGAGCCCGCGAGCAACAACTCCAGCGCCATTGGCCGCCCGACGATGTTGGACGCGCCCACGATAACGGCATGCTGCCCGACGGGATCGATTTCGTAGCGTTCCAGCAGCCGGATAATGCCGAGCGGCGTGCATGGCCGCAGCAGCGGAATGCGCTGCGCGAGGCGGCCAATGTTGTACGGATGGAAGCCGTCCACGTCCTTGTCCGGCCGGATGCGTTCGATCACGGTCGCGGGCGTGATGTGCTCCGGCAGCGGAAGCTGCACCAGAATGCCGTCGACTTCCGGGTCCTCGTTCAGGCGGTCGACCAGGCGCAGCAGATCGCTTTCGCTGGTTGACGCGGGCAGGTCGAATGCCTTGGAAAGGAAGCCGATATCCTTGCAACCCGCGCGCTTGTTGCGTACGTAAACCTGGGAGGCCGGGTCATCGCCGACCAGCACCACGGCCAGCCCCGGCGGCCGCTCGCCGCGACGCGTTTTTGCATCGACCTGGCGGCGAATATCCGCGCGAATTTCGGCGGCGAGCGCTTTTCCGTCGATTAGCGTTGCAGGCATACTTTGATGATCAAGCCGGGAGGGGCGTCATTCTCGCATGCGGGTAGGGGGCGGACAAGGCGTTTGACCCCGTCCCGGGTGGCCCGTATTATTCCTTTCCCTTTACGGGGTATGGCGCAGTTTGGTAGCGCGCCTGCTTTGGGAGCAGGAAGTCGGGGGTTCGAATCCCTCTACCCCGACCATTTGTCTGGGAGCTTGCGCCTGTAGCTCAACCGGATAGAGCATCGGCCTTCTAAGCCGGCGGTTGCAGGTTCGAGTCCTGCCAGGCGCGCCAGCCACTCCAGTTCCTCGATTGAAAGAAGAGCCCCCGCCGCTGCGCGGGGGCTCGATCAATAGCAAACGCCCTTACTTGGCGATGCTGGATTTGCTGTTGTACTGCGAAGACGGCGCGAATTGCGTGAGCGCCTGGTTGTAGGCAGTCAGATGCGTCTGCAACTTGCCGTTGTAGTCGCCTTCCAGCAGATCGTTCGGATCGACGTCTTGCCCGTAGACTTGCTTGTTGATCATCTCGTCGAAGTCGACCTTCGCACCTTTGACATCGACGCCGGTGAAGCCGGTGGCCTGGCCGCGATAGGCCAGCACGGCCGCCGGCGCAGTGTTGTCGCTGGCGCCTGAGGCGGTCGGCCCGGAAGCCACGTCAACGTCGTCGCCGAGGGTGATGTCGCCATCCTTCAACTCGTCGGCCGAGTCGTCATCCATGAACAACAACACCAGCGCGTGGTCCGACATTGCGGCCATATTCTGCGATTCGGCGAGGCCGGTCGACGCGTTGGAGCGGCCCTGCATGCCGGTATCGGTCGACATGTTCGTGTCGCCCGACATCATCCCGTTGCCGGACATGCCGTTTTCGCCCGTCGCATTGGCGCTGTTCAGCGACAACTTGACGAAAGCGGGCTTCGCGGCTGTCCAGTTGCCGTCGTCGTCGCGACAACTTGCGATGCCCGCTTCGCGCATGCCCATTGTGGTCGAGACGCTGGCCGTTCCGGTTCCGGCGGTGGTCGTTGCGGACGTTGCACCCGTCGTCGTGGAGCCCGGCTGACCGGTGGCGGCGCCGGCTGGCAGCGCGGTCTGCGCCGTTCCGTAAGCGTTCGGGAAGACGACCACGCAGTGCGCCGCATTGACGAACTGCTGAGGAATCTGGCCGTTGCCGACCGTGGTAGTGGTGCCGGTCGCGGATGGCGACGACTGCATCGTGCCGGAGCTGTTACGCAGAACCGCCGCCGCCTGGGAAGCGATCCGCTCGCCCGTATTCGTGCCGTTCATGGCCATGGACGGGTTCTGCAGGGTCTGGGATTGTTGGTAGCTGCTGGGCGACGGGGGCGTCGTTTGCGCCGCGCTCGCGATGCCGACGCTGCCCATGAGCGCCGCGGCAGAAACCAATGAAACAATGGCTGAAGTACGCATGATGAACCCTCCGTGGTTCGCTGGATAACTACCTGTTAAGGATGGCGGAAATTCAGTCGCCTGTCCACGATGTATTTCACAATATAAATCGACTTGTCAGACGGCGACTTCGGCCCGGATGGCGGGGTGGCTTCGGTAGCCGACGATCTCGAAGTCGTCATAGCAATAGTCGATGATCGACGGCGGCTGCCGGCGCAGGCGCAGCTCGGGCAGCGGATAAGGATCGCGCCGCAGTTGTTCGTCGGCCTGCTCGATGTGGTTCAGGTACAGGTGGCAGTCGCCGCCGGTCCAGATGAATTCCCCCGGCTCCAGGTCGACCTGTTGGGCGATCATGTGCGTCAGCAACGCATATGACGGAATGTTGAACGGCACGCCGAGAAAAACGTCGGCGCTGCGCTGGTAGAGCTGGCACGACAGCTTGCCGTCGGCAACATAGAACTGGAACAGGCAATGGCAGGGCGCAAGCGCCATGTCGTCGAGCTGGCCGACGTTCCAGCTACTGACGATCATGCGGCGCGAGTGCGGCTGCTTGCGCAGTTGACTCATGACTTTGGCGATCTGGTCGATGTGCTCGCCGTTCGGCGCCGGCCAACTGCGCCATTGGTAACCGTAGATCGGCCCCAGGTCGCCGTTGCCATCCGCCCACTCGTCCCAGATGGTGACGCCGTTGTCGTTCAGGTAGCCGACGTTGGTGTCGCCGCGCAGGAACCACAAAAGTTCGTGAATAATGGAGCGGAAGTGCAGCTTCTTCGTCGTCACGGCGGGAAAGCCGGCGGCGAGATCGAAGCGCATCTGGTAGCCGAAAACGCTTAACGTGCCGGTGCCGGTGCGGTCGGATTTGCGGGCGCCGTTATGGCGCACATGGGCCAGCAGATCGAGATATTGTTTCACGCGCGCGGCTGTTCCGGTTTGGACGGCAGGGTGGCGAATTGCTTGTTGCGGTACGCGAGGCCGATCAGCGCGACGCCGATGGCGATCAGCGGCAGCGACAGGACCTGGCCCATCGTCAGCCAGCCGAACGCCAGGTAGCCGAGTTGCGGATCGGGCAGGCGCTCGAACTCGATGCCGAAGCGGATTACGCCGTACAGCAGCGCGAACAGGCCGGAGATCGCCATGCGCGGGCGCGGCTTCGCCGAGAACCACCACAACACGACGAACATCACGAGGCCTTCGAGAAAGGCTTCGTACAGCTGGTTCGGGATGTGCGGCGGGCTGTAGCCCGTTGGCACGCCGCCGCAGTAGCGGTCCATGAAGCGGCCGTCCCAGCACGGCAGGCGCATCGCCCACGGTACGTCCGAAACCTTGCCCCACAGTTCGCCGTTGATGAAGTTGCCGATGCGGCCGGTGCCGAGGCCGATGGTGGTTGCCGGCGCGATGAAATCCATCAGGTCGAAGAACGTGCGATGGTAGCGGCGCCCGTAGATCCACATCGCGACCAGCACGCCGATCAGGCCGCCATGAAAGGACATCCCGCCGTCCCACACGGCAAAAATTCGCGCTGGATGATCGAAATAGAACGGCAGGTTGTAAAACAGCACGTAGCCCAGCCGGCCGCCGATCACAATACCGAGCACCACATAAAACAGCACGTCGCCGAGTTGCTGGGTGCTCCAGTGATAGCCCGGCTTGCGTCGAATCCGCCACCAGAGGACGCCGTAGCCGCCAGCGAAACCGAGCAGGTACATGATGCCGTACCAGTGCACGGCCAGCGGTCCGACGCGAAATGCGACCGGATCGATTTCCGGATAGATAAGCATAGGCATTATTCTACCGTAAAGCCCAGGTCGATCGGGTATAGTGATGCGACTGGACCAGGAGCCCGAATGGATGCGCCACCGAACCGTCTGATCCACGAAACAAGCCCATATCTGCTGCAGCACGCGCACAATCCCGTGCGCTGGCAGCCATGGGACGAAGAGGCACTTGCCGCCGCTCGCAACGAGGACAAGCCGATTCTGCTATCGATCGGCTATTCGGCTTGCCACTGGTGCCATGTCATGGCGCATGAATCCTTCGAGGACGCCGCCACGGCCGAGTTGATGAACGAGCGGTTTGTCAACATCAAGGTCGACCGCGAGGAACGCCCGGATCTCGACAAGATTTATCAGACGGCCCACCAGCTCATGAACCGGCGCGGCGGCGGCTGGCCGCTGACCGTTTTTCTTGCCCCCGACGACCTCGCCCCATTCTTCGCCGGCACCTACTTCCCGCGCGAGTCGCGCCAGGGACTCGCCGATTTCAAAACCGTGCTGGACAAGGTAGCGGACTATTACGCCGAGCATCGCGGCGAAATCCGGGCGCATGCGGGCGCCCTGGCCGATACGTTGGCGCGATTACGGGCACGTCCCCCCGCGGCCGGCGAGGAACCGGATCGGGAGATCATCGATCGGGCGCAGAGAGCGCTGCTTGAGCATTACGACGCCCGCCACGGCGGCTTTGGCGGCGCGCCCAAGTTTCCCCGTACCGGCGCGCTCGAGTTGCTGCTCAAAGTGGACGATCCCGTCGCCCATGATCGTGCGTTGCACACGCTCGCGAGCATGGCCGACGGGGGCCTGTTTGACCAGCTCGGCGGCGGCTTCTGTCGCTACGCGGTCGATGCCGCCTGGCGTATTCCGCACTTTGAGAAGATGCTCTATGACAATGGCGCGCTGCTGCGTCTTTACGCGATTGCCGCACGCTCGACCGGCAGTCCGCGCCTGCGGGAGGTTGCGACGCTGACGGCGGAGTGGCTGATCAGCGTCATGCAGTCGGATGAAGGCGGCTACTACGCGAGCCTCGACGCGGACTCCGAAGGCCAGGAAGGCAAGTACTACGTCTGGACGATGGATGAACTGCGGGTGGCGCTGACGGGGGAGGAATACGCACTCGCGGAGCTGCGCTTCGGCCTGGATGGCGAGCCGAACTTCGAAGGTCGCTGGCATTTGAACATTGCCGCCGACGTGGCGGAGCTGGCCGACCGCCGCAACGAATCACCAGAAAGCGTTGTGGCGCAGCTCGAAACGATCCGGCAAAAACTGCTGCAAACGCGTGTGGAGCGAGTACCGCCGGCACGCGATGAAAAGACACTCACCGCCTGGAACGGTCTCGCGATTCGCGGCATGGCGGCCGCCGGTGCGCTGCTGGGCGAGCCGCGCTGGCTGGATTCGGCGACGCGCGCTCTCGATTTCGTTCGCGAGCGAATGTGGCGTGACGGCCATCTTTGCGCGGTCTACAAGGATGGTCGCGCGCGCTTCAATGCCTATCTCGACGATTATGCGTTCATGGCTGCCGCGTGTCTTGAGGTATTGCAGGCCCGCTGGCGCACGGCCGATCTCGAATTTGCGCGCGCGCTTTGTGAGGCAATGTTGGCGCATTTCGAGGACCGTGAAGGCGGCGGTTTCTGGTTTACGTCGGATGACCACGAGGCACTGCTGGACCGCCCGAAAAGCTTTGCCGACGAATCAATGGCGGCCGGCAATGGCGTGGCGGCGCAGGCGCTGGTGAAACTCGGGCATCTGCTGGGCGATATTCGCTACCTGGACGCCGCCGCCCGCACTTTCCGCGCCGGCGCCGCGGCGCTGGCCGATTATCCCGACGCCATGTGCAGCCTGTTGCTCGCCCTGCGCGACGAGCTGGATTTCCCTGCGCAGATCATCCTGCGCGGCGAGCCGGCCGTGCTTACGGATTGGCGGGCGCGGATTGAAGCCGATTTCCGCCATTCCCAACGCGGGCGCCGCCGCGTTTATGCTATCCCACACAATGTCGGCGATCTGCCGGGCCTGCTTGGCGTGTGCAAATCACGTGCGGACGGCGTCGCCTATTTTTGCAAGGGCACAGAATGTTCACGGCCTATGGAGTCGATTGATGAATTGCTTGCCGAAATGACTGGATAGACAAGCAAGTGACCGCGGCCGGCGCCTATTTTGTCCAGACGATATTGGCGTGGCGGGCGACTTCCTGCCAACTCTTGCCTCGCTTCAGCCAAACGGATGTAAAGCGCAGCAGCGAGGTTTTGCCGGCGAGCGGCATCGTGCCGGCCCAATCGACGGTTTCGCTTCCCGCGACGATAACCGTATGACCATAGACGTGGAGGTACTCGATCCGTCGGTCATACGACCTGAAACGGAGAAACCCGGAGGCGACAAACTTCAAGACGTTCTGCTTGGTAATGAACTTGTTGTAAGGGTTGGTCACGACGAATTCATCGGCCCACAGCGGCGCCAGCGCTTTGGCATCCCGGTGCATAAGGCCATCCACTTCCTGTGCGTTCAATTGCCGGATCTGCGCTTCCACCTGGCTGTGGTCTGCCGCGGCCACGGCCGCGGGGCTCAAAGCCAGAAAGGCGTTCAGGAAAAACAAGAGGAAAACAAGCCGAGTCTTCATAGTAAACCCCCACTGGAAAACAACTTTATGCGCCTTCTTTTTCGCCAGGCGGACTTCCAAAGTATAGTTCGTTTTTTGCGGGCGCCGCGGAAAATGGTCGCGACGCCCGGCGCACTGGAAGAATATCTTAAGATAGAGGCTGTTCGAGCATTAGCATGAGCGACGATAGAACATGGAATTTGCGTTTACCCTTTGTCTCATAACCGGATCCTTGATGTCGGCAGTCGGTGTGGCCAATGCCGCGGGCGCCCGCTCGGGAATCGGCCCCGCTGAATGGACCCAGTACCGTATGGACCCGACCAGCAATGCCGTTTATCGCGACCACGGCGCCGCCTCGGGCAAGGCCATGCCGAGTCGCATCTACCATACCAACGCCCCGATCCGCGCCACGCCCGTCATTGTCGATGGCAGGCTTTACATCGGCAATCACAAAGATGGCGGGCTGCAGGCTTTCGATCTGAAAACCGGCCGCATGTTGTGGCACAACCGTGCGCCGAACTGGGTGCATTCCGAAATGACGGAAGCCGGTGGAATGATTTACGTCGGCTACGGCGACCGCGAATTTGTCACGGCCTGGCTGCGCGGTGAAGGCCCGAGCGGCGTGCTGGCGCTCGACCCGGATACCGGCAAGATCATCTGGCAATTCAAGACGATAGGCGAGGTGATGCCCACGCCGGCGTATCGCAACGGTACGGTTTACGTGACGACGGGCGCGGGTGAACTGTACGCGCTCGATGCCCGCACGGGGGCGATCCAGTGGCGGTTGGCGCTCCGGACCGACAGAATAGCCATCGATACCGGCCTGCGTCTGGCCGCCGACGTGCCGGCCTTTGTCAGCATGTCGTCGCCGCATATCAAGGACGGCGTGCTCTACATCGGGGCGCTCGACACCGTGTTTGCGATCGACCTCGCATCGCACCGCGTCAAATGGAAATTTTCACGCCTGGCATCATTCACCGATGTGCCGGTCGCCATCTCCGAAGACGGCATCATCGTTACAACCGGCGTCAAGGAGCGTAATCAACTGACGCGCGACGAGATCCGCAAATTCGGCGCGGTGCGCACCAATTATCATTTCATCTATGCGATCAATCCCGACGGCAGTCTGCGCTGGAAGCACCTGATGGGGCCGGGGATGCACCAGGATAACAACACCTCCGGCGCGCCGGCGATCGCCGACGGGCGCGTGTACGTCGGCAGCCCCTACGCCAAGGCGATGTTCGCTTATGACGTGAAGTCCGGGGAGAAATTATGGGAGTATTTCACCGGCACGAAGATCAAGGGTCCGCCGGCGATTGCCGATGGCGTCGTCTTTTTTGGCGACACGCGCGGAACGCTGTATCTGCTCCACGCTGACAATGGACGGCTGATAACCCGACGCGAGTTTCCGGCGGCGCTGGCGCCGGCAGGGCCGGTCGTGATCGATCGCAATCTGTACGTCGGCTGCCAGAATGGAAATGTTTATTCGATTCCGCTACAGGAACTGGTCACTCAAAAGTAGCTAGTGCTGAATCGGTCGCCGGACCCACCGTCCATTCACCCGCACCAACTCGTATGTCGGCCAGTAATGCGGTTGCAGCGTCATCGCGACCAGCCCGACGCGGCCGTTCGGATCGATCGTGCGCAGGCGCATTGTTTCATGCTGCTTCCGCGCCATCCGCGTCGCGGCGAGAAAAGCCGCGATGTCCGGCGTTTGCGTGTCGTTGACGGCGACGATCCGCAGGCCTGGCGCGAGTCCGTAGCGGCTCGCCGGCGACCCATAGTTAAAGAACGCCACCCAGACGCCGGAACGCGGTTGATACCGCTGCGCGGCGAGCGCGCGCGGCGGGCGTTGCAGCACGGCGCCGCCCCAGATCAGTACGTGATCGAGCGCACCGTTGCCGAGCAGCGCCGTGGGGAGCGTGACGTAAATCAGCTTGCCTTCCCGCAACAGCGTGACCGCGACGGCCGGCTGCTGGCTCAACGTGTAAAGCTGTTCGAAATCGCGCACCGGCTGGCTGTCGATTGCGAGCAGCAGGTCGCCGACGTGCAATTTGCGATCGGCCGGCCCGCCGGCGGTAAGGCGGCGGACCATCAGCACCTGCCGGTCGAGGTCCGGGTCGGCCTCGAAACGGTCGGCCCAGTCATCGGGCAGCCCGCGAAGGCGCGCCTCGGAAAGCGACAGGGGCTCGAATTCCGCTCCCAGCGAACGCACCGTGGGATGCGGCGATTGCTCGACCCGTTCGATCAACGACTTCACCAGCCAAAGCGGCGTGCCCATCATCGCCTGGTGCAACTGGCGACCGCTTTGCCAGGCGAAGCTGGACCACAACGCGACGACGCGGCCATCGGCGTCCGCAAGCACGCCCTCGACGCCAGCGGGAGCGTTGATGACGTGTATCGTATCGAGATTGCGGTCGCGAAAACGCAGCGTGACCGACAAAGGCAGTTGGAGCGGCTGTTCGCCAGCCACGGAGGTTGCCTGCGTCACCAGTTGCCGGTTGCCGTTGAAGCCGGCGATCCACACGGGGTCGCCAGCGTGCAGATCGCCATCGCCAAAGTGGGCGCTGGCGACCGGCGTGTCGCCAAGCAGCGCCGGGTCGTATTGCAACACGGCGAGGTTGTGCAGCGGCGCAATGTAGACGACGTGCGCCGGGATCGATACCGACCCCGCGAACGTCAGCGTCAGCGCCGCCAGCGATACCGGCACGGTATTGCGATCGACGATGACCAGCCCCTTGTCCGCGTCAACCACCAGGCCGGTACCGACATAGTGCGTTTCCTGTACCCCTTCGATGCGATAGGGCAAGTTGCATTCGACGTATACCAGCGACGGCGCGAGTGCGCGCTTCCGCGGATCGCGGTAGTCGGGATAACTCGCCGTAACCGGCGCGAGCGTGGGCGACGCCTGCGGCGGCGGCAGCGCCTTGCACGGCCAGGGGCCCCGGTCGCCGCGATGGCAGCGTCGGGCGGGAAACCAGCTGCCATCGAGCCTGACCAGCGCTGAGTTGCCTTGTTCGGGGTCATCATCGGTGTAATACCGAACGCTGACGTATGCGCCTTCCGGGTGCGCCTGCAGTTGCCTTTGCAGCGCATCGAGATCGGCAACGGGCACGTCGCCGAAGCGGGTGATGACGGCGCCACGGCCAATGCCGCCATTACTGAACACGAAGCCGGGATCGGCGACAAAGACGCCTCGAACGGGTTGATCCATATTGCGCGCGAACTGGTATGACAGGTCGTTCAGCACCGCGCCGCCGTATTCAAGATAGCTGTCGGGCGTGATCTTGTAGAGATTGCCGACCGGTAATTCGACGTGCAGCGGTGCGCCGCCACGCACCAGTGTCAGCGAAATGATCTTGCCGACACGGCTGTCCAGTGCGCGGCCGAGCGCGCTGAACCTCGTTACCGGCTTTCCGTCGATCGAAATCAGGATGTCGCCCGGTTGCAGCCGACCGTCGGCCGGCCCTTTCGGAACGACTTCGTTGACCACCAGCAAACCGCTGGCGTCCGGTGCTTCGTGGCGCATCTGCCGCGCCATTTTCGGGCTCAGGCCGAACCGGTCGAGCTGGTTGTACGGGCGATGCAGAAAAACCGTTTGCAGCGTGCCGCGCGGCGGTTTGCCCCTGGCCTGAATCGCCTTCAGCGCCGGCACGACGCGATCCAGCGGCAGGTAAAAGCTGGACGAAGAATGCGTTTCGCCGCCGGCGTTAAGGGCGATGACGTGGCCGTTGATGTCGATGACGGGCGAACCCGACGAGCCACCGGACGTGTTTGAATCGGCCTGGTAGTAAAACGTGTTGAAGTCGTTGTAGTTCGAGCCGCCGTAGTTCGGCGCGTTGCGGTCGAGACGCGCGAGTGTGCCGGAAAGGATCGAAAGCTGCTCGCCCGCATCGTTGCCGATCACGCGGATTTCCTCACCGACTCGCGCTTCCTGCGGCGCAAGCTTCAGCGCCTTGGGATGGATGTATTTCAGCTTGGTCGGGTCGTAATGAAAGAAGCCGAAATCGTGCACCGGATCGCGGTAGATTGGCGTCAGCGGCACCTCTTCGTGGTCCTGAAAAATCGCGGTCGCGATCACCGGCCCCTCCTGCACGACATGGCGATTCGTCAGGATGATGCCGCGCCTGGCATCGACGATGAAGCCGGTAGCCTCGCCGGTGAAGTTCCATTCGGTGTCGAACGCGCGCGGCGCGCTGATCATGATGCTGACGACGGCCGGTTCGACGCGTTGAATAACCGGCGCCCAATCGGCCTTGGTGGCGGCGTGGGCGAGAGGCACTGCCGCAAGCAGCAGGATGAACAGAAATCGACTTCGATGCGCGGGCATGATTTCTTACCCCTTCTCCCTGAGGGAGAAGGTTAGCTATGTAAGGCTATACTTGAATACTTCGGCAAAGCGCGCCTCGAATTGTTCCCGCGTGAACCGATGATTCTGAGTGCCGGCTTGCGCAACCTTGATCGCTCCCAGCAACGCCGCGATGCGGCCGGTGGTTTCCCAGTCCATGTCGTTCAGCAAGCCGTAGATCAGGCCCGCCCGATAGGCGTCGCCGCAACCGGTCGGATCGCGCACCGCTTCCGGCTTCACAACGTCGATCTTGATTTCCTTGCCGCCGGTATAAATAACGGAGCCTTCGCCGCCATGCGTCACGATGAGCGCCGCAACCTGGTCGGCGAGCTTGTCGAGCGTGAGTCCGGTCTTGCTCTGCATCAGCTCGGCCTCGTAGCTGTTCAGTGTCAGCCATTCGGCCTGGTTGACGAACGCGAGCAGGTCCTTTCCGTCGAACATCGGCATGCCCTGCCCGGGGTCGAACATGAACGGAACGCCGGCCTCGGCGAATTGACGCGCATGTTGGAGCATGCCATCGCGGCCGTCGGGAGAGACCGTTCCGAGGCGAATACCCGAATTGGATGGCACCACGTTTTGATGCGACTCGTTCATTGCGCCGGGATGAAACGCGGTGATCTGGTTATCGTCGATGTCGGTGGTGATATAAGCCTGCGCCGTGTAATGCTCGGACAGCTTGCGAATGTGATCGATCGGAATCCTGTTTTGCCTGAGCCATTCCTGGTAGGTGCCGAAGTCGAGGCCGACGGTCGCCATAGGCGCGGCGTCGGCGTCCAGCAAGGCGAGGCTGTAGGCGATATTGCCGGCGCAACCGCCGAAATTGCGGCGCAGTTCCGGCACCAGGAACGACACGTTCAACATGTGGACCTTGTCCGGCAGGATGTCATCCTTAAAGCGGCCCGGATAGACCATGATGGTGTCGTAGGCGATTGAGCCCGTTATGAGTGCATCCATTGTAAATATCCTGTCTTAGGCTAGAGCTTCGTTTTCGGCGCCCGCCGCGGTAGGCATTTCCGGGGACGCCGTAAATACATCCCTGTAGGCTCTGGGTTCGGCATCCTGCCTCACACAGCCCCGGCAATGCCTACCGCACCGTGCGCCGGCGCCACGACTCAGCAATGGTTTTGGTGACTTTTGCCGAAACAAAAGTCACCCGGCCGCCGGGCCGGGACCCGGCACCCAATCACTGCCGCCGAAGGCGGCACAATCCCTACCCAAAAAACACCAACAGCCAAACCGCAACAAGATTAGCCAAAGAACAAAACACCGCCGCCGAAGCAAAATCCTTAGCCAACCCGGAAAGCTGATGATGCTCGTAACTGATCCGGTCAATCGCCTTCTCAATACCACTATTCAGCAATTCGGTAATGAGAACGATAAACAGGCTGCCGATCAAAAGAGCGCGCTCAACGCCGTTACGCCCGAACCACAAAGCAATCGGCG
This sequence comes from Gammaproteobacteria bacterium, assembly GCA_035698525.1. Taxonomy (GTDB): domain Bacteria; phylum Pseudomonadota; class Gammaproteobacteria; order Natronospirales; family DASSBR01; genus DASSBR01. The sequence continues at coordinate 19,434 of DASSBR010000032.1, forward strand.
TCAGCACAACAAACAACGCCAGGTCGAGCCTGAACGCCATTTCGGTGGCGAGCGCGCCGCGAAACCCTTTGAACGAGTGGCCCGTCGCGCGAATGACGTGCCGGATTGGTCCGACGCGCCGCGGGCGGGCGTCAGCCGGTCCAGACAAGATCGAGTTGTCTTGCGGCTCTGACATCGTCCAGACGCCGAACGGGGGTGGTGTAGGGCGCGCCCTTGAGTTTCTCCGGGTCCGCCTCGGCTTCCTTTTGAATGGCGATCATGGCGTCCACGAAGGCGTCGAGTATTTCCGGCGCTTCGGTTTCGGTCGGCTCGATCAGCAGACATTCGGGCACCAGCAGCGGGAAGTAGGTTGTTGGTGCGTGGAAACCGTAGTCGAGCAGGCGTTTGGCGAAGTCCATCGCGGTCGCACCCTGTTCCTTCGCCTGGCGCTTCAGCGTGACGATGAATTCATGGCTCGCGCGGCGGTTCGGGAAGGCGAGGTCGAAGCCGGCTTTCTGCAGACGCTTCATCAGGTAGTTGGCGTTCAGCGTCGCGTATTCGGCGACACGATGCATGCCTTCCCGGCCCAGGATGCGCGCATAGATATAGGCTCGAAGCAACACGCCGGCATTGCCCATGAACGTCGACAGCCGGCCGATGCTTTGCGGCAGATCCTCTCGCGTGAGCCAGCGGTAGCGGTCGCCGTCCTTGCCGACGATCGGGGTTGGCATGAACGGCAGGAGGCGCTGGCTGACGCCGATCGCGCCCGAACCCGGCCCGCCGCCGCCGTGCGGCGTCGAGAAGGTCTTGTGCAGGTTCATGTGGATGACGTCGAAGCCCATGTCGCCGGGGAGCACCTTGCCGAGGATCGCGTTCAGGTTCGCGCCGTCGTAGTAGAGCAGGCCGCCCGCCTCGTGGACGATGCCGGCGATTTCGGAGATCCGGCGCTCGAATACGCCGAGCGTCGACGGGTTGGTGAGCATGATGCCCGCGGTTTTAGGGCCGACGGCGGCGCGCAGGGCTTCGATGTCGACGTCGCCATTTTTGTCGGTGGCGATTTCGCGCACGACGCAACCGCACATGACGGCTGTCGCGGGGTTGGTGCCGTGGGCGGCATCCGGCACCAGGATTTCGGTGCGGTCGAGATCGCCGCGGGCGCGGTGGTAGGCGCGAATCATCGCTACGCCGGCCAGCTCACCCTGGGCGCCCGCCATCGGTGTGAGCGACACGCCTTTCATGCCGGTGACGTTCTTTAGAATTTCTTGCAACTCATAGAGGCAGGCGAGGAACCCTTGCCCCTGCGACTCCGGGGCGAGCGGGTGACGGGCGAGCAGTTCAGGCAGCATCGCGAGCGTGTTGCACGCCCGCGGGTTGTATTTCATCGTGCACGAACCGAGCGGATAGAAGTGCGTGTCGATCGAGAAGTTCTGCTGCGACAGACGCGTGTAATGGCGCACGACCTGCATTTCCGACACTTCCGGCAGCACCGGCGCGTCGTCGCGAAGCTGGTCGGCCGGAATGTCGTCCGGCGCGGCGAAATGCGCCGGCGCCTGCGCTTTGGCGCGGCGACCGGGGCGGGAGTGTTCGAAAATCAGCATTGACTGGTTTGCTCGTTTGTCCCTTGCGGGATTTATCCCAGCGCCTTCAGCGCCGCCTCGTAGTCCGGCTCATTGCCGATTTCCGGCACGAGCTCGTTGTAAACCACCGTGTCGTTTTCGTCGATGACGACGACCGCGCGCGCGGTAAGGCCGGCCATCGGGCCGTCTTCGATCAGCACGCCGTAATCGGTGGCGAAGTCCTTGCCGCGCATCAGCGACAGGGAGATTACGTTGTCGAGATTTTCATTGCCGCAGAAGCGGCTCATCGCGAACGGCAGGTCGGCGGAGATGATCAGGATGACCGTATCCGGATGATCCTTCGCGTACTCGTTGAATTTTTTCGTGGACAGTGCGCACACCGGCGTGTCGAGGCTTGGCACGATGTTGAGCAGCTTCTTTTTGCCGTCCCACTCGGACAGCGACATGTCCTTGAGGTCCTTGTTGACCAGGCTGAATTCGGGCGCGGTGCTGCCGACGCTCGGCAATTCGCCGCTGGTGTTGATCGCGTTGCCGCGCAGGGTAATTTTGGCCATCTTCGTTCTCCGTTCTCAGGCGACCTCGGCTGTCGCAAGCGCTTCGCGAAGCGCCGCGGTATAGAGGTCGATATCGTTATCTGTCTTTGTTTCAGTCGCGCAGACGAGCAGCGTGTTTTCAAGCTCCGGGAACCAGGGCGCGAGGTCCAGTCCACCGACAATGCCGCAGTCCGCGAGTTGCGCCAGCACGCCATCGACCGGCCGGTCGAGCTGCACCACCGCTTCGTGGAAGAACGGGGCGGTAAACGCCTGGCGGACGCCGTCGACGGCCGTCAACGCATCCACCAGCTTGCGCGCATTCTCATGACTCGCCGCGGCAACCCGTTTCAAGCCTTCAGCACCCAGCAGCGCCATGTAAATGGTCGCCGCGGTGACGAGCAGGCCCTGATTCGTGCAAATGTTCGATTTCGCCTTGGAGCGGCGAATATGCTGCTCGCGCGCCTGCAGCGTCAGGGTAAAGCCTTCCTTGCCGTCGAGATCGACGGTGCGGCCGACGAGCCGCCCCGGCATTTGCCGCACCAGATCCTGGCGGCAGCAGAGAAAGCCGAAGTAGGGGCCACCTGAAGACAGCGGCACGCCGAGCGGCTGGCCTTCGCCGCAGACGATATCGGCGCCGGTCCCGCCCCAGCGACCCGGCGGCTTGAGGAGCGCCATCGCCGTGGGGTTGACGACGCCGATCGCCAGCGCGCCGTGGGCGTGCGCCCAGTCGGTCAGGGCATCGACATCTTCCAGTGTGCCGAAGAAATTGGGCTGCGGGATGATCAACGCGTCGAACGCCTGATCGTCGACCCGGGCCAGCGATTCCGGCACGATGCGCCCGGCATCGGTGCACCAGGGCAGATCGACGTATTCGATGCCCTGCATGCCGGTGATGGTTTCGATTGTTTCGCGGTATAGCGGATGCAGTGTACCGGCGACGAGGATGCGATGCGCGGGCTTGCGCTGTGCCCGTACGGCCATCAGGGAGGCCTCGGCCAGTCCCGACGCGCCGTCGTAGAGCGAGGCGTTGGAGACATCCATCGCCATCAGGTTGGCCATCATCGTCTGGTATTCGTACAGCACCTGCAGCGTGCCCTGGCTGGCTTCGGCCTGGTAGGGCGTGTAGGCGCTGT
>DASSBR010000033.1:0-2401 GCA_035698525.1 Gammaproteobacteria bacterium
CGAGGCGGGCACGTCCTGCAAAGTGCGGCTCGACGGAGCCAAGGCGGGCTTGTGGCGTGACTTCGCCAGCGACGACGGCGGCGACCTGCTGGACTTGTGGGGCGCGGTGCGCGGGCTGGATTTGCACGAGTCCATGACCGAGGCGCGGGCGTTTCTCGGCATTGCAGAACCTGAATTTCACGGCCATCGCCCGAAGCAGCCGAGCGTCGAGAAACCGCGCTGCTGCACGCCGAAAAGCGCCGTCAAGGCGTGGCTGACCGACACCCGCAAGTTGTCCGAAGGCGCGATCGCCGCGTACAAAATCGCCGAAGCGGAGCGCGAGGCGGTGTTTCCGTATCTTGCCCCGGACGGCGCGCTGCAATTCGTCAAGTTCCGCAATATCGACGACAAGAAGCGGATGCGGGTTGCCGAGGGGAGCGTGGCGAGTCTGTTCGGGTGGCAGGCGGTGCCGGATCGGGTGCGCGAAATCGTGATTTGTGAGGGCGAACTCGACGCGCCGGCCTGGTGGATGCTCGGCTATCCGGCCTTGAGCGTGCCGAACGGTGCGCAAGGCTTGAGCTGGATTGAGGCGGAATACGCGCGCCTCGAACGCTTTGACGTGATCTATCTCGCCTTCGATGCCGACGAGCCGGGCCAGAAAGGCGCGCGGGCGGTGGCGGAACGGCTCGGCCTGGAACGCTGTCGGCTGGTCGAAATGCCGCCGAGCTTCAAGGATGCGAACGATCTCATCATCCACGGCATCCATGATGGCAGCGGCATTATCGCCAAAGCCAAGAGCATCGACCCGGCGGAACTGAAGCCAGCGCAATCGTTCGTCGACGAAGTAATCCGCGAATTTTATCCGCCGAAAGATGAAGGGCCGCGCGGTTTCTACGCGCCGTGGGAGAAAACCGAAAACAACCTCCTGCTGCGCTATGGCGACCTGACGTTGATTAACGGCGTCAACGGTCACGGCAAATCGCAAATCGTCGGTCATTTGACCTTGCATGCGCTGGCGAGCGGGGAGCGCGCCTGCATCGCGTCGATGGAGTTACAGCCGCGTCGGCTGTTGCATCGGCTAACCCGCCAAGCGGCTGCGATGGCCGAACCGTCCATTCCGTACATTCGTGCCGTGCACGACTGGTACGCGGACAAGCTGTGGGTGTTCAACGTCACCGGCGCGGCGAAGGCGCAACGGCTACTCGAAGTCTTCACCTACGCGCGTCGGCGCTACGGCATCCGGCTGTTCGTGGTCGATTCGCTGCTGAAATGCGGCATCGCCGAAGACGACTACAACGGGCAAAAGCTGTTCGTCGAAGCGTTGTGCGACTTCAAGAACGAATTCGACTGTCACGTCCTGCTGGTGACGCATCCGCGCAAGGGCGAAAACGAAATCCACGAGCGCGGCAAGATGGACGTGCGCGGGTCAGGCGCGATTACCGATCTGGCCGATAACGTCACGACGATCTGGCGCAACAAGAAGAAAGAAAAGGAAATCGAAGACGCGCGCATTGTCGGCGCGGACGTTGGCGAGGATACCCAGAAAAAACCGGACGCGCTGTGGATCTGGGACAAGCAGCGAAACGGCGAATGGGAAGGCAAGGTCGCGCTTTGGTGGGATCAGGCGAGCTTCCAGTATCTCGGCTTCCAACGCCAGCACGCGCGTAGTTACGTCGGCTTCTCGAACTCGGAGCAAACCGCATGATCCGCGCGTTGCTCGCATCCCTCCCGTGGCGCGACTGGCTCTGGCTGGCGGCGCTGGAGGCGATCGTGATCGCCCTGATGGTCGGCGTCGGCTATGTGCTGATCGGCATCGGGAGGCTGCTGTTTTGAGGCGGCTGACGGACAAGCTCGACGCCCTGCGGCTGTTTGTCGGCGTGCCGCTGGTGGTGGGCGCGCTGCTGGTCGCCTGGACGTTTTACCCCGCGCCGCCGAAGTCACGCGCTTTTGACTGCCCCAAGGACGCGAACTGCGCGACGGTGGAGGGCGGCAAGACCTGCTGGCATCGGCGGGGCGATGAAGCGGGGGAGTGGGAGTGCAAATGAAACGCCTAAAGCCCCGCCAATACGCGGCCGCCGTCGTCGCCGGCGACATGACCATCGACGACGTGCCGAAGGAAATCAGGCATTGGGTGAGCGCGCATATCCGCATGGTCGCCGAGCAGATCGAGCGGGCGCGGCGGGAGGCGAAGCCGTGAACGAGCTTGCCGCACTGCGCACGGTCGATGACGTGATTGCCGAGTACGAGGGGAAGCGCGACGCCATCCCGGACGCGATCAAAGCCTACGACCAGGCCCGCGATACGTTCATCGCCGCATCGGCGGTGCTTGGTAATGTGCGCGGGCAAATCATTTCCGGCAGCCGAATCAACGAGCGGGACATGGCGCAGGTGTTACGGCAATCCGCGTGGCTGTCGCTCTACA
>DASSBR010000034.1:0-17362 GCA_035698525.1 Gammaproteobacteria bacterium
CCAGACCAACTACAGCGCCGCCAAGGGCGGGCTGATCGCGGCCAGCAAGGCGCTGGCGATAGAGCTCGCCAGCCGCCGCATCACTGTCAACTGCGTCGCGCCGGGACTGATCGACACGGACATGGTCGACGATGCGCCGCTGGAAGAAATCCTGCGCCAGATTCCGCTGGGGCGGGCAGGGCGGCCGGAAGAGGTAGCGGGCTTGGTCGCGTTCCTTTTTTCGGAATCGGCGGCCTACATCACGCGCCAGGTGCTATCGGTAAACGGCGGGCTGTGTTAAGCGCGCTTTTTAAACCCTCTCCCTCAGGGAGAGGGTAGGGTGAGGGGTGTCGATCAGCTCCCCTCATCCCAGCCTTCTCCCCTGAGGGAGAAGGAGCAGAAAGCATGAGGAGCGTTATTGCTTTGCCGCCACGTCTTCATTCGAAGCCGTGGTAGGCGCCTCCGGCACCGGCTCTTTCGGGCGGCTCGTAATCCAGTTCAGGATGCTGTAATAGCTACGAATGTTGGCCACGTAAATCAGCGGCTCGTCGCCGCGCGCGTAGCCGTATTTCGTCTGTGAATACCACTTCTTTTCGGTCAACAGCGGCAGGCTGGCGCGCACGTCGATCCAGCGGTTAGGATTGCCGCCGCGCTCTCGCGTGATTTCGCGCGCGTCCATGATGTGCCCGAGGCCGATGTTGTAGGCCGCGAGCGCCATCCACGTCCGGTCCGGTTCGGAGACCTCGGCCGGGATGCGCGACTCCATCCGCGCGAAATACTGCGCGCCGCCGATGATGCTCTGCTTGGGATTGATGCGATTGTCCACGCCCAGGTCGCCGGCGGTGTCGAGCGTCAGCATCATCACGCCGCGTACGCCGGTCGGCGACACCGCATGCGGATTCCAGTGCGATTCCTGATAGCCGATCGCCGCCAGAAGCTGCCATTCGACGCTTGTTTTTTCGGCTGCCGCCTCGAACCAGGGCTGGTATCGCGGCAGCATCGTCTTGACGTCGTGAATGAACGTGCGGGTGCCGACGTAATCGAACACTTCGCTCGCGCCGTAATAGCGATTGGTGATTTGGGTGAGCTTGCCGTCGGCGCGAATGCGCGCGAAAAATGCGATCGCCGCCTGGTACAGGCTCAAGTCGCCGTTGCGGCGGAACGCCCAGGCGAGCGGCTCGGGCTTGTTGAGATCGAACGCCGCGCGCAGCTCGGGATAGTAGCGCCGGTCCAGCGCGAACTCATTGGAATCGGCGATGGCATAATCGAGATCGCCATGCGCCACCTGCGCCAGCAGCTCCTGGCTTTCGGCCGCATCGGTCGCCGTCCACGCCAGCGCCGGATACTGCCGTTTCAGGTCGGCGAGCCGCGCCGCGTGCGAACTGTCCGCCAGCACCGTCAGCCGATGTCCGATCAGGTCCGCGGGCGAATTCGGCTCCGCCTCGCCATTGCGGTAGATCACTTTCTGCGTGACGTACTGATAAGGCGGCCCGAAGCGCAGATGCTGCTCCCGTGCGGCAGTCACGCTGAGTCCGGCGGCGCCGACATCGGCGTGACCCTTGCCCACGGCCGTGAGCACATCCGTGAGACTCAGCGGCGCATAGATTTCCAGCCGCACGCCGAGGCTGTCGGCGAACAGTCGTGCAAGATCGTACTCGAAGCCGGTCGGGCCATGCGGGCCGAAGTAGAACGTAGTGGGACTGTTGCGCGTGACAACCCGCAGGACGCCGAGCTGCTTGATTTGCGCCAGCAACGACGGCCGCTGGGCACACGTCGCCAGCAGCAGCGCCAGCACGGCCGCCCCCATCAGCCGCGCCGGGAGACTTGTAGCCAGGCGCAGCGCCGCCCTGATTTTGGATGCTGCCGTCCGGAGTCGACTCATCAGACACCCGAATTTTTTCGCAGACGCATAGGCTACCCGATCGAGTTGTTGTAGAATGGCCGCCCCGCAGCCGCCTGTCGTCCTTACGCGACATTATATCGGCTGGATGAAATAAGTTCTTTACGGAGAGGTGCCGGAGTGGGCGAGGCGGGAAACAGCCGAAGCACTGCTTCGGCCCGTCGAGCGGCGCGACAGGATGTCGCGGCTGGCAGGCGCACCAAGGACGGTTGCTGGCAACAGCAGTTAGAATCTAGTTTACGGAGAGGTGCCGGAGTGGTCGAACGGGGCGGTCTCGAAAACCGTTGTACCTTCGCAGGTACCGAGGGTTCGAATCCCTCCCTCTCCGCCATAACGTCTCATCCGCGCTAACGCCGAGCTGAGCGATAGTCCGGAAAGCCGAGATTCGAACCCTCGGGTAATATATTGGCCGGTTCGACAAAATCGCCGGGAGCGATTTTGAACCGCCGAAGGCGGGCCCCGAAGGGGCGGAGGGCAGGAGGCCCGGAGTAATCCCTCCCTCTCCGCCATAACATCTCACCCGCGCTAACGCAGTGCTGAGCGATAGTCCGGAAAGCCGAGATTCGAACCCTCGGGTAATATATTGGCCGGTTCGACAAAATCGCCGGGAGCGATTTTGAACCGCCGAAGGCGGGCCCCGAAAGGGCGGAGGGCAGGAGGCCCGGAGTAATCCCTCCCTCTCCGCCATAACATCTCACCCGCGATAGCGGCTTGTTGGGCGACAGAGTAATCCCTCCCTCTTCGCCATGTGCCGTTCCACCATAGGAACCTGCGTATGAGTCTGACAATAAGCTTCGACCTCGAAGAAAAGGATCTCGAGCATCTTCACGATGTGATGAAGCGGGCGGCGGACGCCGCGGAGAAGGCGGGCGCCGAATCGGTCATTCGCGCCAGTCGCGAGCTATTGAGCAGCATCCGCTCGCGGAATCTGCCGGCTTTCATCGGCGATCGCCTCGCAAAGCTTGAATTGCTGACCGCGATGGTCGAGGACGATGATTGGGCGATTCCGCCGCCTGAGCGAGAGCACGTGTTGAGCGCGCTCGCTTATTTCGGCGATCCAAACGACATGATCCCCGACTCGGTACCGGGATTCGGTTTTCTGGATGATGCCGTCATGATTGAGCTGGTGGTAAATGAGATGCGGCCGGAGATCGAGGCTTACGAGGATTTCTGCCAGTTCCGTGAGCGGCCGAGCCAGGCTGGCGCCGGAAGCAGAGAAGACTATCTCGCCGCCAAACGGATGGAATTGCATTCCCGGATGCGGCGGCGCGAAAGCCGCAGCGGAGCCCGCGATAGCAGCGGAATCCGGTTTTCACTCTGGTAGCCGCTCCGGAGCAGCCGCAATTCAACCGGAGTTAAAGTAAAATTGCGGATTTTTCAGCGGTGACCGCAACTCGTGATTCATCAGGCAACGCTAACTTTCGACACCGCCGGCCGCGGCACGCTCGATATTACCGCCGGGATTCGCGATGTCGTCGCGGCATCTCGCGTCGGAACCGGCCTTTGCTCCGTCTTCATCCACCACACCAGCGCCTCGCTGATGCTTTGCGAGAATGCCGATCCGCAGGTCCGTGCGGATCTGGAATCCTTCATGAGCCGCCTGGCGCCGGATGGCGATCCGCTGTTCGAGCATACCGCCGAAGGGCCCGACGACATGCCGTCGCATGTGCGCTCGGTGCTGACCGATTCCAGCCTCACGATGCCGGTGAGCGACGGCAAGCTGAACCTCGGCGTCTGGCAGGGCGTTTACATCTGGGAACATCGTCATCAAGGCCACTCCCGGCGCGTGACGGTAACGGTTTATGGCGACTGATGCTGCAATGATTGATATCTCCGTGGTCGTGCCGGTGCGCGACGAAGTCGACAACGTCGCACCGCTGATCGCGGAAATTCGCGCGGCGCTGGATCCGCTCGGGCGGCCCTACGAAATCATCTACGTCGACGATGGCAGCGGCGACGAAAGCGGCGCCTGCGTGATCGCTGCCGGCCGCGAGCGGGGGGCAGCGGTGCGCTGCATCACGCATCCGAAAAGTTACGGCCAGAGCGCCGCGTTGTGGACCGGCATCAGCGCAGCGCGCGGCGACATCATCGCCACGCTCGATGGCGACGGGCAGAACGACCCGGCGAACATTCCGCTACTGCTGAAGGAACTCGACACGGGCGGCGACGCGGCGCGCCGCCTCGTCATCGGTCATCGCGCGAACCGGCGCGACACCTGGATTCGGCGGCTCTCATCGCGCATTGCCAACGGCATTCGCTCGAAGCTGCTCGGGGACAACACGCCGGATACCGGCTGCGGGCTCAAGGTTTTCCGGCGCGAGCTGTACCTGTCGCTGCCGTATTTTGATCACATGCATCGTTTCCTGCCGGCACTGGTGTTGCGCGACGGCGGCAGCGTCGTATCGGTCAAGGTGCATCACCGCCCGCGCGAGCGCGGCATATCGAAATACGGCGTCGGCAATCGTTTGTGGGTCGGCATCGTCGACCTGTTCGGCGTCATGTGGTTGAAGCGGCGCGGCCGGCGGCCGTTCAGCGGGGATATCGTGCATGGAGACTAAAATCTGGCTGGCAATCGGGTTTCTCGCCCAGGCCTTGTTTTCCGCGCGCTTCCTCATCCAGTGGCTGTACAGCGAAAAGCATCGCCGCAGCATTATTCCGATCGCGTTCTGGTACTTCAGCCTCGCCGGCGGTTCGCTGCTGCTGGCGTATGCGATCTATCAGCAGGACCCCGTTTTCATCGTTGGCCAGGCCGGCGGGCTGATCGTCTATTCACGGAACCTGTACCTCATCGTGCGCGAACGGCGCGAGCGCCAGCACTCGGAACCTGTATAAGCATGCTCGGCTACCGCTACCGCGCGCCTGATGCGCCGGGCTTCGACCGTGCCTTCTGGCTGCTTGCGCTGGTGGCGCTGGTCGTCATCGGCGCGGGCATGGGACTGCGCGACCCGTGGCCGGTCGACGAACCCCGCTTCGCGCTGATCGCGCGCGACATGGTGCTGACCGGCGACTGGCTTTTCCCCCACATCGCCAACGTCCTGTACCCGGACAAACCGCCGCTCTTCATGTGGACGATCGCGGCGTTCTATTGGCTGACCGGCTCGCTGCGCGTCTCGTTCCTGTTACCGTCGCTGCTCGCGGGCCTCGGTTGCATGTGGCTGGTTTACGACCTCGGTTGTCGGCTGTGGAACCGCCGCACCGGCTTGATGGCCGCAACCGCCCTCCTGGTGACGCTGCAATTCGCGCTGCTCACGAAGCGAGCGCAAATCGACGCCTATGAATGCCTGTGGACGACGCTCGGGCTGTACGGCGTGCTGCGCCACCTGCTGCGCGGCCCGGCCTGGGGCTGGTACTGGGCCGGCTTTTTCGCAATGGGCCTCGGCATCATCACCAAGGGCGTCGGCTTTCTGCCGATACTCGTTTTCATTCCCTACGCCGCCGCGCGGCTGGCCCGTTGGCCACTGCCGGCGTTGAACGGCAACGTCTGGCGCTGGGCGGGCGGTCCGGCGGCGCTGATTCTTGCCGTGGCGATCTGGCTTGTGCCGATGATGACCGTCGTCGCCTTAAGCCACAATCCGGCGCTGGATGCTTATCGCGACAACATCCTGTTTCACCAGACCGCCGTGCGCTACGCCGAAGCCTGGCACCATTTTCATCCGTGGTGGTATTACATCGGGCAGATCATTCCGGTCTTCTGGCTGCCACTCAGCGCCGCGCTGTTGTGGATGGCGCCGGCATGGTGGCGACGCCTCGGGCGGCGCAATGCGACTTACCTGTTGCTGCTCGGCTGGATTGTGCTGGTAATTGTCTTTTTCAGCCTGAGCGCCGGCAAGCGCGGGGTGTATCTGCTGCCGGCGGTGCCCGCGCTGGCGCTCGCATCGGGGCCCTTGCTGACCGGCCTGATTCGCCTGAAAAGCATACGTATCACGGCTTTGGCGATCACGATTGCCACGGGCATCCTGCTTGCGCTTGTCTTGATTTATTACCTGCTCGTCGCGCCGGACCAGGCGGCGCGGCTGGCGACGCGTTTCAACTTCCAGCCGTGGAGCTTTGTCGGCGCGCTGATTGGCGCGGCATGGCTTGCCGCGTTGCTGGGGCGCGTGCGCTTTGGCGTGCATGCGCTGGCCGGCTTCTTTCTCGGCATCTGGGTCATTTACGGCTTTTACGGCTACGGGCTGATCAATCCCGACCGCTCCGCCGCCGGCCTGATGACGCGGGTGGATAACCGGCTGCAGCCGTCGGACCAACTCGCCATTGTCGACTGGCGCGCCCAATACATTCTGCAGGCCGATCGGCCCATTGTGCATTTCGGCTTCCGGCGGTTCGGCTCGGCGGATGAAATCGCCGACGCGCTGGCCTGGGTGGTCGAATCACCGCGCCGTTGGGTGTTGGCCGATGCTGACGCGCTGAAGAAGTCCTGCGCGGGTCCGAAACAGGCCGTCGACGCAGGCTTTCGCAGCGGCGTTCACTGGTATCTGATCAACGTGAAAACGCTGGCGTCGGGGTGCAGGGCGAAGTCGGCGGCGGCCGGCGGTCCTTCGGCCGTCTATCGCTCCGTGTCGCCGCCGGATTACAAGTCGTCGTAATACTCTTTCAACGACTGGCGCAGTTTGCGATCCTCAAGATAGTTTTCGACACTGCGCCACGAGTTGGTGCGTCCCTTGCCGGTCGGCGGGCGCTTGCCCGGATTGCCCTGCTGAATCATCGCATCCACGAGACCGGCATCGTAATCGTCGCCGTCCTGAAGATAGCTATCGACATCGGAATTGTTCATGGTGCCCTCATGGCGGATCAGCCGCCAATTTTCGAGAGCTATATACCCCAGAATTTATAAAAAGCCAATAGTTTTTTCGGGCTTTCAGACGGACGGTTTTTCGGCGGTAAAATCGACCTCCAGCATGTCGTAATGAGCGACGCTCATCCCCATCCGGCGGTACACCGCCATCGCGTTTCGATTGTCCTTGTCGACGTATAAACGCAGGCCCGCAACATCGTCGCGACGGCGCGCTTCCGCAGCGACATATTCATAGAGTTTTCTGAACACGCCGCTGCCCCGATGGGCCGCCGCCACGTACACGCTCTGAATCCACCAGAACGTGCCGTTGCGCCAGTCGCTCCACTCCCACGTCAGCGCCAACTGGCCGATGATGTCGCCGCCCTGTTCGGCGAGAAAGTAAAGGCCGTGCGCAGGATCGGCGAGTTGCACGGCGACGCCCGCCCTCACCGTCTCCCGGTTCAGCACCTTTTGTTCGCTTTCGAGCGCCAGCGCCACGTTGGCTGCGACAATGGCGTCGCGATCCGCGGGCCCGGCCTGGCGAATTGCAATGTCGTTCATAAGCGATGATCTCCGCGCCGGCGCAGCGCAAGCACCAGAATCAATAAGATGGGGAAGCCGAAGGCGCCGCCGCCACTGCTGCTGGAAGAGGGTGGAGGCGTCGGTGACGGAGGCGGCGCCGGCGTCGGGGGCTCCTCCGTCGTGGTCCGGGCCGTGCCGGTGAGGGTGACCATGGTGTCGTCGACACAGCCAATTGTCGTGACGGAAGGATTCGACAAAACAACATGAAAGCGTTTGAAGCTCGATATGAAGTTGTCTATTGTCCCCGAGTTCATGATCGGAATGGTAATTGTCCTGGTGGCGTTGTCGCCGTCCGCCCATTCAAGCGTGCCGGACGTTTTTTTGTAGTTGACGCCGGCCAGGGCGGAATCGCCTTCGGTCGCATAGTCGATCGTTGCCGCGCCCGTCGTGCCGGAACGGGTGACCGACAATTTCACCACGCCCGCCTTATCGTCTTCCTGAATCTCGGTATTGACACCGGTGAAGCTCACCTGGTCGACATCCGGCTCGGCGTAGCAGGCGGTGATCTGGTAGGAATGCTTCGACTCGGCAAAGTTGACCGCCACAATTTGATACGTGCCGGCCTTCGTATCTTCCGCGAAGCCGACGCCCTCGTCGCCGTTCTGATTGCCGCTGACTTTCGTGTGGTCTTCAGGATGATCCGGGTCGCTGTCGGTAAAGAACGTGTAGTCGTCGTTCTCCGGGTCGGTTCCCAGCGAAATGTCGTATTCCGGGTGCGCGCCGTAGCGGGCGAGCAGATCTATATCGATATTGTTCGGCGTGTGCGTATAGATGACCAGGTCGCGGGCGCCCGTCGGCACGGTGACGTGATAGGCCTGAAACTCGTCCCAATCGGTGCGCTGCATCGTCTGCGTGACGGTCTCGTTGTTGTGCAGCACGCCGACGTTCAGATAAAAGTAGCGCTTGATCGACTTGCCGCTCGCGGTGCTGATATCCAGCTCGAACAGCAAGTGCTGGTTGCCGGAGAAGTCGCCGATGGTGACCGGGAAGTCCGCCGTCGCCGTGACATCCGCGCCGCCCGTCACCATTGCGCCGAAATCCTGCTCCGCGGTCGCCGCCGTCGCGTAGCTGTTCTTCGAAACCAGTGTCGCGCGAACGTCGTTTTCGCTTTGCCAGTCGTTGACGAGGGTGATATCGAGATCGATTGTCTCGCCCGGGTCAATCTGCCCGTCGTCATCGTTGGCCGCCGACAAGGCCGGGTCATCGTCAATCGTCACGTTCGTGACGACCAGTACGCCACCCGAAACATCCTGCAGCGATTGATAGGCGTTGACCCGACCGGCGGCGGTGCGGCCGAACAGCGGCCCCTCGCTGTTGTCGTCGGCATCCTCGGCGCCCGCCAGAAGATGCGCCTTTACCGCGCGGTAATCCGGCGTCACACCGGTCTGATCCTTGAGTCGTTGCGCCACTAGTGCGGCAACGCCCGCCGCCGTCGGCGTCGAAAAAGATGTCCCGCCCGCGTAGGCAAAGCCGTCGTCCGCGCTGGTCGTCAGGAAATCGACACCGGGCGCCGCAAGGTCCACCGCAAACGAGCCCCATTGGCTGAAGTAGGCGATATGATCCTGCTTGTCGCTGGCCGCGACCGCGATGATGTTGGGCAGATCGTAGTTGGCAGGGTACTCCAGCACCGAATAGTCGATATTCGAGTCCAGGTTGCCGGCCGCCGCAAAAACGAGCACGCCATGCCGGAGCGCGTAATCGAGCGCGTCTTTCTCATCGTTGGTCTGGCCGGCGCCGCCGAGACTGATGTTGATGATGTCGGCATTGTGATCGACGGCGTAGCGAACCGCGGCCGCGAGGGAGTCGCTGCGCAGGTCGGTGCGGAGGGGCAGCATGTCGAGATGCCAGACGGCGCCGACGCCGCCGCGCCGGTTGTTTGCCACCGCGCCGATAACACCGGCAACCAGCGTGCCGTGAAATTCCTTGTCCGCGTCCTTGAGCTGCGCCGTCGTGCCGCCCCCGCAGACGCCCTTGATGCAACTCACGCCGCCGCTGGCAACGAAGTTGTCTTCCAGGTCGGGATGCGTGAGGTCGAAGCCATCGTCAATAATTGCCACCTTGATGTCGGGTGCGTCATGCAGAATGCCCCAGGCTTCCGGCATGTCAACGTCCGCGTCCGCAACCGAACCCGTGTCCGTGCCCGGATTGTCCCAGGCCCATTGCTGCGGGAAGAGCGGGTCGGCGGGAATCGTCCGGTGTACCGCCTGCGGATACCGATAATAGATACGTTCGGCATATTCCACCGCCGGATTTTGGCGCAGCGACTGCAGTACCGGCTTGAGCGGCTGGTCCTTGCCCAGCAGGATCAGGGCGGGCTTGCCGCCCGGAGGAATCGGCTGTTCGTCAAGGCCGAGGCGACGCAGCGACTGGTCGATGGTTTCGGGGTTCGCGGCCGCGCGATATTTCACCAGCACCTCGCCCGGCACGACAATCGGACGCCGGGCGTGATCGCGCAGCCGCACGGCGCGCGCTTCGGAAGCGAGCAAAATCAAGCTGACTGCGATAGCGAGAAAAATCAGCCTGGATGCCATAGGTGCACCCTTCAAAAACTGTCTTTTGAGCTTAACCGCGCGGTGTTCCCCAAGTCCAGCGACCGATGTTAGAATACGCGCCTCGGTCCGAGGGCCGTTGCTTGAATTGGGGCGGTAGCTCAGCTGGGAGAGCGTCGCGTTCGCAATGCGAAGGTCGGGAGTTCGATCCTCCTCCGCTCCACCAATTCTTTTTTCGGGCGATCCTCGCCCCGGTAGCTCAGTCGGATAGAGCGTCCGCCTCCTAAGCGGAAGGTCGCAGGTTCAACTCCTGCTCGGGGCGCCAATCCGTTCCATATCCCCGCAAGCCGTTTCTAATTGTGGCCGGATACGATAAAATTAGCGTTTCCACCCATTTAAATTCTGGACGATGCGCGGTGAATTTACCCGCCATGCCGAACGCCCATCGCCTGAATCGACGGCAACAATGAGTGATTCACTCGATCAACGCTATCTGAACACCCCTTTGTTCGGCGGCAACGCGCCGTTCGTCGAAGCCATTTACGAACAATATCTCGAAGATCCCGATTCGGTCGAGAGCTACTGGCGCGACTATTTCCGCGGCTTTCGGACCGGGGTCGGCGACGGCCAGGAAGTGCCCCGGGCGCCGATCGAGGCCGAGTTCAAGGATCGCGCGCGTGAGCCGCGCAAGGCCGCCGCGGCCGGCCCCGACCTGACCGGCAGAAGCGCCGCGGCGATGCGGCTGATTCACGCCTATCGAAGCCGCGGCCACCTGGTGGCGGACCTCGATCCGCTCGGTTTGAGGCAGGCGCCCAACATCCCGGAGTTGACGCTGGCCTATCACGGCCTCAACGATTCCGACGCCGGGACCACGTTCGCCGGCGTCAAGCTGCCGGGCAACGGCACGATGAAGCTCGGCGAAATCGTCGACGCGCTCAAGGACATCTATTGCGGCCCGCTCGGCTTCGAGTACATGCACCTGAGCAGCGCCGCGGAGCGCAAGTGGCTGCGCGAGCGCATCGAGCCGCCGCACGCCCGCGCCGGGCTGAACAAGGAAGAGCGGCTGACGATTCTCGAAGAACTCGCCGCCGCCGAAGGCATCGAGCGCTATCTGCACACGCGCTATGTCGGCCAGAAGCGCTTCTCGCTCGAAGGCGGCGAGAGCCTCATTCCGATGCTCGACGACCTGATCGCCAAAAGCGGCGGGGCAGGCATCAAGGAAATCGTTATCGGCATGGCCCACCGCGGCCGCATCAACGTGCTGATCAACGTGCTCGGCAAGGCGCCGCGCGAACTGTTCAACGAGTTCGAGGGCAAGTACGACCCGAAGGTCACCGACCGCTCGGGTGACGTGAAATACCACCTCGGGTTTTCATCCGACATCGAAACGCCGAGCGGCAAGGTTCGTGTCGCGCTGGCGTTCAATCCATCGCATCTCGAAATCGTCGACCCGGTGGTGGTGGGTTCCGTGCGCGCGCGCCAGGACCGGAGACCCGAACACGGCGTCGACCGCGTGCTGCCGGTGCTGATTCACGGCGATGCCGCGTTCGCCGGTCAGGGCGTCGTGATGGAAACGCTGCAGATGTCGCAAACGCGCGGTTTCAGCACCGGTGGCACGGTCCATATCGTGTGCAACAACCAGATCGGCTTTACGATCAGCGACCCGGCCGACGCGCGTTCGACGCCATACTGTACCGACATCGCGAAGATGCTCGAATCGCCTATTTTTCACGTCAACGGCGATCATCCCGAAGCCGCGATTTTCGCCACCCGTCTCGCGCTCGAGTACCGCAACGCGTTCCACAAGGACGTGTTCATCGACTTCGTCAGCTATCGCCGCCAGGGCCACAATGAAGCCGACGAGCCGTCGGCGACGCAGCCGAAGATGTACGACGCGATCAAGGCGCGTCCCACCGTCACCAATCTTTACGCCGGGCGGCTCGGCAAGGCCGGGCTGGTGGACGACGGCATCGTCAAGGAAATGGAAGATCGCTATCGCGACCGTCTGAACGACGGCGGCACGGTCGCGCCGGGCGCTTCTTCGCCGAGCGACACCGAGTACGGCGTCGACTGGCGGCGCTTCAATCGCGTTGAATGGGACGCCGAAACCGACACCGCGCTGCCGCCCGGGCGCGTGCAGAAATTGTCCGACGGGATGAACCGCATTCCGGACGGTTACAAGCTGCAAAACCGCGTCAAGAAGCTTTACGACGATCGCCGCAAGATGGCGGCTGGCGAAATGCCGCTCGACTGGGGCTACGCCGAAACGCTCGCCTACGCGAGCCTGCTGACGGAAGGCTATCCGGTGCGCCTCAGCGGCCAGGACAGCCGGCGCGGCACGTTCTTTCATCGTCACGCCGTGGTGCACAACCAGGAAGACGATTCGATGTGGATGCCGCTCGCGCATCTCGCCGACGATCAGGCGTCGATCGAGATCATCGATTCGTTTCTGTCGGAAGAAGCCGTGGTCGGTTTCGAGTACGGCTACTCCAGCGCCGAGCCGGATCACCTGGTGATCTGGGAAGCGCAATTCGGCGACTTCGCCAACGGCGCGCAGGTCGTCATCGACCAGTTCATCAGCTCCGGCGAAGCGAAGTGGGGCCGTTATTCCGGTCTCGTCATGTTCCTGCCGCACGGTTACGAAGGGCAGGGGCCGGAGCATTCGTCGGCGCGCCTCGAACGCTACCTGCAACTGTGCGCCGAGAACAATATGCAAGTCTGTGTGCCGACGACGCCGGCGCAATGGTTCCACATGCTGCGCCGGCAGATGTTGCGGCCGTATCGCAAGCCGCTGATCGTGCTGACGCCGAAGAGCCTGCTGCGCCACAAGCTGTCCAATTCGTCGCTCGAAGACATCCAGTCGGGGCATTTTCACCCGGTCATTCCGGAAGTCGACGAGCTTGACGCGAACAAGGTGCGGCGCATCGTGTTCTGCAGCGGCAAGGTCTACTTCGACCTGCTCGAAACCCGCCGCGAGCGGAATATCGACGACATCGCGATCGTGCGCATCGAACAGCTTTACCCGTTCCCGGAAGCCGATTACGCGGCCGCGCTCAAGAAATGGAGCAATGCGAAAGACATCGTCTGGTGCCAGGAAGAGCCGCAGAACCAGGGCGCGTGGTATCAGATTCGTCACCGCCTGCAGATGCCGCTGACATCCAGGTACAAGCTGAACTATGCGGGCCGCCCCGGCTCCGCGTCGCCGGCCGCGGGCTACATCACGCTGCACAGGCAGCAGCAGCAGGCGCTGATCGAAGCCGCGCTGGATCTCGCCAAGGAAAAGCAGAAAAGCGTCGCCTGAAAAATCAAACAGTTTTAGTTGGAGCTCCGAAAAAAGATGACAACCGAAGTCAAAGTCCCGCAACTGCCGGAATCCGTTTCCGAAGCCACGCTGGTGAACTGGCACAAGAAGCCGGGCGACGCCGTCAAGCGCGACGAAAACCTGGTCGATCTTGAAACCGACAAGGTCGTGCTCGAAGTGCCCGCGCCCGCGGACGGTGTTCTGAAAGAGATCAAGGCGGAAGACGGCGCGACCGTCGGCGGCGGCGACCTGATCGCCATTCTTGAAGAAGGCGAGGCGGCGGCCGGCGGCGAAGAAAAGGAAGAAAAAAGCGAAGCGCCGAAAAAGGAAGAGCCGGGCAAGGCCGGGCAGGAAGAGCCGAAAAAGGAGCGCGGCAAGAGCGCCGGCAAGCTCAGCCCTTCGGTGCGCCGATTGGTCGAGGAACACGAAATCGACCCGGAGGACATCGAGGGCAGCGGCCGCGACGGCCGGCTGACCAAGTCCGACGTCATCCAGTACATCGAACAGGGCGACAGGAAGGCTCCCGCCGCGGGCGAAGCGTCGGAGGAAGGCGAAGGAGCGGCGCCTCAGGCACGCAAGCCGGCCGCTCGCGGCGGCGCGCGCGAAGATCGCCGCGTGCCGATGACGCGGCTGCGCGCGCGCATCGCCGAGCGCATGGTCGAGTCGCAAAGCAACGCCGCACTGCTGACATCGTTCAATGAAATCGACATGACCGAAGTCATGGCGCTGCGCAGCAAGTACAAGCAAAAATTCGAGGAGCGCCACGGCGTGCGCCTCGGCTTTCAGTCGTTCTTCGTCAAGGCGGTCATCGAAGCGCTCAAGCAGTTCCCGGTCATCAACGCTTCGGTCGAAGGCAACGACATCATCTATCATGATTACTGGGACATCGGCATCGCCGTTTCGACCGATCGCGGCCTGATGGTGCCGATCCTGCGCGACGCCGACCAGATGAGCTTCGCCGAGATCGAGCAGGGCGTGGTCGACTACGCCACGCGTGCGCGCAGCGGCAAGCTCGGCATCGAGGAACTCACCGGCGGCACGTTCACGATCACCAACGGCGGCGTGTTCGGTTCGCTGATGTCCACGCCGATCATCAACCCGCCGCAGAGCGGCATCCTTGGCATGCACAAGATCCAGGAGCGGCCGATGGTCGTGAACGATCAGATCGTCGCGCGCCCGATGATGTACATCGCGATCACCTACGACCATCGCATCGTCGATGGCCGCGAGGCCGTGTTGTTCCTGGTCGCGGTCAAGGACGCGCTGGAAGACCCGGCGCGGTTGATGCTGGAAATCTGACGCGCTGAAAGTTACCAAGAATCAGAGGACACCTCATGCCCAATTCCTCCTACGACGTCATCGTAATCGGCGGCGGTCCCGCCGGTTATGTCGCCGCCATTCGCGCCGCCCAGAACGGCCTCAAAACCGCGTGCGTGGACAACTGGAAAAACACCGACGGCAGCTATGCCTTCGGTGGCACCTGCCTGAACGCCGGCTGCATTCCGTCGAAAGCCTTGCTCGAGTCCTCGGAGCTACTGCACCGGGCGCAGCACGAATTCGACAAGCATGGCATCAAGACCGGCAAGATCGACGTCGACCTCAAGGCGATGCAGGAGCGCAAGACGCAAATCTGCAAGCAGTTGACCGGCGGCGTCGGCCAGCTCTTCAAGGGCAACGGCGTCGAGGGGATTCACGGCACCGGCAAGCTGCTCAAGAACGGCAAGGTCGAAGTGACCGGCGCCGAAGACGGCAAGAAGCAGACGCTTGACGCCAAACACGTCATCCTCGCCGCGGGCTCGCAGCCGGTCGAACTCAAGGTCGCGCCGTTCGACGGCGACGCCATCATCGATTCCTGGGGCGCGCTCGATCTGAAAGCGGTGCCGAAGCGCTTTGGCGTGATCGGCGGCGGCGTCATCGGTCTGGAACTCGGCAGCGTGTGGAAACGCCTCGGTGCCGAGGTCACCGTCATCGAAGCGCTCGACGACTTCCTTGCGATCGCCGACAAGCAGATCGCCAACGACGCGCAGCGCCAGTTCAAGAAGCTCGGCCTCGACATCAAGCTGGGCGCGAAACTCACCAGCGCGAAAAAGTCCGGCAAGGTCGTCAAGGTCAAATACGAAGACAAGGGCGGCGAGCACGAAATCGAGTTCGACAAGCTGCTGGTTTCCGTCGGCCGTCGCCCGGCCACCGAAAACCTGTTCGAGGACGGCTGCGGCGTCAAGCTCGACAAGCGCGGTTTCATCGAAGTGGACGACGAGTGCCGCACCGGCGTCAAAAATATCTGGGCCGTCGGCGATTGCGTGCGCGGGCCGATGCTCGCTCACAAAGGCATGGAAGAAGGCGTCATGGCCGCCGATCTGATCGCCGGCAAGATCGCCGAGGTCAATTACGAAGTCATTCCTTCAATTGTTTACACCGCGCCGGAAATTGCGTGGGTCGGCAAGACCGAAGAGCAGTTGAAGAAAGAAGGCGTCAAGTACAAGGCTGGCAGTTTCCCGTTCGCGGCGAATGGCCGCGCCAAGGCAATGGAAGCGGCAGTGGGTCGCGTCAAGATGCTCGCGCACAAGGATACGGACGAAATTCTCGGCGTCCACATCGTCGGCCCGATGGCGTCGGAAATGATCGCCGAGGCGGTTGTCGCGATGGAATTTCGCGGCAGCGCGGAAGACCTGCAGCGCACGATGCATGCGCACCCGACATTGTCGGAAGCCATGCACGAAGCGTCGCTCGCGGTCGACAACGCGATGCTGCACGCTATTAATAAGTGAGCGGCTTTTAATCCCGCGCCATTAAATGCATCGGCGCCAGCCGAAGATTCAGATCGCGCAGCGCCGTCAACCGGTTATTCCGAATCATTCGCTGTATTGAGCGAACGTAACGCATGCCGCGCGCCGAGTAATTCTCCAGCGCGCCGGCAAGCTGCACGGCTTCGAGCCTGGCACCGGCGGCGCGTTCCGCCGCTCGCAACTTGCGCAGCTTCAAATACGCGTGCCCCACATTGATGTTGTAGAGATACCCGCGCACGGACGCGCGCAAATCCGGAAACGCCCGAACATAATGATCCGCATCGTCGCCGGCTTCGCGCGGCGCGAGACCGGCTTCGGCATCCCATGTCCAGACGCCGAACAGATTATTGCCTTCGCGCGCGAAACGCGACGTGCCCCAGCCGCTTTCCTTCGCCGCCTGCGCCAGCACCAGGGCCGCGGGCACGGTGTCAATCCGTCGCAGCAGCCGCTTCCGCGCGGCGTCGTCGTCGAGAGTCTTCTTGACGCCGTACTGCGCCGCAAGCTGCTTGAGCTTTTTCGCATCGGCAGAGCCCGCCCTGGGCAGCCCGCTCGCGAACTGCGCCTTCACAAATGCCCGCTGTTGCGCAATGCGCTCGTTTTCCGCCAGCACGATCGGCAGTATCGACTGAAAGAAAAGTTGTTTCTTCGCGTCGGGCGGGAGCGTCGCCATATCGTCCGGCAGGCGCTGAAGTTCAATGGCGGGAATCGGGCCCTCGGGCGGCCAGTCGTAGCCGATTCCGACGTAAACGGTTTGCAGGGTTTGAGCGCTGTCGATCAGGAGCAGTTGCAGCGCCGGCTCGGCGGCGTTGGATTTCGGCCGGTGATTCGATTCGATCCATGCCGCGAGGAGCACGGCCAGAATCAGCGGAATCAGTACAAGCGTGGCGGGCCATTTCGCGGGTTCTCGCGCGATCGCGGTCGAGGCCATGGTTTTCCCGGTCGGATAAAGTGGCGGTATTTTGCCAGATGATCCCGAATCGCGCGAATCGGCCGGATGATAGTCGTCCCGTTTACCGGTATCATACGCGCAGCCAAATTCCCTTTACGGAAAGACCAGGAGTCGCCATGAAACCGTATCGTATCGTGCTGGGTCTGCTTTTGATGGTCGCGATGGCGGGAACCGCCTTCGCCGACAGCACGCTGGATTTGAACCTGAACAATCATTCCGCGCGATTGCAGTTCATGACGTCGATCACGCCGACCGGGCTGTATGTCAACGGCGCGTACCTTTACAACAAGGATCGCGGCGATGTGCTGAATCTCGGTATCCACCTGATTGGCGATGCGGGCGTCGGCCCGAACCCCTTGCGTGCCGGTCTCGGCGGGCAGCTTTATTACATCAATCCGGACTTTTCGGCCAACGGTGAGGCCGTCGGCATCGGCGGCTTCGTGAAGTACCAGGTGCCGACCTATAATCGCATCGGTTTCGGCGCGCACATTTATTACGCGCCCGGCATCATCGCCTTCGGCGATATCGACCGGCTGCTCGAATATGGCGTCCGCGTCGAGTACCAGGTGCTGCGCAATGCCAACGTCTACATTGGCTATCGTCAG
>DASSBR010000035.1:0-54665 GCA_035698525.1 Gammaproteobacteria bacterium
GCGGGTTGATGTCCGGGGTGTTGACGAAGAAGTTCGGCCGCATGTATTCCTTGGGGATGTCCTGCGTCAGTTCGGTCAGGTATTCGATCAGTTCGTGCTTGGTGTTGCGCCAGGTGAAGTAGGTGTAGGACTGGGTGAAGCCGATCTTGGCGAGTTTTTTCATCATCTTGGGCCGCGTGAACGCTTCGGCGAGGAAGATGACGTCGGGGTGGCGCGCCTGCACGTCGCCGATCAGCCATTCCCAGAACGGCACGGGCTTGGTGTGCGGGTTATCGACGCGGAAGATGCGCACGCCGGTGTCGATCCAGAACAGTACGACGTCGCGCAGTGTGGTCCAGAGCGATGGCAGCGATTCGCCGTAGAAATGGACGTTGACGATGTCCTGGTATTTTTTTGGCGGGTTTTCGGCGTATTTGATCGTGCCGTCGGGGCGCCAGTCGAACCATTCCGGGTGTGCCGTGATCCACGGGTGGTCGCGCGAGCACTGGATGGCGAAGTCGAGCGCGATTTCGAGGCCGTGATCGCGCGCGGCGGCTATCAGGCGCTTGAAGTCGTCGAGCGTGCCGAGTTCGGAATGAACGGCAGTATGCCCGCCTTCGGGCGCGCCGATGGCCCACGGGCTTCCAGGATCGTCCGGGCCGGCTTCGAGTGCGTTGTTTTTGCCTTTGCGGTGGCTCTTGCCGACGGGGTGAATCGGCGGCAGGTAGAGCACGTCGAAACCCATGTCGCGGACGTATGGCAGGTGGGCGATGACGTCGTCGAAGGTGCCGTGGCGTTTGGCGTCTCCGCTCGTTGAGCGCGCGAACAGTTCGTACCAGGCACCGAAGCGCGCGGCGGTGCGGTCAACGACCACCTCGAGGTCGTTGCGATAGCGGGAAAGGTGTGTTCGCGGCGCGGCGCGGTGCATCAGGTTTGCCAGACGCTCGGACAGGAGGATGGCTTCACTGCGTGGCGCATCGTCAGCGGCGTCATTGATTTCTTCAAGCAGCGCGCTGAGGTCCGTCTGGTCGCGGCCGCGCGCGTGCTCGACTGCTTCGGCGACGAGTTCGCGACCTTCGATTCGCTCCAGGTCTACTTTTTGCCCAGCATCGCGCTTCTTGATGAAGTCGTCGTGCCAGGTGGCGAAGGGGTCGCGCCAGGCTTCGATGGTATAACGGTAACGGCTGTTATGGGTCAGCGGCACTTCGCCGCGCCAGCGATCGTTGTCGATATGCGCCATCGGCGCTTCGTTCCAAATGCCGCCGCAGGTGTCGCGCCAGCGCACGCAGGCAGCGATTTTGGCGTGGCCGTCGGAGAAGATGTCCGCCCAGACTTCGAGGACATCGCCCGCGACGCGCTTGACCGGGTGGCGACCGCCGTCGATTTCCGGCCAGACGTTGTCGATCACGACGCGCTCGTCGGCCAGCCGCTTGAGCCTGCCGGCACTGTTCCGCGGGTTAACGGCGCGGCCGCGCGTCGTGCGCTCGCCGCGAAAAACGCGGGCTTCGAGCGGGTCGAGCCGGAGCGGCTGTCCCGGGATCAATTCGACCGGGCTGGTTTCGGGGGTGACGTCGGCAACGCGCGCGCACGCGCCGCCCGCCGCGGCCAGCAACATACCGCCGTCAATCGCATGGCTGCGTTCGGCGTCCGGGTTCATCAGCAGCAGTGCGCATTCCCGTCCGTTGCGGCTGTCGCGCAGCAGGCCGACCAGCGAGGACGACGGCGAAGTAAACCGCCGTTGCGGCCCCTCCTCGTTCAGTGCCGAGACTGCCGCTTTCATGGCGTTGACCGCGGCGATCCATGCGGACAGGTCCAAATCCGTTTCTTCCCAGTCCCCCGGCCGGGTCTGAACGACATTGAGCGGTTTGCGGAACGCGTACTCGTAGCCGACCGGCATCATGACGCCGGTTGAGAAGCAGGCGGCGAACAGGTAACGCAGGCGGTAGTGGCGCGCGAGCGTTTCGACACCGGCGGCCTCGATCTCGGCGGCCAGGCGCGGTGTGTCGTGGCTTTCGGGGAAGGCGATCGATGGGCCGATGTGGCGGAAGTCATTGTACTGATCCAGCAGCCAGTCCGCGCGGAAGTCCCACCATTTGCTGCTGTTGAACAGGTAGTCGAAGCCTGCTGCTTCGAGCGCCTGCACTTCGTCGATCGTGCAGCCAAGGGTTTCGGCGAAGAAGACTACGCTTGGATCGACGGCGTGCGCCGCGGCGATCAGTTGTTCCCAGACGACGGCCGGCACTTTGTAGGCGGCGTCGCAGCGGAAGCCGCTGACGCCGAGGCCGATGATGTAGCCCAGGTAGCGCGACCAGTAGTCGATAAGCCGGGCGCGGGTTTGCGGTTTTTCGTAGTCCAGTTCCGCAAGGTCGCCCCAGATGGTCACTTTTTCCGGGTCGTCCGGGTCGACGGCTCGGGGGCTGTAGAGGTCGCCCTGCAAATCGCGCCGGTACCAGTCCGGGTGTTTGTCGGCGAGCAGCGCATCGCGGGCGGTGTGGTTGACGACGAGGTCGGTCATTACGCGCAGGCCGTTGTCTCCGGCCGCGGCGGTGAATTCGCGGAGCAGGTCGTCGGCGTCGCCGCCGTCGGCGAACAGGTCGTGAAGGCGGTACGGGTCTTTGATGGCGTAGAGGCTGCCGGAGGAGCCGGGGTAGTGAAACGGGTTGACGTACACCCAGTCGAAGTTGAGGGCGGCGATGCGCGGTAGTTGCGCGCACCATTGGCGCACCGGGCCGATGAGCAGCGGAAACAGGTTATAGATGCGCGGTCCCGTGCTATCCATGTAAGGGCATCCCGACGTTCGTTTGAGGCTGCCGCGCGATCCTGCGCGGCTTGTCGATACTATAACATTGAGGGTGGATGGTTCATTGAAGCACTTGCTTCGTTTTCGGCGCCCGCTCCGGTAGGTATTTGCCGGGACGCCGTAAATCCATCCCTGGAGGCTCTGGGTTCGACATCCATGTCTCACACAGCCCGCAAACACCTACCGGAACGTGCACCTTTGCTTTCGCGTTATTGGATTGCCTGCATTTGGATGGTGCGGGCGATGTCGTCCAGCCGGTTGATTGTGCCAGCGATGTCGTCGTCCGTGGTGCGCGGATTGATTGTGCATAGCCGCAGCGCGGTGCGACCATTCAGGCGCGTCGAGCTGAGCATCGCATAGCCGTCGGCGCTCACGCGGCGGACGATTTCTGCGTTCAGCGCGTCGGCCTCTTCGGGCGCCGTATCCGGCGGCGCGTAGCGGAAGGCGACCATCGCCATTTGTGCGGGGCTGACGATCTCCCAGTTCGCTTTTTCGCGCAACAGGCCTTCGGCCTGCTCGGCGAGTTCAAAGCCGCGCTCAATGGCCTCGGCCAGTGCATCCCGGCCGAAGATGCGCAGCGTCATCCATAGCTTGAGCGCGCGGAACGATCGCGTGAGTTGCGGGCCGTATTCGCCAAGGTTGATGGTTTCCTCTTCCGCGCGCGTGTCCTGCATGTAGTCGGGCAGGACGTGGAAGGCGTCGCGCAGCCAGTGGCGCTCGCGCACCAGCACGCAGCCGATTTCGAAGGGCTGGAACAGCCATTTGTGCGGGTCGATGGAGAGGGAATCGACCTGATCGAGGCCCGCCAGCGCCTGGCGGCCGCGTCCGCTGACGGCGGCCGCGGCGCCGAACGCGCCGTCGGCGTGCAGCCACAGGTTTTCGTTCCGGCACAGCCTGGCGAGTTCGGGCAGCGGGTCGATGGCGCCGGTGTTGGTGGTGCCAGCGTTGGCGACGACGCAAAACGGCTCGAGCCCGGCTGCGCGGTCGATGCGGATGCGGTCGGTGAGCGCGCCGACGTCGAGCCGAAAATCGGCGTCGACCGGCAGGCGCACCGATTGGTCGTCGGCGAAACCCAGCAGCCGCAAGCCGCGTTCGATGGATGAGTGAGTCTGGGCGGAGAAGTAGACGCGGGCCTTGCTGTCCGGGCCGTCGAGCCGGCGGTGACGCGCGACGGCGAGGGCGACGATATTGGCCATCGAGCCGCCGCTGACGAACAGGCCGCCCGCGCCTTCCGGGAAGTCGCAGACGCGACGCAGCCAGTCGACGACCGTCAGTTCGATCTGCGCGGCGCCCGATGCCGCCAGCCAGGTGCCGTTGAAGACGTTGTAGCCGGCGGCGAGCGCCTCGCCCATCACGCTGACGAAGTTCGCCGGGCTGGGCACGAAGGCGAAAAAGCGCGGGTGGTTGACGTGGGCGATGTGGCTGAAGACATTCCGCTGCAATTCTTCCAGCACGCTGTCGAGCGGCGCCGGTCCGTCCGGTGGCGGCGCGGCTAGCGCTTTCGGTACGCCGCCGCGGGCCCGCGTTTGTGCGACCGGCTTGTCCGCGAGGTCCGCCCAGTGGTCGGCAATCATATCGACGACGCGGTAGCCGAATTCGCGCATCTCGTCGCGATCCAACGTCAAGCGGGCATGATCGGGCATGAATCAACTCCTGAAAACAGCCATTAAGCATAACGCAGCCGATGACTTGACATGGCCCTGCTTTCGCCCGAAAGTCACGGGTTCACCCCAGACCGGCTCCGCAGCCGCCGCAATGCCTGATGAACTCGCCGACCGACAGCGATACCTTCCTGCCACCCGTGCTGAATGCCATGGGCGTCGGCCTTTGGCGCCTCGATCCTGCTTCGGGCGCGCTGGAGTGGAGTTCGAGCTCGAAACCTGACGCAGCCGCCGTGTCATCGCCGGCGACCCTCGATGAATTCTACGAGATGGTGCATCCGGACGATCGCGAAAAGGTGCGATCGGCGTTGCAACATGCGATCGATTCCAGCGAGCCTTACCACGCGACATATCGCCTGATCTGGCCGGACCGGCCGCTCCAGTGGCTGGAGGCGCGCGGTCAGGCTGTTCGGGACGATGCCGGGCGCACCACATCCGTCATCGGCATCCTCACCGATGTGACCAGGCGCAGGTCGACGGAGATGGCGCTGCGCGACGTGCGCGAGCGCCTCACCCGGGCGATGGATTATGGCCATGTCGGAACCTGGACTATCGAATGGCCCGACCGCAAAGTCTACGTCGACCCTTACATCGCGGATCTGTTTTCGGTCAAACCGGGCGAAGAAGACGGCGGACCGCTGCAGAGCTACATCGACGCGATACATCTCGAAGACCGTGAGCGCGTGCGCCATACGATCGAGGATGCCTTCGGGACGCGCGTTTATCATGAAATCGAATACCGCATCGTGCACCCGGAGAGTGGCCTCCGTTGGGTGTCCGCGCGTTCCAGCGTTGAATGCGACGCCGCCGGTGAGCCATTGCGCATGGCGGGGGTGCTGCTGGACATCACCGACCGCAAGGCAGCCGAGGCGGCGCTGCAGGCAAGCGAGGAGCATCTGGCGCTGGCGGTGGACGCAGCTGATATCGGTACATGGGACAATGAAATCGTCGACGGCGAACTTGGCGTCGGCTGGTCGACGCGCTGCAAGACCTTGTTCGGCTTGCCGGCCGACGCGGTCGTCACACCGGCCATGCGCGAATCGCTTATCCATCCACAGGACCGCGAACGGTTCCACCAAGTCACGGCGCAGGCAATGGATCCGGCCGGTAATGGCGAATACGACAACGATTACCGGGTACTGCTGCCCGAGGGCGGGGTTCGCTGGCTCATCTCCAAGGGCCGCTGCATCTTCGAGGGCAGAGGCAAGGCGCGCCGACCGGTGCGTTTCATCGGCATCGTCATTGATGTGACGGAACGTCGCGAAAGCGACGCCGAACGCCGCAGACGGCAGGAAAACGATCGCTTTCTGAACCAGGTCGGCGCGGTGCTGACTGCCTCGCTCGACTATGACGAAACATTGCGCCGGGTCGCCGGCATGTGCGTGCCGTACCTGGCGGACTGGGCGTTCGTTGACTTGTTGACGAAAGACCGCCAGTTGCGCCGCATTGAAGTGGCGTATGGCGATCCGCGACATGCCGCGCGCGCGGAGGCGCTCAAGAACGAGCCGCCGAGGCGCGATCCGTTCGACAACCCGCTGGCCCAGGCGCTGCTTGAGGGTCGGCCGCTGCTGCTGCCGGACGCCAGCGGGACTCTGCGCGAGGCGCTGGCGCATGATCCGGGCAACCGCCGCATCCAACTGATTGCGGAAGCGGTCGGGGATGACCCGATGTCGCTCATGTCCATTCCGCTGGTTGCGCGCGGCAAGACGCTCGGCATGCTGTCGCTGTTGTCGACCACCGCCGGCCGGGTCTATGACGAGCAGGACGTGGCGATTGGCGAGGACCTCGCGCGCCGTGCCGCGCTGGCGATGGACAACGCGCGCCTGTACCGGCAGGCCGAGGAACACAACCAACTGCTGCGCGAGCAAACAACCGCGCTGCAGGAAGCGGACCGGCGCAAGAACGAATTTCTCGCCGTGCTCGCGCACGAATTGCGCAACCCGCTGGCGCCGCTCAGCGCCAACCTCCATGTGCTGCGCCTCGCCGGCGGTGACAATCCACGGCTGAAGCGCGCGCAGGCGGTGATGGAGCGCCAGGTGAATCACCTGGTACGGCTGGTTGACGATCTGCTCGACATCTCGCGCGTCAGTCGCGGCCGAATCGATCTTCGCCGCTCGCGGGTGCGGTTGAACGATCTCATCGACAACGCCATTGAAATCAGTCGCCCGCTGATCGACGAGCGCCGCCACGAACTGACGATCTCCGTTCCGCCCGCGCCCGCCTGGCTCGACGCCGACGCTGAACGGTTGACGCAGGTGTTCGTCAACCTGCTCAACAATGCAGCCAAATTCACACCGCCCGGCGGCAGCATCGTCCTGACCGCGGAAGTCAACGGTGCAATGGTTTCTATCAGCATCCGCGACAACGGCATCGGCATTGACGGTGACGAGTTGGCTCGCATTTTCGATCTTTTCGTACAGGGACGCGAAGAACTGCAGTCCGGCACCGGCGGGCTCGGCATCGGGTTGACGCTGGCAAAACAACTGGTGGAGATGCACCGCGGCGCTATCGAGGCAAGCAGTCCCGGCGCGGACAGCGGCAGCGAATTTATCGTCACGCTGCCGCTGGCGGCGGCGCGCGAGCCGGCGGTCGAGCCCGCCAAAGATACGCTCCCGTCCGGGCCAGGCGCCTCTCGCCGGGTCCTGGTGATCGACGATCACCAGGACATCGCCGACAGCATGACGATGCTGCTGGAAATGATGGGCCACGAGGCGCGCGCGGCATACAGTGGCGCGGCCGGACTTGAGGCGGGCGCGGAATTCAAGCCGGAAATTGTCTTTCTCGACATCGGCATGCCGGAGATGAACGGTCACGAAGCCGCCGCCCGGATTCGCGCGGAAGACTGGGGCGCAGATGTACGGCTGGTCGCCCTCACCGGGTGGGGCCAGGAGGAGGACCGGCGCCGCTCGCGCGAAGCGGGCTTCGACATGCACCTCGTCAAACCGATCGAAGCGGACATGCTGGAAAAGTTGCTGGCGGAGATGGAATGATCGTGCTACGTTAGCCTGTATATCCATACAGTCTTCCGAGCCGTGACCCACAGACTTCCGCCCAGCGCGGATATCAGCCGCAGCGCCCGCGTCAATCGCACCGGCCGCGGCGCCCTCTCCAACCCCGAAGGCCGCTTTGAAACCCGCGCCGCCGAGCGCATCGACGACGGCTGGGGCAGCCTTGACGAAGCATTGCCGCCGCTCGCGACGACGGTCATGCCGGAAATGGCGCGCTCAATCATCAGCCGCAATCAGTCGCCCGACATTCCGTTCGAGCAGTCGATCAATCCGTACAGGGGCTGCGAGCATGGGTGCCTGTACTGCTATGCCCGCCCGAGCCACGCGTATCTCAACCTGTCGCCGGGCCTGGATTTCGAGACGAAGCTGTTCTTCAAGCCGAACGCGGCGGCGCAACTGGAAGCGGAACTGAGCAGGCCCGACTATCGGTGCCGACCCATTACGCTGGGCGCGAACACCGATCCGTACCAGCCAATCGAGAAGCGCCTGCACGTGACGCGCGACATCCTCGAAGTGCTGCGGTGTTTTCATCATCCGGTGACGATCATCACCAAGAGCGCGCTGATTGAGCGCGATGTCGAACTGCTGGCGGAGATGGCGCGCGAAGGCTTGGCCAAAACGTTGTTCAGTGTCACCACGCTCGACAATCGCCTGAAGCGGACGCTGGAGCCGCGCACGGCATCACCGGCGGCGCGGCTCGCCGCGCTGGCCGCCATGAGCGGCGCCGGCATACCGGCCGGCGTCATGGTCGCGCCGATTATTCCCGGCGTTAATGACAGCGAAATCGAAGCCATTCTGGAACGCGCCGCGGCGGCGGGCGCGATCAGCGCAAATTACACGCTGCTGCGCCTGCCGTACGAGTTGAAAGCCCTGTTCGAGGAGTGGCTGTGGACGCATATGCCGCTGCGCGCCGACCATGTGCTGAATCTGATTCGCGATATCCGCGGCGGCAGATTAAACGAGTCCGGGTTCGGCAAGCGCATGCGCGGCGGCGGCCGCTACGCTGAATTGATCGCCCAGCGGTTTCGGCTGGCTTGCCGCCGGCACGGGCTTGATCGCCGATCGCCGGCCCTCGACTCGACGCAATTTCGTGTGCCCACGGCACAAATGGATTTGCTGGATTGACTCTGATCTGGTGCGGAAGCTTGACATAGCTCTCACTATTGACAATTCCTCGGGCCGCGCTTCATAAAGCGTGAACCCCGAGAAAGTCCCCTCCGGTGGAAGCTGCCACCATGATCAGCAAGGAAAGCAACCGGAGAAGAACATGTCCGAGACGAGGGTAAGCCCTGTCGACGTGAGAGACGTTTATGAGGGGTCGGACACCGACGCGATCCTTGCGAGCGCCGTCGACGGGAAAGACCCGGTGTCGCTGCCGGGCGGCACGAGGATCCGGCAAGCCGAGGTCGACGAGACGGATCAGCGCGAAATGTTGCGCTCGGTACTGGACTACATGCCGATCCCCGCGGTGGTGATCGAGCCGGAAACCGGCCGAATCGAATTCGCCAACGCGGCCGCGAGCGAGGCAGCCGGCGGACGAGTGCCGCGCGCCGCGCCCGGCGAACCCGGTGCGGACTGGGGTGCAATCACCGACAACTACGGTCAGCCGCTGCCGGCAGAAAGCTTTCCGCGCGCCCGCCTGTTACGCGGCGAGCCGCTGCGCCACCTCGAAATGCAATGGCATCTGCCGGGCGGCGTGCACCACCTGTTGCTGTCGGGCGGCGCCCTGCCTCCGGTCGGCGGCGGCCGGGGCTCCATCGTACTGATGTTCGAGGACATCACTTACCTGAAAACCATCGAAGCGGAACTGCGCGGCGCCAACCGGCGCAAGGACGAGTTCCTGGCCATGCTGGCGCACGAGCTGCGCAACCCGTTGATGCCGATACGCAATGCGTTGGCCGTGATGACCCGCGCCAGCAGCCGCGAGGCGGCGGAACGGGCGCGCGCGATGATGGACCGCCAGGTGCGCCGGATGACGCGGCTGATCGACGATCTGCTCGACATTTCCCGCATCAGCCAGGGCAAGATGAGCCTGAAAAAAGGGCGTATGGACCTGCGCCAGGCGGTACGCAATGCCGCCGAAACCACACAGCCGCTGTTCGCCGCCAACAGACAGAAGATCGACATGGCACTGCCGCCGCGCCCGATACTGCTCAACGCGGACCTGACCCGGGTCGAGCAGATTGTGACGAACCTGTTGACCAATGCGGCGAAGTACACGCCCGCCGGCGGCCATATCTGGCTTGCGCTGGCATCCGCCGGCGATGAAGCGGTAATTACGGTGCGTGACGATGGCATCGGCATCGCGCCCGACAAGCTGTCACGGATATTCGAAATGTTTTCGCAAATCGCGGATGCGGAAGGCCGCACCCGCAGCGGGCTCGGTATCGGCCTGTCGCTGGTGCGACGCCTGGTTGAAATGCACGGCGGCCATGTGGCGGTGCGGAGCGAAGGCGAAGGCCACGGGAGCGAATTCGAAGTGCGCCTGCCCCGGCTGCCGGAGGATGCCGAGGCGGACGCGGACGAGCCGCGCATCGTCGACGGCCACCTCAAGCGGCGTGTGCTGGTCGTGGACGATAACCACGATGTTGCCGACAGCCTTGGCATGATGCTTGAGTTAATGGATTGCGACGTTCGCACTGCCTACGATGGCTTCGACGCGCTGGAAGCAGCAACCGAGTTCAAGCCACACGTCGTGTTTCTCGATGTCGGCCTGCCCGAACTGGACGGTTACGAAGTCGCCCGCCGACTGCGCGCACGCCCCGGCACCGCCGGCGCCGCGCTCGTCGCGTTGTCTGGATGGGGTGAAACCCGTCACCGGGAGCGCGCCCGCGAAGCCGGCTTCAATCATCATTTTGTCAAGCCGCCCGACCCGGCGGCCATTGAAAAGCTGTTGGGAGAAATACCGCTGGTGGCGCCATGATCGCGAGCTGTCGGTGATCCGCAACACTTGAAAACGGCCCGGCGCAGCGTCATATTGACTAATGACATTGCCATACGAAACAAGGAGGTTTCTCATGCGCTTCAAAACATTCTTCGCGGCGCTCTGTGCGTTCGCGCTTGCCGCTTCGCTGGGCGTCGCGCAGGCGCAGCAAAACAGTGCCGCCGAGCAGAACAACACCAACGCGAACGAAAATACCGGGAGCAGCGAAAGTCTCACCCCGGCGGAACAGACGCGCATCGCGTATTCCGCCGCCGGCATCCTGCGCGGCGAAATGACGCTCAAACCGAAGCACCGCATTCCCCAGGCCATCATCGCCCATGCGCATTGCGTGGCGGTATTTCCCGGCGTGTTCAAGGAAGGCGTGATCTTCGCCGGCTCGCACGGCGACGGCATAGTCAGTTGCCGGAACAAGGTCGGCAACTGGAGTCCGCCGGTTTACTTCAACCTGTCGGCGGGCAGCGTCGGTCTGCAGGCCGGTGCGAAAGTCACCCAGTTGCTTGTATTGTTCATGACGGATGATTCGGTGAACGAGTTGATGAACGGCAACTTCAAATTCGGAGGCACGATAGGCGTCGCGGCGGGGCCATTCGGCCTGCACGCGGATGTTCACTCGTTGCCGGCCGCGACGGTCGCCTACCAGCTGGATCAGACCGGGTTGTTCGCCGGCGCCGAAATCAAGGGTACGACCATCAGCGCGGACCAGTCGGCGACGCAAGAAGTCTACGGTCAGAACGAGTCGATCAAGCAGATACTCGCGGAAGGCACAATGGACACGCCGGATCGGCTGCGGGTGTTCAACCATGTCCTTGCAATGTATGCGCCGCCGGCGCAGTACGCGAAGAGCAAGTTGCAGGTAACGAAATCGGAAACGGCAAAATAGCCCCGTAAGTAAACGGAAAATTCCGTTTCGCGCTAAATCCTTACCTGCAAACCGATCTCGATGACGCTGTCGGACGGGATGTAGAAAAAAACCGACTCGTCCACCGAGTTGCGCTTCATTAACGCGTACAGCCGGTCGCGCCATCGCATCATCCGCCGCCAGCTGAATCCCTGCTGCCCGCGCATCGGCGGGAGCAGGTTCTGGCGGCCGATGTAATAGGTTGTGTCGTCAAGATCGATGTCGAGGCCTGGCACGTCCAGCGCCTTGAGTTCGGACGGGATATTCGCATGCTGCATGAACCCGTAGTGCAGTATGAGCCGCCAGATACCCCGATCGCCGCACGCGTCGATTTCCACGCGATCCTGTTTGTCGATCTTCGGTACGCCCTCCACCAGCACGGTCAGCAGAATAACCTGGCGATGCAGCGTCTTGGCGCGCAGCAGGTAATGGCGCAACACCGGGGGACATTCTTCGATGTGGCCCGTCACGAAAACGGCCGTTCCCGGCACCCGTGCAGGGGCCTGTTCGTCGATTTTGCGGACAAATTCATCCATCGGCATCGTGTCGTTGGCCAGTTCCGCGTGCAGCCGCTGGCTGCCGCGCCGCCAGGTCAGCATCACGAGGAAGAAGATCGCGCCCACGCCGAGCGAAAACCACGCGCCAGTCACCACCTTGGTGGCATTGGCGCCGAGAAACGCAATCTCGATCGCCAGGAAACCCACCAACCCGGCGATCGCGCCAACCTTGCTCCAGCCGCCGCGCTCGAGCGCGATGTTGAAGGCCAGGACCGTCGTCACTGCCATGGTCGCGTTTACCGCAACGCCGTAGACATCCGACAGGTTGCCGGACGACCGAAACGTCAGCACGAGAAAGACCGCGGCCGCCAGCAGTATCCAGTTGGCCATCGGAACGTAGATTTGACCCCGTACCTGTGCGGAAGTCTGGCGCACTTCGATACGAGGCATCTGGCCGAGTTGAACCGCCTGGCGGACAAGAGAAAACGCGCCGGTGATGGCGGCCTGTGAAGCAATAATGGTCGCGGCGGACGCGACAGCGACGAGCGGGTACAGAAACCAATCGGGCGCAAGATTGAAAAATGGCTGCGTCGCCGGGTGGCCGCGCAGCAGGTACGCACCCTGGCCGAAGTAGTTGAGCACCAGCACCGGCAGAATAAACCCGAACCACGCCCGCCGGATGGGAGACCGCCCGAAGTGGCCGAGGTCGGCATACAGGGCTTCCAAACCGGTCAGCGCCAGAAACGCCGCCGACAGTACCAGGTAACCGGCGACGCGGTTGCGAATGAAGAATTCGATCGCGTAAGCGGGATTCATCGCCTTGAAGATGCGCGGGTCCTGTATGGCGCTTGCCAGTCCGAGCGCGCCAATCAATGCAAACCAGACCAGCATCACCGGCCCGAAGATTGCACCGATGCGTTCGGTGCCCCGGCTTTGCAACGCAAAAAGCAGCACGAGAATGACGAGGGTCAACGGTACGACGTATATCTGAAAACCGGGATCCGCGACGCTCACGCCTTCAATCGCGCTCAGGATCGAAATGGCGGGCGTGATCATGATGTCGCCGAACAGGACGGCCGCGCCGGCGAGCCCGAGCAACACCAGCAGCCGACGCCGGCCGCGATTGAGATTGCGCCACGGGCCGATCAGCGCCAGCAGCGCAAAAATGCCGCCTTCGCCATGGTTGTCGGCGCGCAGCACGAGAATGACGTACTTGAGCGAGGCGATCAGGATCAGCGCCCAGAAAATAATCGACACGATGCCGTAGATGTTGGCAGGCGTCGTAGCAACGGCATTGTCGCCGGTAAAGCACTCGCGCAAGGCGTAAATCGGGCTGGTGCCGAGATCGCCGTAAACGACGCCGAGTACGCCGAGCA
The DNA here is from genome assembly GCA_035698525.1 of Gammaproteobacteria bacterium. GTDB lineage: Bacteria > Pseudomonadota > Gammaproteobacteria > Natronospirales > DASSBR01 > DASSBR01. Next base: position 13,164 of record DASSBR010000035.1, read on the forward strand.
GGATGGCGGGGCGAACAGGGGCGCGAAGCCGGCCGGCGCTCTGCCCGGTATTCGCCCGCGGCGATTCGCTCTCACGCTTTTCCGCGTCGGAACGAGGGTCGGCGCGTTCCTTGTCGCCGTCCTCCGATTCAGCCATGGCTCGCCGCTTGCAATAAAAATACGACGCGAATGTCGGCCGTTATTTCAATCGTGCCGGGCTCGAACGCCGACGCCTGCGAGGCCGAGGCGAACTTCGCCTGCGTCCGGGCCATGACGGGCCGGGGTGCGGTGGCGTTCAACTCGACAATCGACCAGACGTTGCCCAGGCTGGCGTCGAACGACCGCGCGAGGCGCGCCGCTTTCGCGCGCGCGTCGTTCACGGCTTTCGCGAACGCCTGCTGGCGCAGCTTCTCCGGCTGGCTGTAACGCGCGGACACGCCGTCGATGCCGTTTACGCCGGCCTCCACCAGCCCCTTGAGCAGCGGCTCGTACTTGTCGAGATCGCGCAGCGTAAGCGTCATCGACCGGCGCACGTCATAGCCGACAAGTTGCCGTTGATCGTGGTCGTACTGGTAACGCGGCGCGATGGTGATTTGCGTCGAGGTGATATCGCGCTTGTCGATACCGATGCGACGTGCGGCGGCGATCGCACCGCCGGTACGACGATCGACAGCCTGCTTGGCCGCATCGATCTCCTTGCCGAGCTTCTCGACCGAGAGGTGAACGGTCAGAATATCCGGCGCCACCCGCACGATGCCCTGCCCGGAGACCGCAACGTGCGGGCTGGTCGGCGCGCCTTGCGCCAATAGCGGTACCGGGAGCAGGCACAGCCAGCATGTTAAGATAATTTTTTTCATCGCGGCCTCCTGGGGCTCCTGTTGTTCTGGCTTCCAAGGTAACGTATGACCACCGAATTTGTCAGTACCTATCCGGCGCATATTGAAACGGTTCGCGAGCGCTTCGACCGCGCGCTTGCGGAAACGGGCTTCGATCGCGCGGTCATTTACTCCGGCGGCTTCCGCGCGCATTTTCTCGATGACAGCAACGCCCACTTCAGGGTAAACCCGCACTTCAACACCTGGCTGCCGGTAGTCGACAACCCGGACTGTTTTATCGTTTATGAGCCCGGCACGACGCCGATCCTGCTGTTTCATCGCCCCGTCGATTTCTGGTACAAGCCGCCTGGCGAGCCATCCGGGTATTGGCCGGAGCATTTCGATATTCGTTTCGTCACGAGCCTCGACGATGCGAAGCGGCAAATGCCGGCGGCGACGTCGCGCTCGGCATTGATTGGCGAATCGGGGGGACGCTTTGCCGACTGGGGACTTGGAGAGCCGAATCCGCAGGCGCTGTTGAACCGGCTGCACTACGAGCGAGCGTACAAGACGGATTACGAACTCGACTGCATGCGCATGGCCAATCGCCGCGGTGTACGCGGTCATCTCGCCGCCGCGCAAGCTTTCCGCGACGGCGCGAGCGAATTCCAGATTCTGCTCGCTTTTCTCGAAGCCACCGGCCACACGCAGGAAGAACTGCCTTACAGCGCGATCATCGCACTGAACGAACATGCGGCCACGCTGCACTACCAGCTTTTCAACCACGAACACACGGTCGCGCGGCACTCGTTCCTGATCGACTCCGGCGCGAGCACTCACGGCTATGCGTCCGATATCACACGCACCTATTCGGCGGAGGACGATGAGTTCGCGGAGCTGATCGCCGCGCTGGACAAGGCGCAACAGACACTGGCCGGCAGCGTGACCGCCGGCCTCGACTATCGCGAGTTACATTTGCGTGCGCATGAGGTTATCGCCCAGTTGCTGGCGCAATTCGAGTTCGTGCACCTTGAGCCGGGCGCCATCGTCGCGACAGGTATCTCCAGCACCTTCCTCCCGCACGGCCTCGGCCATTTTCTCGGCCTGCAGGTGCATGACGTCGGCGGCTTTCTGAAGAACCGCGACGGCGAAACGATTCCGCAGCCCGATGGGCATCCTTTCCTGCGCCTGACGCGCACGCTGGAATCGCGCGAAGTGCTGACGATCGAACCGGGGCTGTATTTCATCGAGCCGTTGCTGGACAAGCTGAAGCAAAGCGGCAACGGCCGGCACGTCAACTGGAAGAAGGTGGATGCATTTCGCCGCTATGGCGGTATTCGCATCGAGGACAATGTCGTTGTGACGGACAGCGTGCCGGAAAACATGACGCGGGATGCGTTCGCGGCGGCTTGAGGCGGCGACACAAGGGTTGCGCCGTTTCACGGCTTCCCGTTGTTCGCCGCTACCTCCTCAATCAGCGAGCCGAGGCGCAGCGGGTCGATAGGCTTGACGACGTGCTCCAGGAATCCCGCTTCCCTGGCGCGCTGCCGATCGCTTTCCTGGCCATAGCCGGTCAGGGCAACCAGGCTCAGCCGCTCCAGCCCCGGCGTCTCGCGCAGTCGGCGCGCTACTTCATAACCGTCCATCACCGGCAGCCCGATGTCGATCAATGCGACCGCCGGCTTGAACTCGGCGGCGGCCTCGAGTGCCGCCACGCCATCGTATGCCACCCGCGTTTCATAACCTGCCATCTGCAACAACTCGGCGATGCTGTCGGCGGCGTCGACATAATCGTCAACAATCAGGATCTTCAGGCCCGTGGTAGGCGCTGCCGGTGACATCTCCTCCACGGTCGCGTCCCGGCCGGATTGCGCCGGGTGCGCGTTCAAAAGCGGCAGCCGCACGATGAACTCGCTACCGCGGTCGCGCCCGTCGCTCAAGGCCTCGACACGGCCGCCGTGGAGCATCACGATGTTGCGAACGAGCGCGAGACCCAGCCCCAGGCCACCTTCCGCGCGTTCGATCGACTGCGCGCTTTGCGTGAACAGATCGAACACATGCGGCAGTAGCTCCGCCTCGATGCCGATGCCATCATCGCGAACCCGCAGCACGGCTTCGCCATCCTCGGCGCGACCGCTCACTCGAATCTCTTGCCGCGGCGGCGAGTATTTGGCGGCATTGGTCAGCAAATTGGTGACAACCTGCACCAACCGTCGTGCATCGCCTTCCACTGTCAGGCTTTCTTCGATATCGGTTTCCACGCGTTGCTCGCGTTTCTCCAGTAAAGGAGCCGTGGTTTCGAGGGACTGAGCCACAATATCGCGAATATTGGCTGGCGCCTGCTTCAACTCGATCCTGCCGCGCGCGATTCTGGAGACATCGAGCAAGTCGTCCACCATGTCAGTCAGGTGCCGCACCTGCGACTCGATGATGGTCCGTTCCCTGACCAGCGCGTCCGGTTCGCGCAGGCGCATCAATTGCAGCGCCGTTGAAATCGGAGCCAGTGGATTGCGCAGCTCATGCCCGAGCATCGCCAGGAACTCGTCCTTGGCGCGATTCGCGGCGTGAAGCTCGGCCTCAACCCGTGCGCGTTCGACGGCTTCCCAGGTTCGCTCCGCCACTTCCTTGACGAGAGCGACTTCCTCGTCGGTCCAGGCGCGCGGTTTCCTCTGGTGAACGAAAAGCACGGCGACCAGACGACCGCCCTTGATCAGCGGCACGCCGATGCCGCTGACCGTTTCGCGCGCGTCCGAATAGGACGCTTTCGCGTTATGAGTGAGCGCTTCGTCAGGGGCATAGCCGATCCGGACGGTCCGGCCGGCCCGGAATTCGTCGGCAATATCTCCGAAGTCGCGCAAGTTGAGGGTCCCGACCAGCGTGGGCATCCTTCCGTCAGTCCAGTCGCGCTCGACAGTAAAATTGTCGAACTTGTCGAGCTCGCCATAGCCGCAGCGCCCGGCGCCCAGGTGGCTGCCCAGCATACGGCTGACGACCTCCAGGATCTCGGCGGCGTCTGTGATCGAGCGAATCGCATCGCTCAGGGCAACAAGGAAATTACCTCCTTCCTCCTTCCGCTTGCGGTCGGTCACATCGCGCGTGATGCCGCCGATGGCCTCGACTTCGCCGTCCGCATCGAGAATCGGCACGAAAATGTATTCGTAAATGCGACGACCATTGGCACCTTCGAACGGTACTTCGCCGCGAATCGACCGCTTCGTCGCAATCACCTCATCGATTTCGCGATCGTGCATCGCCGCATGCCAGTCGGGATAGCCGAGTTCCAGGCATGTCTTGCCGATGGACTCCTCCCATGTGCCGCCCCATATTGCCAGCAGCGCCCGGTTGGCGTAGGTGAAGCGGTGATTGAGATCGAAGGTGTAGACGAAATCGGAGACCGCCGAGATCAACGCATCGAACTTGCGCAACTCCGCTATGAGTCGGCCAATTTCCTGCTCTTCACCTCCCGTTGCCCCGGGCGGGGCCTCCGACGAGGGTGAAATGCGGTCCGCTTTGTTCATGCTCGTCCGGGAATTGAGCAGGGGGGAACGAGTATAGAGAAGTCCCTGCTCTGACGGCAAATCCGGGAGTCAGGCGGGAAATTGTAAAAAGGCCCGCTTGGGCGGGCCATACTTTGGCTGGGGGACGAGGATTCGAACCTCGGTTGACGGAGTCAGAGTCCGTAGTCCTACCGCTAGACGATCCCCCAATACTGGAGTGCTTCTTACCCCCTTCTCCCTGAGGGAGAGGGATAAAAGTCGGTTAGCGCTTCGAGTACTGCGGCGCGCGGCGGGCCTTGTGCAGGCCAACCTTCTTGCGCTCGACTTCGCGATCGTCGCGAGTGACGAAGCCAGCCTTGCGCAGGGCCGGGCGATGGGCCTCGTCGTAGGCCATCAGCGCCCGCGTCAGGCCGTGGCGAATCGCGCCGGCCTGGCCGGTGTTGCCGCCGCCGACGACGGTGGCGGTGATGTCGAAGTTGCTGAGCATGTCGACGACTTCAAGCGGCTGGCGCACGATCATGCGCGACGTTTCACGGCCGAAGTACTGGTCAAGCGGCTTGCTGTTGACGGTGATGTTGCCGCTGCCAGCGCGCAGAAAAACGCGCGCGACTGAGGACTTGCGGCGGCCGGTGCCGTAGTGGGCGTTGTCGGTGATAGCCATATCTCTTTAGATTTCCAGCGGTTGCGGTTGCTGCGCGGTATGCTTGTGCTCACCGCCGGCATAAACCTTGAGTTTCTTGAACATCGCGCGGCCGAGCGGGTTCTTCGGCAGCATGCCTTTCACGGCTTCCTCGATGACGCGCTCAGGCGCTTTCGCGAGCAGTTTTTCCAGCGAGATCGACTTCATGTGGCCGATGTAGCCGGTATGATGGTAGTACATCTTGTCGGTGCGCTTGTTGCCGGTGACGTTCACCTTCTCGGCATTGACGACGACGATGTAATCGCCGGTATCGACGTGCGGCGTGTAAACGGCCTTGTGCTTGCCGCGCAGGCGGCGTGCGATCTCGGTCGCAAGGCGACCGAGCGTCTTGCCGGCGGCGTCGACAACGTACCAGTCGCGCTTGACCTCGGCCGGTTTCGCTGTAAAGGTGGTCATGGCTCTCGCTCCGAGCGATGAAAAGGCGAGAATACTACCCGAGTGACGGCCTGATTTCAATATGAGCGGCCGGCCGCGCCGGTGCCTTGCACCTCGTCTGCCGGTCGGGTAAAAAGGATACACTCAAGCATTTGCGGCGTTCCGCCGCCGTTAGAGGGACCTATGAATAACACCACGAAGATCGGAAACCCGGTGCTCGACCGGCTCCTGGACCATTGCCGCACGCGCCAATATGCGTCGAAGCGGCCGGTCATCCACGCCGGCGCGCAATCGGATACGCTGTATCTTATCGTTTCCGGCTCGGTCACCGTCGCGATCGAGGATGAAGACGGCGACGAAATCGTGCTGGCCTATCTGAACAAGGGCGAATTCTTCGGCGAAATGGGATTGTTTGACCCTGAGGTCACGCGCAGCGCTCGCGTTCGCACCCGCGCCGAAAGCGAGATAGCCGAAATCAGTTATGCGCACTTCAAGGATCTCGTCCAGAAGGATCCGGAGTTGCTGTTCGCGCTGGCACACCAGATGGCGGTGCGCCTGGAGCGCACTTCGCGCAAGGTCGGCGACCTCGCGTTCCTGGACGTGACCGGTCGCATTGCGCGAGCCTTGCTCGATTTGTGCCGCCAGCCCGATGCGCTGACTCACCCGGATGGCATGCAGATCAAGATCAGCCGGCAGGAGATCGGCCGCATCGTCGGTTGCTCGCGCGAGATGGCCGGCAGGGTGCTGAAAAATCTGCAGGAAGAAGGGCTGATTTCAGCCTCCGGCAAAACCATCGTCGTGTTTGGCGCCAGCCGCGAGGGGACGGATGCCAAACTGGAAGAGCAGATTGGCGGATGATCCGGCGCCTCGTGTTTTTACCGCCGCCCGCCACGGTAGTTATTTTCCGGGACGCCGTAATCCCTGCAGGCTCCGGGTTCGGCATCCTGCCTCACACGGCCCGGCAAACAACTACCGCACCATGCGTCTACGCTTTTGTGGGCTCGGGTCGCGGAGTTGAGGTGGTCTGCCGGCCTAGATTGAAAACAATTCGCGCAGTTTTTTGCCTGGATCGGGCGCGCGCAGGAAGACCTCGCCTACCAGGAACCCATTAATCCCCTGCTTCCGAAGGCGCGCCACATCGTCCCCGGTGCGGATACCGCTTTCGGTTATCAGCGTCACGCCTGTCGGCAGCTTCGGCGCCAGATCCAGCGTCGTGCCGACGTCGGTGGCGAACGTTTTGAGATCACGATTATTGATGCCGATCAGTTCGGCACCGGCGGCAAGCGCACGATCCAGCTCCTCGCCGTCGTGTACTTCCACCAGCGCATCCAGCTGGATCTCCGCCGCCAACGCCATCAGTTCCCGCAGCCGTGTGTCATCCAGCGCGGCGACAATCAGCAACAGCGCGTCGGCGCCCATCAAGCGGCTTTCATAGACCTGCCACGGATCGATTATGAAATCCTTGCGCAGCGCCGGCAGTGGCGCCGCCGCGCGTGCCAGTGCCACATTACGACCGTGGCCTTTGAAGTAGATTTCGTCGGTCAGCACCGACAGGCAGGCCGCGCCGGCAGCCGCATAACTTGCGGCGATCGCACCGGCATCGAACGGTTGACGCAGCACGCCCGCGCTCGGTGACGCCTGCTTGATTTCGGCGATGATCGCAGGTTTTCCAGCGGCGATTTTTGCATCGAGCGCGCGACGGAAACTGCGTGGCGGAGAAAGATCGGTCGCGGCGGCGCGTAGCTCGGGCTGGGAGCGTGTGTGTTTGCCGGCGGCGATTTCTTCGCGCTTGGTGGCGAGGATGCGTTGCAGCATATCGGGCACAACGCCTACCTCCCGGCCCCGGTCGCGGCTTTCAATTCCTCGACCTTGTCCGCCGCCGCGCCGCTCGCGATCGCCTCGCGCGCGCGTTCTACGCCGGCCGCCAGCGTGCCCGCGACGCCGGCTGCATAAATCGCCGCCCCGGCGTTGAGAATCACCATGTCGCGCGCCGCACCCGGCTCGCCATTCAATGCCGCCATCACCAGCGCCTGACTTTCCGTCGGACTGGTTACCGTCACGGCTTCCAGCGGCTGTTCGCCGATGCCGAAGTCGGCCGGCGTGATCCGGTAGCTGCGAATTTGTCCATTCGTGAGTTCGGTCACCTGGGTCGGCGCGCTGATGCTGATTTCATCCAGGCCGTCGTGCGAGTGAATTACGAGCACGTGCTCGCTGCCGAGCGCGCGCAGCACCTTGGCGACTGGCTCCGCCCAGCGCGGCGCAAACACGCCGAGCAACTGGTTTGGCGCACCCGCCGGGTTGGTCAGCGGCCCCAGCAGGTTGAACAGCGTGCGCGTGCCGAGTTCGCGACGCGGCGCGGCGGCGTAACGTGTGGCCGAATGGTGCGTCGGCGCGAACATGAAGCCGAGTCCGACGGTGTCGATGCAGTGCGCCACGTCCGGCGGCGCGAGGGCGATGTCGATCCCCATGGCTTCAAGCACATCGGCGCTGCCGGACGAACCGGACATCGCACGATTGCCGTGCTTGGCGACACGCCCGCCGGCAGCCGCAACAACGAAAGCTGCCGCGGTCGAAACGTTGAACAGGCCCTTGCTGTCGCCGCCGGTGCCGCAGGTATCGACGAGATGGCGCTTGTCCACGTCAACCTGCACCGCCAGTTCGCGCATCACCTCGGCGGCGGCGGTAATTTCGTCGACCGTTTCGCCCTTGGCCCTGAGGCCGGCGAGAAAACCGCCGATCTGGATCGGTGTCGCGCCGCCGGTCATGATCTGGCGCATGACGGCGTTCATGTCGACGCGCGAGAGATCCTGGCGATCGACGATGAGGCTGATGGCTTCCTTAATTTCCATTGATGAAGTTCTTCAATAGCGCGTGACCGTGCTGGGTCAGGATCGATTCCGGATGAAACTGCACGCCCTCGACCGGCAGCTCGCGATGGCGCACGCCCATGATTGCTTCGACTTCGCCATCGTCGTTCTCTGCCCAGGCGGTGACCTCAAGGCATTCCGGCAGCGAATCCGGCGCGATGACGAGCGAATGGTATCGCGTCGCCTCAAATGGGTTGTCGAGGCCCGCGAAGACACCGGCGTTGCGGTGATGAATCAGCGAGGTCTTGCCATGCATGACGCGCCCGGCGCGGACGATGTCGCCGCCATAGACCTGCCCGATCGCCTGATGACCGAGACAGACGCCGAGAATAGGCACGCGGCCGGCAAAATGCTCAATCAACGCGCAGGATACTCCCGCCTCGTCCGGTGTGCAGGGCCCCGGCGAGACGACGATCCGCGCCGGCGCGAGCGCTTCGATTTCGTCCAGCGTGATGCCGTCGTTGCGATGCACGACGACATCCTCGCCCAGTTCACCGAGGTACTGCACGAGGTTGTACGTGAACGAATCGTAGTTGTCGAGCATCAGCAACATAAGTGGCCTTTCAAGGCGATATTGCCCTGTTCAGCGAGACTGCCCGCGTTCGTGGCAAGGCGCGCCGCGCAGGCAATGGCGCACCCTTGTCAAGCGGCGCAACGCAGTCCACGGGCGCGGGCAGCCTCGCCCATCAATGCCATGGCTATATAGCGGGAACGCCTATGCGCTCCAATCACCGCGTTGCGTTCCCTTGCCAGAGCTACGGCTATGCCGCGGTCGCGCGCCTTGTGCTTGAAGCGCATAGGCGTTCTGAACAGGGCAATATCGCCTTGAAAGGCCACTATAAACTACCTGCCAGGTCGACCGCGCGAAACACCGCGCGGCCCTTGTTCAGCGTTTCGTCCCACTCCTTCGCAGGCTCGGAATCGTGTACCACACCCGCGCCCACCTGCACGTACAGCCGGTGATTGCTGATGACGGCAGTGCGGATCGCGATGGCGGTATCCATCGCGCCATTCCAGCCGAGATAGCCGACGGCACCCGAATAGACTTCGCGTCGCACCGGCTCGAGATCGTCGATGATCTCCAGCGCGCGCACCTTGGGCGCGCCGGACAGCGTGCCGGCGGGAAAGCAGGCGCGCAATGCGTCGACCGCTTTCAAGCCTTTGCGCAGACGGCCGGTGACGTTGGAGACGATGTGCATGACGTGCGAGTAGCGCTCGATCGTCATCTGCTCGGTCACCCGCACGCTGCCGGTCTCGCTGATCCGCCCGACATCGTTGCGGCCAAGGTCGATCAGCATCAGGTGCTCGGCGCGCTCCTTGGGATCGGCCAGCAGCTCCTCGGCGAGTGCAGCGTCCTCCGCGGCCGACGCGCCGCGGCGGCGCGTACCGGCCAATGGGCGCACGGTGACCTCGCCATCCTCGACCCGCACCAGCACTTCCGGCGACGAGCCGGCAACCTGAAAATCGCCGAAATCCATGAAGTACAGGTACGGCGACGGATTCAGCCCACGCAGCGCGCGATAGACGTTCACCGGCGCGCCGTCGAACGGCACGGCAAGGCGCTGCGACAGCACGACCTGCATGACGTCGCCGGCGAGGATGTAATCGCGCGCCCGCTCGACTGCGGCCTCGAATGCCGGACGCGGAAACGCGGACTCAAACTGCTCCTCGCCAATCGCGGCACCCGGCGCGGGCGGCCGCCAGAACAGCGGGCGCTGCAACTGACCGGCTAGCTCGTCAAGGCGCGCCTCGGCGCGCGCGGCGTCGGCGGCGTCATCCGTGCGCGCATGCACGATCAGATAAAGCTTGCCGGCGAGATTGTCGAATACCGCAAGTTCGTCCGACACCATCAAGTGGCTGTCCGGACAACCAATATCGTGCGCCTTGCGCCCACGCGCCAGCCGCGGTTCGATCGAACGCACGATGTCGTAGCCGAAATACCCGACCAGCCCACCGGTGAAACGCGGCAAACCGGCGCGCGGCGCGACGTGGTAGCGGTCGCGAAAATCTTCCACCCACGCGAGCGGATCGGCGACATCGCTTACCGTCTCCGGCGCCGCGCCATCGCGCTCTATGCGGATGTCGCCGCCTTCGATAACGATGCGCGTGTGCGCGCGCAGGCCGATGACCGAGTAACGACCCCAGACTTCGCCGCCCTGCACCGATTCGAGCAGATAGGTGTACGGGCCGGAGGCGATCTTCAGAAAGACGCTGAGCGGCGTGTCGAGGTCGGCGACAAGCTCGCGTACGACCGGGACGTGGGTATAGTCGGCTTGCTTCGGTTGATACATCTATATCTTGAATCGCGACCGACGGTCGCTCCTACAGGTTCGGTAATTGACTGCGCAATTCATTGATTGTCTTCCGGTAGTCGTCGCCGCTGAAGATCGCCGAGCCGGCGACGAAGGTATCCGCGCCCGCCTCGGCGATCGCGCCGATATTGTCGGCCTTCACGCCACCATCCACTTCCAGTCGAACATGGGCGCCGATGCGGTCGCGGGCGGCACGGATCTTACCGATGCTGGCGGGAATAAACGACTGACCGCCGAATCCCGGGTTGACGGACATGATCAGCACCATGTCCACCTTGTCGATGACCCAGTCGAGGTAGTCGAGCGGCGTCGCCGGGTTGAACGCCAGCGACGCCTTGCAGCCGGCATCGCGAATCAGTTGCAGCGAGCGGTCGATGTGCCCGGTCGCTTCCGGATGAATGGAAATATAGTCGGCGCCGGCCGCGGCAAAATCGCCGATGATCCGGTCGACCGGCTTGACCATCAGGTGGACGTCGATCGGCGCCGTGATGCCGTAGTCGCGCAAGGCCTTGCAGACCATGGGCCCGATAGTCAGATTCGGGACGTAATGATTGTCCATGACGTCGAAGTGAATCATATCGCCGCCGGCCTCGAGCACGGCGGCCGCTTCTTCGCCGAGGCGCGCGAAATCCGCGGACAATATGGAAGGTGCTACGAGGTATTTGTTCATTTATTTCATCCCGCGCGCTTCCTTGACGCGCTCATACGCCGCAATGACCTGCTGCGTCTTCTGTTCCGCCACTTTCATCATCTCTTCGGGCAGCCCTTTTGCAACCAGCTTGTCCGGATGATGCTGGTGCAGCAATCGCCGATAAGCCTTCTTCACGTCCGCATCACTCGTGTCCGCACTCACGCCAAGCACACGATAAGAGTGAGCCAGCGTGACGCGCCCGGAACGTGCGGTGCCGCCCGCCGCGCCGCCGCTGTGCTGGGCGCGCGCCAACTGTTCCAGGCGCACGAATTCGGCGGCGGAGATGCCGAGCTGCGCGCAAATTGTCTCCAGGATGTGCCGCTCGGCGCCATGCAGATCGCCATCCGCCAGCGACGCATGCAACTGTATTTCGACAAACACGCGGAACAGGTCGCGCCGCTGCCGGCATTCCTCGCGAAACTGCGCCAGTACGGCCTCCAGGTCGAATCCCGGCTGCTTGCCCTGCTGAAACAGCTTGATCGCCGCATCGCGCTGCGCGGCGTTCAGGTTCATCTGCCCCATCACGGCGCGTGCGGCCTGGATTTCGTTTTCCGATACGCGCCCGTCCGCCTTCGCGATATGGCCCATCACCGAAAATGTCGCGGTGAAGAATACCGTCTGAATGCGCTCGCCGGCGCTGTAATTGCCGGCAAGCCTGGCCCAATCCGTGTTGCCGCCGACCATGTGGCCTAGCGCGGCACCAAGAATTGCGCCGATCGGCCCGCCAATGACGAAGCCGAGCGTGCCGCCGATGAGTGCGCTCCACCAGCTCAATGTGTCGTCCCGTGATGCAAAGCGGCCATTTTACTATGTTGGACTCGCGAGCGGCGGCATCGGATAATTTGCAGTTCCGGCCTACATTTACTCGGATAGCTGCTGCAATGCCCGATACACTTGTCAATGCGGACCTCAAATCCCTGCCCCTCGTTCACCGCGGCAAGGTCCGCGACAGCTTCGCGATCGGCGACGACCACCTGCTGATCGTCGCGACCGACCGGTTATCGGCCTTCGACGTCGTGCTGCCGGACCCGATTCCGGGCAAGGGCAAGGTGCTGACAGCGCTGTCGCATTTCTGGTTCGACCGAACGCGAGAGCTGGTGCCGAATCAGCTTGCCGGCCTGTCTCTCGAAGAAGCGGTACCGAACGTTGACGACCGACGCATTGTCGAAGGCCGCGCGACCATCGCGCGGCGGCTCAGGCCGCTGCCAATCGAAGCGATCGCGCGCGGCTACCTGATCGGCTCAGGCTGGAAGGATTACCAGGCGAATGGCGCCCTTTGCGGCCTGCCGCTGCCGCCGGGCCTTCGCCAGGCCGATCGCCTCCCGGAACCCCTGTTCACACCGTCGTCCAAGGCCGCGGCCGGACAGCACGACCAGAACATCAGCTACAGCGACGTGGAACGACTGGTCGGCGCCGACATTGCGGCGCAAGTCCGCGACACCACTCTGGCGCTGTACGACTTCGGCGCCCGCCACGCCGCTGAAAGGGGCATCATCATTGCCGACACCAAGTTCGAGTTCGGATTGGACGATGCAGGCGACCTGGTGCTGATAGACGAGGCGCTGACGCCCGACTCATCCCGCTTCTGGCCCGCGGACAGCTATCGCCCCGGCACCAGCCCGCCGAGCTACGACAAGCAGTTCGTGCGCGATTATCTGGAAACGCTGGACTGGGACAAGACGCCGCCCGGGCCGAAACTGCCCGCCGACATCATCGCCGGAACCGCGCAAAAGTACCGCGAAGTCCAGCGCCTGCTGACCACCTGAAGACGCACTATACTGTTTGTGACACATCAACATAAGGAGGTGCGTCATGACACACGAAGTGTGCAAGGGCCTTTTCCTGGCCGCGGGACTGTCCGCCCTGGTGGCGGGTTGCGCAACCTCTCCCTCCTCAAAACCGGCTGATGTCAGCCGCGTTTCCACCGGGGCGCGTAGTTATACGGCGGCGGTCGTGCCGCCGGACCGGCGCTTCGAGTATGCGCAAATTTATCGCGTGACATACGCGTTCACGGTTGACGCGAATGGCCACGTCCACGATCCGAGCATGGTCAGTTCGGAGTCGCCGGCGCTGCTGGTGCTTTCTTCCCACCAAGCGCTGATGAATGCCAGCTTCCCGCCATGCAGCGACAGCGGCGACTGCCGCCGGACCTACACCTTCCGGTACGTGATTCCGAAGGTGATCGTCAGGAACTACATCCCCTAAGTCCTCGCAAAAAAAAACCGCCGGTAAAATACCGGCGGCTCAAGGAGGTGGGTGGCGAACCGGATTGCTCCGGTTCGCACATCCCTTTCTTGTTATCCCGACTTACATGAAGTCGTACTGAACAGCGAAGCGGACATACCGCGGATCCTGGAAGGACGTCGGCGCCAGATACGAGGTATCCAGAACACCGGGGTTGACTTCCGCAGTGAGATCCACCGAAGTCGCATTCTGCGAGTTCAGCGCGTTGATGATCGCGGCGCTGAAGGTCAGGCCCGGAGCCCAATTCGGCATGTACGACAGGCTGAAGTCAGCCCAGTACACCCGCGGACCGCGGCCGTCGGTACCCTGCACGTGCAGCTTGCCGAGGCAGTAGTGCGACACGGAGCCGTACGCCACTGCAATGCTGTTCGGAGCAATCGGACCGGCATAGTAGCCGCGGCAGCTCAGCGGCAGACCGCTGCGGTAATGGAAGTTGAAACCAAACCGCCATTCCGGAGCCAGCTGGTACGCGCCGAAGATCTTGACCTGCCAGGTCGCGTCGTTGCCCAGGTTGCCGTAGGAGCCTTCCATCAGGCCGGGGAAGTCGAACAGCTCGGTGATACCGGAGTCCACCTGGCCGATATCGGAGAAGGTGTAGCCTTCTTCGTTGCCGTACAGGTGCGACCACACGATGGAACCGTGCAGGAACCACTTGCCGTCGAACGCACGGTCGAACTTGAACTCGACCGCGTTGTAGTAGCGCTCGGCCTTCGGCACGTTGATCACCGAAGCGGGGATCGTAACGTCCGAGCCGGCCGGCGTCGTGTAAACAGCGTCCGAACCCGGGTTCATCAGGAAGCAGCCCGGCATGGCGTCAGCCGCGGCCTTGCCCGCTTTCGCCTTGACGTACTTGTAGATGTGGTTGTCGTAACCGGTGAAAGCCAGCAGGCCGGCCGACGGGTTGAACCCGCAGACGTCGTCAATGGCCGACTTCAGGTTACGGCGGATGGCACGCAGGCCAACCGACCACTGGGTACCGGCGATACGCTGCTGCGCGCCGAGGATGTATTCATCCTCATGCATCGCGGTGAAGTTCTTCGACACCACGCCCGTCGGATTCTGCGACGTGCCGTCCGCACCGTTCTGGCAGAAGCGGCCGGTGCCGATCTGCTTCGCGCCCGTCGGAGCACCCGTCTTCGAATCCATGCCAGTGTAGGTGTACGACTGGTAGCAGTCGGTCTCTGCGCCGGCCAGGCGAATGTTCAGGTCGCCCGACGTCGGCACATAGTAACGGCCGGCATTGGCGTACAACTTCAGCGACGAATCGCCGAACACGTCCCAGGACAGGCCAAGACGCGGCGCGATCTTGTTGCTCACTTCGAGGAACGTGATGCCGTCGCCATTCTGGTTCGACAGCGACATCGAGCGAGCGCCGAAGCGGAAGTAGAAGTTCCCGATCTGCCAGTTGTCCTGCAAGTAGAACGCATGCTGATCGTTATGGAATTCCGCGCCGTTGATGAACACGCGCTTCTCGGCATACGTTGAGCCCGTCGGCAGACCGCCCAGAATGACGGCGCCATACGTCGTTGTTTTGCTAGTCGGGACCTTGTAGTAGGTCCACGCCTCGCCGCCCGAGTAAATCGTGCTGACATGCGAGTAGAAGTCCTGCTTGTTGTAGCCGAACGTAATGTCGTGCGGCCCCAACTGCCATTCGCCGTCGATGCGTGTCTGGTGACGCGAATCGTAGTCAGCGGCGCCGGCATAGGACTGGGCGGACCAGCAGCCCAACGCGGTGCCGGCGGCATTCCGGTTGTCGATCACCACAGGGCAGTCGCGTGTCGGCGAATCCTGCGAATGATCGAACGTCACGTAGCCCCACATCGCGGAGACGTTGAAGTTGTTGGTCGGAACGAAGGTATACCGGCCGATATAGGCGGTACCGCCCGAGTTGTTGGTGTACTTGTTGCCCTTGCTGTTGACGTGCGACAGGCTGTTCACATGGTCAAGGTTGTAGACCGTGTAGTCGTCGCCGTGCTTGCTGGAGTACGCCGTGACTTCGAGCAGGTTGCTGTCGTTGATCTGGTAGTCGATCTTGGCCAGACCCTGCGGATCGCCGCTTTCGTCGTGGAACAACTGCGAGGTCGTGTAGTCGTTGCCGGTAAAGTTATTGCCCTGGTACAACGCGTAGAAGAACAGGTGATCCTTGATGATCGGCCCGCTGCCGTAGACGTTCCAGGCCATGTTGCTCTGGTTGTCCGCGCTGTTCCACTGGTTGTACTGCAGGACCGTGTGATCGCCCGGCACGACAGACAGGCTGTCCGGTCGCTTGGCACGCAGGCCCGCCGGCTCCCAAAAGAGGTTGGCGCCAACATGGAACTGGTTGGTACCGCTCTTGGTAACGATGTTGAGCACGCCGCCCAACGCGCTGCCGTACGCGGCAGTCAGGCCACCGGTCAGCACCTGGTACTCCTGCAGCGCCTCGAAAGGCGGATGCGAGTAGGCCACGATGTTGAGATTGTCGGTGACGTTCAAGCCGTTCAGGTAGTACGCGTTCTCAGCCGCCGAAGCACCGCCGAAGGAAGTGGTTTCGATGCCGAGGCGCGGCGAGGAGTTGATGACCGACGGCGCGAGCAGCGTGACCGCGTTGGTGTCGCGCGCGACCGGCAGCTGCTCGAACTGGTTCGAGGTCAGCACCAGGGAGGTGTTGGACGTCGTGACGTCGATCGGGTTGACCGAGCCGCCGACCACCTGGATGGTACCGAGCTGTTGCGCGTTGCCGGCGAAGTTCACGTGAGAGGATTGGTTAATGGTCACCAGCACCACACCGGTTTCGGTGACATTGCCATTCTGCTCGACGCGCACGGTGTAATTACCGATCGGCACCGCGGAAAAGCTGAACCGGCCGTCGTCGCCCACCGTAACCTGGCGGGTCAGACCGGTGCCGTTGTTGGTGGCGATTACGGTCGAGCCCGCGGGGGCCTCACCGTAAATACCACCCGACGTCTTGCTGGCCGCCATGGCGGTTGCGCTGACGCCGAAGGCGCCGACCGCAGTCGCAATGACGAGCGCAGTAAACACGCCGCGTCTGTTAAACAATAATTTCATCAGAAATACCCCCTCCGACCGTCTCTGCGCCTTGGCCGAAGAAAATTTACCCCTTGCGGCCGACGCAGCCGGCCGGGGAGTGTGGTGCTATAACGGCATGCTCCTGCATCGCCACATCCACTGCTCCCGATCCGGAAAAACCACCCGACCGGCACTGCCGATCCGTCCGGTGTCGCCCTGGCGCTACACCGGGATGACCCGGTCACGGCGCCAATGCCGTTTTTCCAATGCTGACCGTAGTTCAGAAACAACAGGATGTCAACCTTTTGTCGTAAATTAGTTTCTCGGCCCAAGCCGCGCCACCGCAAGGGATTGCGGCTGCCGGCGAACGACGCCGGCCACCGGAGCGTTGCGTTTTTGCAACAACCCGGCACGGCCGATGGCGGCGCCCCGACAGGCCGTATAATGACCCTATGATCCGCCCTGCCGCGTTCGATGACGTCGAATCGCTTGTCCGCCTGGAAGAACGCTGCTTCGACAGCGACCGGTTGAGCCGGCGCAGCTTCCGTTACCTACTGGGGCGCGGCAATGCAGCGCTCCTCGTCGACGTTGAGGGCGATATGCTGCGGGGGTACGTGCTGGTGCTGTTTCGCACCGGAACCTCGCTCGCGCGGCTGTACTCGATCGCGGTCGCGCCGGAATATCGCGGGCAGAAGGTTGCCCGGGCGCTGCTGGAGCGCGCGGAAGCCGTGAGCTGCGAGCGCGACTGCATTGCGATGCGCCTCGAGATCCGCGTTGACAACACCGCTGCGGAGCGTTTGTACCGCGCCATGGGCTACCGCCCGTTCGGCACCTATCCAGACTATTACGAAGATCACGCCGACGCGCTGCGCATGGAAAAATCGCTGGTCGCACACCTGAAGCCGCCGTCAACCCGTGTACCGTATTACGAGCAGACGCTGGATTTTACCTGCGGCCCGGCGACGCTGATCATGGCGATGCAGGGGCTCGATCCTTCCATCGCCGCCGGACGCAAGCTTGAAATTCGGCTGTGGCGGGAGGCGACGACGGTCTTCATGACATCCGGCCATGGCGGCTGCGGGCCGTACGGCATGGCGCTCTCCGCATGGCATCGTGGCTTTGACGTGGAAATCTTCGTCAACGATCCCGGTGCGCTGTTCGTCGACTCGGTCCGCAGTACGGAAAAGAAGGAAGTGATCCGGCTCGCGCAGGAGGATTTTCTCGATGAAATCCGCCGCAGCGATATTCGCGTGCATTACAGCGCCCTGAGCCTGGATGCGATGGAGCGGCTGTTCGAGGCAGGCGGGATTCCGGTCGTCCTGATCAGCTCATATCGAATATACAGGGAGAAATTCCCGCACTGGGTCACGGTCACGGGATTCGACGACCGTTTCGTGTACGTTCACGACCCTTACGTAGAATACGACCAGCACAAGGCGCCGCTCGATTCGATCAACATGCCGATACTGAAGCGGGAGTTCGAGGGCATGGCGCGGTACGGCAAGGCAGCCCAGCGGGCGGCGCTGGTGATACGGAAACGGAAACCGGATTAACCCAGGAACCAATGTCGAATACCATCATCGTCGTCGAGAACAAAAACGACTGGCACGAAAGCTTTCCCGAGCAGCGGGTCGTGACTGCCAAGGAATACCTGGCGAGCGCCGAGTTCCAGGCTCAACGGGGGCTCAAGCTCATCAACCTGTGCCGCGGCTACAGCTATCTGAGCGTCGGCTACTATTGCTCGCTGCTGGCCGAAGCGCGCCGCCACCGCGTGATCCCGACGGTGCGCACGATGTCGGAATTGAGCCGCAAGGCGCTTTACTCGCTCGACGCTTCCGATCTCGACGAGCTGGTGCAAAAGCGCCTCAGGCGCTCGGCCCGCGATCGCTTGGAACTGTTCCTTTTTTTCGGCCGAGGCAACGACGAGCGTTTCGAGGACATCGGCCGGCAGATTTTCGAGATGTTCCCCTGCCCGCTATTGTACGTGGAGTTCACCAAAAATCCGGACTGGCGCATTACGCGCATCCGCCCGGTGTTCATCAATCAACTGACGGCAGCGCAGCACGAACAGTTCGCCATCGCGCTGGCGACGCAATCCGGTCGCCGCTGGCGGACGCGGCGGGCACCGGCAAGCGCACGTTACGATCTCGCGATTCTGTATAACGGCGACGACCCGCTGCCGCCGTCGAACATGAAGGCGATCCACAAGTTCGAACGCGTCGGCAAGAGCCTCGGCTTCGACATCGACATCATCGCGCGCAAGGATTACGCACGGTTGGCCGAATACGACGCGCTGTTCATTCGCGAAACGACGCGCATCGATCACTACACCTATCGCTTCGCGCGCAAGGCCGAGAGCGAAGGCATGGTCGTAATCGACGATCCGAATTCCATTCTGAAATGCACCAACAAGGTCTACCTCGCCGAACTGTTGCGCGCCAATCGCGTGCCGCGGCCGAAGACGCTGATCCTGCAAAAGGGCGTCACGGAAACCATCGACGGCACGCTGAATTGGCCGGTCGTGCTGAAGATTCCGGACGGCTCGTTTTCGCGCGGCGTGCACAAGGCGCGCGACGAGGCGGAGTTCAAGGCGCTCGCGGCGCAGCTTTTCAAGGAGTCCGATCTGATCCTTGCACAGGAGTACGTTTATACTGCGTTTGACTGGCGCATCGGCGTCCTCAACCGACGAGCCATTTTTGCGTGCCGGTACTTCATGTCGAAGAATCACTGGCAGATCGTCAATCACAAGGCAGGCGGGCGCTTCACGGAGGGCGGATTCGAGACGCTGCGAGTGGAGGATGCGCCGGCCGAGGTGGTCGACGCCGCCCTCAAGGCGGCGAACCTGATCGGCGACGGGCTTTACGGCGTCGACATCAAACAGGATGCGGGGAAACTGTACGTGATCGAAGTCAACGACAACCCGAACATCGACGCCGGCATCGAGGACAAGCTGCTCGACGAGGAACTCTATCGTACGATTCTGCTGGAGTTCGCCGCACGTCTCGATCGCAAGCGCCAGGCGTGATGGCCAACCGCCGAATCACGCGCTGGCAAAACCGGCTATGGGGCACCGAAACTGCGGGACTGCCGTGGTATCAGCGCGCGCCGGTCAACGTCGCGCGCATCGGTTTTGTCATCATTCGCGACGCCTTCGAAGGCCAGTTGACGTTGCACGCGATGAGCCTGGTGTACACGACCCTGCTCGCGCTGGTGCCGCTGATCGCGCTCAGTTTTTCGCTGCTCAAGAGCTTCGGCATGCGCGATGTGCTGGAGCCGGCACTTTATAAATTCCTCGCGCCGCTGGGCGCCAAGGGCCAGCAACTGGCCGATCAGATCGCCTCGTTCGTCAACAATGTGAACGCCGGCGTACTCGGCGCGGTCGGCATCGTGCTGCTGATCGGAGCCGTCATTTCGATGCTGCAAAAGGTTGAGGGCGCGTTCAACCGTATCTGGCATGTGCGTCGCGCGCGGCTTTTGCTGCGTCGGTTCACCGATTATCTGAGCGTGGTCATCATCGGACCGGTGCTGACGGTTGGCGCGCTGGGCCTGACCGCAACCATCAGCACCCAGAAAGCCGTCGCACACCTCACCAGCATCGAGCCGTTCGGCGAACTGGCGTTGATTGCCGCGCAGGTGGGGCCCTATCTGTTGGTCATCGCCGCGTTCACATTTATTTACATTTTCGCGCCGAACACCAAGGTGCAATTCAAGCCGGCGCTGATCGGCGGCATCATCGGCGGCGCGCTATGGCAGACCGCCGGCCTCGCGTTCACGTTGTTCACCGGTTCGACGACGCGCGTCACTGCCATTTATTCCGGCTTCGCGATCGTCATTTTCTTTCTGATCTGGCTGTACCTGAGCTGGCTGATTTTGCTGATCGGCGCGGAGATTACGTTCTACGCGCAGAACCCGGACTTCGTCAGCCGCTACCATATCCACCACTACCTCGGCAGTCGCTTGCGGGAAAAGCTGGCGCTGCTTGTCATGGTTGCTGTCGGCGGCAACTTTCATCGCCGCGAACCGCCGTTGTCGGTCAACGATTTGACGCACCGGACGCATGCGTCGGGCGAAGCCGTCGCAAACGTCTGCGACCAGCTTTATGCCGCCGGGCTGCTGCTGACGGTCGAGGAGCCGAAGCCGGGCTACGTGCCGGGGCGCGACATGAGCGACATTCTGCTCGCCGAAATTCTGATGGCAGTGCGCCATTACGAGCCGCAGCCGGGCACGGGCGAGCGCACATTGCATTCGCTTCCGGCCGTCAATCGGATTGCGGACCATATCGACCATACGATTGTCACGGCGGTCGGTTCGCAGACACTGCGGGAGCTGGTTGTGGAAGGAAAGATGTGACAACCCCTCTCGATATTGATTACGTCCGTAGCCGATTCCCCGGCCTCGCGAGCGGCTGGGCCTACTTCGACAACGCCGGCGGCAGTCAGGTGCTCGACAGCGTGGTCGAACGCGTCGCCGACTACATGCGCACCTCCCCCGTCCAGGTCGGCGCGACCTATTCCGTGTCGGCACTGGCGAGCGAACGGCAAGCCGAAGCTGCCGCGACGATGGCGGCGTTCATCAATGCGAGCGACGCCAGCGAGATCGTTTTTGGGCCATCCACAACCGCGATGATCGGCCGGCTGGCGCGTGCGCTTGCACCGCGGCTTCAGGCGGGCGACGAGGTCATCGTCACGAACGTCGATCACGAGGCCAATATCACGCCGTGGCGCCGGCTCGCGGAACGGGGCGTCGGCATTCGTGTGTGGTCGGTGCGGCCCGACGACTTTCAACTCCACATGGATGATCTTGCAGCACTGCTGAACGCGCGCACTCGGCTGGTCTGCCTGACGCAGGCATCGAACGTGATCGGCAGTCTCACGCCAATTCGCGAGATCGCGCGCCTCGTGCACGAGCACGGCGCCGACGTGTGCGTGGATGGCGTCGCCGCGGCCGCGCACGGTGCCATCGACGTCCGTGCAGCAGACGTCGACTACTACACGTTCAGCACCTATAAAGTCTTCGGACCGCACCTTGCAGTGCTGTACGGCAAGCCCGACAAGCTGCTCGCGCTCGATAATCTCAATCATGAATTTTTCGGCCGCGATGCGGTGCCGGGCAAACTGCAACCGGGCGGCGCGACGCATGAACTGGTCTGGGGCACGACCGGCATCGCTGCCTACTTCCGCGCTCTCGGCGAACGTCTTGGCGTACCGGCGGATGCGCCGTTGCGCGTGCACGTGAACAGGGCGGGCGAGGCTTTCGCGGCGCATGAGCGCCAACTCGCGGCACGGCTGCTGGATTTCCTCAACGGTAGGCCGAACGTCAGCATCATCGGCGACCGCCTGGCCAGCCCCGCCCGGCTGCCGACCGTTTCCTTCACCGTGGCCGGCCGCGATTCCGCGAGTATTCCGCCGCAGCTCGATCCGCACAAGATCGCCATTCGCTACGGCCATTTTTATGCCAAGCGCCTGATCGACGATCTCGGCCTGGCGGCGCAAAACGGCGTTGTGCGGGTCTCCATGGCGCACTACAACACCGTGGATGAAGTTGACCGCCTGATCGGACGCCTGGAACCACTCTTATAGCCCCTCTCCCCCCGGGAGAGGGGCTATAAGAGCTTGCGCTTCACTCGACGCCTCCCTGATACTGACTCCATGCCATCCGATCTTTTCCTTCAAAACCGGTTCCTGATCGCCATGCCATCGCTCGGCGACCCGAACTTTCATGAAACCGTCACTTACATCTGCGAGCACAATCCGGAAGGTGCGCTGGGGGTGGTCATAAACCGCCCGACGGAGATTACGCTCGGCGAGGTGTTCGCCCAACTCGAGATCGAAGTCACGTCGCCGGAAGTTGCCGAGCGGCGAGTGTTCGCGGGCGGTCCCGTGCAGCCGCAGCGGGGTTTCGTGATTCATCGGCCCGTTGGCGACTGGCAGGCCACGCTGGCAGTTGGCGAGGATGTCGGCGTCACCAGTTCGCAGGATATTCTCGCGGCAATGGCGCAGGGGCGGGGTCCCGCGCAGGCGCTGTTCGCCGTCGGCTGCGCGGGTTGGGGCGCGGGGCAACTCGAACAGGAATTTGCAGACAACGCCTGGCTGACCACGGCCGCCGACACCGACCTGCTGTTCGAGATGGCGCCCGATCAGCGCTGGCACGCGGCGGCGCGGCTGATCGGCATTGACATCAATATGCTTTCGGGCGATGCCGGCCACGCGTAGCATCTACCACCCTCTCCCCCAGGGAGAGGGCAGGGTGAGGGGAGTTGATTAGAACCCCTCATCCCAACCTTCTCCCTGAGGGAGAAGGAACAAGCGAGCGTAACCAGCCTTTTTATGCTCTCGGTTTCGACTTTGGCCTGCGCCGCATCGGCATAGCGGTCGGCCAGAGCCTGACCGCCACTGCGGGCGGTCTCGGCGTCGTCGCCGCGCGCGACGGCGAACCGGACTGGGAAGCGATCGAGCGGCTGGCGGCGGAGTGGCATCCGCAAGCGCTCGTCGTCGGCCTTCCGTATAATGCCGACGGCAGCGAGCAGCCGCTGACTGCGCGGGCGCGCGATTTTGCCCGGGCCCTTGGCGAACGCCTCGATCTGCCGGTCTCCCTCGTCGACGAACGACTGTCGTCGCACGCGGCCGAAACGGAACTCAAGGATGAACGGCAAGCCGGTCGCCGGCGGCTGCGCAAGGGCGACATCGACAGCCGCGCCGCGCGATTGATTCTGGAGTCGTGGCTGCGGGAATTTGAGAAGCTGCCGCACTGAACGCAATGCCTATGTCACCCCAACTCGACCCACAGGGCCGCTTGCGCCACCTGCTGACACTCGACGGCCTCTCCGCCGCCGGGATTGAAGCGCTGTTGGCCGCCGCCGGACCCCTTGTCGCGATTCCCGGCGCTGCCGCCGAATACCCGGCCACACTGGCCGGCTGCACCGTCGCCACCCTCTTCTTCGAACCCAGCACGCGCACGCGCTGTTCGTTTGAGCTGGCCGCCAAACGTCTCGGCGCCGATACCGTCAATCTCGGCAGCTCGGCGTCGTCCACGGTCAAGGGCGAATCGCTCACTGATACCCTGCACACGCTCGAAGCGATGAACGTCGATTTCCTGATCGTACGGCATCGCGACACGGGCATCTGCGAGACACTGGCCGAATGCGCCGGCCCGCATACCATCATCGTGAATGCCGGCGAAGGCCACCGCGATCACCCGACGCAGGGCTTGCTGGACGTGCTGACAATTTCGCAGCACAAGCCGCGCTTCGCAGGTTTGCGCGTCGCCATCGTCGGCGACATCATCCATTCGCGCGTCGCCCGCTCAACCGTCACCGCCCTGGCGACGCTCGGCGTCGACGATATCCGGCTGGTCGGCCTGCCGGCATGGCTGCCGCACGAAGCGCCGTTTGCCACCGCCTCGCGCCATACGAGGCTTGAAGATGGCCTCGCGGATGCGGACGTTGTCATGGCTTTGCGCATTCAGAAAGAGCGCATGAACGAGATCGAACTGCCCGATCTCGAAACCTATTTTGAGCACTATGGCCTGACTGAAAATCGTCTGGCCGCCGCGCCGGACGCGATTGTCATGCATCCCGGCCCGATGAACCGCGGCGTGGAAATCGACGACGAAGTCGCCGACGGCCCGCGCTCGGTCATTCGCGAGCAGGTACGCAATGGCGTGGCGGTGCGCATGGCCGTGATGCTGCGGCTGCTCGACAATCGCCACAGCCGAACCGAAATTCTCGTATGACATCCCATCGCAACACCATCCTCGTCGAGGAAGCCAAGGTACTGAGCCAGGAAGCGCATCCGGGCGAGCAGTACGTCATGCGCTTCAAGGCGCCGGAAATCGCGGCGCGCGCCGAACCGGGCAGCTTCGTGCATGTGAGCTGCGACCCGGCGCTGCCGATGCGCCGGCCGATGTCGGTGATGCGCGTCGACCCGAAAATTGGCTGGATCGACGTGCTCTACAAGGTGGTCGGCGACGGCACGCGGCTGCTTGCGCGCCAGCAGCCCGGCGACATGCTCAGCATCCTCGGCCCGATCGGCAAGCCGTTCGAGCCGCACCCGGAACGTCCCCGGCCTCTCCTGATTGGCGGCGGCGTCGGCATGCCGCCGATGGTGTTCGTTGCCGATGCGTTGCGCGACGACGACCGTGCCGACTGGCGGCCACTGGTATTACTGGGTTCGGAGATCCCTTTCCCGTTCAGGAGCCGCCCGTCGGAGATCCTTGTTCCCGGCATGCCGGACGGGGTGATCGCAGCGATGCCGCTGCTCGAAGAATGGGGCATCCCAAGCCGCCTGGCGAGTCTCGCCGGGTTTCCCGGCTGCTACGAAGGCTACGTGCCCGATCTCGCGCGCGTCTGGCTCGCGAGTCTCGATGAAACCACGCGCAACGAAGTGGAAATCTTCGCCTGCGGCCCGACGCCGATGCTCAAGGCCGCCGCGCATCTCGCGCAGGAATATGATCTGCCCTGCCAGGTATCGCTGGAAGAATTCATGGCCTGCGCGGTCGGCGGCTGCGCGGGCTGCACGGTGCTGGTCGAAACGGACGCCGGCTCGGCAATGAAACGGGTCTGTGTGGACGGCCCCGTGTTCGAGGGAAAAACAGTCTTTCCGCTGCCTTCCTGAAGCCCCTCTCCCTCCGGGAGAGGGGTTGGGGTCAGGGTGCCCAGTAGCGACAGCTTTTGGTGCACTCAACTCAGTCGAAGATTGCTCCGTTCCCGGCGCCCGCCACGGTAGGTATTGCCGGGGACGCCGTGAATCCGTCCCTGGAGACTCTGGGTTCGGCATCCTGCCTCACACAGCCCCGGCAATACCTACCGCACCGTGCGCCTGCCGCAATGTCGCTTGGCGATGGACGGTCTATTTTTGCGCGGCGCTGTCGCTTTCGATCGCGTAGTTGCCGTCAAACAACGTGTAGAAGCCGTCATTTCTGTCGAGCCTGAGCCTGGTCTTTATAAACAGCGTTCCCTGCGCCCGTAGCTCGCTGTTCAAATCCAGACCCTGGACGTTGATCGAGAGCGCGAGCTTGCCGTCGGGAAAATCACCGTCAGGGCCGATGTGTTTGCGCAAGTATTGCTGCAGACGCCGGAACGATTGAACGCCATCGGCGGACAATGCAAACAAATACCAGTGTTTGCCTGGCTCCTCTTCGCCAATGCCGGGGCCGAGCGCCGCACCCGTCCGCAGTTTTTCAAGCCGCGCCCTGAATGTCCGCTGAGCCTCTCCGTTCAACTTGAGCTCGACGGTCAGATCAGGCGGCTCGCCGAGATCGGCGCCGTTGTCGAGTTGGACAGCTGCCCTGACATCGGCAGGATTGACTTGTAATAGGTCATCGGCGCCAAAGGAACGGAAATGCCAAAGGGTTGAAATCGGAATGCCGGCGCAGCCGGACAGCAGGCAGATCGCGGCGACGATGACGCTCGCGTACGCGATGGTGCTCTTATTCATCGTTCCCCCCTTTCGCGTCGTCCGCAATCCGCTAATTCGCTTCCTCGTTCGCCTCGCGCTTCTTCGACGGGATCATGATTTTGGCGAAGATGATCCCCAACTCGTACAGGAGGTACATCGGTACGGCGAGCAGCGTTTGCGAGACCACATCGGGCGGCGTCAGCAGCATGCCGACGATGAACACACCGATCAGCACGTACGGCCGCTGTTTTTTCAGCCAGGCTACATTGACGATGCCGATCCACGCGAGCAGCACGGTGGCGACCGGAATTTCAAACGCGAAGCCAAAGGCGAAGAACAGCGCCAGCACGAAGTCGAGGTAGTTGTTGATGTCGGTCATCACCGTCACGCCTTCGGGCGCGGCGTGGGCGAAGAAGCCGAACATCATTGGGAACACGACGAAATAAGCGAACACCATGCCGGTGTAGAACAGCAGGGTGCTGGCGATGAGCAGCGGCAGAATCATGCGCCGTTCGGAGCGGTACAGGCCCGGCGCGACGAACGCCCACATCTGGTAAAGCAGGATTGGAATCGCTACAAAAATGGCCGTGATCAGCGCGAGCTTGAACGGCGCAATGAACGGCGAGGCAACCTGCGTGGCGATCATGTGGCTGCCGACCGGCATCCGTTCGATCAATGGGACGGCGATCCAGGTGAACAGCCGGTTGGCAAACGGCGCAAGTGCGGCGAACAGAACGCCGACGGCGACGATCGCGAACAGCAATCGTCGGCGGAGTTCGAGCAGGTGAGACAGCAGCGTCCCGGTGCCGAAGTTCTCCAATTCTTCAGTCATCGGCTGTCGCGGATTCCCGTTTGGCCTCTATCGCCGCGGGTGGGGGCTCAGCCGGCGCGGGTCGTTCCTTCTTGCGTTCCTCGCGATAGATTTCCTCTTCAAGCTGCGTTTGCAGCGAGCGCATCATCGAGCGCCCGCGCGCGGCGAACAGGCCCAGCTTGCGCGCAAGGCCAGGCAGCCGTTCGGGGCCGAAGACGACCACCGCCAGCACAAAGACGAGGACAAGCTCCCAGAAGCCGATGTCAAACATGCCGGAGACCGGACCGGCGGATGTTACTGCTTGGGAGCGGAACTGGATTTGGTGTCGGCCTGCCGATCGGCCGCGGTGAATTGGGCATCCTGCTCGGCCGGCGCTTCATCGTCGTCGTGCATGGCCTTCTTGAAGCTCTTGATCGCCTTGCCGACGTCGCCGCCGACATTGGCCAGTCGCTTGGTGCCGAAGATGACGATGGCGATCGCCAGAATAAGCAGCAGTTCCCAGATACCGATTCCGTCAAACATAATCTCTCCCGACCGCGCCGGAATTGGCTGCGATCGCGAGTATTGTACTACTAACGGCGGGATTATTCGGACAGGGAATCAACCAGTTGCTGCGCTTCGCCGAGATCCAGATGTTCCTCGTACAGCGCCCGGCCGATCACCGCGCCCAGCACCCCGTCGCTCCGCGCGGCGCACAGCTTGCGCACGTCGTCGAGGCTCGAGACACCGCCCGAGGCGATCACCGGGATGTTGATTTCGCGCGCGAGCGCCACGGTGGCTTCGACATTCACGCCGTTCAGCATGCCGTCGCGCTCGATGTCAGTGAAGACGATCGCCTCGACACCGTCGTTCTCGAAATGCCGCGCAACATCAAGGACATCATTATTGGAGAGCTTGGACCAGCCGTCGGTGGCCACCCGGCCCTCCCGCGTATCCAGCGCGACCATGACATGGCCGCCGAATTCGATACACAAGTCGCGCACGAAATGAGGCGTGCCGACAGCGCGCGTGCCGATAATCACATAATCGACGCCGGCGGCGAGGTAGGCCTCCGCGGTGTCCTCGTCACGAATGCCGCCGCCAACCTGCAGCGTCAGATGGGGATGCCGCGCCGCGATCTCGCGTATGGCATCGGCGTTGGCGGGCGCGCCGCTGCTGGCGCCGTCCAGATCGACGATGTGCAGGCGCCTGGCACCCGCCTCGATCCAGCGATCGGCGATGGCGGGCGGGTCTTCGGAAAGCACCGTCTCCGTCACCTCTTCCTCGGGCCCGTGCTTCAGGCGCACGCATTGGCCGCCTCGGAGATCGATGGCCGGAATCAACAGCATAATCGGAAATCTCTTTGTGCTTTCAAAAGTGCCGGATGAACGAAGAATATATGGCTATGCCTCAGGGCTCAACCCGCAAACAAAACGTGACCGGCCCATCGTTGACCAGGCGCACCTTCATATCCGCCCCGAACCGCCCGGTCTGCGTGTTTTTATGTTGCGCGGCGATGCGGCCGGCCAACCGATTGAACAATCGTTCCGCTTCAGCCGGCTGCGCGGCTGAGGCGAAACTCGGCCGCCGCCCCTTGCGCGTGTCGGCGGCCAGCGTGAACTGCGGTACGAGCAGCATGCCGCCATCGATTTGGGCGACGTTCAGATTCATCCGCCCCTCCACGTCCGGAAAGACGCGATAGCCGAGCAGGCGCTCCGCAAGCCGGCCGGCGGCGGCATCGTCATCGCCCTGTTCAACGCCCACCAGCACCAGCAGGCCCCGCCCGATCGCGGCGATGTCCGCGCCATCGACCGCAACCGCCGCCTCGCTGACGCGCTGCAAAAGCCCGATCATGAATCGCCTTTTGCGATCATTAGCTCAAGCGATCGGCCAGCGCATCGGTGGCGTTGAGCAACGCGGTGCGAATGCCGGGCTCGCTGCTGGCGTGGCCGGCATCGCCGATGAACTCGAATCGCGCGTTTGGCCAGGCGCGATGCAATTCCCACGCGCCGTCCGACGGGCAAACGACATCGTAGCGGCCCTGCACGATGACGCCGGGAATGTCGGAAAGGCGGTGGGCCTCCTCAATCAACTGGTTCGGCCCGAGAAAGATGTCGTTCACGAAGTAATGGCATTCGATCCGCGCGATCGCGAGCGCGATGTCGGGATTGGAAAAGAAGCTGACAACATCTTCGCTCGGCAGCAGGGTCGAGCAGCGGCCTTCCCACAGCGACCACGCTTTGGCGGCCCGGTGTCGGATCTCGGGGTCCTTGTCCGTCAGGCGGCGGTAATAGGCCTGCATCATGTCGCCCCGCTCGGCCTCCGGAATCGGCGCGAGAAAATCCTCGAAGTGATCCGGGAAAACGTGGTTGGCGCCCTCCTGGTAAAACCATTCGAGGTCCGACCGGCGACACAGGAAAATGCCGCGCAACGTGAGATCGAGCACCTTGTCCGGGTGCGCCTCCGCGTACGCGAGCGCGAGGGTGGAACCCCACGAGCCGCCGAATACGGCCCAGCGATCGATACCGAGTGTCTCGCGTATGGTTTCAATATCGCCGACCAGCGCCTGTGTGTTGTTTCCCGTCAGTTCCGCGTGGGGTGTCGAACGGCCCGAACCGCGCTGATCGAACAGCACGATGCGGAATCGCTTCGGATCGAAAAAGCGCCGGTTTTTCGCTTCGCAACCGCCGCCCGGGCCGCCATGCAGAAACACGATCGGGATGCCGTCCGGGTTGCCGCATTCCTCGACGTAAAGGTTGTGAATATCGCTGACCTGAACACGGCGCGTATCGTACGGATCGATCGCCGGGTAGAAATCGCGCATTTTGAGTCCTTGTTGTGGGCGAGGCACTTAGCCTAATTTGTGCCGCGATTAACATCAAGGCGCGGTTCAGGTAGCGCATTCAATCGGCGCATAATGCACTTATGGACGATTACGTCACCGTTGAAACATACGACACGACGACGAACGCGCACATCGCGATGGGCCGGTTGCGCGCCGAAGGCATCAAAGCGCGGCTCGCGGACGAGCATTTCGTGACGATGGACTGGCTGTATTCGATCGCGTTGGGCGGCATCAAGCTGCAGGTGCCGCGGGGGCAGGCCCAATGGGCGCGCGAGATCCTCGATACCGATTATTCTGAAGATCTCGATTTATAGTTCGAGCAGCGTCTCCTGCTCCTCCGCCGACGGCTCGAACCCACGTTCGCCGTAGTGCTCGAAGATTGCGGCGACCACTTCCTCGGGTTTGTCGACCACTTTCATGAAGTCCACATCCGCCGGATCGATCATCTCCTCGTGGCCGAGGTGCTCGCGCAGCCAGTCGATGAATCCGCACCAGAACTCCGACCCGACCATCAGAATCGGAATCGGCCGGGTTTTGCCCGTCTGCACCAGCGTCAGAATTTCCGCCAGTTCATCCAGCGTCCCGAAACCGCCGGGCATGACAACGTAGGCCGATGCGTACTTCACGAACATGACCTTGCGCGTGAAGAAGTGCCTGAAGGTCAGCGACAGATCCTGATACGGATTCGCCGCCTGCTCGTGCTTGAGCTGGATGTTGAGCCCGATGCTCGGTGACTTGCCGGCGAAAGCGCCCTTGTTCGCAGCTTCCATCAGCCCTGGTCCGCCGCCGGTGACGACGGAGAAGCCCGCATCCGACAAGGCCCGGCCGATCTTTTCCGCCAGGTCGTAATACGGATGTTCCGGCGCGGTCCGCGCGGAGCCGAAGATGCTCACCGACGGGCGAATGCGGGCGAGCCGCTCGTAGCCTTCGACAAACTCCGCCATGATCTGAAAAATTTTCCACGACTCGCGGTTCAGCATGCCCGTGTCGAGCGGCAGCATGCGCGGGTCGTTGTCCCGGTCACTAAAGTTGTCTCTGTTCATTGATTTCCTTTCCCGCCGGGAACCGGCATATCGAGCGCGTGCGCCAGGAACGCGTACTGGTCGGCGATTTCCTCGATCTGCATCCATGTCGGCTTGCCAGCGCCATGGCCGGCACGCGTTTCGATGCGGATCAGCACAGGGTTATCGCAACCCTGTGCATGCTGCATTGCTGCGGCAAATTTGAAGCTGTTCCACGGCGCCACACGGTTGTCGTGATCGGCGGTGGTGATCAGCGTCGGCGGATAACATGCCCCCGGCGTCGCGTTGTGTACCGGCGAATACGCGTACAGCGCCTCGAACATCTTCTTGCTGTCGCGCGAGGTTCCGTAGTCGCTCGCCCAGCCGGCGGCGTTGGCATTGGCCGTGTGGTAACGCAGCATGTCCATTACCCCCACCGCAGGCAGCGCCGCGGCGAACAGTTGCGGTTGTTGCGTCAGCACCGCGCCGATCAGCAGGCCGCCGTTCGACGCGCCGTGAATCGCCAGCTTGTGAGGGTTGGTGTAGCCGTGGCTTTCAAGATACTTCGCCGCGTAGATGAAATCGTCGAACACGTTCTGCTTGTTGAGCTTGGTGCCTGCAAGGTGCCAGGCCTGGCCGTACTCGCCGCCACCGCGCAGGTTGGCCATCGCGAATACACCGCCCATTTCCAGCCACGCGAGCCGCGCCGGACTGTAATACGGCGTCAGCGAAATGTCGAAGCCGCCGTAGCCGTAGAGCAGCGTCGGATTGTTGCCGTCGAGCTTGAGGCCCTTTTTGTGGACGATGAACATCGGAACGCGGGTGCCGTCCTTGCTTTGATAAAACACCTGGTCAACGACGAACGAATCGAGATCGTCCACCGGCACATCCGTCTTTCGGTACACCGTACTCTCGCCGCTAGCGATGTCGTAGCGGTAAATCGTCGGCGGGGTCGTGAAACTGGTGTACTCGTAGAAGGTCTCCTTCGCATCGGACGGACCCTCAAAGCCGCCGGCGCTGCCGAGGCCGGGCAGTGCAACATCGCGTACATGATCGCCGTAGTGGTTGTAAACCCGCACCAGCGAATGCGCGTCCTTCAGGTACTCGGCGAAAAACTGTCCGCCGGTGTAATGCACCGAGCTTAGCGTTTCCGCCTGCTCCGGGATGATCTCGCGCCAGTACTTCGGCTCCGGCGAACGGATGTCAATCGCGATCACACGGCCCCGCGGCGCATTATTCGTCGTCTCGAAATAAAACACCGGCCCATCGTTGCCGACAAAGTTGTACAGCGCATCCCACAGGTCCAGCAGCCGCACCACGGTCGCGTTCGGGTCGTCGAGCGGCTTGTAGTGGACGGCATTGGCGTTGTAGCCGTGCTCGACGTCGATGATCAGGTAGCGGCCGTCTTCCGTCACCTGGGCATACGGCTCATGCGTCGGCGCATCGGGGAGTGCGTAAATCTGCGTGTCGGCGCTTTGCGGAGTGCCGAGCTTGTGGAAATAGATGCTGACGGCCTTGGACGCATCGGCTTCGCCCTGCGCGTTCAGCGGATAGCGGCTGTAATAAAAGCCGCTGTTGTCGGGAGCCCACGCGGCGCTGGTGAACTTGGTGTACTGAATGACATCCGGCAGGTCCTGCCCCGTCCGGACATCGCGGACATGCAACGTCGTCCAGTCGGAGCCGCCGTTGGACACCGCGTAGGCCAGCAGCTTGCCGTCCCAGCTCGGCGTCCAGCGCGCCAGCGAATTGGTCGCATCGGCGCGGAAATGGTTCGGATCGATCAGTGCCCGCCCCGGCTGGCCCGGATCGTCGGTCACGAACAGCACGCTCTGATCCTGCAGCCCGTCATTGTGGCTGTAAAAGTACTCGCCGCCGCGCTCGTACGGCACGCCCCAGCGCTCGTATTTCCACAACGACGTCAGGCGCTGCTTGATCCAGTCCTGCCCCGGCAGGTTTTCGAGGTACGGCATCGTCAGCGCATTCTCGGCCTTCACCCACTGCTGCACTTCGGGCGAGTCCACATCCTCCATCCAGCGGTACGGATCGTGAACCTTGACGCCAAAATAGGTATCGACATGGTCTGAGCGGCGGGCTTGGGGATAGGTCATGGCGTTGGTGTGATCGGTGGCGGGGGCGGTTGGCCAGCCGGCGCAGCCGGCGATAAACAGCGCGGCGACTGTGGCGCAGCCGAAGGTCAGCGACTTTGTCATGAAAGCTCCGGGAAACAGGGCAGGCGCTAAGTTTCGCACATAAACGGGTTGGACAAAAAAAGAGGGCCGGTTGCCCGGCCCTCTTCATGGCTACAGCCTGTTGACGGTCAGCGGATGCGCCGCCGCAACGAAACCAGGCCGAGTGTCAGCAGGGCCAGCATGCCGAGACCGCCGCCACCGCCGCCGCTGCTCGGCGTCGGGTTCGGGGTCGGCGTGTTGCCGGTATCGCCGGTATCGCCGGTATCGCCGCCATCGTCCGACGGCGCGACTGCCTGAACGCTGACCTTGACCGTCGCCGCGCCGGACGTATTCATCCCGTCCGAAGCCGTTACCGTGAAGCTGTCGGCGCCCGTGTAGCCCGTGGCCGGCGTGTAGGTGAACTTACCGGTTGCGGCATCCAGGCCGCTGACCTTGCCGTGCGCCGGTTGGGTTGCGATGGCAACCGTATAGCCGTTCTGCTCGGCATCGGCCACTTCGACCTGGCCCGACACGGCCGTGTCCTGATCCGTCTTCAGTTCCAGGCTCTGCACCACCGGGGCATGGTTGTGCAGATAGACGTTGACGGTGCTGCTGACGAGGTCGTCCCAGCCCGGGCTCAATGACACAATGTCCTGCTGGCCGTCGTTGTCCATGTCGAGCATGGCGATGTCATTGCTGACATTGCCGGCAAAGACCTGCGGCGTGGCGAACGTGCCGTCGCCCTTGCCAAAGGCGACACCGATATCGGCTTCGGCCGCATTGCCCGCAACCAGATCAAGCATGCCGTCGCCATTGATATCGGCAAATGCCACGGCATGTGGCTCAGCAAACCAGTCAGCGTTATCCGAATAGCCTGTGGCGATGACCGTGGCGGCAGCAAAGGTGCCGTCGCCATTGCCGAGGAATAAATCCGCGGTGATATATCGAGAGCCGACCAGAAAGTCCAGCTTGCCATCGCCATTGACATCACCGACGGCGCCGCGTTGCGGCACATTGGCGTAAGCCGAGGTGCCCGCGACATTGATCATGTTCAGCGTCGCGCTCAACGCGAATCCACCGGCGCCGTCGCCAGTGTAGACATAGGCCACAGCATTGGCTCCGGAGGTGTCGCCGGAGCCCACCACGAAGTCGGCATGACCATCACCGTTGAAGTCCGTGAGCGTCAGATAGGTCGGATTTGTCGCCGCGATGGGTGCATACGCGGTGCAATCGAACGCGCCGGTCCCGTCGCCCTTGCAAGGCAACACGACGCTGTCGTCATTATCCGAAAGCAGGAGGTCCGGCTTGCCGTCGCCGTCGATGTCGCCGGTAACGACGCTACCGATCTCGGCGTTGGGGATGCTGGTGGCCGTGACGAACGGAAAACCGCCGGTACCGTCGCCGAGATAGGTATAAAGCTCGTCATTGTCGGCAGGCACAACGATATCGGCGTTGCCGTCGCCATTGACGTCGGCCGTGGCAACCGAATACAAATCGCCGTCAGGCAGCCGGCTCAGGACCGGCGCTTCAAAACCGCCGTGACCGTTATTGAGCAACAGGCTCAAGGCGCCGTCGTCCGAGTCGGCAACAACCAAATCGACATAGCCGTCACCGTTAAAGTCGGCGCTGGCCATGTCATTCCCGTCGTCGCCATACAGATCGCCGCCGTCCGCCACAGCGTAGGGATAGGTGGCGTAGGTGAAGAACTTGCGGTCGCCGAGGTTGCGAGCTTCGGTGACCACGCCGCCATCCCACGCTGTTGCAGTCAGCAGATTGCGCAGGCCGTTGCCGGCGTCGATTGTGGCCACCGAAATGGCGCAGTTGCCGGCGGGCACGGGCGCGGGATTCGTGAACTTGCCGTCGCCGCTGCCGTACAGGATGTAGCTGCTGTCGCCATCGCAGTAATCATCACCGACGAACAGGTCGAGATGACCGTCGCCGTCAATATCCGTGGCGCTCATCGTCCCCCACGGCCCGACGTCGTACGGGAATGAAAAGAACGAGCCGGACAATGCGAGCTTGCCGCCCTGGTTGAACAGGATGCGGAGATTTTCGTCCTCATAGGAGGCCACTGCAACGTCGGGATGGCCGTCTTCATTGAAGTCGCCAACAGCGATGGTGGCTGAGTCATCGGGCAGCGGCACCTGCTGATCCGGCGTCGTGGCCAGCATCGATTGGCCGTAAAACACATTTACGTTCTCGGTGTCATCGGTCACGACGTCGAGCGTTCCGTCGCCATTGATGTCGGACAGCGACACATTATTGTAGGCGCCGAAGTCGGGTGCCTGTGTCAACGTTTGCAGGCTGGCGGTGTCGAGCGTGCCGTCGGCCTTGACGGGTACCACAAAGATGTGTCCGATTTTATCGACAGTGACTACGTCCAGTATGCCGCCACCGTTGACATCACCGACGGCTACCGCGCCCACGGCCGCGCCGCTTGAGCTGACCGTATAGTCCTGATGCGCCTGAAATGTGCCGTCACCGTTGCCGATGAGCACGCTGACCTGCCCGGCGGTGAGGTATTCGTTATGGGCAACCACCAGGTCCGGCTTCCCATCGGCGTTGAGATCGACGGCGGCAACACCGTAAGGGTTGTTTCCGGTCGCGTAAAACAGCGGTGCGTCGTAGCCGCCGCCGGCTTTGCCGAGATACAGCCACACACCACCGGAGATCTGATTCCCGTCGGTGTCTGTCGAAGAAGAGACCCAGTCTGTGACGGCAAGATCCATAGCGCCATCATGGTTGAAATCGGCCGTTGCCATTCGACCCGCGCCTGACGGCGAATTGGGTATGCTGCTGGATCGAGGCAGAATCTGCCCAGGATACAACGAAGGCGGCGCGGCCGCCCAGGCGGCCGGCGACAGCAGGGCGCAGCTGAGCGCCGCCGTCAGTAAGCGTAGTTCGCGTTTCATTTAATATTCCCCACAGAAGAGCGGCCGCAGCCGCGAAATTACCTATCGTTAACCCTTAAGGGTTTAAGGGTTAACGATATGTAGAACTATATACGCTTTTTTTGTGGCAAAAAAAAGCCCCGCCGAAGCGGGGCTTTTGAGCTTCCAGCCTGCAGGGCCGATTTACATCATGCCGCCCATGCCACCCATGTCGGGCGCACCGCCGGCAGCCGGCTCGTCTTCCTTCGGCAGTTCGGCGATCATCGCCTCGGTCGTGATCAAGAGACCCGCCACCGATGCCGCATTCTGCAGCGCGGTGCGCGTGACCTTGGTCGGATCGAGAATGCCGAGCTCGACCATGTCGCCGAACTCGCCCGTCGAGGCGTTGAAGCCGTAGTTGGCCTTGTTCTTGACGACGTCGGCCAGCACCACGTCCGGCGCGCCGCCGGAGTTGGAGACGATCTGGCGCAGCGGCTCTTCCATCGCCCGGCGCAGGATCGCGATGCCGGTGTTCTGATCGGCGTTGTCGCCGGTCAGATCGGCAATGCCCTTGAGCGCGCGCACCAGGGCGACGCCGCCGCCCGGCACGATGCCTTCCTCAACCGCCGCGCGGGTCGCGTGCAGCGCGTCCTCGACACGGGCCTTCTTTTCCTTCATCTCGACTTCGGTCGCGGCGCCAACCTTGATCACGGCCACGCCACCGGCGAGCTTGGCAACCCGCTCCTGCAGCTTCTCCTTGTCGTAGTCGGAGGTGGCGTCCTCGATCTGCTTGCGGATCTGCTCGACGCGGCCCTTGATGTCCGCGCTCTTGCCGCCGCCGTCGACGATCGTGGTGTTTTCCTTGGTGACCTGCACCTTTTTCGCGCTGCCGAGATCGTTCAGCGTCGCCTTCTCAAGCGACAGGCCGACTTCCTCGGAGATCACGGTGCCGCCGGTCAGCGTGGCGATGTCTTCCAGCATGGCCTTGCGGCGGTCGCCGAAGCCCGGGGCCTTGACGGCCGCAACCTTGACGATGCCGCGAATGGTGTTGACCACCAGCGTTGCCAGCGCTTCGCCTTCGACGTCTTCCGCAACGATCAGCAACGGACGGCTCGACTTGGCAACCGCTTCCAGCACCGGCAGCAGGTCGCGAATGTTCGAGATCTTCTTGTCGTGCAGCAGGATGTACGGGTTTTCGAGTTCCGCGCTCATGCTCTGCTGGGTGTTGATGAAGTACGGCGACAGGTAGCCGCGATCGAACTGCATGCCCTCGACGACGTCGAGTTCATTGGCGAGGCCGGAGCCTTCCTCGACCGTGATGACGCCTTCCTTGCCCACCTTCTGCATCGCATCGGCAATGATCTTGCCGACGTTCTCGTCGGAGTTCGCCGAAATGGTGCCGACCTGCGCGATGGCGGTGTCGTCCTTGCAGGGCTTGGAGAGCTTCTTCAGTTCATCGGTCGCGGCGAGCATCGCCTTGTCGATGCCGCGCTTCAGGTCCATCGGGTTCATGCCGGCGGCCACGGCCTTCATGCCTTCGCGCAGGATCGCCTGCGCCAGCACGGTGGCGGTGGTGGTGCCGTCGCCCGCTTCGTCGGACGTCTTCGAGGCCACTTCCTTGACCATCTGCGCGCCCATGTTCTCGAACTTGTCTTTCAGTTCGATTTCCTTGGCCACGGAAACGCCGTCCTTGGTGACGGTCGGCGCACCGAAGCTCTTGTCGAGCACGACGTTGCGGCCGCGCGGGCCCAGCGTCACCTTGACCGCGTTCGCGAGCGTGTTGACGCCCTTGACCATGCGCGAGCGCGCATCGTCGCTGAATTTGATTTCTTTGGCAGCCATTGCTGTATTCCTCTGATCCTGTGTTCTAAATGGCGTTACTTGCTTTCGATGACGGCCATGATGTCGTCTTCTTTCATGACGACCAGCTCTTCACCGTCGATCTTGACCTCGGTGCCCGAGTACTTGCCGAACAGCACCTTGTCGCCTTTCTTGACGTCGAGCGCACGGACTTCGCCGTTGTCGTTGATCTTGCCCTTGCCGACGGCGATGACTTCGCCCTTGATCGGTTTCTCGGTGGCCGTGTCGGGAATGACAATGCCGCCGGCGGACGTACGTTCTTCTTCCATGCGCTTGATGATCACGCGATCGTGAAGCGGACGTAGTTTCATGGGATTATTCTCCTCACGAATCAGTTAAAAATAAAGTTTTGGGGTCCGGAACGGCACTGTTAGCACTCGCCCCGACTGAGTGCTAATGATAGCGGCGGATGTTGAGGATTCAAGGCCTGGGCAGAAATTTTTGCGTTAAAATGGCGTATTCATGCCCACCGACCTGATTGCCATCCTCTGCACCTGCCCCGATACCGCTTGCGGCGCATCCATTGCCAAGGCGCTGATTGACGAGCGACTGGCCGCCTGCGCGAACCTCCTGCCCGGCGTGCGCTCTTTTTACAGGTGGGACGGGGCGGTTCAGGACGACAGTGAGACGCTGCTTGTCATCAAGACCACCGCCGCCCGATTCAACGCGGTTGAAGCGTTGGTGCGAAAAAATCACCCCTACGACCTGCCGGAACTGGTTGCGCTGCCAATCGTAGCCGGTAGCACCGCGTACCTGGACTGGGTGCGGGGCGAGGTATCGTGAAGCTCGGCACCCGCCTCACGATCATTGCGGCTGTGCTGGTCGCTGGCGCGGCCGGCGGCTTCCTGTACGCGCGGTCGCAGGCGCGGCAGCCGCCGGGCCCCGAGGCGCTGCTCAGAAAGGCCGTGCATCTTGAGCCGGTCAAGCGCGCACCGAACTTCGCGCTGCCCGACCTCGATGGCCATTTGCACGCGCTGAGCCAGTGGCGCGGCAAGGTGCGGCTGCTGAATTTCTGGGCGACGTGGTGCGGGCCGTGCCGGAAAGAGGTGCCGGCGCTGGTTGCATTGCAGCAGCGCTACCGGGGCCGGCTGGCGGTGATCGGTATCGCGACGGACGAGCCGAACACGACCGTCGTGAAGGCGTTCGCGGACAAGTTCAAGATCAATTACCCGCTGCTGATGGATAATGGCCACGCCACCGACATCGCCCGCCATCTCGGTTTCAACCTGATCGGCCTGCCCGCGACAGTATTGATGGACGGCGATGCGAACATCATCGGCTATCATCTGGGGCCGATCGACGCGGACTCCATTGAAAAAAAGATCAAAAAACTGCTGAACGGACGCAAAAGCGCGACAAAAGAAGCCGAATTGTCGCGAAATTAAGCAACTCCGGTTGCGCCATGCCCGCCGGTACGTCACAATACGTCCCCCGCTCAGGAAGCGCCTGGGGCCGCCTCCGCCAGAGACATTAACGTGGCGAAAATCCTGATTATCAACGGACCGAATCTCAACCTGCTCGGCACGCGAGAGCCGTCGCACTATGGCTCGGAGACGCTGGACACGCTGATGCAGCGGGCCGCGGCGGTTGCAACGGCAGCGGGCCACGAGCTCGACACGTTTCAGCATAACGCCGAACATGCGCTGGTCGAACGGGTGCAACAGGCCGGCAAAGAGGGGATTTCTTTCATCGTCATCAATCCCGCCGCGTTCACGCATACCAGCGTGGCGCTGCGCGACGCGCTGGCGGCGGTCGACATCCCGTTCATTGAAGTACATCTGAGCAATATTCATCGGCGCGAAGATTTTCGCCGTCAGTCTTTCTTTAGCGATATCGCCGTCGGCACGATTACCGGCCTCGGCGGCGCCGGCTATGAGCTTGCCGTTCAGGCGGCATGCCACCAGCTCGCAACGAACGCGTAGAGGAGTTCGAATGGACATACGCAAAGTCAAGAAGCTCGTCGAACTGCTGGAAGAATCCGGCATCGCGGAAATCGAAATATCCGAAGGCGAGGAGTCGGTGCGCATCAGCCGCTATCCGCAGGGCCAGCCGATGATGGCGCCGGCGCCGGTCGCGTCCGCGCCCCAGCCCACGGTCATACCGGCCTCCGCACCCGGAGTTGCGGGCGCGGAACCGGCTGTCGAGGCGCTGCCGTCCGGGCACGTTGTCAAGGCGCCGATGGTCGGCACCTTCTATCGCGCACCGTCCCCGGGCGCCGCGGCGTTTGTCGATGTCGGCCAGTCCGTCAACGTCGGCGATACGCTGTGCATCATCGAAGCGATGAAAATGCTGAACCAGATCGAAGCGGACAAGGCCGGCACGATCAAGTCGGTGCTGGTCGAAAATGGCGAGCCGGTCGAATTTGGGCAGCCGATGTTCGTGATCGAATAATGATTGACAAGATCGTTATCGCCAATCGCGGCGAAATCGCGCTGCGCGTGTTGCGCGCCTGCAAGGAAATGGGCATCAAGACGGTCGCCGTGCATTCGTCCGCCGATCGTACGCTGAAACACGTCCTGCTGGCCGACGAGTCCGTGTGCATTGGGCCGCCGGCCTCCGCCGAAAGTTATCTCAATATGCCCGCGATCATCAGCGCGGCGGAAGTGACCGATGCCGAGGCGATTCATCCCGGCTACGGCTTTCTGTCGGAGAACGCGGATTTTGCCGAGCGCGTCGAGCAGAGCGGCTTCACGTTCATCGGCCCGCGCGCCGAAACCATCCGACTGATGGGCGACAAGGTGTCGGCGATCAAGGCGATGAAGAAGGCCGGTATTCCGACGGTGCCAGGTTCCGACGGCGCACTGGGCGACGACCCGCAGGAAAACGCACGGCTCGCGCGCGAGATCGGCTACCCGGTCATCATCAAGGCGTCCGGCGGCGGCGGCGGCCGCGGCATGCGGGTCGTGCACGGCGAGGGGGCGTTGCACAACTCAATCGCCATGACGCGCAGCGAAGCGAATGCTGCGTTTGGCAACCCCGAAGTCTACATGGAGAAGTTTCTCGAAACGCCGCGCCATATTGAGTTTCAGGTGCTGGCGGACGGCGGCGAGCACGCAATCCACCTCGGCGAACGTGACTGTTCGATGCAGCGCCGCCACCAGAAGGTTGTAGAGGAAGCGCCCGCGCCGGGTATCACTGACAAGCAGCGCCGCACGATCGGCGAACGCTGTGTGCAGGCCTGTCTCGAGATCGGCTACCGCGGCGCCGGTACCTTCGAGTTCCTGTTCCAGGACGGGCAGTTCTATTTCATCGAGATGAACACTCGCATTCAGGTCGAGCACCCGGTGACGGAGTTCATTACCGGGGTCGATCTAGTCAAGGAACAGATCCGCATCGCGGCTGGCGAGCCGTTCGAGCTGCGGCAGAAGGACATCGTGATCAAGGGTCACGCCTTCGAGTGTCGCATCAATGCCGAAGATCCGCGTACCTTCGTCCCGTCGCCGGGGCCGGTAACGAACTGGCACGCACCGGGCGGTCCGGGCATTCGCGTGGACTCGCATATTTACAGCGACTATTCGGTGCCGCCGTTTTACGATTCGCTCATCGGCAAGCTGATCGCCTACGGCGATACGCGCGAGTCCGCGCTGGCGAGGATGCGCACCGCGCTGGCGGAAATCATCGTCGAAGGCATCAAGACGAACGTGCCGTTGCATCAGGACATTTTTACCGATGCAGCGTTCATCCAGGGCGGCGTAAGTATTCACTATCTCGAAAAGAAGCTGGGGCTGTAGTCTGCAGGGTGTGGTTTCGGGAAGCACCATGGCATGGAAAGAACTGCGATTCCCGTTGGGCGATCTCGATTCAGAGCAACTGGAAGCCGCCCTCGAAGAACTGGGCGCGCTCGCCATCACACTTGAAGATGCCGCCGACGATGCCCTGCTCGAACCCGCACCCGGCGAACAGCCGCTTTGGCCTCACAGCCGCGTCCGGGCGCTATTCGATGCCGAACAGGATCTGAACGCCATCACGGCAGTCCTGCGCGCACGCCTGGGAGCCGCAGCGCCAGCGGAGTCGGACATCGCTCCGGTCGCCGACGAGCAATGGGAGACCGCCTGGCGCCGCGATTTCAAACCGATGCAGTTCGGCC
>DASSBR010000036.1:0-17632 GCA_035698525.1 Gammaproteobacteria bacterium
CCACCGCCCGGATACGGATATTGAAGCTTTGACCGGCGTTTTGTTGAGCAATTAGCCCGCCGCCGACAGCTTCGATTTCGAAATGATCCAGTCCGAGGCCTTTCAACAGAACAAGCTGGCCGATTCCCCAGGCAGCTTTCCCGCCGACAACGGTAGCCACACGATCACCGGTTGCGCCCGCGGCGGCGAGGGTTTGGTCTGCTACAGCCTGAGTGACACCGGCGGTCGAGCCACCGGTACTTAATGGGTTGTACGGATTGCCGCCTGCGTCGGTGAGCACCGTCATACCTGTCCCACTGATGTCGAACCCTGCGTTGCCGTATTGCACGCTGAAGAAGCCAATTAGTCGGCTGCCCGTACTGGCCGTTGTTACCGAGGGTGCGGTGACGGTTCCGGTGCCGAATGTTCCGACACCGCTAGTCGCCTCGAACGGATTCGAGGGATCAACGCCCCGATAGACGACGATGCCGGCATCCGTTCGCTCCTTCAAACTGAAGTTCCAGGTGTACGTCGTCGTCGTGGCATCAGTGGCGATACGCCAGTAAATCGCCTGATGCAACCCATCCGAGCATGCTGATGGACAGCCCGTTCCCGCTGAATCTTCTCGTAGCAACGTCCAGCCGGCGGGGGGCGTTATGGTGTTGAACTCGCCATTGTCCTGCACACTGACAATCGTCAGCATCAGGTCGCCTGCCACAGTACCGGGCGGCTCCGTCAAATCGAGGCTGGTAACTTGCTTGCCGTTCGCATTCGTGAATGTCGTACCGACAAAAGTAATGGCTCCGCGTGCAACGCCGCTGCTGGCAAGGAGCGCAATCACCACCATCAGTCGGAACCGGGTAATCACGCTGGTCCACTCACGATAGTGCGCACGTGCCGCGACACGTAATCCGGCGAGTCATAAGCGCCGGCAGTCGCTGTGGCATCGATGACGTAAATGTTAATGTCACCCCCGCTGATCGTGTGCGTGGTCACGTTGCATGTAATGTCGGTGACGGTAAACGCCGAGAGTGTCGGTGCGCCCGGATCGAAATCCGCTATCGGCGCGGCAGGACAATTTCCCGTGGCTGCAATCTGGTAGCTCACCCATTCCGCGCCTGCGCGTGCCGCATTGAGCGCGCGCGTCTGTTGCAGCGTCAGCGCTATCGTCTGATGCTGCACACTGCCCACGGTGACGATGTAGGCGCCCAACGCCGCCAATACCGTGATGATGAACACGGCCAGAACGAGCGCGACCCCTTGCTCCTTACGGCGCATTGACGACGTGCACCTGATCGAGCAGACGGACCGATTCGCCATCGCGCGTCAGCGTAAGGCTGAGCGTGGCCACGC
The DNA here is from genome assembly GCA_035698525.1 of Gammaproteobacteria bacterium. GTDB lineage: Bacteria > Pseudomonadota > Gammaproteobacteria > Natronospirales > DASSBR01 > DASSBR01. The sequence goes on from DASSBR010000036.1 coordinate 1,333, forward strand.
CGGCGCGCTGTGTCGTGCCGGCGGTGTATTGAAAGTTGCAGCCGGCGACGTCGTTCGTCGCCAATGCACCAAACGCGGCAGCCGGAATGCTTTGCGCCGCGTTGATCGGATAACCGCTGTAGCGCGTCAGTGTGTTCGACGCCGGGTCGCACGCCCACGAGATGGGTGTATTGATGAAATAAATGCGCTGCCCGGGCGACTGGTATTTGAACTGGAACGCCGGCGCCAGCGTGATGTGCGCTTCCGGCGGCGCGTCGTCGATGGCAATGGTCGTACCGTCGGGCGTAATGACGTTTGGCGTGCCGCCGACACTGTAAGCATCCGCGCCGGCAATGCCGATGTTGTAAACGACGGCGTGGGTCGCCGCCGGATTGCATGCGTCCAGCGTACCGGCGATGTTGAACTGATCGTCGGCCCGGTTGAACTGCAGACGGTATTGCGCGCCCGAGTAGTTGTTGGCGCCGCTGCTGCCGGGTCCGTCGCGATAACGGCCGGCCGCGCAGACGTGCAGCAGCTCGATGGCGTGGTTTGCCGGATCGACCCGTACGCTGTTCGGCAGCGCCGAGCGAATGTCGCGCGCCATCCGGCTCAGGACAAGTGTGGTGTCGTCCACGAGCGCGGCGCGGCGGGTTTGTGCGACATAGCCATCGACGGTGTAGTTGATGAAGGTCACGCTGATGGCGCCGAGAATGCCCAGCACGATAATGACAACGATGATTTCGATCAGCGTGAAGCCGGATTGGAATATTGAGGTCCGGTGCATCAGTAGTCCAGCCGGTAGGCCGCCAGCGCCACATCAGGCATGCCGGCATGCGAAACCGTAACGGTAACCAGTTTGGCCGGTGCGCCGTTGAGGTTTGCGCCATCGTCTACGTCAACCCCCACGGTATAGGCATTCAACGCTGCGATCGCAGTATTCGTCTGATCCCGCGCGCCGATGTCATTGAGTCCGTTGTAATCGTCCACGTCGTTGTAGTTCTGTCGCCCGGCCGGGTTCGGGAGAGGCGCATAGGACTTTCCAATTATCTCTTCTATGTAGGCTTCGCCGATGGACACCGCCTGCTGCTGGACCATCGGATCGGCGCTGGTGGAAATCGAGCGGTTGAGGGCCAGCAGAACGCCGACAAGAGCGATGCTGATGACGACAATGGAAACAACCAGCTCGATGAGCGTCACGCCGGACTGCTTCCGAGGCAGACTGCTCATTTCGACTCCACGTAGCCGGTGGCGGCGACGACGGTTAGTGTGCGCATTTGACCGCCGCCGATAACGCTGATGGTGATATCGCTGCCGGCGGTGGTCGCGCCGGATGCCGCGAAAGTGATCGTGGTGGCGGGCGAGAGCGTTATGCCATGCAGGTCGCTGGACGTAAACGCGCCGCCGGACGGATTGGCTACCGGCGTGCCCGTGCCACTGCCGCAGGGCGCGGGGCTATGGGTGAGGCTGTAGCTGGTCGCCGTAATCGCGACCTGAACCGGGCAGTTGCTGGCCAGCGCCTTCTTTTGCGCGTAGCGCAGCGCGCTGGCGAGGTTATCGTAGACGCCGCGCGCGTCGAATGCGCCGCGCCCCGCAAAACGCGGCACTACGAAGGCGGCGAGAATGCCGACAATAATGATGACGGCGATTAGTTCGATCGCCGTAAAGCCCAGGTTACGATGCGTTCGCATTGTCATTGGCTGAAAAGCAACAGGGCGGCACCCGGCCGCCCTGTTGCAGTTGACGGCTAGCCGTCATCCGTCATGACGATCGTCAAGAACAATCGGACGTGACGGTTACCGTCGGCGGGGCCGTTGCCGTGGCCGCCGCGTAGACGACCTCGCAATCGGTCGGCGCCGTAGCACCGTCGGATTTCAGCCAGAACGCGCCCGCGTCGTCAGTGGAATAGTCCTCTCCAATGTTGACCGCCGCCGTGATGCCCGCATCGTCCGCAGTAGGATAACCGTTGATCAACGTCACCGCGGCGCCGTCCATCGTCACGGTCGTCGGCGCGTCGCCGGCGACGATGTACACGGAATGCGCCAGCGCCGAAGCGGCTTTCACGCTACCGGCCAGGCCCTTGATCGAAGCTGCCTTCGCCTCGCTCGTCAGGTCAATGAACCGGGGCACCGCAAATGCCGCCAGGATCCCCAGAATGATAATTACCGTGACCAGTTCGATCAGGGTAAAGCCACTTTGCTTCTTCATAATGCACCCTATGGTTGAGAGCTTTCGCCCTCGCAATTTTTCCGAAGTCGATTTGGCAGGAGCCGCGGCCCCCGCCGCCTCGCCCCGGGTAAGCCGATCCGCATGCGGAACGGTGTAGGGGTAAATACTGTATAGCCAGCTATATGTCAACCATTTCTCCCTCCAAGATCTTTGAATTTACTGATAAATGGTCGCTAATGGGCGACGAATGCCAATCCCAGTCCGGCCAACGTATAAAGTGCGCCGGCGACGAAGAAAAGCCCCCACCAGCGTGGATGGGTGAGTGGTGCCCCGGCCGCCAGCCGCGGCGCGGGCGTCTCGACCCAGCGGTTGGCTGCGCGCTCCACGCTTTTGATCAGGCTCGGACGAACCAATATGACCGCGCCGAAGGGCAACGCCAGCACGCTGCACAGCAGGAGCAGCGCGCGCAAACTTTCGATCAGGATGATCGCAATCTCGCCGCCAGCGGTCATGCCGAAGGCCGCGGCGATGCGCCCCGGCTGGTCGAACGTCAGCAGCATGGCGAGGACGTAAGCGGCGCCGACCATAATCAGTCCGCCGAGCGACCAGTGATGGCGGTAGAAAAAACGTTCCCAAAAGACGGTTTGATCGAGGCCGGCGGGAAACCGGTAGCCACGAACAAATACGGCGGAGGCCCGCGCCGGCATGACAAGCAAGCTGAGGCCGAGAAGCAAGGCACCCGCGGCGCCGACGGCCAGCAACAGGAGCGTCGCCTGGATCAAAGTTGTAGAGGCGGCTACGAGCCAGCTATTGGTCATGGTTCACCCAGCGAAATGGCGCGGCCGGCACAAAGTCGACGCCGTAAAGCGTGTCGCCGGCGGCGTTATAGCGGCCATTGCCATCGCCGTCGCGATAACGCAGCCGAATGACGAATTCGGCCCGGGCCGGCCCGGTTAACACCGTCTCGAAGTCATCGGTGTGCTGTACGCGGTAGACCAGATAGCCGGTGCGTGAGTCGAAATACCAGTTGCCGGGGCGGATTTGCGCCGGGTCCGGGTCGCTCAGGACGCCGAGGTAGTTTGCCGGCCGGACTTGCAGCAGATCCATGGGGTTGCTGGCAGCGAGGCCGGCCGCGGCAGCAAGATGGCCCCGGGCGACACGTGCGGCGACCTCAAGACCCAGCGCCGCGCGAAGCTGCCCGGCGACCTGCATGACACTGACTTGCTCCGCCTCCACCATCAGCTCGTTGGCGCGCCAGGCGACGACGCCGATCAACACGCCGACGATGATGACAGAGATCGCCAGTTCAAGCCGCGACATGTGACGCCGCCGGCGGCGGGCGTCAAGAGCGTCTCCGAACAGATCGGCGAAGCCTCTCTCCCTGGCCTTATGCATGCCCCGGAATCCTCGCAATGTCCCACATCGGCAGGAACACGCCGAGCGCCAGGATCAGCACCATGATGCCGAGCACGACAATCAGTATCGGCTCGATGGCGGCGCTCAGGTTTTGCAGTTTGTATTCGACTTCGCTCTCATAAAAGTCGCCGACTTCGTCGAGCATGTCGTCGATCGTGCCGGTTTCTTCGCCAACCAGCAGCATTTGCAGCACCAGCGGCGGAAACAGGCCGGCGGCCGCGGCAGTATGGCTGAGCGATTCGCCGCGCTCGACGCCGGTGCGCATTTCCAGCACGCGCTCGCGCAGCCAGGTATTGCCGAGCGCATGCCCGGTGAGCGTGAGCGTTGAAATCAGCGGGACGCCGGCACGATAAGCCATCGCGAACCCGCGCGCGAAGCGGGCGAGCGCGGAGCGCAACACGATCTGGCCGATGATCGGCATTTTCAGCAGCCACTTGTCCCAACGGTAGCGGCCATTGTCCGTGTTGATCCAGAGCCTGAGCGCAATCGCCGCGGCAGCCAGCAGGCCGAGCACGATCGGCCAGTCGTGGCTGGCGAAATCCGACACGGCGAGGATCACCCGTGTCGGCCACGGCAGCTTCATATGGAAGTGACCGAACAGGGTGGCGAACTTGGGAATGACGAACGTCGTCAGAATGGCGATCGCGACGGCGACGAAGGTGATCACCAGGATCGGATAGCGAAACGCGGTGCGGATGCGCCGCCGCGTGTCCTTGTCGAAGCTCAGGTATTGCGCGAGACGCTGAAACGCTTCTTCGAGGTTACCGGAGTTTTCGCCGACGCGGACGATGTTCACGTACAGCGGCGAAAACACCTTGGGATGACGCGCGAGCGTGTTGGCGAGATCACGGCCGGCCGCCAGCGATTCGACGATCTGACCGATTGTGTCGCGCAGCATCAGATTGTGCGTCGACGCGGCAAGTCCCTTCAACGCGCGCACGATGGGCACACCACCCTTGGTCAGGCTGAACATCTGGCGGCTGAACAGGATCAGGTCGTCGAGCTTGGGGCGTTCGCGGGTCAGGAGCGCCTTCCAGCCGGCGTCACGTCCGCCGCGCGGCGCGGCCGCGGCGGGCGCCGGCGCGATATCGATTGGCGTGACGCCGATCGTGAAAAGCTGGTCCGCCACCGCCTCTGCGGTCTCGCCGTCGAGCTTGCCGTTGACGAGATCGCCGCGCGCGGTGCGGCCCTTGTACTGGTATGTCGCCATCAACCGGCTTCCGCTTCGTCGGCGATCGGCACGTCGCGCAGTTCATCCAGCCCGCCGGCGAGGCGCAGCACTTCTTCCAGCGAAGTGACGCCGGCGATGGCGTAATCGAGCGCGCTGGCGAGCAGCGGCCGGAAGCTTTCCCGTTCGCGCGCCGCGCGGGCAAATCCGGCGGCGTCGTCGCGACGCAGCATGTCCGCCAGTTCCGCGTCAATTTCGAGCATTTCGTAGACGCCGATGCGCCCGCGATAACCGGTGTTGTTGCAATAAGCACAGCCGCGGCCGTGCTTCAGCGCCGCCGTCCGCCCGCCGGTCAGCGCCCGGAGCCAGGCCGTTTCCTGCCCGCTCGGTTGATACGGCTCGGCGCAACTTTCGCAGACCCGGCGCACGAGCCGCTGGGCGATCACGCCGTTCAGCGCGGCGGCGACGAGATAACCCTTGGCACCCATGTCGCGAAGGCGGTTGACCGTCGAAATCGCATCGTTCGTATGCAGCGTCGACAGCACCAGGTGGCCGGTCATGGCCGCGCGCAAACCGATTTCCGCGGTTTCCTGGTCGCGCATTTCGCCGACCATGATCACGTCCGGATCCTGGCGCAGCGCGGTACGCAGCACGCGTGCAAAGTCCAGGCCGATGCGCGGCTGCACTTGCACCTGGTTGATGCGCGCAAGCCGGTATTCGACCGGGTCCTCGACGGTGATGATCTTGCGCTCGGACGTGTTGATGCGATTGAGCGCGGCGTAAAGTGTGGTCGTCTTGCCGCTGCCGGTCGGCCCCGTCACCAGCAGCATGCCGGTCGGGCGGCTGATGATGCGCCGCACCGTCGGCAGGATTTCCGCCGGCATGCCGAGCTGATCGAGCGACAGCAGGTTGGCGGATTCATCGAGCAGGCGCATGACGACGGATTCGCCGTACTGCACCGGCATGGTCGCGACGCGTACGTCGAGACCGCGATCCTTTACCTTGATGTTGAATCGCCCGTCCTGCGGCAGGCGCTTTTCCGAAATGTCGAGTCCCGCCATCAGCTTGAGCCGCGTCACCAGCGCCTGCGTCACGCGCGTGCCTTCGATGATCTGCTCCTGCAGCATGCCGTCGACGCGCTGGCGGATGCGCAGGTTGTCTTCGGCCGGCTCGATGTGAATATCGGAAGCGCCGATCTGCACGGCATCTTCGAACATCGTCTGCAACAACTTGATGACCGGCGCGTCGGTGACTTCGTTTTCCGCCACCAGCGCGTCGAGGTCGTAATCGCCCTCGCCCAGTTCCTCGCCCAGTTCCTCGGCGAGCGACGTGATTTCGGAAGTGCGCCGATAGACGAGGTCGATCGCGCGCAGGAGGTCCGCCTCACGCACCAGCGCCTGGCGCACCGGCGTCTTCAACAACCGGCCGATTTCGTCGAAAGCGAAAATGTCCGTCGGGTCGGCCATGCCAACCAGCGCATGGTCGGACTTGATGTCCAACACCAGCGCACGATAGCGGCGGGCGTGCATTTCCGGCAGGCGGCGCACTGTGTCCGGGTTGAACTGGTAACGTTTGAGATCGACGACCGGAATTTTGAGTTGCTGCGACAGCAGTTCCAGCAGATTCTTTTCGTCGACGAACCCCAGATCGATCAGCACCCGCCCCAGCTTGCGGCCGCTTTTTTTCTGTTCGGCGAGCGCGGACTGGAGCTGATTTTCGGAAATCAGCCGGTGACTGACCAGCAGGTCCCCGATGCGGATTCTTTTCGGCTTGGCGTTCATGCTCATCGTTCAGTCGCTACGGTTTCAGCGCCGCGATGCGCTGGTTGACCCATGCCGTCAGCGTCACGCCGAGGCCGCCCGCGCGGCGCGCACGTTGGTAGGCCGCGAGCGCTTTATCGAACTCCCGGGACTGGTCGTAAGCGACGGCCAGGCCGGCCCACCACCGGCCTTCGTCCGGATTTGCGCGCAGCGCCTTCAGATAATTCCGCTCGGCCGCGGCGTGCGCGCCCTGGCGTTCCTGCAACGCGGCAAGGAACGCGTAATGTGCCGGCGCCTTCGCCGCGTCCGGCAGGTTGTCCTTCAGGATCGCGACCGCCTGCGGAATTCGGTTGTTCGCCACCAGCAGGCGGGCATCCAGCCGCGCGTACAAGTCGCGCCGGGGCGGATCGGCCTGCATGCCACGCATGAAGACTTGCAGGGCCTCGCTGTTGCGCCCCTGGCGACTCAACAGCGCGGCGAGCGCCTCGCGCGCGCCGTAGGCGGTGGGATCAGCTAGCAGCGCGGCATGAAATTGGACTTCGGCCTCGGCCGCATCGCCCACGCGGGCGGCGGCGACGCCTTTGGCATAGGCTGCCGCAGCGCGTTCGGCCGGTGTCGGCGGATGGACGGTTTTGGTCATGCGGGACGCATCGTGATGCTTCGCAGGCGCGGGCACCGCCGCTACATGGGCGACTTTCCTGGAACCATGACCCTCGGAATCCGTTTCAACCTTCGGGCTTAACCGACCCTCACCCCCGGTCTCTCTCCCGGCGGGAGAGGGGAGCGAAGAGGCCACGTCGCCAATCGCGCTCCTGGCCCCTTCCTCCTCGGGAGAGGGGTCGGAGTGAGGGTTCCCGGAGCCATGAGCCTCGGAATCCATTCCAACCTTCGGGCTCAGCCGACCCTCACCCTCTGTCCCTCTTTCGGAGGGAGAGGGAAGCGAAGAGGCCACTGGCGCGCGAGAGCCATGCCCGTCACCGAACCACGCGCCGACATGCGAGCCCAATGCCATGCCCGCCGCGACCGCAATCGCGATCACGGCTACAAGTAATACGATCCCGCCGCTGCGCGGCCGCTTCACCCGCACTGCCCGCACATCGTCGCGCGGTGCAACCGCCTCCTCGCGTTCCTTGCGCGCTTCAAGATCGCGCAGCATCTGGTTGACGAGACTCACGGCCGGCCTCCGGGCAACCAGCGCCAGCTCGCGGCAACGAGACCGATCACCACGCCGGCGAACGCCGTACGGCCGCTGCGCCATGGGTGGCGCGCGCCCTCGGTATCGCGGATCGCCATCCGCATCGCGCGGCCATCGACCTCATGCGCGCCCGGCCCGTAGGCGGCCATCAGGCCCTTGTGGCACAGCACGTTGACCAGGCGCGGCGTGCCGCGACTGGCCCGGTACAGGCGTCCGAGCGCGCGCGGCGTGAACGGCAGCGGTCCGCGGAAACCTGCGACGCGCAGGCGATGGGCCACGTAGTCCGTCATCATCGCCCGGTTCATCGGCGCGAGCCGGTAGGAAAACGTGATGCGCTGGGTGAGCTGGCGCAGGCGGCGGTCTGCCAGACGCCGGTCAAGCTCCGGCTGACCGAACAGCACGACTTGCAGCAGCTTGCGTTTCTCGGTTTCGAGATTGGTTAACAGACGCACCGCTTCGAGCGTCTGCGCCGGCAACTCCTGCGCCTCGTCGAGACACAGGACAACACGCTTGCCCTCCCGGGCGAAGCGCAGCAAAGCCGCATTCAGCCACAGCAGAAGTTCATCCTGCGTGTAGCGCGCGCGCGGCAGCCGCAGCCGCAACTCGCGGCTCAAGGCCAGGCGCATCGAGCCCGGCGACAAATGCGGATTGGGAATGTAAGCCGTGACGAATTCGTCGCTGAGCGCGTTCAGCAGCCGCCGGCAGAGCAGCGTCTTGCCCAGGCCGACTTCGCCCGTGACCTTGATGAAACCCTCGCCGCCGCGCAACGCAACCAGCAGCACATTGAGCGCTTCGCTATGACTCGGACTCGCGAAGAAGAAATCCGTGTCCGGCGTCAGCGAAAACGGTAACGCCTTAAGGCCGAAGTGCTCAAGGTACATCTAGCGGCTCACTATTCGGCCGGTGGATCCAGTGAATCCAGCCGGTCGAGCGAGCTTTGGCTGAGCTTGGACCACTGGCCCGGATGGTCGATGACGATCGGCTTCAGCAGGATCACCAGCTCGGTCTTCACGTTCTGTTTCTGCGTGTGGCGAAACAGCGCGCCAAGAAACGGGATGTCGCCGAGCAGCGGCGTCTTGTAGACGCGATCGTGGGTCTCGTTTTTCATCAGACCGCCAATCACGATGATCTGGCCGCTTTTCGCCCGCACCACGCTGTCCGACTCGCGCACCTGGCTGAGCGCCAGCGGCAGGCTGGTGGTTTCGCCGCTGACCGTAAAGCTCTTCTGCTGATCCGTGACTTCGCTGACGGTCGGGTGGATGTGCAGCGTGACCTCACCGTTGTCGTTGATCTGCGGCGTCACGTCGAGCGCGATGCCGGAAAAGAACGGCTGCAGAATGACGTTGCTGGTACTCGCGGTGCTGGTGGTGACGTAAGTGTTCTGATAAATCCCGGTGACGAAAAATTCATCCGAGCCAACCTTGATCACCGCCTGCTGATTGTTCAACGTCGCGACGCGCGGGCTCGACAGCACGTGCGTCGTGCCCTGAGTTTGCAGCAACTCGATGAAGGCGTTGAAATCGCTCAGGTTGAGCGCCAGCGCAAACGTGCCGCCAAATGCCGACGTGGGCAGGCTGGTAATCGCGTTGCCGGGGGTAATATTGAGATTGGCGCCGGCAAGGTCGGAACGGCCAAGGTCGAACAGGTGGCTGCCGGCAACTTGCGATCCGAAAATCGTTTCCCCGTTTCCGGGCCGCCCGAGCGCGCCCCAGTTGATGCCGGACTGGAACCCGTTGTTCAGCGCGACCTCGATAACCTTGGCTTCAAGCACCACTTCGCGGCTGACGATGCCCTGCACCTGGTCGAGATACATCGCGACATTGTGCAGTTCGCCCGGCAATGCGCGCACGACAATCACGCCTGAATCCGCATTGACGACGACCTGCCGCCCCTCCGCGCCGCCGACGATCGCGTTCAGCGACGACGTGAGATCTTTCCAGAAGTTCGACTCGATCTCGGTGCGGATCGCCGTGGAATTGCGCTCCTGCTCGTCGTTGCCGTTGCCGTTGCCATTGCGACCAAGCCCCATGCCGCCGCGATTGCCGTACAACCCGCCGCCGTAGCCGTAGCGCGTGTTATTCATCGGCTGGTTGGTGGTTTCGCCCGAGGTAACACGCGTGCGCGATACGCCCTTGCGGGTGATATCGAGATAATCCACCTGGAAAATGCGCGTCTTGAGCGTCTCGGGCAGCACCATGAAAACGTTGCCGTTGCGCTGATACTCGTAGCCGTACTCGCTGCGGACGATATCCATCACCTGCGGCACCGTGACATTCCGGAGACGGAGCGTCACGTCGCCTTCAAGTTTCCGGGGCACGACCATGTTGTAGTGTGTGCCCTTCACAAGCCCCATGAAGAAGCGGCGCGCCGGCACTCGCTGGACAGTCACGTCGAACCGCTCTTCGGCGGCGCCCGCATCGGGTGTGGGCGCACGAAGCGGCGGCAACAGCGCGGCGCTGACGGCGGCCGGCGGCGTCACCGGCGCGGTCTTCTGCGAGGCCGCCTCGTGCAGCGCGCGATGCGTGCTTTCCGCTGCCGTCGGGCCGGGCAAGCTGGCGCAACCGCCGAGGGCGAGCGCGGCGGCGCACAGGCTTGCGATAAGCAGGACGGTCGTTCTTCTAATCATGATGTCAATGCCGCCTTTCAGACGCGGAATGCGCGGTTTTTATGGTGGTAGGTATAAGTTCGATGGTGATGACGCGCCCGGCTTTGCGCAGCTTGACCACGCCGGGAAGAATGGCGGCGACCGTCGCGCCATCGACGCGGTCGCCAACGCTCACGCTCTCGCCGTTGATCATGGCCAGACGGCGGTGCGGCGCAACAAGAATTGAGCTCAGATGCCAGCTGTGACTGGTCCGGCTGCTGTGAGTGACGCCATAGTCCGGCCGCATCGGATCATGAAAGCTACCGGCGAACGCGCCCGTGGCAACAATCGCCAGCGCCAACGCCACGATGCTCTTTCCGAACCCCGTCTTCTTAAACACCGATCCACCCCTCTTTAAGGTTCAGCGTATGAACCGTCACCGTTACCCGGTTCACCGGATATCTCTTCACCTTGAGGTCCAGGCTGTCCCAGTAAAAGCGTCCGGGCAGCGCCTTCAGTGCGCGCAGGTACTTCAGGGTGTCGAGGAAGCTGCCCTCGAAGGTCAGCGTCATGCCGTGCCGAAAGATTTTCGCCGTCGATGAGCCGGCCGCGTCGCCCAGCGAGACGGCCTCAGCCGGCGTGTTGGCGATGTTCACAAGCCGCAGCCCGTGCTGCGCCTTCAGCACCCGTTCAAGCACCGACGCCATTTCGCGCGGCGCGATCAGGCCCGCGGTGATGGCGTTGAGCTTACGGTCGAGCTGCTCGCTGTCGCGCTTGACTTTGGCAAGTTCCGCGCGCAAGGCCACGTTCGGATCCTCCGAGCGTTTTTCGGCGGCCTGCGTGATCGACTGGTTCAACGCCGCGACGGAAATGTGCAACGTCTGCGCCTGGTGATCGAGCGCCGCCTCCCGCTGATGGAGCGGGCCGAAGAACGCGATCTCCCAGAGACCCACGAGCACCGCCACCACGGCCAGCATCAGCAGGCCGCGTTCGCGGAGCGTGAGCGCGTCAACGCGCGCCGAGAGTTGCTGCAGGCGCGCCCGCATCCGCTTCATCTCCTTTCTTGGCTGTTGTCGACAGCAGGAAACTCAGGTGAGCGCGTCCGTGTGCCTCGTCGTCGCGGCGTATTTGCAGCCGCTTGAATTCGACGCCGGCGTAAGCCGGCGCATCGGCGAGTTTGCGTACCAGCTCCGGCACCAGCGATGAACGCATCGTGGCGCCGGCGAGACTGATGTTCTCGCCGCCGTTACCGAGAACGATGTCCGTGAGCCACAGCCCCGCGACATGGGTGCGCGCCAGCCCGGCCAGGAGGTCGGCGAAACCGGCACCGTTGGCATGGCTGCGCGTTGAAAGGGTTTCGAGCAGCGCCCGGCGGGCGGCGCGATCCTGCGTGGCCGCGGTGAGCGCCTGGGTCAGCGCGGCGCTCGGCTGGCGCGCCGCAAGATTCGCCTCCAGCCGCTCCAGCGTAGTGCTCGCGCGGGTCTGCTGCGCCTGCAGCGCGAGAACCCGCGACTGCAGATTGTGCGTCTGCCAGACGCCCCAGCCGTACAGCAACGCCAGCGCGACAATCACGACGCCGATCGCCTGGCTCATCGCGCCCGCGGAGAACACCTTCCGCTGCGTGCGGAAGATCGGCTGGTAAAGATTGATCTGTTGAATCATAGGGCCGCCGCGGCCTCTGTTCTGAGCGCGGCGCCAAGCGCCGGCAGACAACGCCCCTGGAGTTGCTGATCGCACGGCACGGCAACATCCAGCAGCTCGTTCAGGTCGCACGTGTTCACGCGCGCACTGACGTGATTCTGGATGAACTCCTGCAGGCCCGGCAGCGGCACGACCGTCGGCGCGATGATGATATGGCCGATGGATGCCTGCGCGTAATGGCTTTCGTAATAGTCCAGCGAGCGCTGCAATTCGAGCACGATGCCGCTCGCCAGCGTCTCGAACTGCTCCGGATCGGCGGCGGCGAGCGCCGCGTAGCCGGTCTCGATACGGCGCGCGAGATACAGCGTGCCCTGGCGGGTCAGCACCACGAGACCGTCGTCGCGGCCGAGATACATGAACGCGACACCCTCGATGTCTTCGGGCAACAGTGCGGCGACGTTTCTGAGACACATCTCCGGGATGTCGATGGATCTTAAATCCATCCCGGCATCTTCGAGCCGGCGGATGCTGCTCTGCACAGCGGTGCCACGCGCCGCGACCGCGTACATCAGGCGGCCTCCGGCACCCGTGCTGTGCTGGCCGGGCACCTCGAAGACGTCGATGACCGCGTCGTCGATATGAAAGTCGATCAGATCCTTGATGCGCCAGCGCACCGCACCGCGCAGCTCTTCGGGCTGCACGTCCGGCGCTTCGACAAGAAGAAGCTGATAGGCCGAGGCGTCGATAACCGACGTCGCGGCATGATGGCGCAAGCCAAGCTGGTCGACAGCGTCGCCGATCGCCGCCACGCGGCCGTCATCGGCGCATGGAATGTAGCGACAGCTTTCCAGCCGCGGCGCGCGGCCCTTTTCCCGGGCAATATGAGCCACCCCGAGGCCGTCGGCATCGAACGCGAAGCCGGCGAGGCCACCAGGCCGCCGCCTGTTTGTGAATTTTGAGAGCAATTCCCCCAACTCCCTGCCGACCGCGGCCGGCTTGCGGCGCCTCCCGCGGGAGGGCGCATTCGTGGGCTTTTTACAGCGGAAGAAGCATAAGGGAGCTTGCAGGCTATGTAAACAAACCTAGCCGATACAAGGACCTATTAAGGCGATATGCGGTAGTTTTTAGTGTTCTTCTGTTCGTTCTCGCGTAACGATCCAGTCAATTCCGCGATGTTCGTGTGACCCAATCGCCGCAGATAGTTCGCAATGCCGTCATTGATCTTCGGACAAATCAATGGATCGTAAAACAGCGCCGTACCCACGCCGACGGCGCTCGCTCCCGCGATCAGGAACTCCAGTGCGTCGTCTGCGCTCGCAATGCCGCCCTGGCCGATAATCGGGATGTTATGCCGCCGCGCCACGGTGTACACCTGGCGCACCTTTAATAGCGCGATCGGCTTGATCGCCGGGCCCGACAGGCCGCCCTGGATGTTGCCGATCACCGGCTGGCGGGTGTTGATGTCGATCGCCATGCCCATCAGCGTGTTGATGACGGCCAGCGCGTCGGTACCGGCCTCGATGCAACGCTCCGCGTTGTAAGCAATGTTCGTCTGGTTGGGCGACAGCTTGGTGATCAGCGGCTTGTCGGTGACGGCGCGGCACGCTTCGACGACGCGCGCCGACATATCGGGATCGTTACCGAACGCGACGCCGCCTTCCTTGACGTTCGGGCAGGAAATGTTGATTTCAATCGCGTCGATGGGGGAATCGTCGAAGATGCGCGTGACTTCGATGTACTCCTCGACGGTCGAGCCGGAAACGTTGGCGATGAAGCGCGTTTCGTTGAAATCCAGCGTCGGCAGAATGTCGTTGACGACCGCATGCGCGCCCGGATTTTGCAGACCGATCGCATTCAGCATGCCCATCGGCGTCTCGGCGATCCGGTGCGGCGGATTGCCGAGACGGGCGTTCAGGGTCGTGCCCTTGAGGCATACGGCGCCCGCGTCCGCGTTGGAAAATCCGGTGACACGCGTATATTCAGCGCCGAAGCCGACGCAGCCGGAAAGCAGCACGATGGGGCTGGCGAGCGTGAGGCCGGCAAAGTCGACGGCCAGCGAAGGCTCGTGGTTGGGCGTATTTGGCATGAGGGATCCCGTTCCGATCCCGCGCATTTTACCAGCCTCGCGGCCCCCTTCGCCTGCAAACGTGCCCGCCCCTGCCCAGTCAGGGCGAATTCCGCTAAACCGCCGCTGAACCGACTGCCGCTTTCTCCTCCGGCCGGAACTGCGCCTCTTCGGTCGAGCCCGCCAGCGCCGTCAGTCCCAAGGCGCCGCCGCCGATGATCTGCGTGAGCTGATCGAAGTAGCCGGCGCCGACTTCGCGCTGGTGCCGCGTGGCCGTGTAGCCACGTTCCTCGGCGGCGAATTCCGCCTGTTGCAGTTCGACGTACGCCGCCATCTGGTGATCGCGGTAGCGGTGCGCGAGGTCGAACATCGAGTAGTTGAGCGAATGGAAGCCGGCAAGAGTGACGAACTGGAACTTGTAGCCCATCGCCGCCAGCTCTTTCTGGAAACCCGCGATGGTCTTGTCGTCCAGGTGCCGCCGCCAGTTGAACGATGGCGAGCAGTTGTAGGCCAGCAGCTTGCCGGGATGTTCGCGGCGAATCGCCTCGGCGAAGCGGCGCGCCTCCGCGATGTCGGGGTGTGCCGTTTCGCACCAGACGAGGTCGGCATAGGGCGCGTAGGCGAGTCCGCGGGCGATGGCCTGGTCGATGCCGGCCTTGACGACATGAAAGCCTTCGGGCGTGCGCTCGCCGGTACGGAACGGCGAATCATATTCGTCGACATCCGACGTCAGCAGTGTCGCGGCGTTGGCATCGGTCCGGGCGACCAGCACCGTCGGCACGCCGAGCACGTCGGCCGCAAGCCGCGCGGCGACCAGTTTCTGCACCGCCTCATTCGTCGGCACGAGCACCTTGCCGCCCATGTGGCCGCATTTCTTGTAGGCGGAGAGCTGATCCTCGAAATGCACGCCGGCGGCACCGGCGGCGATCATGTTTTTCATCAGTTCGAAGGCGTTCAGCACGCCGCCGAATCCGGCTTCCGCGTCAGCAACGATGGGCGCGTACACATCCTCGAGCGGCTGCCCTTCGGCGGCATGAATCTGGTCGAGGCGCTGCAGCGCGTTGTTGATGCCGCGCACCACGTTCGGAACGCTGTCCGCGGGATAAAGCGACTGATCGGGGTACATCTGTCCGGCGGTGTTGGCGTCGGCCGCGACCTGCCAGCCGGAGCAGTAAATCGCCTTGAGGCCGGCCTTGACCTGCTGCACGGCCTGGTTGCCGGTCAGCGCGCCCAGGGCGTGTACGAATTTCTCGGTGTGCAGCAGGTTCCAGAGTTTTTCCGCGCCGCGGCGAGCGAGCGTGTATTCGATCGGCACGCTGCCGCGCAGCCGCACGACATCCTCGGCGCTGTAATTGCGCTGGATGCCCTGCCAGCGGCGGTTCTCGGTCCAGTCCTGTTTGAGTGCGTCGGGTGAAGCGAAGTCGTCCATGGCTATGGCTTCCTGTTGGGTGGGTTAACGGAGGTGGTCGTAGGCGGCGATGGTCAGGAATTCAGCACATTCCTCCGCCATCGTCGCCCGGTACAACATCTGCGCCGCTTCCGTGTGCGGCAGCCGCGGGCCGCCGTCCTGGATGCTTTGCAGTTCGGAATCCAGCAGTTCGTCGAGCAGCGCTTCGTCAAACTGGCGTCCGTCGTCGAGCGTCGCCGCGTGATGCCGCCACTGCCACAACTGGCTACGGGCAATCTCGGCGGTGGCCGCGTCTTCCATCAGGTGGTTGATCGGGACGCAGCCTGATCCGGCCAGCCACGCGGCGAGGTACTGGATCGAAACATTGATGTTGTTGCGGATGCCGGCTTCGGTAATCGCACCTTTCGGCACGCGCAGCAGGTCCTCCGCCGCGACCGACACATCCTCGCGCAGTCGGCCGAGCTGATTCGGCCCGTCCATGTGCGCGTCAAAAATTTCTGTCGCCACCGGCACGAGGCCCGGATGCGCGACCCAGGTGCCATCGTGACCGTCGCCGACTTCGCGCAGCTTGTCGTCGCGCACCTTGTCGAGCGCGTCGCGGTTGGCGGCTTCGTCGTTCTTGATCGGCACCTGCGCGGCCATGCCGCCCATCGCGAACGCGCCGCGCCGGTGGCAGGTCTGGATCAGCAACTGCGAGTACGAGCGCAGGAAATGGGTCGTCATGGTCACCGCGCCGCGATCGGGCAGCACATGGTCGGCGCGGTCGCGGAAGGTCTTGATGAAACTGAAAATGTAATCCCATCGGCCACAATTCAAGCCGACGATATGATCGCGCAGCTCGTACAGGATTTCGTCCATCTCGAACGCCGCCGGCAGCGTTTCGATCAGCACTGTCGCCTTGATGCTGCCGTGGTCGAG
>DASSBR010000037.1:0-56354 GCA_035698525.1 Gammaproteobacteria bacterium
AGGACCTTATTCCAGGCCGCAAAATCCCCGCGTGCGGCCGCGCCGCCGTAGAACACCATCACGTAATAGGCGAACAGCCATTGCCCGATAACCGCCGTCAGGAACCAGAATCGACCCGCCGCGGCCAACGCGACGCCGACCCCCGCTGGCCTGCCAAAACCGCCGGTGGAAACCGCACTGGCCATTGCGTCGCCAACAGGCAAGCGCGTGGCGATGTTACCTTCCATCAATCCCCCCTCCGGGCTCAGTTGTGCATGCTGCACGAGACTGGCCGATCGACATGGCTTCCACAAGTGCTTTGCGACGAATCGCCGGAGCAGCGGGCCAGACGACGGTCGGGACGGATGAATGGCGCGTTGATGGCGCGCTTGCGGCCTTGATTTCCGCCCGACGAGGTGCGCGGCGCGTTCCCGTTTGCTATCGTCGCGCCATGCCGACCTCACCGACTCCGAAAAGTACTCTCGTCCGCGTGCTTGACTGGCGAAGAGTGAGGGTGGCATTCGGCGCGGCGTTACTGATCAGCCTGCTTCTGTACTGGGCCTGGCAGACAACGCCTTATTGGTCCTTGCTTGCACGACTGTCGTTTATCGGGTTCGTGTTGCTGCTCGTCTTCGGCCTGTTCGAGCGATGGCCCGATCGTCTTCCGCGCTGGCTTGCACGCTGGGCGTTGCAGGTGGCGGCCGTGGCATTGGCAGTGCCGCCCGCGACATGGGCGGCTTACACCCTGGTGACGATCGGAAATAGCGCGCCGTGGTGGACGGACAAACCGTATCTCACCGGTTTCGGCGAGATAACCTTCCTCGGCCTGCTGGTGTCGCCGTGGATCGCCGTTGCGGCGCTGCTGCGCCAGATTAAGGACGACGCGCGCAACCAGGCTTTGGCGTTCGAATTGGAACGCAGCGAGTATGAGCGCAAGGCGCTCGACGCGCGCCTGAAGTTACTCCAGGCACAGGTGGAACCGCATTTCCTGTTCAACACGCTCGCGAACGTGCGCGAACTGGTTGATGCCGGCTCTCCGCAGGCGTCCCGGGTTCTGAACAACCTGATCGCATACCTCCGCGCTGCCGTGCCGCGGATGCACGATTCGGCGGCCACCCTGCAACAAGAGTTCGAATTTGTGCGTGCATATCTCGAAGTCATGCAGATGCGAATGCCCGATCGATTGCAGTTCACGCTGTACGCGGATGACGAAGCATTGCTCCTGTTCTGCCCGCCAATGGCGTTGTTGACCCTGGTGGAGAATGCGGTGCGTCATGGCATCGATCCAAGCGAGACTGGTGGCCGTATCGAGGTTCGCGTACACGTGCGCGATGGTCGCTGTCGCGCCGAGGTCGTCGATACCGGCTTGGGTTTGGGTTCGACCCAGGCCAAAACCGGATCGGGTATCGGCCTCGCCAATTTAAGAGAGCGTCTGGCATTGGCCTTCGGCGGCGATGCACAACTTGCATTGAGTCCAGTGCAGCCGCAAGGCACCTGCGTGAACATCGAGTTTCCTGCACGGAGCGGTTCGACATGAACACTGGAGAAACGCAGGCGACACAGCCTACCGCGTTGATCGCCGACGATGAGCCGCTGCTCCGCAATGCGCTGGTTCGCCTCCTGACGCAGGCGTGGCCGGAACTGGAAGTGATTGCGCAAGCGCGCAATGGCCGAGAGGCGGTGGAGTGCTTCGAAGCGCAGCAACCTGCCATCTGTTTCCTCGATGTGCGCATGCCCGGCATGTCCGGGGTGGAGGCGGCGAGGTTAATAGGTAATCGCGCGCACCTGATTTTCGTCACCGCGTACGATCAATATGCCGTGCAGGCCTTTGAGCAAGGCGCGCTCGACTACCTGGTGAAACCTGTCGAACATGCCCGTCTTGCCGTCACGGTGACAAGGCTCAAGGATCGGCTGCGGCTCGCGGGGCCGACGCCGGACAACAGCCTCCTGCTGGAGCAACTGGCGGCGCGGCTCTGCAAGGACAATGTATCAGCGACACGGCACTGGATTCGCGTGTCGGTCGGACAATCGGTACGGCTGGTCGCCGCCGACGAGATCGACTACCTGCGCTCCGAGGACAAATACACCGTGGTCGCCTGGCGAAGCGATGGCAAGAGTTCCGAGGGCCTGATTCGCACACCGCTGAAGGAACTGGCAAATCAACTCGATCCAGCACAGTTTGCGCAAGTACACCGTTCCGCCATCGTAAATCTGCGATCTGTGGATCATGTCACGCGCGGCGAAAACGAGACGGCGAACATCCATTTGAAAGGTCGGCCGGATCTACTGCCGGTGAGCCGTAGCTACCTTCATCTCTTCCGACCGATGTAGTCCTTCGACGTCATAGTCTAGACAGCGTCGCGCGGTATGCTCGACGTTGCTCGACCGCGCCAGCGCGCACCCGGAGCGCGTACATAATGCTCCACTACATAGCCCCATGGAATGACGATCGGAACCAGAACTACGCCTATTCCAACAGCAAACAGCGTCTCGGAAGCGTATTGATCCAAGCCGGGGCCAAGCCACATTGGTATGGCCGATGCAGTAACCCAGATAATTTTCCAGAGCAATTCGAATAGCAGGAGCGGTAGCATTTGAAGTGGATACCGCAGTCCGAGCAGACACAGGACGGCCAGCGCTCCCAGCAGAGCGCGTATGACCGAACCTTGCCCGGCCACCAGGTCTGCCGGAAATAGAATGTACGGCCAAATGGTCGTTCCAAGTCCCACCGCCATAAGCAAGTACATAGCCCGCAGAAGATAGAGCCGAATGATTCCGACGTCACTCATAGTGATTAACCTTCAGGTCAAGTGCCTTGTTGGGCATGTGTAGCGACCGATTCTCGTCGCCTGGGCCGCCGCTTCCATCCAAATAAATAGGTTCGGAATACCCACGGCCAGGGAACGATAATGATGGCGAGACTGGCGCCAAACCAGAACGCAAACACGAAAGATGCAGCGGAAGAGCCGGCCAGTTGTCCGCTGGCCCAAAGTGGATAAGCGACGATTCCAAGCCAGAGCGTCTTGTAAAAAATCTCGAGGAACAGAAGCGGAATCATCCGGACGGGATGGAAGATACCGAGCACGGCAAGGGAACAGTATCCTGCCCACACGCACGCAGCTACAGCTTCGTATGGATCCCATTGTCCACGATGCGAAATAATGCCTGGCCATATGTCTCTGCCCAGTAAAACAACTATCAGGAGCCAGAACAGCCGCATCAGGTAGATGTTGATTCGAGGTACGCCCTCGTACCGTTCAGGGTCCGACACAAATATTTGTTTGATCTTAAATGACATGGGAGCCTCTTCTTGCGATGCGTGTGATGAGCTACTCGACCTGCTTCAGAATCCTTTCGACCGTGGCGACGTTGGCCGCCAGGTTCGAAAGCTCAGCCTGCATCGCGGACAGTACAACCTGATGCTCCGCGGTCACCGCTGCTATCTTCTCGGCAAGAGCCCGATACCTCGCATCGTCCGCGATGCGTGCGCGCGCCTGGAATAAGGCGGAGAAGTACTTCATCCCGAAAACAATCAGGATCGTTCCAACGAACGGAAGCCATAAAATGAGATATTGCGCTGTTGTCATACCGCCTCCTCCCGCCAATCAAGTTGCTCTGGTTAATCCGATTCTGCCGATGGACTCGGAAGCGACGCCGCCGCCTCCGCGATCACGGATGGCGTCAACTCGATCGCAAAGTCCGTGACTTCGAAATAGTTGAGTGCCTTCCCGTCGTCCGAAAGCTCAAGTTTGCTCTTGACCAGGCCTGCCTCTTCGAGTTTTCGCAGATGCAGGTGCAATAGCGGCCGGCTGATACCCACCTCGCGCGCAAGCTGGCTCACATAGTTTCGACCGTTCGACCTGAGCCGGGCGACGATGCGAAGCCGATGCGGGTTGGCGAGCGCCGCCAGTACCGCAAGCAGCCCTTCTCCGGATACGGTCACGCAAGCTTCATTTACCATGTGTAATAATATTCTTACATGTGAAAAACAAAGTCAAGCATGCCGGCACTCCGCTGCAGAGCGCGTGACGAACCGGCTACTCTCGCGGCAACCGCGCAGTGGGCAAATGCCATCCGTACTGGATTGCCATGAAACGCAGTCCGAAACACAGCAGACCACCAATGACCGTAGTTGCTACTGCCGGCACATGCGCCGCGTGGCCGATTACGACCACTGCCGCGCCCAGCAGCGCCGCCAGCGCGTAGATATCTGCACGCAGCACGACCGGAATCTCTCTGACCAGAACATCGCGCAGCATGCCGCCGCCGATGCCGGTCAACATTCCGAGCAAAGCCGCCATCGCGGGATTAAGTCCGTAGACCAGCGCCTTTTCAGTGCCGGATACGGCAAAAAACGCCAGGCCCACGGCATCGAACCACAGCACGTCGGTGCGGAACCGGTCGGTGACGGGGTACCAGAAGAAGGTAATCAGCCCGGCGAGAACGGAGACGCCGAGATACTTCCAGTCCGCAATCGCCGCCGGCGGCACCGCGCCGATCAGCAGATCGCGCGTAACACCGCCCGCGTTGCCCGCCGCGAATGACAATACAAGCACGCCGAATATATCGAGCCGGTGCTTGACTGCCGCCATGGCGCCGCTGATCGCGAACACGAACGTGCCGCCAAGGTCCAGTACGAGCAGCAGTAGGTGCGGCATAGGTCCCTTGTGTTAACTCACCAGGCGTCGGTGTAGGCTGAAGGCTGGATTCTACGCAAATGGTGGCGGTATGACGATTCGAGCCGAACGCGATTTGGCGGAGGCCGTTCGGACTGCTTGTATCGAGGCTGCGAAAGAGGGCTACCTGAACGCGGCAATGGCCGGGCTGTGCCATGACGGCGCATGGGAAGCCGCGATCGGTGCGATTCAGATGCTCGACTTGGATGCGGTAATTGCGCAGGCTGGGAGCGTGCCCAGCTAGCGATCAGTCGGCACGTCGATGGAGGCGATAAATGGCAGTGTGGAGCGCGGTGACGCCGTCCTTCTGAAAGCCCGGCTGATTGGCAAGAATGTCGCGGCGTTCCGCGATGTCGATATCCCAGTGCGCGCCGAACAGTTGATTGACTTCGTCCGCATCCACGGAGAATGGCGGCCCGGCCATTTCCGCTTGCGGGTATTCGAGCGTAATCATGAGACCGCGGCAGTCCGCGGGGAGCGCTCCGTAGATCGACTCCGCGTAGCGCCGCCGCTGCGACGGAGACTGGGCAATAATCGCTGCACGATCATAAACGGCGCCGCATCCGGCCAGCGTCGCGGCGTCGGTTTCAAACAAATTGCCCTGAATGATCTCGATATCGCCGGCCGTGTAATGAATTCCGTCGGCCGCTTCCCGCTTTGTGGCCGCGAGGTGATTGTCGGCAAAAAACTGCTCGATCGCGAGCGGCGCGACTTCGACACCCAGCACCTTGAGCCCCTGTTCCGCCAGCCACAGCATGTCGAGCGACTTGCCACAGAACGGCACCAGCACGCGTGTGCCGGGCGGTACTTCAAGCGCGCCCCAATGTTTTGCAAGCAGCGGCATGACTTCGCCGTGGTGCCAGCCCGTGCGGCCTTCTTGCCAGCGCGTGATCCAGTACTCCGGTTCAACGTTCATTTGAGTGCGTTGATCATGTCGCCCATCGAGTAGAGCCCCGCCGGCTGCGTTGCAAGCCAGCCAGCGGCTCGCAGCGCGCCATTGGCAAAGATGCGCCGGCTGCCGGCGCGGAAGGTGAGTTCGAGGCGCTCGCCGTCGCCGGCAAAGATGACGGTGTGATCGCCGGCCACGTCGCCGCCCCGCAGGCTGGCGAAGCCGATGCTGCCGGCCGAACGGGCGCCCTCGCCGCGGCGGCCGTACGTGGCGGATTTCCGCAGGGTTGTGCCACGAGCGGCGGCAATGGTTTCGCCAAGATGCAAAGCGCTGCCGGAGGGCGCATCTTTCTTGTAACGGTGATGCATTTCGACGATTTCGACATCGAAATCATCACTCAGCATGTGGGCGGCGTCGCCAGTCAGCCGGTTCAGCACGGCCATGCCGAAGCTCATGTTCGCAGCGTGGAAAACGGGGATATCGCCCGCGGCGGCCTGAAGCGCCGCGCGGTGAGATGCGTCAAGGCCGGTAGTGCCGCTGACGAAGGCGCAGGCGGCACGGCGCGCCGCTTCCAACGCGACGGTGAAACCGGCGGGGGTGGAGAAGTCCACTAATACGTCGGCCGCTTTCGCCGCTGCTTCAGGGTCGCTCGAGAGCGCCAGACCAAGCGGCACACCACTGGCGATCGCGCCGATGTCATTGCCGACGCCATCGCTACCGGCGCGAGCTACTGCCGCGACCAATCGAAAACCGGGCGACTCGCGGACCGTGGCGACGACCTCGCGTCCCATTCGCCCGGCGGCGCCGAAAAGCGCTATGTTCAGAGGCTGGGCCATTTACTACCTGTGGCGGAACGACCCTTCGGTCTCATGCCGGCCTACATCTTATATTTGTTTACGAAGCAATGCGCTCGAAGAACTTTTTCACACCCCCGAGCCAGGAGTCGGCGCGCGGGCTGTGGCGTTCGCCGCCGGCCATTAGCGAAGCCTCGAACTGCTCCAGCATTTCCCGTTGTTCAGGCGTCAGCTTGACCGGCGTTTCGATTTCGACGCGACACATGAGGTCACCGGTGGGGCCACCGCGTACCGGTTTCACGCCTTTGCTGCGCAGGCGAAACACCTTGCCGCTTTGAGTTTCGGGCGGAACGGTCAGCGATACCTTACCATCGAGAGTGGGCACTTCCAGCTTGCCGCCAAGTGCAGCGGTGGCGAAGCTGATCGGCAGTTCGCAACCGAGATCCGCACCGTCGCGGGTAAAGATCGGATGCGGCCGGACATGCACTTCAACATACAGATCGCCCGGCGGCCCACCGTGCTCGCCGGCCTCACCCTGGCCTGCCAGTCGAATACGGTCGCCGCTGTCGACGCCAGCCGGAATCTTGACCGACAGCGTGCGTTGCTGCTGCACGCGACCGTCGCCATGGCAGTCCGGGCACCGCTCGGAAATGATCTTGCCGTTACCGCGGCATTGCGGGCAGGTCTGCTGAATCGAGAAAAAGCCCTGCTGCATGCGCACCTGGCCCTGCCCGTGGCAGGTCGGGCACATGGTGGGCTTGCTGCCCGGTGCCGCACCGCTACCGCTGCAGGTGTCGCACGTGCTCATTACGGGGATGTGGATGGAAGTCTCGTGGCCGGCCACGGCCTGCTCGAGATCAAGGGGCATTTCGTAGCGCAGGTCCGCGCCCCGGTAGGCGCGGCTGCCGCCGCCACGGCGTGCGCCACCGCCGCCAAAAATGTCGCCGAAGATGTCGCCGAAGATGTCGCCCGGATTGAAGCCACCCCCGAAGCCTGCCCCACCGGCACCCATGCCCTCGACGCCCGCGTGGCCGAACTGGTCGTACCGTGAACGCTTGTCGGCGCTGCTCAGGACCTCGTAGGCTTCCTTGGCTTCCTTGAAGTGGACTTCCGCGCTTTGGTCACCCGGATTGCGGTCCGGGTGATATTTCATCGCGAGGCGCCGGTATGCCTTCTTGATTTCGGCATCGCCGGCATCGCGGCCGACGCCGAGCACTTCGTAATAGTCTCTCTTGGCCATGGATCTCCCGGAAACCACCGTACCGCCGACGGCGGCTCAACTGCTTGCCGCCTTCTCCCTCAGGGAGAAGGCTGGGATGAGGGGAATCCAATCAACTCCCCTCACCCTCCCCTCTCCCTGAGGGAGAGGGACTTATTTGCCTACTTCTTGTCGTCCTTGACTTCCTCGAACTCGGCATCGACCACGCCTTCCTCGGCCTTTTCATCCGATTCGGCACCCGGCGCCGCGCCCGCTTCCGCGCTGGCCTGCGCATAGGCCTGCTCGGCGAGCTTGGCGGAGGCTTCGGCCAGCGCCTTGGTTTTGGCGTCGATGGCCGACTTGTCGTCGCCCTTGAGTGCGGTCTTCAGGTCGCTCATCGCCGACTCGATGTTCGCGCGGTCCTCGCCGCTGACCTTGTCGCCAAGATCGCTCAAGGACTTCTCGGTCGCATGCAAGAGGTTGTCCGCCTGGTTGCGCGCCTGCACCATTTCCTGGAACTTCTTGTCTTCCTCGGCGTGCGCCTCGGCGTCCTTGACCATCTTGTCGATTTCCTCGTCGCTCAAGCCGCTCGACGCCTTGATGACGATGGATTGCTCCTTGCCGGTCGCCTTGTCCTTGGCCGACACATTCAAAATGCCGTTGGCGTCGATGTCAAACGCAACCTCGATCTGCGGCATGCCGCGCGGTGCAGGCGGTATGTCGCTCAGGTCGAACTTGCCGAGCGACTTGTTGGCCGACGCCTGGTCGCGCTCGCCCTGCAGCACGTGCACGGTGACGGCGGTCTGATTGTCTTCCGCCGTCGAGAAGGTCTGCGTCGCCTTGGTCGGGATCGTCGTGTTCTTGTCGATCAGCTTGGTCATCACGCCGCCCAGCGTTTCGATGCCGAGCGACAGCGGAGTCACGTCCAGCAGCAACACGTCTTTGACCTCGCCTCCCAGCACGCCGGCCTGAATCGCCGCACCGATCGCGACAGCCTCATCCGGGTTTACGTCGCGACGCGGATCCTTGCCGAAGAAGTCCTTGACCGCATCCTGCACCTTGGGCATGCGAGTCTGGCCGCCGACCAGAATCACGTCGTTGATGTCGCCAACCGACAGGCCGGCATCCTTGATCGCGGTCTTGCACGGCTCGATCGTGCGCTGGATCAATTCCTCGACCAGCGATTCGAGCTTGGCGCGCGTGATGCGAATGTTCAGGTGCTTCGGGCCGCTCGCATCGGCGGTGATGTACGGCAGATTGACTTCGGTCTGCTGGGCGGAGGACAGCTCGATCTTCGCTTTTTCGGCGGCCTCCTTCAGGCGCTGCATCGCCAGCGGATCGGTGCGCACGTCCATGCCCTGCTCTTTTTTGAACTCCTCGGCCAGGTAATCGATGATGCGCTTGTCGAAGTCCTCGCCACCGAGGAATGTGTCGCCGTTGGTGGACAGCACCTCGAACTGGTGCTCGCCATCAATGTCGGCAATCTCGATAATCGAAATATCGAACGTGCCGCCGCCGAGGTCGTACACCGCGATCTTGCGGTCGCCACGCTGCTTGTCCATGCCATAGGCCAGCGCTGCCGCGGTCGGCTCATTGATGATGCGCTTGACATCAAGGCCCGCAATCTTGCCGGCGTCCTTGGTTGCCTGGCGCTGAGAGTCGTTGAAGTAGGCTGGCACGGTGATGACCGCCTCGGTCACTTCCTCGCCCAGATAGTCCTCGGCGGTCTTCTTCATTTTCTGCAGCACGCGTGCGGAAATCTCCGGCGGCGCCATTTTCTTGCCGTTGACTTCCACCCATGCGTCGCCGTTATCGGCCTTGACAATGTTGTACGGCACCATGCCGACGTCTTTCTGCACGACCTGATCGTCGTATTTGCGGCCGATCAGGCGCTTGATCGCGAACAGGGTGTTGCTCGGGTTCGTGACCGCCTGGCGCTTGGCCGACTGGCCCACGAGCACTTCGCCATCCTTGCTGAACGCAACGATGGATGGCGTGGTGCGATCGCCCTCGCTGTTCTCGATAACCTTGGCCTTGCCGCCCTCCATGACCGCAACGCAGGAATTGGTCGTGCCGAGGTCGATACCGATCATTCTGGCCATAATGTTGTCTCCGTAAAAACCGAAAAATTTATTGATATCAACTAAATGGGGTGCGACCCCCGGCGATTCAAGCGCCCGCGGCGCGGGCGACAATCACGCGCGCCGGCCGCAGCAGCCGCCCGTTCAGCACATAGCCCTTTTGCACCACCGTCAAAACCGTGTCCGGCGCCGCATTGTCAGACGGCTGGGTCGCCATCGCTTCATGAAACTCGGGATTAAAGGCCTCGCCAAGCGGATCGACCTCGTTCACGCCTTGCTTTTCCAGCGCGGCCTCCAGCAGCTTGAGCGTCATTTTGACGCCCTCGTGAAGCTCGTCCACGACGTCGCCGGCCGCGGCCAGCGCCATCTCGAGGCTGTCCTTGACCGGCAGCAATTCCAGCACGAACTTGTCGATGGCGAACTTGTGGGCCTGCGCCACGTCGCGCTGTGCGCGCTTGCGAACGTTTTCAAGCTCGGCGGCGAGCCGCAGGTAGTCATTGCGGTTTTCCTCGGCCTTGCGTTCCGCCTCCGCCAGCGCCGCTTTTACATCGTTTTCGCCCGCACCGGCTTCAGGAGCGAGTTCATCAAGCTGCTCCTCGGCCCGCGCTGCCTGGGCATTGCGCTGTTCATCTGCCATGGTGTCTCCGTTTCAAAGGTAATAACCCCCTCTCCCTGAAGGAGCGGGCTTAAGTGTCATAAAGGTAGGGGCTATTTGCGGGAGTTCAAGGCCGCGCCGAGGAGCTTGGCCGTGATGTCGACGATCGGGATGACACGATCGTAGGCCATGCGCGTCGGGCCGATCACACCGAGTACGCCGACAATCTGGTCGTCAACGCTGTACGGGGCGGTGACGACGCTCAGATCGTCCAGAATGTTATAGCCGGATTCCTCGCCGATGAAGATCTGCACGCCCTCGGCCCCCGCGCACTGGTCGAGCAGATGCAGGATGTCGCGCTTTTCGTTGAAAGCATCGAAAAGCTTGCGCAGGCGCTCGATCTCCGAAAGCTCCGCGAAATCCATCAAGTTGGTCTCGCCGGCCATGACGTAGTTCTTGCCCGCGTCTTCCTCGGCGGCGAACACCTTTTCCGCCATGTTCACGGCGGCGAGCATCATGTCATTCAACGAGGCGCGCGTTTCGCGCAGCTCGCGAATCAGCCGCGCGCGCACCTCCTTGAGGCTTCGGCCGGTGAACTGGGCGTTCAGGTAATTGGCGGCCTGGCGCAGGAAATCGGCGCTGTAGGCGCGGTCGAGATGCAGGATCCGGTTCTGCACTTCGCGCTGGTTCAGCACCAGGATCGTCAGTACGCGGTTATCGGACAGCGGCAGAAATTCGATCTGTCGCCACGACGGATTGTCGCGGTGCGGCAAAGTGACGACGCCGGCCATGCGGGTAATCGCGGATAGCAGGTTGGATGTGCTGGTCAGCAGAATCTGCGGATTGTCGGCGTCGCCGATCGACAGGGTGTCGCGCAGCGTTTCGATTTCCGTCTCGGCCAATGGCTGGACTTCAAGCAGCGTATCGACGAAGAACCGGTAGCCTTTGACGGTCGGCACGCGCCCAGCCGAGGTATGCGGCGAATCGACGAAGCCCATCTCTTCGAGATCGGCCATGACGTTACGCACCGTGGCCGGGCTGATATCCATGCCCGACTCGCGCGACAGCATGCGCGACCCGACCGGCTGGCCGTCGCGGATGTAGCGCTCCACCAGCGCGCGCAACAGGTGCTGGGCGCGTTCGCTTAAATGTTTATCGGCGGCTGCGGCGGACATTGGAGCAGAAGAAGCTGGCACTCGTGCATGATGAGTGCCACGGAAAGTAGCAATCGCCCTGTTTGGCTGTCAAGAGAAGCTTTATACCGTTCATCCGCGGAGTCGTCCGCTTTCGCCAATCGCGGCGACGTGCTACTTTTCGGCGACCATGACAACAATTTTCAAGACGGTGGGATTGCTCGGACGCGGCCGCGACGCCAAGGTCGACGCCGTGCTGGCGGACCTCGGCGACTGGCTGCGCAAGCAAGGTGTCGACGTCGCCGCAGGCGCCCAGGCGCTGTCGGTACGCGATGACCGGGAGCGGATTGCCGCCGAGTTCGAGCGCGACCAGCCCGACCTGGTCATTGTGCTCGGCGGCGATGGCACCATTCTCAATGCGGCGCATCTGCTCGCGGCGCAGGGCACGCCGCTGCTCGGCATTAATGCCGGGCGGCTGGGGTTCCTCGCGGACATCCCGTCCGACCGAATGCGCGAGGAGATCAGCGAGGTGCTTGAGGGCCGCTTCAACGAGGAGCGGCGATTTCTGCTGAAAGGCGCGGTGCATCGTGCGGGCGGGGTGCTGCGGGATCAGGTCGCGCTCAACGACGTTGTCGTGCAAAAAGCGGAAAGCGGCCGGATGATCGAGTTCGAGACCCACATCGACGGCAGTTTCGTCTGCACCCACCGCGCCGACGGCGTTGTTATCGCGACGCCCACCGGTTCGACCGCCTACGCGCTCTCCGGCGGCGGTCCGATTCTGCATCCTTCGCTGGACGCGATGGTGCTGGTGCCGATCTGCCCGCACACGCTGAGCGACCGGCCGATCGTGGTGGGCGGCGGCAGCAAGATCGAGATCGTGCTCACCCGCGGCTATGGCGAGCCGGTCGGCCAGGCGAGCTGGGATGGCCAATACTGGCAGCCGCTCGCGCTCGACGATCACGTCGTCATCGACCGTTCCGACCTCACCGTTCGCCTGCTGCACCCGCTCAGCCACGACTATTACAAGACGCTGCGGACCAAGTTGCACTGGGCCTACGGGCAGGACCGGAACGTCGAGCGTTAGCGGAGACCGTTAGCCGCCCGCCTCGTCCCCACCGGCCTCGGCACTCAGTTGCTGAATCTTGCCCATGAATTCCTTCTGCATCGCCTTGAGGTCTTTTTCATGCGTTTTGAAAAAGTCGATGTTGTGACGGTCATATACCTTCGGCAGTGGTGCGTCGGGTTTCATTTTCACGTATGCCGCCCCGAACGCCGCACCCATGTAGGCGTCGGTAATCGAAACGTACTCAGCCGTCGTCAAACCGGCCTGCTCGATCGCTTTCTTGATGGCGGGCTGTTTTTCGAATTTCGCCACCGTTTCATCAAACGACGCATCGGCATCCATCGACATGCTGTCAACGAGTTTCGGATCCTTGCTGGCGAAAGCCGCTTTCATGATGTTCAATTGAGCCTCATAAAAGGCGTGCATCTTCGCCATCGTCAGCGGGTAATGCAGGGCTTTGTCGCCGGCAGCGTCGCTGGCCGCTGCCGGAGCGGCACTTACCGTGGCCGCGAAAGCCAGGACGATGCACAACAGGCCGCAGGAACTGAGTCGCTTTTTCATGTCATCACTCCGATAAAACAATATCCGGAGCATAGGCCGGCCCGGAACCACCGGCAAGCAAATTTTCTACGCTTCGTGGCTTCCGTATAATCGCTCCGCATGCTGACCTATATCCAGATCCGCGACTTCGCGATCGTCGACCAGATCGATCTGACGCTTGAGGGTGGCCTCACTGTGCTCACCGGCGAGACCGGGGCGGGCAAGTCGATTCTGGTCGACGCGCTCGGCTTCGTGCTGGGCGACCGGGCCGACACGGGCGCGGTGCGCCACGGCGCGGCGCAGGCGGAAGTGATCGCTGAATTCGTTCTCGACGATGCGCCGGCCGCCGCCGCGTGGCTGACCGAACAAGACCTGATCGGCGAGGGCGACGACGCCGCCAACTGTCTGTTGCGCCGCGTGCACGGCGCCGACGGGCGCTCGCGCGGCTACGTCAATGGCCGGCCGGTGCCCATGCAGACGCTCAAGGCGCTCGGCGAAACCTTGATCGACATCCATGGCCAGCATGAGCATCAGTCGCTGCTGCGTCCCGACGTTCAGATGACGCTGCTGGACGGCTTTGGGCACTGCCAGACCGAAGGCGAACGGGTTGAAACGCTATTTCGGGACTGGAAAGGCGCCGCCGACCGGCTGGCCGCGCTAAGCGCCGCGAACGACGACCGCACCGAGCGTCTGGACCTGCTTCGCTACCAGGTTGGCGAACTGGACGCGCTGGGGCTTGCGCCCGGTGAAGTGGCTGAACTGGACGCCGAACACGCCCGTCTCGCCAATGCCGGGCGCCTCATCGAAGGCTGCCAGTCCGCGCTTGACGCCCTGTACGAGAATGAAGAAGCGTCGGCGCAGCAACTGCTGTCCAGCGCAGAGCACGTCCTGCGCGAGCTGGCGGAACTCGATCCGGAACTGGCGCCGATGGCCGAAACCGCCGCCACCGCAGCGGTCAACGCGGCCGAAGCTGCCGACGGCCTGCGGCGGCATCTGGCGGCGCTGGATGTCGACCCGGAGCGTCTGCAGTGGGTCGAGAGCCGCATCGGCGACATTCACGATCTGGCGCGCAAACATCACATCGCGCCGGACGAGCTGCCGACAAAGCTTGAACGCCTGCGAAGCGAGCTTGAGGATCTCGATCAGTCCGAAGAACGCCTGGACGCACTCACCCGGCAGGTGAGTCAGCTTGAAAAGGACTACCTCGACGCGGCGGACAAGCTGCACAAGGCGCGCGCGAAAGCCGCGGCCGAACTCAATGCCGATGTCAGCGCGGCGATGCAGGAACTCGGGATGCCGGGCGGGCAATTTGCCATGGAAGTCGATTTTCAGGCGGAGGGGCGATTTTCGGCTCGCGGCCTCGACCGCATCGTCTTCGCCGTCAGCGCCAATCCGGGACATCCGCTGCGCCCACTCGCCAAGGTCGCCTCCGGCGGCGAACTGTCGCGCATTGCGCTGGCAATACAGGTGATCGCGGCTCGTGCGGGCGCGCTGCCGTCGTTGATATTCGACGAAGTCGACACCGGTGTCGGCGGCGGCGTCGCCGAGATTGTCGGGCGCAAGCTGCGCGCGCTGGGCGAGGCACGCCAGGTGCTGTGCGTGACTCACCTGCCGCAGGTGGCGTCGCAGGCGCATCGGCATTTTCGGGTGGAAAAGGAGACGGGCAAATCCGCCACGCGCACGTCGATCGCGGCGCTGGACGACAACGAAAGAATTGAGGAACTGGCGCGGATGCTCGGCGGCGTAAAAATTACGGAGACGACACGCAAGCACGCGCGGGAAATGCTGACGTCCTAACCTCTGATCTCCGACCGCGAACCGATCTCTTCCTTGCACTTCGGGCAAATGCCGTAGATATACAGCGAATGGTCGGTCATTTCGTAGCCGGTTTTTTCGGCGATGGCCCGCTGGCGCTGCTCGATCACTTCGTCGGTGAACTCATCCACCCGGCCGCATTTCACGCAGACGATGTGATCGTGATGGCCGCCCTCGTTGACTTCGAAAACCGAGTGGCCGCCCTCGAAGTGGTGCCGCGTGACGAGGCCCGCCGTCTCGAACTGCGTCAGGACGCGGTAGACGGTGGCGAGGCCAATGTCCTCCCCCGACTCCAGCAGCGCCTTGTACATGTCCTCGGCGCTCATGTGCCGAAGCTCGCTGCGCTCAAGGATTTCGAGAATCTTCACCCGCGGCAGCGTCACTTTGAGCCCGGCTTTACGCAGCTCCTGATTTTCCATCGGCAATCCGCTGACCAGTAATTCTGGTATTATCGCCCACTCCTCGCTTCATCGCCAATCAATACCCATGTTGAGACTTACGCTTCTGCCGCTTCTCCTGATCATCGTTGTCGCCGCCGGCTGCGCCTATGCGCCGCCCATCCGGCAAGGCAATTTTCTCTCGCAGGAAAATGTCGCCAAGGTCGATGTCGGCATGACCCGGGCGCAAGTCGAGTTCGCGCTCGGCACGCCAATGCTGCAGGACCCGTTCCACGCCGGGCGATGGGACTATGTCTACTACCTGCAGCCGAACACCGGCGTTCCGATCCAGCGCAAGCACGTCGTGATTTATTTCCAGGACGGAAAAGTCTCGAAGATCGTCAAGCGCGGCATGAAAACCCAGGACGACAAGGAACAGGGCTAAAGCGAGCCCTGGCGCTTCCCGCCCATCGTCTTGCCCGCCGCGGCCAGCACCCGGCGCACTTCCTTCGGGTCGGCCTTGAGCGGTCGGTAGACTTCGACCCGCTCGCCGGCCGAAAGCAACCGGTCCGGCGCGACTTTCTTTCCCCATACGCCAAGCACAGGGCTTCCGGGATCGAGCGCCGGCAGATCGCCGGCGGCGACGGCTGCCCGGACGGCGTCCATCGCGGTCGCACCATCGGCCACGTCAACCGTCGCCAGCCATTGCCGCTCCGGCAGCGCGTAAGCCACCTCAACCCGCATCAGGCGTAAATCACCGCCGCGCGCCGCGTGAACGCGCCGACGAGCGTATTACACACTTCACTGAAAATCGGCCCGAACGCCATGCTGACCAGCGCGTTGGCGAACTCGAATTCCATGTTGACCTCGATTCTCGAGCCTTCGTCGCCGAGCGGCGTGAAGCTCCAGTGGCCTTCGAGATGCCGGAACGGACCGTTGACCAGCCGGATGTCGATCCGATCCGGCTGGTGCAGCCGGTTCAGCGTCGTGAACCAGCGGCTCACCGCGCCACGGCCGAAACGCAGGCTCGCCTTGACCTCGTCATCGCCGCGCGAGTCTACGCGGCCATCCTCGCACCACGGCAGAAACTCCGGGTATTTCTCGAAGTCGTTGACGAGATCAAACATCTGCTGCGCGGAGTACGGCACCAGCGCGGATTTCAGAATTCGTTGCATGGAATCGACCAGCGGAAAAAGCGCCTGCGGAAAGCCGCGGCGAAATGGCGATTATAATGCGCCGATGAACGCCAAAGCCAAAAAGGCGCCGCCGAGCACGATCGCGCTCAACAAGAAGGCGCGCCATGAATATTTCATTGAAGAACGCACCGAGGCCGGCCTCGCGCTCGAAGGCTGGGAAGTCAAAAGCCTACGCGCCGCGAAAGCGCAACTGACCGAAGCGTATGTGCTGGTCAAGGAAGGCGAAGCCTGGCTCTTCGGCGCGCACATCACCCCGTTGCCGACGGCGTCGACGCACATCCGGCCCGACCCTTCCCGTACGCGCAAGCTGCTGCTGCACCGACACGAGCTGGATCGCCTCATCGGCGCGGTGGAACGCAAAGGTTACACGCTCGTACCGCTCGCGCTGTACTGGAAGGGCGGGCGCGCGAAGCTGGAAGTCGGCCTTGCGAAGGGCAAGAAACAGCACGACAAGCGCGCTACCGAAAAAGCGCGCGACTGGGAGCGGCAGAAAGCGCGCATTTTGAAGGGTTAAGCCGTTCCGCGTCGGAAGACGACATTTCGGCAATTTACCGTTTGCGCGGAGGCCACGGGTCGTCCGGAGGCGGCGGGGGGCGCGCAGATCGTTTCCACAGCAGCACCGGCAACGTCACCAGCCATGCAAGCCAGCCAGCGCCGTTGCCGCGGCCGTTTCGTTGCGTGTTTACACGATTCAGCTTCATAGCGGGTCCGGACTCTCGGCAACGATGACAGTGACCATGCCGAGGTTCGACACATGTCCTGTAACGGTATCGGTCGCCGTGAAGATAAAGCTGTCGCTGCCGATGCCGCGACCCGATGCGGTGTAGGTGAAACGGCCTGCCGTGGGGTCGACGACGACGACCGCGCCATGGATCGGCGCAGCGACGACAGCGAAGTGGAGAGGATTCCCGACGAGGTGGTCGGCCGGCAGTGCCCCGCTGAGGGTCATTCCGGGATAGGTGCTCAGGATGAGATTGCCGGCGAACGGTGGCGGGTCGATCGGTCTTCGCACTTTCTTCATGGAATAGAAGAATAGCGGGCGAATGTAAACGGCGGGGTAACACAACGTAACGTTTTGTAACGTTTTGCAACCGAATGTAACGCGGCGAAGGCCGGCTGACGATCGATAAGTGGCGCAAGCGACCACAGCCGCTCGCGCCACTCCCCATGGCGTTATTGCAATTTCACCCAGTCGCCAGCCGGTATCGTCGTTCCGGGCACACTCGCGTTGCTGTTGGGTGCCCAGACGGTGACCATTGGCAAGACGTTCGGGCTGCTCGTATTGACGACCACTTCATAAGCGGCGCCAGTCGAAAACAGTTTGTTATCGCCGATGCTATTGGCGTTATGAAACGATGCGCCGGGTAACAAGGTCGTAGTGATCGTTCCCGGTCCCAGCAGTTCACGAGTCGTGTTGACGCCGTACTTGTAAACGCTGACCGAAATCGTCTGAACCGTATCGGAGTCATTGATCACGGACCATTCAACGGCGCCATCGTTTTCCGCGGGTATATCAAAAGGCCCGCTCGACAGCGTTAAGGTCCCCGGCGACTGGACATGCAGCTTCGACTGGATAGCGTCGATGCCGTTCTGTATGGCTGCGAGGCCACTGTCCGGATCGGTGACAGCGGCATTCGTCGCGTTCACCGTCCCGCCAATCGCCGCAAGAGACGATTGAACGTCGCCGAACAACGCCTGGATACGGCCAAGGATGCCGCCGCCCGGCGCAGCGAAGGTGACGCCAGCCGTCACCAGCAGCGCCGTCGCCGCGATCGCTACGGACATTTTGGTTTTCATGTGCTGTTTCATGGTTGATTACCCCATTGGTGTTTTGGAGATGAACTCCCATAGTTTAGCGACGCGATCCAATTGACGGGTAAACGGGGCGTAACGTTTTGTAACGTTTTGTAATAACATGTCAAAAAACCGGGGAGCGCATGGACCAACCGAGACAGGCGAGATGATCCGCTGGGCGTTGTGCGCGGCGCTGGCGCTGTTCACTGCGAACGCCACGGCAGCGCAGGCTTTTTTTGAGCGGCTGGGGATAAAGGATGGCCTGTCGCAACAGACTGTCACGGCACTCGCCCAGGGGCCGCAAGGTTTTTTATGGGTCGGCACCCAGGCCGGCCTGAACCGTTATGACGGTTATGAATTCCGCACGTTCGTGCCGCAACCCGACAAGCCGCAAACACTGTCCGATAGCTACATCACCGCAATTCTGCCCACGCCCGACGGTGGATTGTGGATCGGCACGGATGCCGGCGGCCTGGACCGATACGACGCGGCAACCGGCCGTTTCACCGCATGGCGGCACGAACCGGGCAAACCCGGCAGCCTGTCCGCCGATCGCGTATTCAGCCTGCTCCTGGATCGCACCGGCAAACTCTGGGTGGGCACGCAAGCGGGACTGGATTGCCTCGACAACAAGGCGTTGCGCCATATCAGCACGACGACGGGCGCGGTTTATGCGTTATACGCGGATGCGGCCGGGCGGCTCTGGGCCGGGACGGATCGCGGCCTCTACCGCATTGCACGAGGCAACGCCACGCTCGCGGCGGCGACCGGCGCGCCGGTGCGTACCATTGTGGCGGGCGATGACGGTCGACTCTGGGTGGGCACCGAAGCGGGTCTCGATCTGTTCGATCCGCGTGACGATTCCTTGCAGCCGAAGCGCTATCCGTTGCGCCAGGTACCGGATGGCGACCGAATCCGCGTGCTCCTGCGCGACCGTAACGGCACGTTGTGGGTTGCCACCCGCGCGGGTATTGCCCGCCGCTATCCCGACGGACGCTGGATAAGCTACCGGCGATTGGAACACGACCCGTGGAGCCTCCCACGTAATATCGTTTTGGCGCTGCTCGAGGATCGCCAGGGAACGATCTGGGCGGGAACTTACGGCGGTGGATTGGCAAAATACGTGCCGTGGAAAAACGCGTTCAAGCGCTATTTCCACGTCGAAGGCGACCCGTCGAGCCTCGGCCAGAACATCGTTTTTCCGATTTACGAGGATAACGAGGGCACGCTCTGGATCGGTGCGTATAACCGCGGCCTGGATCGCATTGACGGTGCCACGGGCCGCGTCACGCATTACCGCCACGACCCGAACGACCCGCACAGCCTGCCGGGGAACGAGGTGCGCGCCATATTCGAGGACAGCCACGGCCGCCTGTGGATCGGCATGAACTATGCCGGTCTCGCACTTCTCGACCGCCGGACCGGCAAGTTCACCCGTTTTTTGCAGCAGCCGGGCGATCCGGACAACCGCGGCCACAACTCGGTCGTCGCGATCGTCGAAAAGCCCGGCGGCGGCTTATGGATCGGCACGTGGGGCAACGGGCTCTATTATTTCAACATTACCGCTGCCCGTTTCACGCATTACCGCCACGAGCCCGGCAATCCGAACAGCTTGAGCCAGGATCGTGTCCTGTGTGTCAGCCGCGACCCGCACGGCTACCTGTGGATCGGCACCGACGGCGGCGGCCTCAACCGCTTCGACCCCCGCACCGGCCGCTTCAAGCACTATCTCCACCGCCCCGGGGACCCGAACAGCCTGACGCACAACGCGGTCGAGGCGATCCATCGCGATCCGGACGGCGATCTGTGGCTGGCGACGCGTCATGGCCTCGACCGCTTCAATCCAGCGAGCGGCCAATTCACGCATTACCGAAAGCAGGACGGCCTGAGCGGCAACCTCGTGCTCGGCATCCTCGCCGATGACACGGGCAAATTGTGGATCACCACGGACAGCGGCCTGTCGCGGCTCGACCCGAAAACCGGCCGGATTCGCAACTTCTACGCGAACGACGGCCTCGGAAACACCGGCTTCAATTCATTCGCTTACTACGCCGGCGCCGACGGGATGTTATACGTCGGCGGCATGCATGGATTCGATGCATTCCACCCGGAGGATATTACGGCCCTCCGCGACACGCCGCCGATGGTGCTCACGGGTCTCCGGCTCTTCAATGAACCGGTCACGCCGGCGGGGGACGGACTGCTCCAGCGCGACATCGCGAAAACCCGGGCATTGACGCTCAATCACAGCCAGTCCGTCGTAACGTTTGAGTTCGCGGCGCTGAATCTCGCCGATCCCGACAGTGTCCACTACGCTTACCGGCTGCAAGGTTACGACGACCGCTGGATTGAAACCGGGCCTGCGCGCCGGCTCGCCACTTATACACACCTGCCCCCGGGCAAGTACCAGTTCAAGGTGAGGGCGCGACGCGATGGCGGCCGCTGGAATCCGCAGACCCTGCTCGCACTGACCGTGCTCCCGCCGCCGTGGCGAACCTGGTGGGCGTATTCACTGTACGGCCTGGCAATCTTCCTGCTGATTGCGGCGATCGTGCGCTACTTTCTGATGCGCCGTGAAATTGTCTTCGCCGAGCGTACGAGCCGCATGAAGTCGGCATTCTTCGCGATGATGAGCCATGAAATCCGCACCCCGCTGAACGGCATCCTCGGAATGGTGCAGCTGCTCGAACGCACGCCGCTGGACGGTCGCCAGCGCGAATACACGGAAACGGTGCGTTATGCCGGCGACGCGCTGCTTTCGATCCTGAACGACATCCTCGACTATTCGAAGATTGAGGCCGGCAAGCTCACGTTCGAGCGCATCGACTTCAACCTGCCGCGCCTGCTCGACAGCATGATGACGCTGATGCAGGCGCGAGCCGGCGAAAAGGGGCTGGCGCTGGAAGCGGTTGTCGGTGACGGCGTGCCGGAGATCGTGCGGAGCGATCCGACACGGCTCAGGCAGGTCATCCTCAACCTCGTCGCCAACGCAATCAAGTTCACCGACGCCGGCGGCGTGACCGTCGACGTCGCGCCCACGGGGACGGGCGACGTGCTGCGCTTCACGGTCACCGACACCGGCGTCGGCATCGCGGCGGAACAAAGTGCGGCACTGTTCGACCTGTTCCAGCAGGCCGACAGCTCGGTGCAGCGGCGTTACGGCGGCACCGGGCTCGGACTGGCGATCTGCAAGCGGCTGGTCGAAGGCCAGGGCGGCAGGATCGGCTTCGACAGTACGCGCGGTAAAGGGTCTGTCTTCTGGTTCGAGTTGCCCTGCCCCGCCGGGGTCGCGGCGCGGCTGGAACAGGATCGGCAGGATCAGGGGACCCCCGCCCGGCCCCTGCGCGTGCTGCTTGCCGAGGACGTGCTCATCAACCAGCGAGTCGCCATCGGTCTGCTCGAACAGGCCGGGCATGCCGTCGAAGTCGCCCCCAATGGCCGCGAGGCGCTGGAACGAGCGCGGGCGGAACAGCCATTCGACGTCATATTGATGGACGTCCAGATGCCGGACATGGATGGCCTTGAAGCCACCCGCCGCATTCGTGCGCTGACCGACCCGCGCCGCGCGGCCATACCGATCATCGGCTTGACTGCCAGCGTCGGCCCCGAAGAAATCGAACAGTGCCTGCGCGCGGGAATGACCGACGTGCTGGCCAAGCCGATCGGCGCGGCGAAGCTGGACACGGTACTGGCGCGATGTGCACCGATCGCGCTCGAGAACACCGTGCTGACAGGTCATATCCGGGCGCTGGGGCCGGACGCCGTCGGCGCCCTGGCGGAGGCGTTCGACGAACTGGTCGCGCAAACGCTGGATGAAATCAATTCCGCCCTCGCCGCTGGCGACCGCGGCGCCGTTTCCGACGCGGCTCACCGGCTCGCCGGCGCTGCATCGAACCTGGGATTGGCAGAACTTGCGGCCTGTGCCCGGGATATGGAAGCTGGCGCGGGCGGTGCGGCGCCGTTGGTGCTGCGCCAGCAGTTGCGCAAGATTGAAGCGCTGGCCGTATCCGCCAGGAACGTCATCGCGAGCACGATCGAGCAGGCCGTGGCCTGCCGCCGTTGAAAAACTCGCGAATCGCCCGATATTGGTATACTGACAACGCTTCCGGGGGCGACCTGGCTTCGACGTGGGTCACAAAACCCGAGGTGCATGCCGAGGTACAGTCCACCTCGTAAAACCGACTGTACAACCATAGTTGCCAACGACGACAACTACGCTTTAGCGGCCTAAAACTCCGCGAAAGCCCTTCGACCGGATGCGTGCTTGTCCGCGCCGGATTTCGAGGGTCATACCCACACAAGCTCGCGGCAAGGCGCGTCCGGCACCAAGCTGTTAAAACCTTTACCGGACTAGTCGTGGATCTTCCCTGCCCGTCGGGTAGTCCACGGCGAAATACAAAGACCGGGCTAAGCATGTAGAGCCGAAGGCGGAGGGCTCGCGGACGCGGGTTCGATTCCCGCCGCCTCCACCAACCCGAGCCGCCAGCAACAGCGCTGGCGGCTTTTTTGTGCGCCGCCCGCCCGCCCCTGTTGGCCAGGTCTTCACTTGGCGCATCCGGGTCAGGGCTGTATATTAGCGGCGGTCTGCGGGCCGTAAAGTGTAAATAGCTGACGGACAAGCAGATACTCTTTACTAAGGGCACGGGGCGACTTACTGCTAATGAATAAAACAGTTTTGATTGTCGAAGACGACCACGACGTACGCGAGTCGCTGGTCATGCTGCTTGAAATGGAAGGTTATGCCACGGTCGTCGCCGACCACGGGCAGGAAGCGCTCGATTACCTTGAATCGGAACCGCAGCAACCTTGTCTGATCCTGCTCGACCTGATGATGCCGGTGATGGACGGTTTCGAGTTCCGCGCGCGCCAAAAGAGCAATCCAAGCCTGTCCGACATTCCGGTGGTCATCATGTCGGCGGCCGGCAACATCCATGAAAAGCTGCCGGGGCTTGAGGCCAAGCTGTATATCAAGAAGCCGATGGACTTCAGCGAAGTCGCCGACGCGGTGGGCCGCTACTGCAATTAGCGGCGCTGTCTAGCCGGCTTTCCGGCTCTCCAACCCGACGTTGTTCTTCTCGAACACCCGCTCCGCGCGGTAGCTGGAGCGCACCAGCGGGCCGGATACGCACTCGAGAAAGCCCTTTTCCAGCCCCCACTGGCGATATTTTTCAAAGTCCGCCGGCGGCACATAACGCTCGACCGGCAGGTGGTTGATCGTCGGCCGGAGGTATTGACCGAAGGTGACGATATCCACATTGGCGGCGCGCAGGTCGTCCATTGTTTCGGCAATTTCGTCTTCCGTTTCGCCGAGACCCAGCATGAGGCTGGTCTTCGTCAGCACGCCCGGGCGATGCTGCTTGGCGAACGCCAGCACGTCGAGCGTCTGCTCATAACTCGCGCGCGGGTCGCGCACCGGATGCGTCAGGCGACGCACGGTTTCGACGTTCTGCGCGAACACTTCGAGTCCGGAGTCGACCACCGTCGCGACATGGTCGTGGACGCCCTTGAAGTCCGGCGTCAACGCTTCGACGGCGGTGGCCGGGTTCATCTTCTTGATCTCGCGTATGCAGGCGGCATAGTGCGCCGCGCCGCCATCGGCCAGATCGTCCCGGTCGACCGACGTCAGCACGATGTATTTCAGGTTCATCAGCCGCACCGACTCCGCCGCCTGGTGCGGTTCTTCCGGGTCCAGCCAGCCGTGAGGATTGCCGGTGTCGACGGCGCAGAAGCGGCAGGCGCGCGTGCAGACCGAGCCCATCAGCATGATCGTCGCGGTGCCGTTGTTCCAGCACTCGCCAATGTTGGGGCACATCGCGTCCTCGCAAACGGTACTCAGCCGATGCTCGTGGACATTCCGCTTGACAGCCTCGTATCCCGCACCGGATGGCAGGCGGGCGCGGAGCCATTCCGGCTTGCGGCCGATCGGGGCCGGCGTCGCGCCGGGATTATGCTTGATGCCATCCTTGATGGCGGTGAAGCCGTGTTCGGTCACGCGCTTCGTGCCGCTTTTGACGATCGGGATGCCTTTGAAATCGCTCATGGGAATCGCTTTGCGTTGTCTGAGCGCGCCATTTTACGCCTGCTTGCGCGGCGTTTCATGGTCAACGCGGCAGGAACTGGAGGCGTTCGCGCAGGTCACCCTGCAGCATGTAGAGCTTCGGGTCCCAGCAAAAATGGAACACGCGGTAGAGAAAGAAGTGCTCGCCGTGCCGGTAGCTGGCGGCCAGCGCGCGAGGCTCAAGCAGGAAGGGAAAGCGCCGGCTGTATTGCGTCGCCGAGACGCGAATGTAGCGCTCGGCCCCGTCCGACTCGAACGAAACGATGTCGTAACCTTCGCCGCGTTCGTCCGGCGACAGCAGCCGGATTCGCCGGGCCAGCGCATCGCTATGGCTCTGTTTCAGGCGCGCGCGCTCGAACGCGAGGGCGAAACGGCAACCGGCCTCGCGGAGCGCGGGCCAGCGTTCTTCCCGGCGCTGAAACCCGCCGAACGAGGGGAACCGCGCGCGACCGCCGAGGAAAGCTTCGACACGGAAATCGTTATCCAGCGGCGGCGGCGCCCACGCGCTCTGCACGTCGACCAGTTCATCGCGAACCCGCACGCTGTTGACCGCCTCTTCACCCAGCCAGACACGCGTCAATCGTTCCCTGTTGGCGTCCAGAAAAGGCACCAGGCGGCGGCGCAACGACCGTTCCGGCCGGGCCGCCGCCGGGTAGACATCGAGAAATGGCAGGCCGCATTGCACCAGCACGCCGCTGATGCCGGCGAATTGTTCGCGAATCACGCCTTCGCTGAGCGCACCGAACTCGTCCATCAGGGAGGCGAC
The DNA here is from genome assembly GCA_035698525.1 of Gammaproteobacteria bacterium. Classification (GTDB taxonomy): domain Bacteria; phylum Pseudomonadota; class Gammaproteobacteria; order Natronospirales; family DASSBR01; genus DASSBR01. Next base: position 24,955 of record DASSBR010000037.1, read on the forward strand.
GTGCCGTGCGTGCCCCAGCACCTCACCGCGTACTCCGGCTTCGAGCATTTCCAGATAGTGCTCGAACACGGCGTCGAACATGCGGCCTTCCTCGGTCGCGGCAGCCGTCTCGGCCGCGGTGCGCGTGACCTTCGGCTGCGCCGGCGCTTCTTTCTTCGCCGGCGTGGCAACAGGCTCGACCGGCTTGACTACCTCGACCGGCTTGACTACCTCGACCGGCTTGGCGGCCGGTGCCTCTTCCGCCGGCGCGACGGCCGCACCGAAGTGTTCCGCCCAGGCGGCTTCGAGCGCTGCGGCGACCTCGTCGGGCAGCGTGCGGCCGGACCTGCCTTCTTCCCAACGATATTTCCCCAATATGCCGCGCGATAACTCGCGTCGCGTCAGCGGCATGATGGCGTCGGGATTGGCCAGCATGTCGAAGCGGATTTCGACGAACAGACCGCCACCGGATCGGCCAGTATCCTGCGCGCTGACATCGCGCGCTTCGTGCGCGCCGCGCATGATGCGGCCGGAGGCGAAAATGCCGGCGGGAAACCGGTTAAGTCGCATCAGGAAGAACCGGTCGCGGGCGCGCACCCGGCGGTTGCTGCCGCAACTCCAGCGCGCCGTGACGGGACGGCCGTGCATGAAACCATGCAAAAGATCCGGCAGTTCGCCCCAACTCCAGCGGTCAGGGTTCCATACCAGGAGGTGCGTCGCCATTAGTGGCCCGCCTCCGGGGCATTGAAGACATCAATATTGACTGGTCGGCCCACTAGTTTCCCCCGATTTGAATCTCGCGCTTTCCGGCCAATAATGTCGACAGGCGGCGTGCAGTGCGCCCGACGAAGCTGCTATTATCGCAAGCATGCACGGCCAAACGTACCGGCCCAACCTGTGGAAGGCTAGCGCCGGAGCGCGCCTTTCTGCCGCGCGGCCCGCCCGCCCCGCAATCCCGACTGATTTCAGGAATTCGTCAACCCATGCGTAACGTCATCCTTCGCTCCCTGCTTCCCGCGCTGCTGCTTTCCTTGCTGGCGCCGGTTGCTTTCGCCAACGTACCACCGACCGATTCGCTTGCCAAGCTGACGCCGAAACCGACACAAGTGCTGGTCGATCAGACGGTCAACGGCTTGCTGAGCCGTTACCACTACGGTGACAAGGAACTCGATAACGCGCTATCGGCGTATATCTTCGAGCACTACCTGGACGAGTTCGACCCGACGAAGAGCTTCTTCACGCAGAAAGACATCGACAAGTTTTCCAAGTACAGCGGCAGGCTGGGCAACGATATTCGCAAGGGCAACCTGGAGCCGGCCTTCGAGATTTACAACGCCTATGAGCAGCGCGTTGCGGATCAGGTGCGCTACGCGCTCAGTCTGCTCGACAAAAAGCTCGACCTGACGACCGACGAAACCTACACGTTCGATCGGGAGAAAGCGCCGTGGCCGGCAAACGAGGCCGCGCTTGATACGCTGTGGCGCAAGCGCGTGACGAATGACATCATCAACCTGATGCTGGCCGGCAAGAGCCGCAAAGACGCGAGCGACATCCTGCGCAAGCGTTACAAAAATTTTCTCCACCAGGCGCAGCAGTTCAGCAGCGCTGACGTGTTCAACGCGTTTATGAACGCGTATGCGCATGCGATGGACCCGCACACCGCATACTTCTCGCCGGAACAGTCCGAGCAGTTTCGTATCGAGATGAGCCTCAAGCTGCAGGGCATTGGCGCCGCGTTGTCGGTCAAAAACGAGTATGTGACCGTCGAGCGCGTGATTACCGGCGGCCCCGCGGCCAAGAGCGACAAGATTCACGCCGGCGACCGCATCGTCGGCGTCGCGCAGGGCGAGCAGGGCAAGATGGTGGACGTCGTTGGCTGGCGCCTGAGCGACGTCGTCAATCTGATTCGTGGCAAGAAAGGCACCACCGTGCGCCTGCGTATTCTGCCGCGCGGAGCGACGCCGGGTTCCGCCGAGCGGCATATCCAGCTGGTGCGCAACATCATCGAGCTCAAGGCGCAACAGGCGCATTCGAAAGTGATGGACCTGGAGCGCGACGGCCACTCCTACAAGATCGGCGTCATCACGATTCCGAGCTTTTACCGTGACTTCAAAGCCGAAACCGCGGGCGAAAAGGACTATCGCAGCACGACCCGGGACGTGCGCAACCTGATTGACAAACTCAAGACGAAACACGTTGACGCACTGGTCATCGATTTGCGCGGCAACCCCGGCGGCTCGCTCGCGGAAGCGACCGAAATGACCGGACTGTTCATCGACCAGGGTCCGGTCGTGCAGGTTCGCGGCACGGACGGCAAGGTCAAGGTGCATCGCGACCGTGACGACAACGTTGCCTGGCGGGGTCCGCTGGTGGTGATGGTGAACCGCTTCAGCGCCTCGGCGTCAGAAATTTTCACCGCCGCCATCCAGGATTATCATCGTGGCCTGGTCGTCGGTTCGACGACCTATGGCAAAGGCACGGTGCAAACGCTGCTGAATCTGAACCAGTTCGTCGCCAGCGGGAAGGCCGGTCAACTCAAACTGACAATCGCGAAGTTCTATCGCGTGACCGGCAGCAGCACCCAGGATCGCGGCGTGCGGCCCGATATCTTGATGCCGTCGCCGATCGATGACAGCGAATTCGGCGAAGCGACACAGGACAATGCGCTGCCGTGGGACAAGATCTCGGCAGCCGACTTCAAGCCGCTGCACGATAAACTGCGTGCGGACCTCCCGAAGCTGCGGCAGCAGCATCTGCACCGCATCGCCGGCAGCAAGGAATATCAGCTCTTCCTGCAGGACATTGAGCAGGAGCGCAAGCTGCACGCGCGCAGGAGCGTTTCGCTGAACCTCAAGGAGCGCCGCGAGGAACGCAAGCAACTCGATGCGAAGCATCTCGCCGAGATCAACGCGTGGCGCCAACTCAAGGGTAAGAAGGCGCTGAAGTCCCTCGATGCGCTGCCCGACGACCGCGATCAGCCGGACGTGCTGCTGCGGGAAGCGGCCCAGATCGCCATCGACATGAGCCGGATGAATATCGGCATGGAGCCGGGCGAGATCGTCGCGAAAAAAGTCGCGGCAGGATTTTAAGAAAGCGGCTAGCGAACAGCCACTTTCTGTCGCCACACTGCCGGCCGGTCATCGAAATGATGCCGGTCGATGCAGTACTCCAGCCACTTGTGGAGCATCATGTTGGTGACCCAGCGCCGCCGGATTTCCGTGCGGGCGGAACAGGGATAGTGGCTGAGCAGCCGGTGACGGCCGCCGTTGCGGCACGACAGCACCTCGGCCATCGACGCATCGTGATAAACCCTGAGCACCAGGTCCGGATCCGCGATCAGGTCGCTGTCGGCATCAAACCAATAGGTCATCCGCAAGGTGCTCGTGTACGGCGCGCGCTCGACAATTTCGAGCGATAGCGGCGGCTCTCCGGCGACTTCCGAGCATAGGTAATCCGGCAGCGCGTGGAGCGGTCCGACCAGTTGCCGCAGGCGAATGTAATTGCTTTCGTAAAGCGTCATCAGCCCCGCAAAACTGCGAGGTTGAACCAGCTTCAGCACTCTTTCGGACGTATCAACGAGCATTCGAAGAATATATCATAGGGGTCAAGGCCGGCATGGACCGGCCGTCGGAGAAAAAAGGACTTGCCCCCATGCCCGCACAATCCGTGGCCAGCCGGCCATTTGAAGATCAGAAACCAGGTACCGCCGGTCTGCGCAAGCGGGTTGCGGTTTTTCAGCAGCCGCACTACCTGGAAAATTTCCTGCAATCCGTTTTCGACTGCGTACCGGAACTGGTCGGTGGTCAATTGGTTGTCGGCGGCGACGGCCGCTACTTCAACCGCCAGGCGATCAACACGCTGCTGCGCATGGCCGCGGCCAATGGCGTCGCCCGGCTCATTCTCGGCCGCAGCGGGATTCTTTCGACGCCGGCCGCCTCTCATCTGATTCGCACGCGCAATGCGGCGGGCGGCTTTGTATTGACCGCAAGCCACAATCCCGGCGGCCCGGAAGGCGATTTTGGCATCAAGTTCAATGTCGCCGGCGGCGGCCAGGCCTCGGAACAGCTCACCGACACGATTCATGCCCGCACCAGGGCGTTGAAGGAATACCGCATCCTGCCGCCAGCGCCGCTGAATATCGATCGGATCGGGGAATTTCAGCTCGAAAAGATGACCATTGAAGTCGTCGATCCGGTCGAGGATTACGCGGCGCTGATGCAGACGCTGTTCGACTTCGACGCGATCCGCGAACTGGCCGCGGGCGGCTTGAAGCTGCGCTTTGATGCGCTGCACGGCGTCACCGGGCCGTATGCCGAGGCGCTGCTCGTCAGGCAGCTGGGCTTTCCGGCGGAGAGCGTCACGAATGCCGAGCCGCTGCTGGATTTCGGCGGTCGCCATCCCGACCCGAATCCGCACGACGCGCACGAGTTGATGGCGCTGTTCAGCGGCCGCGACGCGCCCGACTTCGGCGCGGCATCGGATGGCGATGGCGATCGGAACATGATCCTCGGCCGCGGCCTCATGGTGTCGCCCGGCGACAGCCTTGCCGTGCTGACGGCGCACGCGCGCCTGATTCCCGGCTACCGCGACGGACTCGCCGGCGTCGCGCGCTCCATGCCGACCAGCCGCGCCGTCGACCGCGTCGCCGAATCGCTCGGCATCCCCTGCTACGAAACCCCGACCGGCTGGCGGTTCTTCTTCAATCTGCTCGAAGCGGGCAAGGTCACGCTGTGCGGCGAGGAAAGCTTCGGCACCAGCAGCAATCACTGCCGCGAAAAGGACGGGCTGTGGGCAGTGCTGTTCTGGCTGAACCTGATCGCCGCGACAGGCAAGTCCGTCAACGAGATTCTAGTGGAGCACTGGCAGCGATTCGGGCGGAATTTTTTCGAGCGGCACGACTACAAGCTCGACCAGCGCGCCGGCGACGAAATCATGGCTGGACTCCAGGCGGCGCTGTCGCGGCTGGTAAAAGAGTCGGGCGTGACACGCGCCGACAATTTCCGCTATCACGATCCGGTGGACGACAGTGAAAGCGCGAACCAGGGCATCCGCATCGAATTCAGCGGCGGTGAGCGCATCGTTTACCGGTTATCCGGCACCGGTACGAGCGGCGCGACATTGCGGGTCTATCTGGAGCGCTATGCGCCGAACGGCGGCAACGGTGAAAGCGCGCACGATGCGCTCGCGGAACTGGCGGCCACGTCGCGGCGGATCGCGCGGCTGAAGGCAATCGCTCGCATGGACGAGCCGACGGTTGTCACCTGACGTCAATAGAATCGTCGTGCCAGGCCTTTCTGATCCAGCACCGTCGTCGCGATTTCCTCGATCGACGAGTGAGTCGTATTCAAAAACGGCACGCCGTATTTCATGAACAGCGTTTCCGCCTCCTTCAGTTCGTAACGCACCTGCTGTTCCGACGCGTAACGGCTGTCCGGCCGCCGCTCGCTGCGAATCTGGCGCAAGCGCACGGGGTCGATGCTGAGGCCGTAGAGCTTGTCGCGATGGTCGAGCAGCGCCTGCGGGAGTATTTCAGTCCCCAGTTCCTCTTCCGTCAGTGGATAATTGGCGGCGTAAACGCCGAACTGCAGCGCGAGATACAGACTTGTCGGCGTCTTTCCGGAACGGGACACGCCGACCAGCACCACATCCGCCTGACCGTAGTTGCGTGTCGTCACGCCGTCGTCGTTGGCGAGCGCGAAGTTCATCGCATCGATGCGCGCCGTATAGACGGCCTCGTTTCCGACGCCGTGCGCCTTGCCGGCGGTGTGGCTGGATTTCAGCGACAGCTCCTGCTCCAGCGGCCCGATGAAGGTGGCAAAAAAGTCGAGCACGAGCGCATCGGCCTCGTTGAGCACCGCCAGGATTCCATCGTCGACCATGGTGCTGAAAACCACCGGACGCACACCCTCTTCGCGAGCCGTGTGGTTGATGCGGTCAACCGCTGCTTTCGCCTTGTCAATGCTGGAGATAAATGGCAGAGTTACCTGTCTGAAGTTTAGCCCGTCGAACTGAGTAATCAGGCTGTGTCCAAGCGTCTCGGCAGTGATGCCAGTGCGGTCGGAAACAAAAAATACGGTGCGCTGGACGGTCATTCTCATTCCACGGCGACGGTTCGGGTGCCGAGGATACTACATATACCAAGGAACTGATCAGTGGATTACGTACTCGGCTTCGAGGCCATCGGCAAGGACGATATCGAAAAAGTCGGCGGCAAGAATGCTTCCCTGGGCGAAATGACGGCCCATCTGCACGAAATGGGAGTCAGCGTTCCGGGCGGCTTCGCAACCACCGCCGATGCCTACCGCGAATTCCTGAATCATGACGGCCTCGACCAGCGCATCGCCGCGGCGATGGCCGATCTCAATATCGACGATATCGACGCGCTGACCAAAACCGGCCGCCAGATCCGCGACTGGATTGTCGAAACGCCGCTGCCCGAGCCGCTGCGGCAGGCCATCGAAGCACGTTACGTCGAGTTGACCAATGGCGCGGGCGGCGAAGTCTCCGTCGCGGTGCGCTCGTCGGCAACTGCCGAAGACTTGCCGGAAGCGTCATTCGCGGGCCAGCAGGAGACTTTCCTCAACGTTCGCGGCCTCGACAACGTCATGCTGGCCGTCAAGGAAGTCTTCGCGTCGCTCTTCAACGATCGCGCGATTTCCTACCGTGTACATCACGGCTTCGATCACGCTGCCGTTGCGCTGTCCGCCGGGATCCAGTTGATGGCGCGCAGCGACCTGGGCGCGAGCGGCGTGATGTTCACGATGGATACCGAATCCGGTTTTCGCGGTGTCGTGTTCATCACGGCATCCTACGGCCTGGGCGAAACTGTCGTTCAGGGCGCAGTGAACCCCGACGAGTTCTACGTTTACAAAGAAGCGCTGGCCGCCGGCAAATCCGCCATCCTGCGTCGCAATCGCGGCAGCAAGGAAACAATGATGATTTATTCCGGCGACGACGGCCATGGCAAGTCGGTCAAGACCATCGACGTGCCGGAGGAAGATCGGCGCCGCTTCTGCCTCACCGATGAAGAAGCCGAGTCGCTGGCCCGCCAAGCGGTGATCATTGAGCAGCACTATGGCCGGCCGATGGACATCGAGTGGGCCAAGGATGGCTCAACCGGCAAGCTCTACATCCTGCAGGCGCGCCCGGAAACGGTGCAGAGCCGCCAGGGGCAGGTTATCGAACGCTACAACCTCAAACAGAAAGGCGACGTCATTGCGACCGGCCGCAGCATTGGCCAGCGCATCGGCGCTGGCAAGGCGCGCGTGGTCAAGAGCGTCGAGTCGATGAACGTCGTGCAGGCGGGCGACGTGCTGGTGACCGACATGACCGACCCGGACTGGGAGCCGGTAATGAAGCGGGCCGCGGCCATTGTTACCAATCGTGGCGGGCGCACCTGCCACGCCGCAATCATCGCGCGCGAACTCGGCATTCCGGCCGTAGTCGGTTGCGGCGACGCGACGACGACGATTGCCGATGGGGCCGAAGTGACCGTCTCCTGTGCCGAAGGCGACACCGGCTACATCTACTCCGGACTGCTCGATTTCGAACACACCGAAACCAGCCTCAGCGAAATGCCCGAGGTGCCGCTCAAGATCATGATGAACGTCGGCAACCCGGACCGGGCGTTCGCGTTCGCGAGCCTGCCGAACAAGGGCGTCGGCCTCGCGCGCCTCGAATTCATTATCAACAACATGATCGGCGTGCACCCGAAAGCATTGTTCAATTTCGACAATCTGGAGCCTGAGCTCAAATCGCGGATCGCCGAACGCATTGCCGGCTACGCCGATCCAGTCAGTTTCTACGTCGATCGGTTGGCTGAGGGCATCGCGACGATCGCCGCCGCGTTCGCGCCGGCGCCGGTTATCGTCCGGCTGTCGGATTTCAAGTCGAATGAGTACGCCAACCTGCTCGGCGGCAACCTGTACGAGCCTGACGAAGAAAACCCGATGCTCGGCTTTCGCGGCGCGTCCCGCTACGTCGCCGACGAGTTCCGCGACTGTTTCGAACTGGAATGCCGCGCGCTGAGGCATGTGCGCGAAGATATGGGCCTCGAAAACGTACAAATCATGGTGCCGTTCGTGCGTACACTTGACGAGGCGCGCCAGGTCAGCGACATCCTCGCCGCCAACGGTCACAAGCGCGGTGAAAAGAACCTCAAACTGATCATGATGTGCGAGCTGCCGTCGAATGCGATTCTCGCAAAACAGTTCCTCGAATATTTTGACGGTTTCTCGATCGGCTCCAATGACATGACCCAGCTCACACTGGGCCTCGATCGCGACTCGGGCGTTATCGCCCACCTGTTCGATGAGCGCAACCCGGCCGTCAAGGCGATGCTGCACCTTGCAATCAAGGCCTGTCGCGAACAAGGCAAGTACATCGGCATCTGTGGCCAGGGGCCGTCCGATCATGCCGACCTGGCGCAATGGCTGCTCGAAGAAGGTATCGAAAGCGTGTCGCTGAATCCGGACACGGTGGTGGACACGTGGCTTTATCTCGCCGGCGAGGGGCCGGCGCCAGGGGCAGGCTGACGCCTCAGGTTATCTTCAGGTCTTCCTTGATACGGGTCGTCGATATCTCCGGAGTTCTCGGCAGGTAGATCACTTCGCACAAGTCGCCGAGGTAATCGAACTTGCCCGCCCAATCGTCACCCATGACAAATTTGTCGATATGATAATGACGGATATCCTCCGTCTTTTGCTCCCAGCTCTCCTCGGGAATCACCAAATCGACATAGCGAATGGCTTCCAGAAACATCTTTCTCTTTTCATACGGAAAGTAACAGCGGGATTTCTTCTTGCTGAAGGTAAATTCATCAGTCGAAAGTGCAACAACCAGATAGTCACCTTCGCTCCTGGCGCGGCGTAGCAAGTTGATGTGACCGTAATGCAACAGGTCGAATGAACCGTAGGTAATAATCCGTTTCACCCGTTACCCCTGGTGCTGTACCGGCTTGATCTTTGCCACGACGGGCTCTCCCGTTTCCTCTTTTTCCCCCAGCCACTGTACACGGTACAAATCCAGCCGCCGGTCGCGGAAGTTGCGCACCGAACCTTCGTTGCGGAGCTCGCGCAGCTTGTCGAGATCGAGGTCGGCAATCAGTGTCATTTCCGTATTCGGCGTACTTTCCGCGGCGATACCATCGTGCGGGAATGCGAAATCTGCCGGAGTGAGGACGGCCGCTTGTGAATACTGAATATCTGCATTTTCGACTCGCGGCAGCGTTCCGACGTTGCCCGTGATCGCCACATAGCACTCATTCTCGACCGCACGAGCTTGCGCACAGGCGCGCACCCGCAGGTAACCATTCTTGGTATCCGTCCAGAATGGCACGAACAGAATCTGCATGCCTCGCTCTGCCAGGATCCGCGCAAGTTCGGGAAATTCGCAGTCATAGCAAACCAGGATGCCAATCTTGCCGACATCGGTGTCGAATATTTTCAGCTCATTACCGCCGCGCACACCCCAGTATGCCTTCTCGTCGGGTGTAATGTGCAGCTTGTACTGCTCTTCCATTGTGCCGTCGCGACGGAACAGGAAAGAGACGTTATACAGCGCCGCCTCGTCCTCGTCATAAACCGGCATGCTACCGGCAATGATGTTGATGTTGTAACTGACCGCGAGCGACCTCATCGTTTCGCAAATCGCATCAGTGAACTGAGCGATGCCACGCATTGCCTCGGCCGCGTTGCCCTGGTTGTACAACCCCATCAAAGGCGCGTTGAAAAATTCGGGAAATAGAGCGAAGTCGCACTGATAACCGGCCAGCGCGTCGATGAAAAACTCCGCATGCCGCATCAGCTCGTCAAGCGAATCCACCCGCCGCATCTGCCACTGCACGGTCCCAAGCCGCGCAACCGATTTGCGTCCCTGCAGCACGGACTTTTTCTTGTCGTCGTAAAAAATATTGTTCCACTGCAGGATGACGGCGAAGCCGCTCGATTCCTTGTCGCCGGGCAGGTAGCCGCGCACGATGCGACGCACGTGGAAATCGTTGGCAAGCTGGAAACTCAGGATTGGGTCGCGCAATTCCTTGCAGCGCACAAGTTCGATGTATTCCTCCGGCGGAAGCTCGTCCGCATACTCCGCGTAGCCCGGAATGCGACCGCCGGTGACAATCGCTCGCAGATTGAGGTTGCGGCACAACTCCTTGCGCGCATCGTACAAGCGACGGCCCAGGCGCATATCGCGATATTCGGGATGTACGAACACGTCGACACCGTAGAGCACGTCGCCGCTGGGATCGTGCGTCGTCAGGTAACCGTCGCCGACGATCTCGCTATAGGTGTGACGGTCGCCGAAGCGGTCGTAATCGACGATCACCGAGATTGCGGCAGCCACGACCTTGCCATTGTCCTCGATGCAGATCTGACCCTCGGGGAAACGGTTGATCTGCGCGCGGAACTGCGCCGGCGACCAGGCGCCGCCGAGCGATCCTGGATACACGAGGTCCATGATGGTCCGGATGTCGGCGTAGTCTTCCTGGCGGATATTGCGCAGCCGGAGGCGGTGGTCGTCGGGTGCGCTGGTGACGGATTCCATAAAAGCTTCCGAATTTCAACGACTTGAAATTCTACTATAGATAGCCGCCTTGTTGAGCAATCAGCTTTGCCACGGCAACCGGTCGAGATCGACGTTACCGCCCGAGAGGATCACGCCGACACGCAAACCGATCGTGTCGACCGCACCTTCCAGCAGCGCCGCGACCGGCACTGCCGCCGACGGCTCGATCACCAGCTTCATCCGCTCCCAGACAAGGCGCATTGCCCGGATCGTCGCCGCGTCGTCCACGCGCACAATGTCGTCGACGCGCTCGCGAATGACGCTGAACGGCTTCTCGCCGATGATGGCTCGCAGGCCGTCCGCGATGGTGTGGGGTTTGATGTCGATAATCCGGCGTCCGGCGCGAAACGACTGCCAGGCGTCATCGGCGCCCGCCGGTTCCGCGCCGATGACCCGGGCTGTTGGCGCCAGGTGCTTTACGCTCGTCGCGGTCCCCGCCAAAAGTCCGCCGCCGCTCACCGGCGTCATGACCAGATCGAGGTTGGGAATGGCCTCGCACAGTTCCTTCGCCGCCGTGCCCTGGCCCGCCATCACCCGCCAGTCGTCATAAGGATGCACCACGTACGCGCCGGTCTCGGTCGCGACCTGTTCCAGCGCGCGATCGCGATCGGCCGCGGTCGGTTCGCAGTCGATGACTTGCGCACCGTAGCCCGCCACCGCGGCGCGCTTGATGGCCGCGACGTTGTTAGGCATCACCACGTACGCTGGTATGCCCCGGAGCTTTGCAGCCAGCGCCACGGCCTGACCATGATTGCCGGACGAGTGAGTGGCAACGCCGCGTGCCGCTTCGTTGTCGGACAGCGACAATATGGCGTTGGTTGCGCCACGAAACTTGAACGCGCCGATACGCTGCAGATTCTCGCACTTGAAGAACACGCGCGCGCCGGTTAGATCGTCAATATGCGTGCAGGTATGCACCGGTGTCACGTGCGCCTTGCCGTGTAGCCGCGCGGCGGCATCTTCGATATCGGCGAAGGTAATCACGAGTCGGATAGCTTGCTGGCGTCGAACAACGTGCGCCGATAATGATCGAGCTCTTCAATCGAATCCTTGATGTCGGACAACGCGACGTGCGCGGACTCCTTTTTGAATCCTTTCGCCACGTCCGGTGCCCAGCGCTTCGCCAGCTCCTTCAGGGTGCTCACGTCGATATGCCGGTAATGGAAAAAGTGCTCCAACTCCGGCATCCACCGCGCCAGAAACCGGCGGTCCTGGCAGATGCTGTTGCCGCACATCGGCGAGGCGCGCTCCGGCACGTAGGTCCGCAAAAACTCGAGCGTCTGCCGCTCGGCTTCGGCTTCGTCGACTTCGCTTTCGCGGACCCGTGCAATCAGGCCGGACTGACCGTGATGTTTGACGTTCCAGCTGTCCATCCCGTCGAGAACGTCTTCCGGCTGATGAATCGCCAGTACGGGCCCCTCCGCGATGGTCTCCAGATGCTTATCGGTCACCAGCGTGGCGATTTCAATAATGCGATCGACCGCCGGATCGAGTCCCGTCATTTCGAGGTCGATCCAGATCAGGTTTTCAGGATGAGGGGGCATCGTGTAATCTCTTGTTCACTTTTAGCCCCATTCTAACAAGATGCCGTCCTTAACTATTGCCTTTCTTGCCGCGCTGGCCCTCTACCTGACGCTGAAGATCTGGCTTGCGCGCCGCCAGCTTCGCCACGTCCGCGCACATCGCAATGCGGTTCCGACCGCGTTCGACGGTGCGATCGAACCCGATCAGCATCGCAAGGCCGCCGATTACACCACCGCGCGGACCCGCGTCGGGCTCGTCGACCTTGGCGTCAGCGCGGTCGTCCTGTTGCTCTGGACGCTGATCGGGGGCCTGCAATGGCTGGACGCCGGTTGGCGGCAGATCGGGTTGAACCCATACCTCACCGGCACCGGGGTGATTCTCAGCGTCGGGCTGATCAGCGGGTTGATCGATCTGCCGCTGTCGGTTTATTCAACTTTCCGGCTCGAAGCGCGCTTCGGTTTCAACAAGACCACCCCGGGCACCTTCGTCGCCGACCTGGTCAAAAGCACCCTCCTGATCGTCGTGATCGGCGCGCCGCTAGTATTCTGCGCGCTGTGGTTGATGGCACGGGCCGGCGCTTACTGGTGGCTGTACGTCTGGGCGCTGTGGCTCGCATTCACACTGGTGCTGACGTGGGCGTATCCGGCGCTGATCGCACCGCTGTTCAACAAGTTCCGGCCGCTCGAAAATGTCGAGTTGAAGGAGCGCCTTAACGCCCTTCTCGCCCGCTGCGGCTTCAGTTCGGAAGGCGTCTTCGTCATGGATGGTTCGCGCCGTTCGGCGCATGGCAATGCCTACTTCACCGGCTTCGGACGCAACAAGCGCATTGTGTTCTTCGACACCCTGATGGACACGCTGAGTGGTGTGGAAATCGAAGCTGTCATGGCGCACGAGTTGGGACACTTCCGCCTGCATCACATCAAACTGCGACTGCTGATGTCGGCGGTGCTCGGCTTGTGCGGCTTTGCGTTGCTCGGTTGGCTCGCCGCGCAGCCGTGGTTTTATCATGGCCTGGGCGTCACGACGCCGTCCGATCACGCGGCGCTGATTTTGTTCGCGCTGGTCGCGCCGATCTTCATGTTCCCGCTGACGCCGGCCTTCGCGTGGCTGTCGCGCAACCACGAATTTGCGGCCGACAATTACGCCACAAAGCAGGCGGATGGGAATGCGCTCGTTTCGGGGCTGGTCAAACTGTATCGAGACAATTCGACGACACTGACGCCGGATCCGCTTTACTCACGGTTTTACGATTCGCATCCGCCGGCGGCGGTGCGGATTGCGAATTTGAAGCGGTAACTACCGGATAGTGAGGTCGGTCTCGCGTTGGTGGATACGAAGAACCTGGCCGACTGCGGTGCGAAATGCGGTCGGCCGTGGCGCGCCTTCATCCGCTGCGCAGAACACCAGTTTATTTTCTTCAAGGTAGTAGATCGCCGGCAGGGTTTTGCCTGCGTCGTCGCCCAACGTGTCGGTCCAGTCGATGGCTTTTGGCGTCTGGGTTGGATCGACCCGATACCGGCCTTTGATTACAACACTGCCGTCCGCACGTCTGACAATATACTCACTGCCATCAAACGTAACCCGCGGCTCTGAGCCAAACTCGTCTGGCGCATTCTTAACGCCATCTGTCTCGGATGCGACTTGTATCCATGTGCCTTGCAGCTTCGCCATCTCGATTTCAATGGCGTCTGAGTCTTTTACCAGCGGCATTACAACAGCCTTCTTTGTTTTGAGAATTGATTATCCCGGCGGCCAGCCAAGCCGCCGCCCCCCTAACAGATGCATATGGATGTGCCATACCGATTGGCCGGCGCCTTCCATGCAATTCATCACCACACGGTAGCCTTCGTCCGCGATGCCTTCCTTTGCGGCCAGGTCGCGGGCGATCATGCTCAATCGGCCGACGAGTGGCGCGTCGTCGTCGTCCAGATCGTTTAATGTCGGAACGTGGCGGCGCGGCACAATCAGGATATGCGTCGACGCTTGCGGATTGATGTCGCGGAATGCGATGACGTCATCGTCCTGAAAAACCATGTCCGCATTGAGCTCACCGGCTGCGATTTTGCAAAAGAGGCAGTCTGTCATCGCTTACTCCGTCAGTTGGCGCCGGCCGCTGAACGCCAGCGCGAGCGTGCCCCCATCTACATATTCGAGTTCGCCGCCGATCGGCACGCCATGGGCGATGCGGCTGGTGCGGATCCTGCGCTCCGCGGCCAGCTCGCCGATGTAGTGCGCGGTCGCTTCCCCTTCGACCGTCGAATTGGTCGCCAGAATGATTTCGGCGATATCGCCTTCGTCCAGCCGCGCTTCAAGCTTGTCGAGGCCCAGTTCGTCCGGGCCGATGCCGTCCATGGGCGAGAGGTGTCCCATCAGGACGAAGTAGCGGCCCCGATAAATCGTCGCCTGTTCGACCGCCACCACGTCAGCCGGCGTTTCGACGATGCACAGCAGCGAGTCGTCGCGATCCGCTGCCCGGCACACCGAGCACAGTTCATCCTCGGTCAGCATGCGGCAGCGTCGGCAGTGGCCGATGCCTTCGACGGCCGCGTTCAACGCCCCGGCCAGGCGGCGGGCGCCGTCGCGATCCCGCTCCAGCAGATGAAACGCCATTCGTTGTGCGGATTTCGGGCCGACGCCGGGCAGGCAGCGCAAGCCTTCAATCAGACCGGTGAGTAGCGGCGAATAAATGTTGCTCAAAATGGCAGCTTCATGCCTGGCGGCAACGGCATCCCGGCGGTCATGCCGGCAAAGCGCTCTTCCATCGCCCTGGCGACCCGGTGCACCGCGTCGTTAACCGCCGCTGCAACCAGGTCTTCGATCATTTCCTTGTCTTCGGACAACAGACTGTCGTCGAGCTGGACCGCGCGCACTTCGTGCTTGCCGGTCATGACGACCTTGACCATGCCGCCGCCGGCCTGGCCTTCGACTTCCATGCGCGCCATTTCTTCCTGCGCCTTCTGCATGTTTTCCTGTATTTGCTGGGCCTGCTTCATCAGGCCACCCAAACCGCCTTTCATATCCATGTCCTCAATCAATGGGTTTGATGGACGCGGGTTTGATCTCCGCGCCGAACGCTTCCTGAAGCGCACGCACGTTCGGATCACTTTCGATCGCCTCGCGCGCCGCTTCCTGCCGCTTGTCTTCCCGTTGCCGGCGTCGCTGCGCGGGAGTCGGCGCGGCCGCCGCGCCGGTGGTGATACGCAATTCGACCGGCCGGCCGTAATGTCGCGCCAGCGCCTGCTGCAGGCGGTCTTTTGACTGTTCGGTCAACAACTGCTGATGTGCCGCATCCAGCGTCAGGCGAATGCTGTCGCCTTCGCGGCTCTCGAGGCTGCAGTTCACCGCGAGTTCGCGCGCCATGCCGCGCAAGGCAAGCGCCTCGACCAGTGCCGCCCAGTTCGGCGAATCCGGCGCGGCGCTGGTGCCGGTGCTGGCGGGCTTCGCTGCCGGGGCAGCGGCCGGTGCCGGCGGCGGCGTTTGCGGCTCAGGCCGGGATTTGGAAGCCTTTGCGGGCGGCGCCGATTTGGGTGTGTCCGTCTCTCCGGCCGGCTTGAACGCCAGCATGCGCAGCAGAATCATCTCGAACCCGAGCCGGGGATCCGGCGCGAGCGGCAGGTCGCGCTTCCCGATCAGCGCGATCTGGTAGCAAAGCTGTACGTATTCCGGCGCCATCGCTTCAACCGCAGGCTTGAGCCAATCGCCGGCCTCGTAGTCCGGCGGCAGGTCCGGCACGACTTGCGCCAGCGCAATGCGCTGCAGGCGCGCGGCCAGTTCATCCAGCACGCCAGCGTAGTCGGGGGCCTGGTCGTCGAGCGCCGCGATCGCCGCAAGCACGGCCGGCCCATCGGATGCCGCGAGCGCCGCCAGCAACGCATCGACCTGCTGGCCGCTGATCGTGCCCAGCATCGCGCGGACGTCGACTTCCGTGACCTTGCCGCCGCCGAACGCGATCGCCTGGTCGAGCAGGCTCAGACCATCGCGCAGGCTGCCTTCCGCCGCCTGCGCGAGCAGCTTGAGGGCAGCCGGCTCCGCGGCGATACCTTCATGTCCGCACAGCCGCATCATGTGATCCGCGATCAGCCGTGCGGGCAGGCGCTTCAAATTGAACTGCAGGCAGCGCGACAGGATCGTGGCCGGGAGTTTCTGCGGATCCGTCGTCGCCAGCAGAAACTGGACGTGCGGCGGCGGCTCTTCCAGCGTCTTCAACAGAGCGTTGAAGGAGTGCGTCGAGAGCATGTGAACTTCGTCGATCAGGTACACCTTGTAGCGGCCCTGCGTCGGTGCGTACTGCACATTGTCGAGCAGTTCACGAGTGTCGTCGACCTTGGTGCGCGACGCGGCGTCGACTTCGATCAGGTCGACGAAGCGGCCGGCGTCGATGGACTGGCAACTGGAGCATTCGCCGCAGGGTTTTGAGCTGATCCCGTTTTCGCAGTTCAGGCACTTGGCGAGGATGCGCGCCAGCGTAGTCTTGCCGACGCCGCGCGTGCCAGTGAACAGCAGCGCCTGGTGGAGCTTGTTGCTGTCGAGCGCGTTGACGAGTGCGCGCAGCACATGTTCCTGGCCAACGACAGCGTCGAATGTGCGCGGTCGCCATTTGCGTGCGAGTACCTGGTATGTCATGCGCTTACGGGGAGGCTTCGATCAGCGGATACTTTATCATGCCGGCTGGACGGCGATGACGTCGCGCGGCTGAATGAGGGTGGCGGCTTGCGCCAGCTCACCCCCGGCGCCCGAGTCCACTGCTGCCGCTGCTCCCTTCCGGGTCTGACGGGGTTCACAGCTTGTCGTCGCGGGGAAGCCGACGCAAACCACCATTGAACTGGTTACGCCCTCTCCCTCAGGGAGAGGGTTGGGGTGAGGGGTGCTGAATTCAACGTGTTGAAATGGCGGAGAGAGCGGGATTACTCCGGGCATCCTGCACTCCGCCCCTCCGGGGCCAGCGCCGCAAGCGGCGCTGTTCAAATTCGATCCCGGCGAATTTGTCGAACCCGCCAATTTATACACATCGCGGGTTCAAATCCCGCTCTGCCAAAACCCTGAATTTGGCGGAGAGAGCGGGATTCGAACCCGCGATACGAGGTTATCGTATACACGCTTTCCAGGCGTGCGCCTTCGACCGCTCGGCCATCTCTCCATTCAAAAACTTGTCGCCGCTTATCGCAGCGGCGCTTCGCGCCGCACAGGCGTGCGCGTTACTCCGGGCATCCTGCCCTCCGCCCCTCCGGGGCCCGCCTACGGCGGTTCAAAATCGCTCCCGGCGATTTTGTCGACCGCTCGGCCATCTCTCCGTTCAAAAACTTGTCGCCGCTTATCGCAGCGGCGCTTCGCGCCGCACAGGCGTGCGCGTTACTCCGGCGACCGCTCGGCCATCTCCGAGCCCTGATCGGGCGCGAAAGCGTACCCGAAGCCACCCGACCGCGCAAATCAGCCGGCGTTTTTCGGCGGATTGTTCGGGTCGATCACTTGCGGGGGAAGCACGACGCAGGCATTCCGCGCCTTCGGGCCGGCTTTTGAAATTTCGCCCTGCGGAATCTGAAAGGCCGGGTCCGGCGTGAGCGGCTTGACGCCGTCCGGTGTAACCGGCGGTTCGTGCGCGGTGGCTTCCCGATATGACAACGCATCGCGGCAAGGGTGCGTGGCACATCCGGCTAGCGTCAAAGCGCCTGCGAGTACGGCCATGGAGACAATCAGTTTGAACATCGAAAATCCTGGTTAAAGACAGCCCGCGTGCTGCAACGCCGTTCGGACAGCCGGCTGGGCCGCGTCGGACAATGGTACCAGCGGCAAGCGGATCCCGTCGCCGATCAGATTCATTTGAGCCAACGCCCATTTGACGGGGATGGGGTTGGTTTCCACGAACAACGCCTTGTGCAGCGGCCGAAGTTGCGAATCGAGCGATTCCGTCTGCGCCCGGTCGCCGGCGCGGGCGGCGGCGATCATCTCGCGCATTAATTTGGGCGCGACATTGGCCGTCACGGAAACCGTTCCGTCGCCGCCGGCAAGCACGAACTCCATTGAAGTCGCGTCGTCACCGCTGTACAGGCCAAAATCGTCGCCGCAGGATTGCCGCAGCGTCTGAACCCGCGACACGTCCCCGGTTGCTTCCTTGATGCCGACGATATTGGGCACCCGCGCAAGCCGTGCGACCGTCTCCGGTAGCAAGTCGCAACTGGTCCGGCTGGGCACATTATAAAGAATCATTGGCGCTTCGGCGGCTTCCGCAATCGCTCGGAAGTGCCGGTACAGGCCTTCCTGCGGCGGCCGGTTGTAATACGGCACGACCAGCAGGCAGCCATCGACGCCGACCTTGACCGCTTCCTGCGTCAAATGGAGCGTTTGCGCGGTTGAATTTGAACCCGTGCCCGCGATTACCGGAACGCGGCCGCGCACCAGGCGCACGACTTCCGCCAGATAATCGCGGTGTTCATCCGTTTTGAGGGTCGGCGATTCGCCGGTCGTTCCCGCCGGCACCAGCGCATCTGAGCCGTTTTCGATGTGAAATTCGATCAGGCGCGCAAGCGCCTCCGTGTCGATCTCGCCGCTCGCGGTCATCGGCGTGACCAGCGCGACCATGCTGCCCTGAAACATGCGATTCCGTCTGGTTGGAAATAGCGCATGGTAAAGCCTCGAACGAGATGCTGGCAACAAACGGGCTCAAACGGATAAACTGTTCGTTTGCACCCTTAAAATAACCACCAGAAATGAAACAGTTTCTCGCCGTCTCCGCACTGGGCAGGGAGCGCCCCGACCTGCTGCGGGAGATCACGCGCACCGCGCTCGACAGCGGCTGCCTGATCAAGGACAGTCACATGATCCTGCTGGGGCAGGAGTTCTCGCTGCAACTGCTGGCGAGCGGCAAATGGGACGCGATCGCGCGGCTGGAAACGGCGCTCACGCGGCTGGGAGACAGTCTCGGCGTCGCGATCACGGCGCATCGGAGCGACGAGCGCCCTGCCCGCCATGACCGGATTCCCTACACAATTGACGCGATCGCGGCCGATCAGGCCGGTATCGTTCATCATCTTGTCGAATTCTTCGCCAATCGCGAAATTGAGGTGTCGGAGCTGAGTACGCGCGCCTATCCCGCGCCGCAAACCGGCGCGCCGCTGTTTTCGGTGCAGATGGTGATCGCCATTCCCGTCAGCATGGCCATCGCCGAACTGCGCGAAGATTTTATGGACCTGTGCGACCGGATCAATCTGGACGCCATTATCGAACCCATGAAAAACTGAGGAATCGGCTATGAGCAATGTCAGCGTCGGCAAGAAAGCGCCTTCATTCACGCGGCCCGCCACGGGCGAAAAGGAACTTAAGCTGAAGGATTTTGCGGGGCAGAACGTTGTCATCTACTTCTACCCGAAGGACAACACGCCCGGCTGCACCACCGAGGGTCAGGAATTTCGCGATCTGCACTCGAAGTTCAAAAAGCTCAACACCGCCATCCTCGGCGTCTCGCGCGACAGCGTGAAGTCGCACGAGAAGTTCAAGGAAAAGCAGAACTTCCCGTTCGACCTGCTCGCCGATGAAGACGAGACGCTCTGCCGCGCGTTCGATGTCATCAAGGAAAAGAACATGTACGGCAAGAAGGTGATGGGCATCGAGCGCAGCACTTTTCTGATCGACGGCGACGGCGTGTTGCGCCAGGAATGGCGGAAGGTGAAGGCGCCGGGGCATGCGGCGGCAGTGCTGGAGGCCGTCGCAACGCTGGAAAATCGTTGAGGCGCGCAGCGTTCTCGGCAGGGGCCAGCCTCGCCTTGATATGCGCATCGAGTCTTGCCGCAACCCCGAGCAGCGACCAACTGGTTCAGAAGCTTTTGAAGTCGATGCCGCCGGGTACCCTGACAAATGCGCATGTTTGTAAATCCAACGGCGTGACCGTGGGAACATTCAAGATCAACGAGTTGGTGCCCAACATCAGCGGCCACTCCGTGAAGCTCCAAAAATCGGGCGACATGTGGACTGGCGTGACGATCTCAGAAAAGGAAGGTCTCGCTAACCCGGTCGTCGCTCTGAGCTTTGGCCAATATGGCGACAATAATTTCGGGATTGTCGTACAAGATCGAAAAACTGGCGGGATCGTCTTGACCGCGGGCGATTCTGACGGCGACGGACACCTGGATCAGTTGAGGTACACAGCGCTCGACAAAGCCGGAAGCCCAGTAGTCGAAATCACAGACTTCGACATGGATGGTCAGGCGGATTTCAGAATGTACTTCGACAAGCGGCCCGCTCAGCTTTGGTATGAAGGCAAATGGCGGGACATCACGAAGAAGGGCCATAAGGGCGGTATCTATGTCGAAGGTATGTTCAGGCCAATCACGAACGAGCACGGCCGGCTAATCGTCGAATAAGTCGGGTGACGAAAGCGCGTCGCAAAGTGCCGGGCCGTGCTGCGGCGGTGCTCAAGGCTGAGGGAGAGTTGATCCACACCCCTCACCCTGCCCTCTCCCTTGGGGGAGAGGGTTTAAGAATTATTCGTTTGCGGCCTTCTGCCTGACTTCCACTTCCGGATCGGGCTCGTAACCTAACGATGGCGCGAGCCATTTTTCGGCTTCGGTCATCGTTAAGCCAGTGCGATCCGCATAGTCTTCAATCTGATCGCGACCGATCTTGCCGAGGCCGAAATAGCGCGACTCTGGGTGCGACAGGTAGAAGCCGCTGACGGACGCCGGCGGATCCATCGCGAAGTTCTCGGTGAGCGTGATGCCCGCGCGGCGCTTCGCGTCAAGCAGGCGCCATAATGTGCCCTTCTCCAGATGATCCGGGCAGGCCGGGTAGCCGGGCGCCGGGCGGATGCCCCGGTAGCTTTCCGAAATCAGCGCGTCGTTGTTCAGGGCCTCGTCCGCCGCATAGCCCCAGAACTCGCGCCGCACGCGCGCGTGCATTAATTCGGCGAAGGCTTCGGCCAGTCGGTCCGCGAGCGACTTCAGCAGGATCGCGCTGTAGTCGTCGTGGTCGGCCTCGAACCGGCGCAGGTGCTCTTCGATGCCAAGTCCGGCCGTGACGGCAAAGCCACCGAAATAATCGTCGATGCCGCGCGGCGCGACGAAGTCGGCCAGGGAATGGTTCGGTTTGCCCGCCGGCTTTTCGTGCTGCTGGCGCAGGAAATGCACCGGCGCAATGATCTGCCGCCGCGATTCGTCGGCATAAACCTCGATATCGTCGGCGCCGACACGATTGGCGGGAAACAGCCCGATGACGGCGCGGGCCGTCAGCCAGTTGCCGGCAATGATTTTGTCGAGCATCGCTTCGGCGTCGGCCAGCAGCTTGCGCGCGGCCTCGCCCTTCTCCGGGTCCTTGAGAATCTTCGGGTAGCTCATCTTGAGCTGCCAGACGTGCAGAAACGGCGTCCAGTCGATGTACTCGCGGATGTCGGCCAACGGGTAGTCGTTGAAGGCCTGCACGCCGAGTTGCTTCGGACGCGGCGGCGTGTAAGCACCCCAGTCGATCGGCGTGGCATTCGCGCGCGCACGCGCCAGGCTCAACATCCGCTTTTCTTCGCGCTTGCCGCGATGCTGCCGGCGCACCCGCTCGTAGTCATTGGCGATCTCGGCGAGAAAATTGTCGCGCTCGCCACCCAGCAGTTTCGATACCACGCCGACGGCGCGCGACGCGTCTTTGACGTACACCACGCCGTTACCGTAATTGGGCGCAATCTTGACCGCGGTGTGCGCCTTCGACGTCGTCGCGCCACCGATCAGCAGCGGCACCTCGAAACCCTCGCGCTTCATTTCGGCGGCGACGTGAGCCATCTCCTCCAGCGACGGCGTGATCAGCCCGCTCAGGCCGATAAAATCGGCTTCGGCTTCGCGCGCCGCGGCAAAGATTTTCGCCGCCGGCACCATCACGCCGAGATTGATCACCTCGTAGTTGTTGCACTGCAGCACCACACCGACGATGTTCTTGCCGATATCGTGCACGTCGCCCTTGACCGTCGCGAGCACCACCCTGCCCTTACTGCGCGCACGGTCGTCCTTCTCCGCCTCGATGTATGGCAGCAGATAAGCGACCGCCTTTTTCATCACGCGCGCGGACTTCACCACCTGGGGTAAAAACATCTTGCCGGAACCGAACAGGTCGCCGACGACGTTCATGCCGTCCATCAGCGGCCCTTCGATCACGTCGAGCGGCCGCTCCGCCTGCAGGCGCGCTTCCTCGGTGTCGACTTCGACATAGTCGGCGATGCCGTGAACCAGTGCGTGCGTCAAGCGTTCGGTCACCGGCCCCTCGCGCCAGGACAGGTCCGCCTCGCGCTGCTTCCCGCCGCCCTTGATGTCCTCGGCGACCGCCAGCAACCTCTCCGTCGCATCCGGCCGCCGATTCAGCACCACGTCCTCGACGCGCTCGCGCAAATCGGCGGGAATGTCCTCGTACACGGCAAGCTGGCCGGCATTGACGATACCCATGTCCATGCCGGCGGCGATCGCGTGATACAGGAACACGGAATGAATCGCCTCGCGCACGCCGTTGTTGCCGCGGAACGAAAACGACACGTTGCTGACGCCGCCGCTGACGTGTACGTCTGGCATGCGACGCTTGATCTCGCGCGCGGCCTCGATGTAGGCGACGCCGTAATCGTTGTGTTCCTCGATACCGGTCGCGATCGCGAAGATGTTCGGGTCGAAAATGATGTCGTGCGCAGGGAACCCGACCTGCTCGGTCAGCAACTTGTACGCGCGCTCGCAGATCGCGACCTTGCGCTCGACCGTGCCCGCCTGGCCCTCTTCGTCGAATGCCATCACGACGACGGCCGCGCCGTAGCGCCGCGCGAGCCGCGCCTGTTCGAGAAACGGCTCCTCGCCCTCCTTCATGCTCAGCGAATTGACGATCGCCTTGCCCTGCACGCAACGCAGCCCGGCTTCGATGATCTCCCACTTCGATGAGTCGATCATCACCGGCACGCGCGCAATGTCCGGCTCCGCCGCGATCAGGTGCAGGAAGCGGGTCATCGCCGCGAGGCCGTCAAGCATACCTTCATCCATGTTGACGTCGATCACCTGCGCGCCGTTTTCCACCTGCTCGCGTGCGACTTCAACGGCGGTCTCGTAATCGTCGTCGGCGATCAGCTTGCGGAACTTTGCCGAACCCGTGACATTCGTGCGCTCGCCGACATTGATGAAATTGCTTTGCGGTCCAACCGCCAGCGGTTCGAGGCCTGACAGCCTGAGCCGCGGCTTGATCTCCGGCAGACGGCGCGGCTGGCAACCCTTGACGGCTTCGGCGATCGCCGCAATGTGTTCGGGCGTGGTGCCGCAACAGCCGCCGACGAAATTGACCAGTCCGCTCTTCGCCCATTCGCCCAGATGCCGCGCCATGTCCTCCGGCGTCTCGTCATAGCCGCCGAACTCGTTCGGCAATCCGGCATTCGGATACGCACTCACGTAACAAGGCGCGACACGCGACAGTTCCTCGATGTACTGGCGCAGCTCGGCCGGACCCAGCGCGCAGTTCAGTCCGACCGCGAGCGGCCGCGCGTGCGCCACTGAATTCCAGAACGCCTCGGTCGTCTGGCCGGACAGCGTGCGACCGCTCAAGTCGGTGATCGTGCCGGAAATGATCACCGGCAGCCGCTTGCCGATTTCGTCGAACAGTGCGTCGATCGCGAACAACGCGGCTTTGCAGTTCAGCGTGTCAAATACCGTTTCAACCAGCAGGATGTCCACGCCGCCGTCGATCAGCCCGCGCGCGGCTTCGCCATAGGCATCGACCAGTTCCCCGAACTCGATATTGCGAAAGCCGGGGTCGTTGACGTCCGGCGACAACGACGCGGTGCGATTGGTCGGGCCGAGCGCGCCGGCGACAAATCGCGGCTGACCGGTCGCTTTCGCCGCCGCGCCGGCCGCTTCGCGCGCCAGTTCGGCGCCTGCCTTGTTCAATTCGTACACGTAATCTTCGAGGCCGTAATCGGCCTGCGCGATGCGTGTCGCATTGAATGTGTTGGTTTCAATGATGTCCGCGCCAGCATCGAGATAAGCGCGATGGATGTCACGCAGCACGTCGGGCTGCGTCAGATTGAGGATATCGTTATCGCCGCGAAGATCGTGCGAATGATCGGCGAAACGCGCGCCGCGGAAATCATCCTCGGTGAATTTGTGGCTCTGGATCAGCGTTCCCATGCCGCCGTCGAGGATGACGATGCGGTCTTTCAGGAGGCTTATCAGTGCGTCGGTCATAGTTGGAGTCCTTGCGCTGCAGGAGTAGCCTCGGCCGCGATTCCAATTCAATCGCGGCGAAGCCCGCTCCTACGATTCAACGTAGTTCAGCCGATCGAATGGCCGGTTGTAAGTCTGGGTGCCGTCAGCAAGCGGGGCCGCCTGGGGCTTGAGCCCCAACACTCTGCAGATCGCGAGCGTCAACGCGGCGCGGTTGAGCGTGTAGAAATGAAATTCCTCGACACCCTCGGCCTGCAGCCGCCGGCATTGCTCGCCGGCGACGCTCGCGGCAACGAGTTGACGCGTTTCCGGCTCGTCATCCAGACCATCGAACAGCTTTGCGAGCCACCGCGGCACGCTTGCCCCGCAGGCGGCGCTGAACTTGATCACTTGCGCAAAATTCGTCACCGGCAGGATGCCCGGCACCAGCGGCACGTCGATGCCCGCCGCACGAACGCGGTCGCGAAAGCGCAGGAAAATGTCGGGGTCGAAGAAATACTGCGTCATCGCACGGCTCGCGCCGGCGTCGATTTTCGCCTTGAGATTGTCGATATCGGCTTCGGGCGATGCGGCATCCGGATGCGTTTCCGGATGCGCGGCCACGCTGATCTCGAAATCGCCCGCGCGCCTCAGTCCGGCAACCAGTTCGGCAGCGCGCGCATAGCCGCCGGGATGCGGCGTGAAGCGCCCGTCGCCATTCGGCGGATCGCCGCGCAGCGCCACGACGTGACGCACCCCCGCGTCCCAATAACGCGCCGCGATGGCATCGACTTCTGCACGCGTCGCGCCGACGCAAGTCAGATGCGCGGCGGGTTCGAGCGCCGTTTGCCTGCGGATGCGTTCAACAGTGGCATGTGTGCGCTCGCGGGTGGAACCGCCGGCGCCGTAGGTGACGGAAACGAAATCAGGTGACAGCGGCGCAAGCCGTTCGATCGCGCTCCAAAGCGCGGTCTCCATCTTTTCCGTCCTGGGAGGGAAAAACTCGAACGAAACGCGCACGCGGGGCTTCCCCGCAAACACCCCGTCTTCCGCCGTGCGATCCTTCGCTTTGTTCATTTGAAACGCCCTTGACGCTTTTAGCGGCATTTCTATCTCGCCCCGCAAACGCGTCTTTAAACTCGGCGAGCGCGGGCACAAAAAAACCCGCATCAGCTTGAGCTAAAGCGGGTGTGACCTCTTTAGCGAAATTTGTAGCGCGCCCGCAAGCTGATTATCAAATCGGCGCGATCCCGAAGGGATGGTGCAAGTATGGGAACAGACAGTAAGCTTGTCAAGCAGCGGTAGGTGGCATTGCCTTGGCCTCTTTCGGTTGCCCCTGCTGAAAACCCGAGTGCAAATCTCCCTGGCAACGCGCGTTATAATGCCTTGGCGCGCCGCAGGATTCGCTTGTATTCCTCAAATCCACGCGACAAACAACGAAGGAAACTGGATGAATTTCCTCGCAAGGGTGAGACAAGGTTGTCCCCCGCCTCATTTGATCTTCAATTTTGCCGCAACCGTTGCGGCTGCGACAATGGCCCTCGCACCGGCGCCATCGTACGCCGCCGATAATTTCGGCTACGACGATGTGGTTGCCAAAGCCAAGGCGCTGGCAACCAAGGCGTACACGCCGCCGAAGCGCATCCCGGACTTTCTCGCGAACATCAGCTACGACGATTACCGCGACATCCGCTTCCGCATCGAGAACGCGCTGTGGAAGCAGTCGAACACCCAATTTCAGGTCAGGCTGATTCATCCGGGGCTGTATTACGACCACGCGGTGAAAATCAACGTGGTCGACGCGCAAGGCGTCCACGAGGTGAAGTTCTCGCCCACGCTGTTCGACTACGGGCACAACACGTTCGCGGACAAGATTCCGCCCGATCTCGGCTTCGCCGGCTTCAAGCTGACTTATCCTCTGCAAGGGCCGAAATCGGAGAACCAGTTCCTGGTGTTCGCCGGCGCCAGTTATTTCCGTGCCGTCGGTCGCGACCAGGCATGGGGCCTGTCGGCACGCGGACTGGCCGTCGATACCGGCTTGCAAACCGGCGAGGAATTTCCGTATTTCAAGACGTTCTGGCTGGTGCGTCCGGCGCCGGACGCCGATCGGATGATGGTATTCGGCCTGCTCGACAGCAAGCGAGTGACCGGCGCGTACCAGTTCATCGTCAAGCCCGGCGACGATACGGTCATGGAGGTCAAGGCGACGCTGTTCGAACGGGCGGACATCAAGCAGCTCGGTGTCGCGCCGTTGACGAGCATGTTTTTCTACGGCGAGGACTCGAACCGGCCGAACGGGTATTGGCGACCGGAGGTGCACGATTCGGATGGACTGCTGGTTCATTCCAGCACCGGCGAATGGATCTGGCGGCCGCTGATCAATCCCGCGCAACTGTTGTTGAGTTCGTTCCAGCTCACCCACCCGCGCGGCTTCGGCCTGATGCAGCGCGACCGGCGTTTTTACAACTACCAGGATCTCGAGGCGCGCTACGATAACCGGCCCTCCGGCTGGGTCACGCCCACCGGCGATTGGGGCGACGGCCACGTGATGCTCGTCGAAATTCCCAGCGACAAGGAGGTCAACGACAACATCGTCGCGTTCTGGGTGCCCGCGAAGATGCCGAATGTTGGCGAGCCGATCACCCTGAGCTACACACTCGACTGGACCAGCCGGACGCTCGAACCGCCGGATATCGGCGCAACCGAAGCGACGTACGTCGGCGCCGGCGACAAGGCCGATTACAAGCGCTTCGTGCTGGACTTCAACAGCAAGATGCTGTCGAAGCTGCCGGCCGATGCCAAGGTGCAAGGCGTGATTACTGTCGGCGACGGCGGCAAGCTGATCGGCAGCCACATCCAAAAAAATGCCGTCACGGGCGGCTGGCGGCTGGGGTTTCAGGTCGACCCGCCGGACAAGCCGCTGGAACTGCGCGTGTTTCTCAAAAACGGCGACGACACGCTGACCGAAACCTGGAGTTTCGTCCTTCCGCCGCCGCCATGAGTCACCTGCCGGTCAGCCTTGCCGAAGCTTCCGCCGCGCCGCCCGGCGATGACTGGCGTCGCGCCGGCCAACGCGCCGAACAGTACCTGGCCGCACTTGGGGTCGATCCGGCCGAACGCCGGCATATGGCGGGCGAAGCGGTCACCCGCGCGGCTGCCGAGTCCGGCTGGGCCTCCGGCCGCGGCGCCACCGCGCTGACCATGATCGCCTTGCATCAGGCGCTGACGGACCGGCATGACGAACCGCTCGAAGCCACCGACGATCTCATGGCCGATTCCGCCCAGGCGCGCCTGCTCCGCTGGCTCTCCGCCGCAAAACCCGAAGGCGCGCCGCCGGTCGAAAGCGACGCCAATGCGCACGTGCATCTCGCCTCGATGCCGCCGATGGAACGCACCAACATGGCGCCGGCGCGCATCGTCCGCCGGCCCGCGCCATTGCGCTGGCTGCGCCGCATGGTGGGAGCGGCTTCATGATTGCGCCCGGCGCATCGGCGGCGATGAATCCGCGCTGGCGGCGCGCGGCGCTCGTGCGTCACTTCCTGATGTTCGTGCTGGTGGCGGTGCAGACGGCTTTCACCGGCATCTACATGGTTCAGATTCTCCCTTATCACGGTCAGACGGCACTCGAGGCCGCAGTACTGGTGACGTTCATCGGCCTTTTCGCGTGGATTTCGATCGGGTTCTGGACCGCCTTTGCCGGCTTCTTCACCTTGTTGTTCAACCTGCGCCGTCTCGCCATCACCCGGATCTGCGAAGCGCGCGGCAGCGACCACGCGCCGCTGGCGCGCACAGCAATCCTGATGCCGATTTACAACGAAGACCCGCGGCGCGTGTTCGCGGGCCTCCGCACGACCTACCTGTCCCTGCAAAAGACGGGGCAGCTAGAACACTTCCAGTTTTTCGTTCTCAGCGATACCACCGACGCCGCAAGAAGCGTGCAGGAGGAACTCGAGTGGTCGGAGTTCTGCCGCTCGCTCGGCGCGTTCGGGCGCGTGCACTATCGCCGCCGCCGCACGCACATCAAGCGCAAAAGCGGCAACATCGGCGACTTCTGCCGCCGCTGGGGCGCGACGTTCACCTACATGATCGTGTTCGACGCCGACAGCGTCATGGCCGGGCCGACGCTGGTCAAGATGGTGCAGATGATGGAAGTGCGCCCGGAAGCCGGCATCATCCAGACGCCGCCGGTCACCGCTAACCGTGTCTCTTTGTTCGCGCGCATCCAGCAGTTCGCCAACCGCGTGTACGGCCCGATGTTCACCGCCGGCGTGCATTTCTGGCAGCTCGGCGAATGCTATTACTGGGGCCACAACGCAATCATCCGCATCAAGCCGTTCATCGAACATTGCGGCCTGTCGAGGCTCCCGGGCAACGGCCCGCTGGGCGGCGAAATTCTGAGTCACGACTTCGTCGAAGCGGCACTGATGCGCCGCGCGGGCTGGGAAGTCTGGGTCGCCTACGATCTCGGCGGCAGTTACGAGGAAACGCCGCCGACATTGCTCGACGAATTGAAACGCGACCGTCGCTGGTGCCAGGGCAACCTGCAACATCTGCGCCTGCTCGGCACCCGCGGGCTGTCCGCCGCCCACCGGGCGATGTTCGTCAACGGTGTGATGGCCTACGCCTCGGCGATGATCTGGCTGTTGTTCCTGATTCTGTCGACGGCCGAAGTGGCGGTGCAGGCGCTGACGCCGGTCAAATATTTTTCGTCGAAGCCCAGCCTGTTTCCGATCTGGCCCGAATGGCATCCAAACTGGGCGCTGGCACTGGTCGTGTCCACGGCCGGGCTGCTGTTCCTGCCCAAGATACTGAGTTGGGCGCTGACGGTTTTGAAACCGCCGCCGACGCGCTGCTTCGGCGGGTTTTTCCGGCTGACGTTCAGCGTGTTGCTGGAAACCATCGTCGCAAGCCTGCTCGCGCCGATCCGCATGCTGTTTCACGCCAAGTTCGTGCTGACCACGCTGATCGGCCGCCAGGTCAAATGGGGCGCGCAGGTTCGCGAAGATGCCGAAACCGGCTGGCTGACCGCCATTCGCTATCACGGCGGCGCGACCGTCATCGCGATCATCTGGGCGGGCGGCGTCTATTGGCTCAATCCCGCGTTTTTCTGGTGGCTCGCGCCGATCGTCAGCGCACTGGTATTTTCGATTCCGCTGTCGGTGTTTTTGAGCCGCGTGCGGCTTGGCCGGCTCGCACGCCGCGCCGGGCTCTTTACGATTCCCGAGGAAATCGAGGCGCCTGCGGAAATTGCGGCACTGAACGCGGAACTTGCCACGACGGCCGCTGCCGTTGACCCATTCATCCACGCGGTGGTCGATCCACAGGCCAACGCGATCCACCTGGCAATGCTCCGTCTGAAGCGCAGCATGCCGCCGGAAAAGGCCAAGCGCCTCGTGCGCATCCGAACCAAAGCGCTCAAGTTCGGTCCAACCGTCCTGACCGCGCTGGACAAATCGGACTTGTTGCAGGACGTCTCCAGCATGCAGATGCTGCATCTGGGCGTGTGGCAGATTGCCGACGGCCAATTAAGCCGCCAGTGGGGCCTGGCCTGATTGTCATTCCCTCTCTCCCTCAGGGAGAGGGTCAGGGTGAGGGGAGTTGATCCAGCACCCTCGTCCCAAAAAACAAGGAGAGGTCGATGAGAAATCCAGTCCGTTTGCCGGTGCTGCTTGCCGCGTTATTGCTTAGTGCCGCAGCCACCGCCGCTACCGTCCCGACCAACGCCTACCACGCCATGCAATGGCGCCTTGTCGGTCCCTTCCGCGCTGGCTGGGCAACGGCCGTGAGCGGCATTCCCGGCAGCCCCGACATGTGGCTGTTCGGCGCGGCGGACGGCGGCGTCTGGAAAACCATCGACAACGGCATCACCTGGAAGCCGATTTTCGATCCGGCCGGCGGCTCCTCGGTCGGCGCGCTCGCCGTTGCGCCATCGAACCCGGACGTCGTCTACCTCGGCACGGGCCAGGTGGCGACGCGCTATGACATCGCCGCCGGCAACGGCGTGTACAAGTCGACCGACGGCGGCACGACGTGGCGCAACGTCGGCCTCAAGGACACGCGCCACATTGGTCGCATCCTGGTCGATCCGAAAAATCCGGACGTGGTGCTGGTTGCGGCGCTCGGCCACATCTTCGGCCCCAACAAGGCGCGCGGCGTGTTCCGCTCCGACGATGGCGGCAAGACCTGGCACAGGACGCTGTACGTCAGCGATCACACCGGCGCGGTGGATATCGCTTTCGATCCGACCCATCCCGACGTGGTTTATGCCGCGCTGTGGCAATGTCATATGCGCCCGTGGCTCGATTATTTCGAAGCGCCGATCGGCCCGCAGAGCGGCATTTACAAGAGCACCGACGAGGGCCGCACGTGGCACCGGCTGACGAACGGCCTGCCGAGAAGCCCGATGGGGCGTATCGGCCTCGGCGTCGCACGCGGCAGCCACGGGCGGACTGTCTACGCGATCATTCAGGCAGAAGATCACGGCGGCGTCTACGGTTCCACCGATGGCGGCGCGCACTGGCATTACATCAATCACAACGAGGGGCTGGCAGACTCGTATTTCGCGCGACTGCGTGTCGCGCCCAACGATCCAAAAACGATTTATTTGATGGGCCGGTCGCTGCGCCGCTCGACCGACGGCGGCAAGGACTTCACCATCATCAAGGGTTCGCCCGGCGGCGACGACTATCACGCGTTCTGGATCGATCCTGCGCACCCGGAACGTATGATCGCCGGTGTCGACCAGGGTGCGACACTCACCGTCAACGGCGGCAAGACATGGTCAAGCTGGTACAACCAGCCGACCGGCCAGTTCTATCACGTCGAAACCAGCGACACGTTCCCGTACTGGATTTACAGCGGCCAGCAGGACAGCGGTACGGTCGGCATCAAGAACCGCAGCGACTACGGCGCGATCACCTTCCGCGACTGGTACTCGGTCGGCGCGGACGAGCGCGATTTCGACGTGCCCGATCCGCGCGACCCGAACATCGTCTACGGCAGCGGGCTGGGCGGCCACTTGAGCCGCTTCGATGCGCACACCGGGCAGTCACAGAACATCTCGCCGTGGCCGGTATCGACCTATGCCGCGCGGCCGAACACAGTCAAGAACCGCTACACGTGGTTCACGCCGATCGCGATTCGCCACAAGCCGCCGTACACGCTCTACGTCGGCGCGCAGCACCTGTTTGCCTCGAC
>DASSBR010000038.1:0-18663 GCA_035698525.1 Gammaproteobacteria bacterium
TGGCTCGACCGGGAAGCGCTGTCGCTGCAGCTCGTCGACCCGCGCTTCTACCACCTGGATACCTGCTGCTCCATCCTTGCGCGCGGCTATGTCATGTATTATCCGCCGGCGTTCGCGCCGGAAGCGCTCGCGCTGCTGGAATCGCGCGTGCCGAAAGCGAAGCGCATCATCGTCGATGACGCGGACGTCATGCGCTTTGCCTGCAACGCGGTGAATGTCGACGACGCCATTATTTTCAACGGTGGTTCGGACAGTCTGAAGTCGCAGTTGGCCGCTGCCGGTTTCAAGGTGATTGAAACGCCGCTGGGCGAATTCCTGAAGGCAGGCGGCTCGGCACGCTGCCTGACGTTGAAGGTTTAGGAGCGGATTCAGGCGCCCGGCAGGTTGTTCAGCAATGCCCGTACTGCGTCTGGCAGCGCCATGCTCCGCCCGGTCGCAGTGTCGATCCAGACCATCACCGCTTCGCCCGTCGCGGCCAGTTCACCATCGCCCGTGCGGATTTCGTAATAGGTTGGAATGCTGGAATTGCCGAGAGGCCCGGCGTACAGGCTCACTTCGAGCGTCGCCGGATAACCGATCGGCCGTTTGAACTCGCAGCTCGCCGTGACGACCACCGGTCCGCCGGCCACGGCGTCGCCGCCCCAGCCGGTTTTTTCAAGCCACTCGACCCGCGCCTGCTCGAAGAAAGTAAAAAAGCGGCTGTTGTTGACGTGACCGAGCGCATCGAGATCGCTCCAGCGCACTTTCATCGGAAAGCGGCCGGCGAATTTTTTGTTGACGATTGTCATATGAATATCGGATGGCTTGCTGTGTGGGCTGATGAGTTAAAATTGTTGAAAAGAATGGAGATCAACAATGAAAGACGGATTTAATGCGCTGACTGTCGCGTCGGTGCAGCCCGGCACGAAGATTGTCGTCCCGACGCAGAGCTTACCGGAGAACGTGACGCTGCGCAGCCCCGCCATCGACGTGATGACGGATCTCGCGCGCGTGGCCGCTGTGACCATCGGCCCCAACCAGACGATGGACGATGCGCTTGATCGCATGAGAAACAGCGGTGTGCGCCTGCTCATCGTGTTGAACAGCGAAAACGCGACCCTCGGCCTTATCACCGCGCGTGACATTCACGGCGAGCGGCCGGTCCGATTCATGCGCGAGCTGGGTGTGGCGCGGGGCGACGTGCTGGTGCGCGACATCATGACGCCGCGCGAGAAGATGGAGGCGATGTGGATGCGCGACGTACAGATCGCCTCGGTCGGCGACATCATCGAAACGCTCAAGCGAACTGGCCGGCAGCATGCGATGGTCATCGAACGCACCGTCAACGGCTCCATGATTCGCGGCCTGTTTTCGTCCGTCCAGATCGGCCGCCAGCTTGGCGTCCAGCTTGCGCAAAGCGGCGTGGCTGGCACGTTTTCCGAGCTGGAGGCGGCGCTCGCGCATTAGCCTGCCGGTCATCCAGCTCATCGTCGGCGCGACGATGATCAGCTTCTCCGCGGTGTGGGTGAAGCTGACTGTCGTCGGCCCCGACACCGCCGCCTTCTACCGCGTGGCGCTGGGCGGCGGCATCCTGCTGGTGATTTCGCTCGCGCGCCGCGATCGGCTCTGGCCAGGTGCCCGGGCGGTCGCAATGATTGTCGCCGCCGCCGTATTCTTCGCCCTCGACCTCCTGCTCTGGCACCGGAGCATTCATTACGTCGGGCCGGGCATTGCCACGCTGATCCCCAACTTTCAGGTTTTCGTTCTGGCCGTCGCCGGGCTGCTTTTCCTGGGCGAGCGGTGGCGTTGGCAACTGGCGGTCGCGGCGCCCGCGGCCATTGTTGGACTGTTCCTGCTGGTCGGTTCGGATTGGGGCGCGATGCCGCAGGGTTATCACCTCGGCATCTGGATGGGGCTCCTGACGATGGTGTGCTACGCCGGCTACGTGCTCTCGCTGCGCGCTTCGCGCGTCCGCGGTCCTGGCAGTTTCTCCAGCTTCGCCAGCATTGCGCTGGTGTCTCTGGTCACTGCGGCGCTGCTCGCCGTCGTGATTGTCGCCGATGGTCACGAATCATTCGCCATCCCTGGCTGGCGCGATGGCGGCATATTGCTTGCCTATGGCCTTTGCGCGCAGGTGGCGGGCTGGGTGCTGATTTCAAAGAGCCTGGTGCGGCTGCCGACTTCGCAGGTGGGTCTGATATTGCTGTTGCAACCGGTACTGGCTTTTGCCTGGGATGTCCTGTTCTTCCACGGCAATTTCGACGCGATTCAGATCGTCGGCGCCGTCATTGCGCTCGCGGCCATTTATCTCGGACAACAGCGGGGAAAGGCCGCTGGCATCGGATAGCTCAACTTCTTAAAAACGCTCCGATCGGGTGCAGCGGCTCAATCTCCTCACATGCCAGCGTGATGCTGGCGAGTACGGGCACCGAAATGAATGCGCCGACGACGCCCCACATCCACGCGCCGACGATCAGCGCGATAAAAATCATCACGGGATTCAGTTCCATCCGCCGCCCGAGCACATGCGGCGTGACATACTGGCCTTCGGCCGTGGTCAACACTACGAGCACTGCAATGGCGACCAGCGCCTTGGCGAAGCTTGCGATGCTGATGACGGCGACGACGGCGATAACCGTCGCACTGGCGACCGCGCCGAGATATGGAATGTAGTTGAAAATGGCGACCATCGCGCCCCACAGCACCGGGTCCGGCATGCCGAGGCCCCACAGCACGAGCGCCACCAGAATTCCGAGCGAGACGTTGATGAGGGTTATGGTGAACAGGTAGCGTGAAATCAAGCCTTGCAGTCCGAAAGCCAGTTCCACCGCACGTTCCTTCTCGCTGATGCGGGGCAGGCTGCGCACCACACCGCGCAACAGGTTGCGCCCGGTTGCCAACAGAAAATACAGCAGCGCGATCGTGACGCTGAGGCCGTAGATGAACGTGGTCGTCCAATGCAGCAGCTTGGCCGTCAGGTCGAACTGGATTGTCGGCTGCTGACTGCCGGCGCTGCCCTGGCTGCCGATCAGTTCCTTCGCACTCTTCTGCAGATGCCGAACTTCGCGGAGCGGCTGCTGTAGCCACTGCATGTGCTTCTCGACGCGCTGAACGCCCTGCGGGGCGCGCGATACCCATTCCTGCAGCGGCTTGGCGAGCCCGTACACGCAGGCGAAGGAGATTCCCACGAGCAGCACAACGACGATACCACCGCCGGCGGCCGGGGGAATGCCGCGCTTCGCCAGCCATTCGATTACGCCGGAAAATGCCACCGCCAGCAGCAGCGCCATCGCGATCGGGATCAGCACCACCGAGGCGTAGTACAAGACTGCGAGCGTTGCCAGAACGGCGATCCAGAGTACCCCGCCCCGTAGCGAGATCAGCGTTGCAGGGCCCGATGGCGTGCCGCCTTCCCTGGGATTGTTGTTGTTGGCATCCGTGCCGGATTGCGCCATTTTGGTTTCCGTTGGCCGCGGCGATGCCGCGTATAGCAGAGGGTAATGAAAATCGCTGCCAGGCTCAATGCGAGCCCGGCAGATTGGCCTTCCGCCGCTGCGTGGACAAAAGGGACTATCGTCGATACGGACGGTCACCGGGGTGGTTTGGCCGTCGAAGCAAATATGGTAATTTTCCCCGACGGTAACGGCACAACCTGATTCATGCAGACAATCCTCGACACCAAAGTCGTGGCCCCGGCCAATCGCCAGGAATTTTGGATAGAGGAAGTCATACGCGGCCGCGACATTCATTGGCAGGTGGATGCCGGGCGGGCGCGACCGAGCCAGTTCTTCGGCCGGCTCGAAGTCATCCGCGCCGGCAACGGCGTTACCTTCAACCGCTATCAGTCCGACCCGATGCGAGTGTTTCGCCCGTTCGCGTTACAAACGGATTGCGACGACCATTTCATCCTTGCATCACCGGCCCAGGTCGGCGGCGTTATCGGCGTGAACGGCAAAGAATGCCTGTGCCCGCCGGGGCGCTGGATTCTGGTCGACAAACGTTTCCCCGTCAGTCTTGCGAGCAGCGAGTGGCGCCGCGATACCAAGCACGGCGTCGATATTCCGCGGCCGATGCTTCAGGAAATCATGGGCCGCGAGCTGGAGATGCCTCGACCGTGGCTGTTGTCGAACACGCTTGGCACGCCGGCCGGCCTGTTGTGCGACACGCTCAACGCGGGCTTTCGGCAAATGCTTCGCATGAGCGACCCGAGCCAGGTCAGCGCACTGGTTGCCGAACAGATCTGCAACCTGCTCAGCATGGCGCTCGTGGAGACGCCGACCGGCAGCGAACTCGGCGGCGCCCACGTCGACGAGGCTCTGCGCTACATGCAGAACCACCACGATGATCACACGCTCTCGCCGGCGCAGGTAGCATGGGCTCTCGGAATCTCCCGGTCGCTGCTTTATACCCGCTTCGCGGAACGCGGCCGGCGCTTCTCCGCGGAGCTGCGCCGCATCCGTTGTGAGCAGGCGGCGCAACTTCTTCGCGATCGCCGCAACCGGCACTGGAGCGTCGAAGCGGTCGCCTACGCCGTCGGCTTCAGCGGCAGCGCCGCGCTGATCCGGGCATTTCGCGGACGATATGCAACCACGCCCGCCCGCTACCGTAATCTCTACTGCTGATCCGCGTTTTTTCTGCTATGAAGACACTTCTTAATACCAGTATCGTGGCTCCGGCTGATCGCCAGGAATTCTGGATAGAGGAAGTCATACGTGGCCTCGATGTCCGCTGGCAGGTGGATTCGCGGCATGCGGGTGTGGAGCGGTTCTTCGGCCAGCTCGAAACCGTTCCTGCTGGCAACGGCGTCAGCTTCAACCGCTTTACATCCGATGCAATTCGATTGTTTCGCCCGTTCACATTGCAGACGGAATCCGACGACCGGCTCATCCTTGCATCTCCGGCACAGTTCGGCGGCGTGGTCCACGTCAATGGCCAGGCGTGCCTGTGTCCGACCGGCCGCTGGATAGTGGTCGACAAGCGCTTCCCTGTGAGCCTGGCCAGCACCCACTGGCGCCGCCATACCACCTACACCATCGACGTCCCCAGGCAGGCGCTCCAGGACATCACGGGATGCGAGGTGGAGGTGCCCCGTCCCTGGCTGCTGCCGAACACGCTGGGCACGCTCGCCGGCCTGTTGTGCGATACGCTCAATGCCGGCCTTCGACAGATATTGCTCATGAGTGATCCGGGCCGGGCCAGCGCGGTGGTTGCCGAGTCCGTCTGTAATCTGCTGAGCCTGGTGCTCGCAGAGACGCCGCAGGAGAGCGCGCTCGGGAGCGTGCACGTCGCCGAGGCGTTGCGCTACATGCGCAACCACCACGCGGAGCAGACGCTTGGGGCCGCGCAGGTTTCAAAGGCACTGGGCATATCCGAATCGCTGCTGTACGCCCGTTTTGCGGAACGCGGCCTTCGCTTTTCCGTCGAATTGCGCCGCATTCGTTGTGAGCAGGCAGCGCAACTCCTGTCCGACAGCCGCCACCGGCACTGGAACGTCGAAGCCATTGCTCAAGCCACCGGCTTCCGCCGCAGCACCGCGCTGATTCGCGCATTCCGCGGTCAATACGCCACCACTCCCGCCCGCTACAGAAGCGAGTATTGCTGAGCTATCACCCGGGTCTCCATCCGGTTAAACGCCATCTGCGAATTTTTTTTGCGATTTTCTGGAGTCAGGAGCAATTCTGGAGAAATTGGCAATTGTCCGCCGAGGAAATGGTGTCAAATGATTTCAGGTGCTACACCGGCGATTCTGGCGTCATCGGTGGCAGCGACCTGGTAGCAGCGCTACAGGTGGCACCAAACCCGAAGACGCCACCGATCCGCCTCCCGCTTCTTCAGGCGGCGGTGGCGCCTTCGGATTCTTCGGCTTCGGCCTGACCGGTTTCGCGGCGCTGAGCATGCAGCGCCGCACCTGACAGGGGGGAGGCGCCCGGCGGTTCCGCCGTCGGTCGCCTCCACTCCACTCATGCGGCATTCGCCGCTAGACCGTCAGGAACTCGGCGACCGGATTCAGTACTTCGATTTCCTCGCACAACAGCTTGAAGCTCGCCAGCATTGGCACCGCAATAATGGCTCCGACGACGCCCCACATCCAGCCCCAGACCACAAGCGTGATAAAAATAGCCACCGGACTCAACGCGAGACGGCGGCCAACGACGTGCGGCGTGATGAACTGGCCCTCCAGCACCGACATCGCAAAAATCGCGATCGGCACGAGAATCACCGTGCCGATATGACTGAAGGTCACCAGCGCGACCAGTGACAGGATGATGATGGCGCAGGCCGCGCCGACGTAGGGGACGTAATTGAACAGCGCGATCAGCGCGCCCCATAGTACCGGGCTCGGCATGCCGATCGCCCACAGGATCACGCCGTCCACAAATCCAAGGCACAGGTTGATCAGCGTGACTGTCATCAGATAGCGAGAAATGCGGTGCTGCACGCCGCGCGCAATTTCGACCGCCATCTTCTTTTCTCGCCATTGCGGAATGGCGTGCGCAAGGCTGCGCAGAAAGCTGTCGCCGGAGGCCAGCAGGAAATACAGCAGTACGATCGTGATACCGGCGCTGGACAGCACACCCGGCGTGGTCGTCAGCACCTGGTTGATCACGTTCGACTGGCCTACCACCTGTACCTTGGCCGGTTCGGCGGGCGATTTCTCGTTGCTGTTGGTGAGTTTTGCGATTTCCTTGCCGGTTTTCCGGATCTCGTTCAGCGGTCCGTTGGTGTGCTGGAAGACACTTTCGAGCTTGTGCAGCGCGTGCGGCGCCTCCTTGATCCAATGCATCGCCGGTGTCGACAGACCGTAGACGCCGGCGGTGAAACCGCCCAGCAGCACGATCAGAATCAACGCAGCTCCGAGCGGCGGCCGGACGTGGATGCGCTCCAGCCAGCCGATGGCCGTGGACAGAATCAGCGCGAGCAACAACGCCATCGTGATGGGGATCAGGATCGGCGCGGCGAAGTAAACCGTGTAGAGCACCATCAACACGAAGATGCCGATCAGCGCCACTGAGCGGACGTTGAACCGGCGGCGAACCGGTACGGGCGGCGGTGCAACCGAGTCCCGATCGGCATCCATTGTGAGTCCCTCCACGCCGTATTCCGTTACAGCCACTCCTTATCGCGCGGCTTAGACAATAATGCGTAAACCCGTCGGGCTCTGCAAGGCATTGACTTTTTAATTAGATAAATGTCTAATTATCTAATCATGAAGCAGCAGGCCGTTTTCAAAGCGCTGGCTGACCCCAGCCGGCGACGCATCCTGAAGCTGTTGCGGGGCGGCTCGAAAACTGCCGGTGAGCTGGCCGAGGCATTCAATTTCAGCGCCGCGTCGCTGTCGCACCACTTCGCCATTTTGAAGGCGGCCGAGTTGGTGCGTACCGAGCGTCGTGGCCAGTTCATCGTGTATTCGCTCAACACGTCGGTTCTCGAGGACGTGTCGAGCCTGTTGCTGGACTTGTTCGGCCGGGAGGAGAAGCAATGACATACAAACGCGCAGTGTGGCTTGGTTTCGTGCTGGTGCTGGCAGCATTCGCGGTCGCGGGTTGGCTTTATCCGCAGTTGCCGCAATCCGTGCCAACGCACTGGAATACCGCCGGCCAGCCGAATCAGTTCATCCCCAAACCGTGGGGACCGTTCATTCTGCCGCTGGTGATGCTCGGGGCCTGGATCCTGATGTCGATCCTGCCGCCGATCGCACCGCGTGGTTACCGGCTCGACAGGTTCATCGGCACCTACGGTGTCCTGATGTTGACGGTGCTCGCGGCGCTGCTGGTTCTGACGATCGTGATGCTGATCGCGGCAGAAGGCGCGCGCTTCGACTCGACGCGAATCGTTTTCATCGTGGTCGGGGCGCTGTTTATCGTGCTGGGCAACTATCTTGGCAAGCTGCGCAAGAACTTTTTCATCGGCATCCGCACGCCCTGGACACTCGCCAACGACGAAGTCTGGGCCCGCACCCACCGCCTCGGCGGGTGGCTGTTCGTGCTCGCCGGTTTCGCCATCATCGTGATCGGCGTGCTCAAGCTGGGGCCGGGACCGTTCGTGGCGGCGGTCGGCTGTGCCGCATTGATTCCGGCAGGTTACTCATACATTGCGTACCGACAGATCGAGCAGGGAGGATTGAAATGAAAAGCGCCGCATTGATTAT
Organism: Gammaproteobacteria bacterium; assembly: GCA_035698525.1. Lineage (GTDB taxonomy): Bacteria > Pseudomonadota > Gammaproteobacteria > Natronospirales > DASSBR01 > DASSBR01. The sequence continues at coordinate 8,129 of DASSBR010000038.1, forward strand.
TGTTGCGATCGCGTCGTTGCTGGTTCTGGCACCGGCCCACGCGCAAGCGCCTCGCGAAGCGCCGGCGGTGTTGAAGACGTCCACCGGAAATCTCTACGGTACGCTGGCACTTCCGGTCGGCACAGGGCCCTGGCCGGTTGCGCTGATCATCGCCGGCTCCGGGCCCACCGATCGCGACGGTAACAGCCTGATCGGGCTTGAAACCGACGCATACAAGTTATTGGCCGTGGCGCTCGCACAGCACGGCATCGCGTCGCTCCGCTACGACAAGCGCGGCATCGCCGCAAGTGCCGCGGCTGGGCCGGCGGAAAGCAAGCTGCGATTTTCGACTTACGTGGACGACGCCGTCGCGTGGGGAAAGCAGGTTTCCGCCGACGAGCGTTTTTCCGCCCTGATTATCATCGGCCACAGTGAAGGTTCGCTGATTGGAATGATCGCTGCGCCGCGCATTCCGGCCGACGGTTATGTTTCGCTCGCCGGCGCCGGAGAACCGGCGGCTAAGCTGCTGCTCACGCAGTTGAAACCCAGGCTTCCCGAAGCGCTGTATCGCAAGGCCGAACACATCGTCGACCAACTGAAGCAGGGCAAGACGGTTGCGGATGTGCCATCGTCCCTCGCCATGTTGTTTCGACCCAGCGTTCAGCCCTACCTGATTTCGTGGTTCAGCTACGGACCGACGCGAGCCATTGCGAAGCTCAGGATGCCAGTGCTGATCGTGCAGGGTGCGCACGACCTGCAAGTGCCGGTGTCAGCGGCCCGAAACCTGGCCAAAGCCGACCCGGCGGCAACGCTCGTGCTGATTCCGACAATGAACCACGTGTTGAAAGATGTCGGCCCGTCGCGGGACGACAACATGGCGGCCTATCGGAATCCCAAACTTCCTGTGGATAAGGGACTGGTCGATTCAATCAGCCGGTTTATCAAGCGCGTCCACCAGCCGGGACCGCCTTGATCGCGCGAAGCCGTCAGGCGACGCCGAACACGACGACCAGATAACCGGCGTAGCAGAGACCGTTCACCCAGAGCTGCCACACCGCCAGTTGGCCGCGGATTAGCATCAAGCGGAGCCACGCGGCGCCGATCAATGTGGCGGCGACGGCCGCCACGACCGATGTGCTGGCGGTCCACGGCGTCGCGAAAATACCCAGCGCGGGCAGCAACGTGCCCTGAAACACCATCGCTCCCGTCACGTTGCCGAAGGCGAGCGTGTCGCGGTCGTCGCGAATCCACAAAATGCTGTTGACCTTTTCCGGCAACTCGGTTGCGAGCGGCGCAATGACGAGCGACAGCAGCAGCGCCGGAACCTGCAGCGCGTGGGACAGCGCTTCAATGCTGTGAATGAAACCCTCCGCGCCGACGATCAGCAGCACGAGCCCGACAAGCACCTGCACACCGATGGTCGCAAGATTGGTAGGTAGTCCCAGCCGGCCCGCGTACATCGCGTGCGGCGCCTCGGTCTCGTGCCCGGAAGCGACGAGTTTGGAAGACGCTCGCACCGTGGCGACGATGTAGACCACGTACCAGACCACGAGCAGAACGCCGATGACGATGCGCAGCCAGCGAAGCGGTGGCGGCACGAATAATGCTGCCGTGGCGCCCGCGAACGCGATGAGGAAGAAGTCCATGTCGCGTTTGAGTCCCGACGGTTCGGGACGCATCCGGCCGCGCGGTTTGCGGCGGCCGATGACCGCGACTGCGATCAGAAACATCGCCAGCGTGGCAAGCAGCAACGGCGCACCGAGGATGGCGCCGACGCCGATCGCCTCGGCGGTCTTTGCATCCGCGCCGCTGAAAGCGAGCGCCAGAATCGGGATCATCGTCTCCGGCAGCGCCGTGCCTACTGCCGCGAAAATAGAGCCGGTGACGCCTTCGGAAATGCCGAGGCGCGATCCAAGATGTTCGAGTGCGTTGGTAAAAACGAGCGCCGCGGCCAGTATGACGCCGAGGAAGAACAGGACTTCGAGGTAAAGCAAAGGGCTGCCGTTTATTTTCGGTGAAAGAACCAATAATAAACGACCGCGCCGATGACTGCCGCCGCGATGCAGATCCCGCTGACGATCGCCGCGCGCTTCTTGCGCTTGTCGAGATGTTCGGCGTATTCCTTGGCGTCCATGCCGCGCGTGAGCGCGAAGTCGAGTATCCGTTCCGCCCAGCTGAACTCGAACGACAGCATGGCGAGGCCGGCGGGAATAAAGACGATGGCCGGGCCAGGGAAGGCGATCATGACGATACCGGCGATCGTGATCAGGAACGCGAGGACGGTCCAGCCGATCCTGAAGGCGAGGCTGCGGTGCGCATAGCGTTTGCGGCGCGCCTCCAGCTTCCAGACGATATCGGGCACGTCGTCGCGATTGCGCCAGTCATCCGGTTTTTGTTCAGCATTGTCGTCCATGACACCCCTGATTTTACGGCCTGTCCCACTCCGGCGCGATGCCAGGCGAAATCCGGCGATCGTCGCCGAGCAAGTTGTCGATGCGGCCCATTTCATCGTGGTCGAGCTCGAAATCGAATACCGCGAAATTATCACGCGCATGATTTTCATTGCGAGTGCGCGGAATGGCGATGACGCCATCCTGCTGCAGCAGCCAGCGCAACGCGACCTGCGCCGCGCTTTTGCCGTGCATCTCTCCGATATCGCGCAGCGTATCGTTGTCCACCACCTTGCCCTGCGCGAGCGGACAGTACGCCGTCAGCAACAGGCCAAACTGGCGCGCTTGCGCCAGCACTTTTTGCTGGCTCAGAAACGGATGGTATTCAACCTGGTTTGTGACCAGCGCCTCCGCGCCGACGATTTCGACTGCCTGCTGCACGAGCGCGGTATTGAAGTTGCTGACGCCGATGTTTTTCGCCTTGCCGGCATGCTTGACCTTGAGCAACGCGGCGAGCGTTTCCTCAAGTGGCACGTCCGCGTTCGGCCAGTGCAGTAACAGCAGATCGACATAGTCCGTCTTCAGCCGGCCGAGGCTTTCGTCGACGGAAGCTTCGAGATCGCCGGCATGAAAGCGCTCGATCCAGACTTTGGTCGTGAGAAAAATATCGTCGCGACCCACCGGCGAGGCGGCGATGGCCGCGCCGACTTCGGCTTCGTTGCGATAAAGCTGCGCCGTATCGATGTGGCGATAGCCGATGTCGAGCGCCGCTTCGACCATCCGGCGCGCATCCGCCGGCTTCAGCATGAATGTTCCAAAGCCGAGCGAGGGAATGCGCGTTCCGTGCGAATTCTTGTATTCCATGTTGTTTCCTTATTGCCTGCTTTGCAGGAGAGACCGTCAGTCGCGAACAAATTCAATCGCAAAGGAAGCTTGCTCCTACCGCCGGCATGAAGAAACGCCGGCTGCCGATTTGGCCTGTTTCCACCCGGACATGATACAGCCGCGACAGATTCTCTTCCGTGAGCGTCTCGGCGGCCGGGCCGCACAGCGTCTCGCCGTGGCCGAACAACAGCAGCGCGCGGTCGGCGAAACGAGCGGCCAGATTGACGTCATGCATGGCAAGCAGAACGGCCTTGCCCTCGTCGTCGGCCAGTTTGCGGAAGTGTCGCAGCAAGTCGATCTGGAAGTGCAGGTCCAGCTCGTTGGTCGGCTCGTCGAGCAGGTACAGCGACGGCTGCTGGGCGAGCACCGTTGCGATTGCGAGCCGCCGGCGCTCGCCGCCGGAAAGCGTATCGACTGCACGATCTTCGAATCCTCCGAGCGCGCAATCGGTCAGCGCGGCCTCGGCGATTGCCACGTCGCCGCGCGATTCCCAGCGCCAGAACGCGATGTGCGGGTGGCGCCCGACAAGCACCGTTTCGCGCACGGTGGCGGGAAAGGCGTCGTCATCGTGCTGCATCAGCAGCGCCAGCCGGCGCGCAACCTCGCGCCGCGACAGTCGCGCGAGTGGCTGGTCGTCGAGCCGGACGTCGCCGCCGTGCGGCTCGCGCAGGCCGGCGAGCGTGTGCAGCAGCGTGGTCTTGCCAACACCGTTGCCGCCGAGCACTGCCATGCATTCGCCGCGCGCGAGCGTCAGGTCGAGTCCGCGGCAGACCTGCTTGCCGCCAATCTCCACATCCAGTGCGTGCGTATTCAGCATCAGCGCGACCGGTTGAGCAGGTACAGGAACAGCGGCACGCCAATTGCCGCGGTGACGACGCCGACCGGCAACTGCCGCGGCGCCAGCACCGTGCGCGCCAGTGTGTCAGCGAGCACCAGCAGCGCGCCGCCGGCGAGCGCGGAGCCGGGGAGGATCAGCCGATGATCCGATCCACCGGCCAGGCGGAGCATGTGCGGAATCACCAGGCCGACGAAACCGATCGCACCGGCCTCGGTGACGGAGACGGCCGTCAACAGCGAGGCGACGATGTAAATGCCGACGGTGAGCATGCCGACCGGCACGCCCAGCGCTTTCGCCTGCATCTCGCCGCGCGCGAGCACGTTCAAATGGCGCGCAAACGGCAGCGACACGGCGAGGCCGACGCCCGCCAGTGCGAGCGGCGCCCAGCCGCCGTGCTGGTAGGACAGGTCGCCCATCAGCCAGAACAGCATGCTGCGCAGGCTGGTGTCGTCGCTCATCGCGAGCAACAGCCCGATCGCCGCGCCCCAGCCGGCGGCCACGACGACGCCGGTCAGCAGCAGGCGCATCGAAGTCCATCCGCCGCGGCCGTGGGCGAGCGCGAAAACCAGCAGCGTGGAAGCGAGCGCGCCGGCGAAGGCCGCGCCTTCCAGCCACAAAACACCGAGGCCGAGCAGCAGCGTGATGAGCGCGCCGACCGCCGCGCCGCCGGAAACGCCGAGGATGTACGGGTCGGCCAGCGGATTGCGCAGCAGCACCTGCATCAGCGTGCCGGCCAGCGCGAGCAGCGCGCCGGTGGCGAATGCGAGCGCGACGCGCGGCAGGCGCAGTTCGAGCACCAGCGTGTTCGAGAGCGCGTCGCCGTGCCCGGTGAGCGCCGCCCACACACGCGCGGGCGAGAGCGTCACGCTGCCGAAAAACAGCCCAATCGCGGCCGCCCCGAGAGCGATCGCAATCAGCAAGCCGAGGAACAGCGCCAGCCGCTTTCCAGCGCGCGAGCGGCCGGTCAGAGCCGCCGCCCGAGCCGGCTCATCGCCAGAGTTTGCCGAAACCGCATATTTCATAGACAATCAGGCGCAGATACCATGTGTTCGGGTTTCGCAGGGACAGCGACCTGCCCGCAGCAAAAGATTGAACAAGACGTGATTGATCAGGATGGCTTTCGAGCCAACGTCGGCATTATATTGTGCAACGCCGAACGGCGCTTGTTATGGGCGCGCCGTCTCAGTCGTTCCGGGTGGCAATTCCCGCAGGGCGGCATAGACGAGGACGAATCGGCGGAAGAGGCGCTGCTGCGCGAGTTGCGCGAGGAAGTCGGTCTTCAGCCCGAACATGTCGAGATCATTGGCAAAACGCGCGGCTGGCTGCGCTACCGCCTGCCGCCGCGCTTTATCCGCCGGCACAGCTACCCGCTGTGCATCGGCCAGAAGCAGATTTATTTCCTGTTGCGGTTTGTCGGGCAGGACTACGACTTCCAGCTCGATGCCACCGCCAGTCCGGAATTCGACCGCTGGCGCTGGGTGGATTATTGGCAGCCGGTGAGCGATGTGATTTACTTCAAGCGCGCCGTGTACGACCGGGCGCTGACCGAACTCGCGCCGATGCTGTTCCCGGAAGGTGCGCCGGCCCGGCCGCCGCGGCGGCGGGCCCGGACGTTCAGGAGCCGGCGAAGGGGGTAATGCGGATGTTTCGACAGGTTTTGATGGTCGCCGCGGCGGGCATGGCCGCCTGTTTGGTGACGGCCTGCGCGGCCGGGGCCGGCGGCGGGCCCGAAGTACCTTTTGAGACGGTCTTCGCCGGCCGCCACAGCGGTGTCTACAACCGGTACTTTACCGTCATCCGCGACGGCGAGACGTTTGCCGAAGTCTGGCAGCGCGCCCGGGCGCGCCAGTACCCGACCCCCGCGCCGCCGGATATCGATTTTTCCCGTTACCAGGTCATCGCCGTATTCCTCGGCGAGAAACGGACCGGCGGCTACGACATCAGCATTGCCGGGCTGATGCGCAGTTGGAAAGGCATCACCGCCACCGTGCGCGTGCGGCAGCCGGGCGCAGGGTGCAATACGACGCAATCCCTGACGCAGCCGTTCGAGATCATCAAGATGCCGGTCACCGGCTCGCCCATTCATTTCGTCGTTCAACGGGTTGCCGAGTCCTGCGATTGAACGCGGCCCGGCGATGATGCGCGGAGTCATCCTGTGCTTCGATACCGTCAGCCGCGGCGATATTGATCTTTCGCGGCTCAAAGCGGAACTCACTGGTCTGGATGTATTCGGCGTGACAGCCGCCGACGCGGTTGCCGCGCGGCTCGCCGGCGCGGCTGTCGCAATCGTCAACAAGGTGCGTTTCGACGCTGCGCTGCTGCGGCAGCTCGACGACTTGCAACTCATCTGTCTTACCGCCACCGGGCATGACAAAGTCGACCTTGCAGCCGCCCGGGCCAATGGCATCGCTGTGGCCAATGTTCAAGATTATTGCACTGCCTCCGTGGTGCAACACGTCTTCGCACTCATACTCGAACTGACAACGCATCTGGAGGAATACCGGCGGCTGGTCGCGGACGGCGCGTGGCAGCAGAGTGGCCAATTCAACCTGCTGAACTTCCCGGCGCGCGAGCTGGCCGGCAAGACCTTCGGTGTCATCGGCTACGGCGCGCTTGGTCGCGGCGTTGCCGAAGTCGCGCGTGCTTTCGGGATGCGCGTGCTGGTGGCCGAGCGGCGCGGGGCGACGCCCCGTGGCGGCCGCACGGCTTTCGAGACGGTGCTGGCCGAGGCCGATATCCTGACCCTGCATTGCCCACTGACGGACGCGACGCGCGGCCTGATCGGTGCGGAGGAACTGGCGCACATGAAGCCGGACGCACTGCTGATCAATACCGCGCGCGGCGCGATTGTCGATGCCGAAGCACTCGGCGAAGCGTTGGGCTCAGGCCGCCTCGGCGGCGCGGGACTGGACGTGCTGCCGCAGGAACCGCCGCCGGCCGACGATCCGCTGCTCGCGCGCCAGTTGCCGAATCTCATCGTCACGCCCCACATCGCGTGGGCCGCACGCGAGGCGCGCCAGCGCGTGATGGACGAGATCGCGGCGAACATTCGCGCGTTTCGCGCGGGCGTGGAGCGCAATCGGCTGGTCTGAGACCGATCCTTAATCGTCGTTGGGGCAGATCGGCGCCGTGGCGACGGCAGGCTTTGTTGCGGCGGCGCCTTCCTGCGCCGCCACGCTCGCCGCCGGTATCGCATGCGCTCGGAACTGCGGCCGGATCCGCGCATGCGTCGCCTGTTCAAAGCCGTAGGCGACGCCAATCAGCTTGGGTTCGCTCCATTTTCCGGCAAAGAACACCACGCCGACCGGCAGACCGTGCACGTTGCCCGCCGGTACGGTAATCGACGGATAACCCGCGACCGCAGCCGGGCCGTAGCCGCCGCCGCCGTAGTTGTCGCCGTCAACCAGGTCGCTGACCCACGCGGGGCCGGTTGCGGGCGCCATCAGCGCATCGAGATGATGCGCGCGCAAGGCGGCATCGATGCCTTCCGGGCCGGCGAGCCGCTTTTCCTTCGCGAGCGCCTTGCGATAGGTGGTGTCGGTGAGCGGTCCCTTGGCCTCGGCCTTGATGAACAGGTCCTGCCCGAACCATGGCATCTCCTCATCCGCATGCTCGCGGTCAAAGGCGATGATGTCCGCGAGCGTATGCACCTTGAGGTCGGGCCGCGTCGCGAGGTAGGCATTGAGGTCGTGCTTGAATTCGTACAGGAGCACGGTCATCTCGGCCTTGCCGTAATCGCCGAGATGCGGCAGCTTCACCGGAATCACCGTCGCGCCGGCGGCGCGTAATGCCGCGGCGCTCGCATCCATGATTCGATCGACATGGGGATTGAATCCGCCGAGCTTGCAGACGTAACCGATGCGGGCGCCTTTGAGCGCGCCGCCCTTGGCGAATTGCGCATAATCGGTGGCGTGCAGATTGGCCTTGGCCGTGGCTGGATCGCGGGCGTCGCTGCCGGCGATCGCCGTCAGCACAGCCGCCGCGCCGGCGACCGAGCGCGCCATTGGACCCGCCGTATCCTGGCTGTGTGAAATCGGCACAATGCCGGCGCGGCTGACGAGGCCCAGGGTCGGCTTGATGCCGACGATGCCGGTAATGGACGACGGGCAGATGACCGAGCCGTCGGTCTCCGTGCCGAGTGCAACGGTGACGAAGCCGGCGGACACCGCCGAGCCGGAGCCGGAGCTTGAACCGCAGGCGTTGCGCGACAGCACATACGGGTTGTGCGTCAGCCCGCCGCGTCCGCTCCAGCCGCTGGTCGCATAACTCGAGCGGAAATTCGCCCACTCGCTGAGGTTGGTCTTGCCGATCAGAATCGCGCCCGCCGCACGCAGTCTGCCGACCACGGTGGCGTCACGCGGCGCGGGCGGCCCGGCCAGTGCCAGCGAGCCGGCCGTGGTCTGCATCGGGCCGCGGGTGTCGATATTGTCCTTGACCATCACCGGGATGCCGAACAACAGGCCATGCGCGTGGCCGGCGGCGCGCGCCCGGTCGCGTTCGCGCGCGATCCGGAGCGCGTCCGGGTTCAGTTCGATGATGGCGTTGACCTTCGGTTCGAGCTGCTTGATGCGCGCGAGGAACGCACGCGTGATGTCGACGGAGGTCGTCCTGCCGGCGACGAGCGCCTGGTGCAGTTCGGCGACTGACTTGTAGTAAGGATTGTAGGCGTGCCGCCCGGCCGCCGTTGAGGAAACCGGCGCTGGCGCGGTGGCACAGCCAGCCAGCGCCAGGACGACGAAGATCGAAAGCGCGCAACGAATCATGGCGCCCTCCCTGTATGCGTTATGACAGCCGGAATCGTAGCGTCATTCCCGCCGCCCGTCCAATGAACCGAACGTCTTAGATGCTCGTGCCCAACAGCTTTTTTTTGAGGCCGGAATCGACCGGGTTGTCGCCCAGCCAGCTGCCGATGATCGCGCGGCCGAAAATTTTACCGGGTATTTCGCCTTTTTTATTGCCATTGATGGTCACGCTCACACCGTGACCGGGAATGCTGGCAATTTCGACCTTGTCGCCCTTGTTGAGATTGGGGAAGAACGAGGCGAATTGCTGCCACTTCTGCTCGATCGCCGGGGTCATCTTGTCCTGGGGCACAGTGTCTTTGAACGCGTTGTGCAACATGTCGGTGAAGTCGTCCTTGCTCATCCTGGTGAGCGTGACGACGCGGATCAGCTTCGCGCCCTGGCCCGAAATTGCCGCGGCCGCCACCCGCGTCGGCGTCGACAGGTAGAGCCCCGCGGCAAACTTGTCGAAGAAGAACCAAGCGGTATGGACCCCGACGCCATTCAGCGCGAGCTTCCAGCCATCGTAGATGATGTCGCCGAGAAAGTGCACGTTATGGATTGTCACCGGCGTCCGGTCCGGCGCTTTATGGTGCTCCGGCATGCCCATGACCTGGTTGGCGCCGGTCTGGCCCGGCTGATTGCGGCTGGACGGCTGCATCGGCCGGTTGCGCGTCATCGGGTGACCGAGGGCGGTTTGCGGCATCGGTGGCATGCCTGTTGCCGTCTGCGGGAGTTTTTGAGTGGCCGTGGCGGGCGGGGCTTTCGTGGCTGGCGCCGGAGTCTGCTGTGGCGTTTGCTGCGCGGCGGCGATGCCGGCGACGCCGCTCAAGGCCGCCGTCAGCGCGACGGCAATCATTATTCTTGTTGTCCCTTCCATGGTTTTTTGCTCCTGTTGTGATTCCATTCCGGAGGCGTTATCAGCATAGCGCAAAATTACGGTTTTTGTCGTCTTTTACGGCCCGTAATACACACATCCCGACATACAGGTCTCCGCGACGACGACGTGGTGCAGGTCCGGCAGACCCGGCGCCAGGCGCGTCCAGATCCAGCGGGCGAGGTTTTCGCTGGTCGGATTGTCGAGGCCGTCAATCTCGTTCAGGTAGGAATGATCCAGCACCGCGAACAGCGGCTCGAAGGCCGCTTTCAAGTCGGCGAAATCACATACCCAGCCGAGCTTTTCATCCACCGGTCCGCGCAGGTGAATCTCGATCCGGAACGAATGGCCGTGCAGTCGCGCGCACTTGTGGTCCGCCGGTACGTTGGGCAGGCGGTGCGCTGCCTCGATCTGGAATACCTTGAAAATGTCCATAACTGCTAATGATAAACCGCAAATGCGAGTAACATAACCAGGTTATGGGAAGCGATCGCACGTTGACCGAAGAACTTGTTCGCCTGCGGACAGAGCACCGCGATCTCGACGCGGCGATCGCCGCGCTCTCGGCCCAGCCCGGCGCCGATCAGCTCCAGCTCGGCCGGATGAAGCGGCGCAAGCTGCAACTCAAGGATTACATCAGCCGACTGGAAAGTCGGCTGATTCCCGATCTCGACGCGTAAAGGAAACCAGGGCCCAAGGGAAACGACAACAGTTCTGGGCGGGGGTGCGGTGCCTTCTCCCAGGGCTGTGTTCGACAGGGATGTCGAACCCAGAGCCTACAGGGA
>DASSBR010000039.1:0-60034 GCA_035698525.1 Gammaproteobacteria bacterium
CCCTGAGTGATAGGGGATAAGATTGCTTCGACGGTGGAGGGCGCCCCTCCTGCTCCTTCTCCCTCAGGGAGAAGGCTGGGATGAGGGGATAAAAATGCCGGCCACGATGGCCGGCTCTTCTTCGGCGACATGGAGCGCAGCCGAAGATCGGGCGAAAAAACGGGGAAACAAGGAACCATGTTTGACGGCAGGGATGCCGGAGTTTGGTTCCGGCCCCGTTTTTTCGCCCGATCTTCGGGCAGTCCAAAGTGCAGGACGCACTTTGGACCAAGCGTTAGGAGCAATGGCTTTGGTTACTTTCCCCGTAAGGAAAGTAACTCGGCGGCCGGCCGAAATCCGGCCCCAATAAAGCCCGCGCGCAGCGCGCACAAAATCACAAAGCCAAACTACCACCAAAAGAAAAGCGCGTAGTCCCCCCCTTATCCGTCCGCCCCAAAAACTGCAAAGCCTGCTTCAACGAAGGATCCGCATTGCCCCGCGGGGTCAAAGTCCCCTGCGCCCGATAACGCCCGTTTTTCTGAATATCGATAGTCGCATCAAGATCAATCGGCCCGCCGGTATCGCGGGCTCGCCCATGAATCCCGTTGTCATCCGTCGTGAATGTCGCGAGATAACCGCCCAACTGCATCGGCTGCGGCCAAAGCGCGCTCAAATGATCGAGCGTGACCCGACCTTCGAGTGTGGTTGGCGTGCGGCCTTCGAACACGAACTGGTCAAGCTGCAGGCGCAGTCTGCCGGTAGCGCTGCCGGGCGGCAGCTGCAGCCACTTCAAGGCCGTCGCCAGATCGAACGGGCCGTTCAGATTCGTTACGACGATCTTGCCGCCCGGTGTCAGCACGGCCTCGCCGGTGAGTTGGGTCATCGCGCCGTGAAGGCGGAGGTCGTAGTCTAGTCGGCCGGTGAACAGGGTCCATGGGTGGACGCTCCAGCTCAGGCGGCCTAGCGCGGAGCCGTTGACGACGAGCTGGTCCGCTTCGCCATGCCAGGGCGTTCCGTGAGACGCAACGATGGAGATGGGGCTGCGGGGCGGCAGCAGGTAGCCGAACAACAGCGACGCGGGCAGTGTCAGGGCGAGAAACAGGACGTAGGCGAAGAGGCCGACGCCGGTGAACAGGGCGATGCGGCGCCAGCTCACGAGGCCGGCCGTTTAAGCGTTATGTCGGCGTTGACGGTGCCGGGCGCATCGGCGCGCTGGATACCCAAGTCGCTGACGAGGATCCGATGCTGCGCCTGCAGGCGACCCAACCAGGTTATCAGTGCGTCAAAAGGCGCATTTTCCAGCCGGACCTGCACGCTGTCGTTGCCGTGCGGCTGAAATGTCTTGATGTGGTTGCCGATCGGCGAACTGCGTGCGGTTTGCTCGGCGATCGAGAACAGCGACTGGTTGCTTTGCGGCGTCGCCGCCGGCGCGGTTCTTTCGAGCTGTTTGATTTCAGCCGTTGTTTGCTGCATCCATGCGAGCAGTTGCGTGTCGCTTTCGACGTGCGATTGCAGCGACGCTTTCGCGCCAAGCCACGGCGCGACGATGGCGAGCCAGATCACGATCAAAAGCAGCGCCGCCGCGCCGCCGGTGACGATGCGGCGCTCCCGCGGAGCGAGGGTGAGATACCAGTTACGCAGCGCGTCGCCTTGTTTCACGATGGCGCTCCTATCCGCAGCCGGCCGTTGACGTTTTTGCCTTCGGCGCTGACTTGTTCGATCTGGACGTCGAGGCCCGTTTCACTGGCGAGCCGGGCGCGCAGGTCGCCGAGCGTTTGCGGGTTCGGGCTGGTGACCTGCAGGTCGAGCACACCGTTGTGCCAGCTCAGCGTGGTGACTTGCGTCGAGGTGCCGATGCCGCCCGCCAGCGCGCCCAGCATGCTGAGCAGGCCGTTGTGCGGCCCGTTGCCGCTCGCTGCCCGCAGTTGACTGAGCCTCGATTGCAACCGGCCGCGCGGATCGGCGGTCATGCGCGCGTCGGGCATCGCTTTATGAAAGAGGGCCGCGATTGCCTCATTCAGCCGCGCTTCCTGCTGGTGCATGCGGTAGTAATCGACGCCCTGCCAGGAAGCGGCGACGATCAGCCATGCGCCGGCCAGCACCGCCGCCAGTCGCCAGCGCCGCCAGCGTTGCTCCCAGTCGCGGCGCGGCCGGTAGTCGCCCTGCAAGAGGGTAAATCCGCCGGCAGCCGGCAGTCCGGCGCCGGCCAGCGACATCGCGGTGCCCTCGGGCAGTGTTTCGACTTGCGGTACGTCGGCGCCGGCCGCGGTACAGGCATCGGCCAGCGCCGCGACGTCGGGGTCCGCCGGATCGGCCGCGTGTATGACGATAATTTCGGGCCGGGCGGCTTCGTGGAGTTGGGACAGCTTCAGCGCGACGAGCGCTTCCGCCATGGCTTTGTCGGCGGCGAAGCCGGAGGCGGCGGCGGTGCGTACCAGTACGCGGTCCCCTTCGATGGCGATCGTCCACTGGTTCGCCGCGCTCGGCGGCAGCAGCGTGTCGGGCAACAGCGCGTCGGCGCGGAGGCCGGCGTCGCTCAGCCGCGCCAGCCAGTTGTCCATGGCCGCACGCCGTGCGACGGCAACGTCGCGATGACCGTCGGTCGTCGCACCGGCCGCGGCGAAGTGCAGTTGGTCGATGTCTTCCGCCAGCCGTTCTTCCAGCGCGTAGGGCAGTGCCTGCGCTATCTTCTGCGCATTTTGACTGGGCAGTTTCGCGCCGGAAAGCGTGACTTGTTCGCCCGGGACGAAGACGATGACGCGCCGTCCGGCGGCCTGCTGCGCAAGTGTGTCGATCCCGCCGCGCTGGATTGCACCAATGCGATTATTGTGCTCGTCCAGCACCAGCCATTCGACCGCGTCGTCTTCGTCTAATCTGATGATGAGCCTTTCGGCCACTATAACGTCCCCAGCGTCTGTCGGATGCAGAATACGGCCCCCGTCTGGCCGCGTTCGAGCAGACTGTACATGGTCAGGCTTGAACTGCCAATCTTCGCGGTGGCGACCAGTCGGAAAAAGCTGCTCGACAAGCCGATCGCGCCGGTGGTGATCCGCTGCGGAAGCAGGCTCTGGAACTGCGCGACCGACTGGAAGCCGTTGGGCCCGCGCTGCGCAACGATGCTTTGCGCCTGCGCGGGCGTAATGCCTTTTGCGAGCGATGCGACGACCGGCCACGGCGCCGTGTTGATGTTGATGCGCAGGTTGGCCGCCGGGAGCGCGACGACGTAGGGCAGCAACCGCTGGTAATCGCGATACGTCATGCCCTTGATCAGCAGCAGTTCGCTGACGCTGGTCAACGGCTGGTCAGCCGCCAGATACGGCAACGGGAGGCCGGCATAATAGCCGTCCTCCGCGCCCGCCGGCAGCGTCGGGTTCATGTCCGGGTCGATCCAGTCGGCCACCGCCATGGCAATGGACGGGTCGATTTGCAGCACCGCGAGCAGGCGCTGGAACTGCGCGACGGCCTGCGCGTTGATCTTGCCGTTTTCGCCGATGAGGCTGTTCAGGTTGAACAGGCCTTGCACATCGACCAGGCGGCCGATGAGCCCGCCGCCCTGTACCGGCAGCGCGGGAATCTGCGTTGCCCATTTTTCGCCCAGTGAATCCGTCTGGCTTTGCTGCGCATCGCGCTGCAAAATCTGTTCCGACCACGCGCGCGCACCCAGCAGATATTCCCGCGCCTGGTCGAGATGCAGGATGTTGCCGGTGCGATGAACGTCGAGGTTGCGGTCCCAGAGCATCGAAGCCGACAGGGTCGCCGCGAGCGCGAGCACGACCAGCGCAACAAGAACCGCGACGCCACGCTGTTTGTCTCGCGTCATTGCGGCAACGCCACGAGCCGCGTGATCTGGCCGACATCCTTGAGATCGACCGCCACTTCGACTGCCCGCGGCAGCCGTTCCAGGTATTCCTGCGCCGGCTGATTGAGCGGCGGCCATTGCTGCTGCCACTGGCCGGCGTCGTCAAGGAAGCGCAGGCGGAAGCCGATGACATGGTCGAACAGCACCTGCTTCATCGGCTCGACCTCGCGCGAACGATCCAGCACCAGCCACGAGAGGCGCACCAGCTTGTCGCCGTCCAGTTCGTAGGCGACGCGCCGCAGCGTGCTGCGGGCGTCGCCCAGCGGATTCGTCCAGCCGCCGCGGGTCAGCACCAGCGCCGGAATGTTTTGCGTCGCGCCGGCCAGAGCGGGTCGGGGCGCCGCATCGACCGTGTCGCGGATACGGCGCGGCGCCGCTTGCATCAGGTCGCGCGTGAGAATCGTGAAGCCCTGTTGCAGGTTCTTCAGGTCGGTCATGGCGGCGCGCACGGTGTGGCGCTCGTGGACCACGTGGTCGAGACCGCCGTAGGCCATCGCGGCGAGCACCGCGAAAACCGCGAGCGCGACGAGGATTTCAAGCAGGGTGAAGCCGGTCTGGGACGGGGTTCGGGACGAGGGGAACGTCATTTCGTTGGCGCTCCTGTCGGCGGGGTTCCCGGTCCATTGCCCGTGCCTTTGCTGGGCACGATTAAGCCGTGGGCGGACGGTTTGCCGATGAATACGATCAGCGTCGATATTTCAGTATCCGGCTTGTCGTCGAGTGCAACGGCAATGTCGGCCCGACGCAGATTTGGCGCGGCGGTGTTGCTGATATCGGCTGTCCAGCGCCATGTTTCTCCGGCGAGATCCTCGGTGCCGTTCTGACTGCCGGTATCGGGCCATTCCGTCGCGAGCTGCAGGCGCGCGGCTTCGTTCATCGCGACCCAGTGGGCGAGGGTGCGCTGCTTGAGCGCCAGTGCGTTGCGCGTGCTGGTGTTGGCGGTGGAGATGACCGCGAGCATGCCAATGCCGAGTATCGCCAGCGCGATCAGCACTTCCATGAGCGTGAAGCCGGATTGCCGGGCTGGAGAGACCACTGGCTCGCTCGTCAGCGGCTGAGCACCCTGGATTCCGGCGGGATGAGCTGGATTTTACCGTTCATGTGACCGCGGACGTGGTAGCTGTTGTTGTTGCTTGCGCTGCCGATTTCCAGGTTGAATGCCGTCAGCTCGCCGCTCGACAACGCCAGGATCTGCGGATGCGGCCCCTGGGTCGCCTGCGTGTCTTCGGCCGTATCCGTCGTCGCGGGCATCGGCATGCCATTGATGGCGGTAAGGGCCGTTGCCGGTTGCGGCAACGTGATCTCCCTGCCCTCGAGCTGCAACCGCAGGATCACGTCGCCGTCGAGCTTGCGCGGCCGGAAAGTCGGATCATCCGCGATCGGCTGCCAGGTTGTGCCGTCGTAGACAAAAAAGCGATACCCGTGCGGCTGGATTTCGATGCCGAACTGCTTGCTTTCCATCACCGCGTTTTCAGAAGCGAGTTCAATCAGCGCCGCGATGCGCCGTGCCGATTTCTCCTGCGGCGTGTCGCCGCCGAGCGAGGCGGTCGACAGCACCGCAAATCCTGCCACCACCGCGACGATGACGAGCACCACGAGGATCTCCATCAACGTCAGGCCGCGGTTCACGGCACGGGGCGAGAACCTCATCAGTTCAGGTTCCAGTTGCCGATGTCGGCATTAATGTCCTTGCCGCCCGGCTGGCCGTCGGCGCCGAGCGAGTAGACGTCGATCGCGCTGTGTGTGCCCGGGTTGAGGTACTGGTACGGATGTCCCCACGGATCGACCGGCATACGCTGCAGGTAGCCCGTCCAATGCGGCGGCTCGGGATTCGTGGTCGGCTTTTCGACCAATGCCTTCAAGCCCTGGTCGGTGGTCGGATAGACATAGTTGTCGAGCTTGTACATGTTCAGTGACGACTCGATCGCCCGGATATCCTGCTTCGCCTTGGTGATGCGCGCCTGGTCCGGCTTGCTCATCACCTTGGGCACGATAATGGCGGCGAGGATGCCGAGAATGACAACCACAACCATGACTTCAATGAGCGTAAAGCCACCATGACGGCGGCTGCGAGAGAGCTGTCTTTGGATCATTGGATTGCTAATAGTGAAGCGGGCAATTAAAGTGAAACCCTCATACTACACCAATCGCATCCCGATGAGCGTACGCGCGACGCGCTTGTTCCACCCTTCGTCAATACAGAAGGCGCTGGTGGCTGCCTGGCCGGCGTGGCTGGTCGCGGCCGTCTGTGTCGTGGCCGCGCTCGGCGGCGCCGGCTGGCACGATGCGCTCGAATACAACCGCGCGGCGATACTCGGCGGCGAGTGGTGGCGCATCGTCACCGGCAACATTGTCCACATGGGCACGGATCATCTGCTGATGGACCTGGCCGGCATGGCGCTGTTGTGGATATTATGCGCGCCGGTACTGGCGGGATGGCGCTGGCTCGCGGCGACAGCCGTCGGGATGGTGGCGGTCGGCGTGGGGCTGTTGCTGTTCGACCCGTCGGTGGCGTGGTACGTTGGAATTTCCGGCGTGCTGGAGACCTACTGGGCGGCCGGCGCGATTTTGCTGATCGCGCGCCGCTATCGCGAAGGCTGGCTGTTACTGGCCGCGTTGGTGGCCAAGGCGGTGTGGGAACAGACGATGGGCCCGGTGCCGCTATCGGAAGCGACCGCGGGCGGACCGGTGGTCGTGGCCGCGCACTTATGGGGCTCGATCGGCGGCCTGATCGTCGGGTTCGCGCTCTTGCTCGCATTCCCTCTCGGGAGACACTCTAAGATCGACTTAAAGGAGTCATTATGAAATTCGCGGTGGCGTTCCCCGGTCAGGGGTCCCAATCCGTCGGGATGCTTGCTGAACTGGCTGACGCCGCGCCGGTCGTGCGCGAAACATTCGACGCCGCCTCCGGTGTGCTGGGCTACGATCTGTGGCGCCTGGCGACCGACGGACCCGAAGAGGATCTGAATGCGACGGAGCGGACGCAACCGGCTTTGCTGGCCGCGGGAATCGCGGTCTGGCGAGCATGGCAGCAGCGGGGCGGTGCGCGGCCGGAAGTGCTTGCGGGCCACAGCCTCGGCGAATACACGGCGCTGGTTGCCGCCGGTTCAATCCGCTTTGAAGACGCGGTCGCGCTGGTGGCTTTTCGCGGCCGCGCGATGCAGGACGCGGTGCCTGCGGGTTCCGGCGCGATGGCCGCGATACTCGGGCTCGACGACGACGCGGTGCGAGCGGCGTGCCGCGAGGCGGCCGGAACTGGCGATATCGTCAGCGCGGCCAACTTCAACGCGCCGGGCCAGGTGGTCGTATCGGGCCACAGCATCGCGGTAGGGCGCGCGATCGAGGCGGCGCAGGCCGCGGGGGCGCGACGTGCCGTGCTGCTGCCGGTGAGCGTGCCGTCGCATTGCGAGCTGATGCGGCCGGCAGCCGATCAACTCGCCGGGCGATTGGCCGATATCGACGTCCGCGCGCCGGAAATACCGGTCATTCACAACTGCGACGTGACGACAAAAACGGACCCGGCCGCAATCCGCGAAGCGCTGGTCGCGCAGCTGCATCAGCCGGTGCTGTGGACCGGTACCGTCCGCGCCATCCAGGCGCGCGGCGCCGGGCGCCTGCTCGAATTCGGGCCGGGCAGGGTGCTGTCGGGACTCACCAAACGAATTGAAAAGGGCTTGCCGGCGGCGGCCGTCAACGACCCGACGAGTTTAGATAAAGAACTTCAAGAAACAGGAGTAAATACTTGATATTAAAAGATGAGATAGCGCTAGTCACGGGCGCTACGCGGGGCATCGGCAAGGCGATTGCCGCGGCGCTGGGCGAGGCTGGCGCAACCGTCATCGGCACCGCGACCAGCACTGCCGGCGCCGAGCGGATCGGGGCGGCATTTGCGGAGCAATCCATCCAGGGCCGCGGCATTGTGCTCAACGTCACCGATTCCGACGCCATCGACGAGGCGATCAAGACCATCACCGCCGACTACGGCGCGCCGACGATATTGGTCAACAACGCCGGCATCACCCGCGACAACCTGCTGCTGCGGATGAAGCCGGAGGAATGGGCGGATGTGCTCGACACCAACCTGGGCGGCGTTTTCCGGCTGTCGCGCGCGTGCCTGCGCGGCATGATGAAGGCGCGCCACGGCCGCATCGTCAATATTGCCTCTGTCGTTGGGGTGTCCGGTAATCCCGGCCAGACGAATTATTCGGCGGCCAAGGCCGGCATGCTGGGATTCACCAAGTCGCTGGCGCGCGAGGTCGCTTCACGCGATATCACCGTCAACGCAGTAGCGCCGGGATTTATCGATACCGAAATGACGCAGGCGTTGACCGAAGCGCAGCGCGAGCAGATGCTCGACCAGGTGCCGCTGCACCGTCTCGGCAGCCCCGAGGACGTGGCCGGCGCCGTGCTTTTTCTCGTATCGCCGCAGGGCGGCTACGTTACAGGCGAGACGTTGCACGTCAATGGCGGTATGTTAATGGCATGAGGGCGGGTTCTTCCGGAAGCCCGGAAGTTGTGGATTGCGGCAGGGTATTCCAATACAATACGCTCCGCAGTTCGGTCGCCGCGCCTTGGCGCCGTTGTTGAGGCCGGCGAGTCCGGTACTGTTTTTTCCTGGCTGGGAGGATGAATTTGCTATGAGTAGCGTCGATGAACGGGTGAAGAAGATTGTCGTGGAACAGCTTGGCGTCAAAGAAGAGGACGTCAAGCCGGAAGCGTCATTCGTCGATGACTTGGGCGCCGATTCGCTCGATACGGTGGAGCTGGTGATGGCGCTCGAGGAGGAGTTCGAATGCGAAATTCCTGACGAGGACGCCGAGAAGATCACTACCGTTCAGCAGGCGGTCGATTACGTCAAGGAACATCTCGGCAGCAACGCCTGAGTTGAAGGTTCCTTCCCGAGCCGCTGTCACGGCGTCGTGACGGCGGCTTGATTCTATTCGTGAATCGCACCGTCAAATCAGAGCAGAGGTACTGATGGCCAAACGACGCATAGTCGTGACTGGCATGGGAATGGTCTCGCCGATCGGACTCAATGTCGCAGACGCATGGAAGAGCATCCTGGCGGGTAAGAGCGGCATCGGGCCGATCACGCATTTCGATACCGAGTCGTTTCCGACGCGGTTCGCGGGTGAAGTCCGGGATTTCGACGTCAGCGAATATATCGATCCCAAAACGGCCCGCAAGATGGATCCCTTTATCCATTACGGCGTGGCCGCGGCTACGCAAGCGATTCGTGATGCCGGGCTTGAAGTGAATGAAGCCAATGCGGCGCGGGTCGGTGTGGCGGTCGGCGCGGGCATCGGCGGCCTTCATGGCATCGAAAAGGCCTACGAATCGTATCTCGAAACCGGCAAGCCGAGACGCATTTCGCCGTTTTTCATTCCGAGCTGCATCATCAATATGGTCTCGGGCCACCTATCGATCATGTACGGCCTCAAGGGGCCGAACATCGCGGTGGTGACGGCGTGCACGACGGCCACGCACAACATCGGCATTGCTGCGCGGATGATTGCGTTTGGCGACGCCGACGCTATGCTCGCCGGCGGCGCCGAAATGTCCATCACGCCAACGGCCGTCGGCGGATTCTGCCAGGCGAAGGCGCTGTCGACGCGCAACGACGAGCCGCAGAAAGCGAGCCGGCCGTGGGATCGCGACCGCGACGGTTTCGTGCTTTCCGACGGCGCGGGCGTCGTGGTGCTGGAAGAATACGAACACGCCAGGGCGCGCGGCGCAAACATTTATGCCGAGCTCATCGGCTTCGGCATGAGCGGCGATGCGCATCACATCACCGCGCCGCCGGAAGACGGCGAGGGCGCGCGGCTGTGCATGGCGAACGCGATCGGCAACGCCGGCATCAATGCCGACGAAGTCGATTACGTCAACGCGCACGGCACCTCGACGCAGGTCGGCGACAAGGGCGAGACAATCGCGATCAAGCGCTGCTTCGGCGACCACGCGAAAAAGCTTGCCGTCAGTTCGACCAAGTCGATGACCGGGCACCTGCTCGGTGCGGCCGGCGCGGTGGAAGCGATCTTTTCGATTCTTGCGCTGCGCGACCAAGTGGCGCCGCCGACGATCAATCTCGACAATCCCGATCCCGAGTGCGATCTCGATTATGTGCCGCACGAGGCACGACCGATGGAAATGAACATCGCCGTCTCCAACTCGTTCGGCTTCGGCGGCACCAACGGCTCGCTCATCTTCCGCCGCCTTTGATTGACGGCGCCGCCGCGCCCGGCGGATTGCTGCTGGCACTGAAGCGCGCACGGCCGGAGCGTTACCCCTATCTGCTGGAAAGCGCCGCCCAGGGCGGCGGCGCGCGCTACAGCATCCTGTTTGCCTTCCCCGGCGACACGCTCACGTTGTCGCAGGCTTTCGAGTTGAGCAAACTCGCGCCTGGTGATAATCAATTTCTAGCGACACTGGATGAGTGGTGGCAGCACGAACACCATGACGCGTCATCATCCGCTCATGACGCGGAACTCCCATTCCGCGGCGGCTGGTTCTTGTATCTGGGCTACGAACTAGCCGCCGAAATAGAATCACTACCCATTCCGCCAGCCGATTCCGCCTTACCCGTCGCGATAGCGACCCGCATTCCCGCCGCAATCATTTACGACCATCAGCGTGACTGCTATTTCCCGATGGCCGAACCGGGCCAGCCGGAACTGCTTGATGCACTGCAGGCGGATATCGCACGACCGCCCAACGTTTCGCCCGCCACGGCGCAGGCAAGTGCGGTTCACCTCACGGAAGATCCACCGGAAAGATACCTGCAAAACGTCGCGCGGGCGCGTGAATACATCCACGCCGGCGACGTCTTTCAGGTGAACCTCGCACGCACATGGCGAGGCGACATTGCAGACAGCCTCGACGCGAACGATCTGTACGCGCGACTCAAAACCGCGAATCCCGCCCCATTCGCCGGCATGGCGGATTGCGGCGGCGGGGGCGCCATTGTCAGCTCATCCCCGGAACGCCTGGTGCGCGTCACTGGCCGACGCGTCGAAACCCGGCCGATCGCCGGCACCCGGCCGCGTCATGCAGACGCCGCGCGCGACGCCGAATTAATGAGCCAATTGATGGCGCATCCAAAGGAGCGCGCCGAACACGTCATGCTGATCGACCTCGAGCGCAACGACCTCGGCCGCATAGCGAAGACCGGCAGCGTACGCGTCGACGAAATGATGGTCACCGAATCGTACGCACACGTACACCACATCGTTTCCAACGTTTGCGCCGAACTGCGCGCGGATACCACGCCCGGCGCCGTGATTCGCGCAGTGTTTCCCGGCGGCACGATCACCGGCTGTCCCAAGGTTCGCTGCATGGAAATCATCGCCGAACTGGAGCAAACGCGGCGTGGCCCGTACACTGGCGCGATGGGATACCTGAACCGCGACGGCGACATGGACCTGAACATCCTGATTCGCACGCTGGTGATCGAAAACAGACGCCTGAGCTTGTGCGCAGGTGCCGGCATCGTCGCCGATTCCGTACCCGAATTCGAACTGGATGAAACCCGCGCAAAAGCGCGCGGGCTCCTCGCCGCCCTAACCTGACGGTCCCGCCATGACATTCATCGAAAAACTTCAAAACGCCTGGGCTGAGCGGAACTCGCTGGTCTGCGTCGGACTCGACCCCGCGCTGGCACGCATCCCGTCGCACCTGCACAATGAGCCGCAGCCGATTCTGGCATTCAACAAAGCCATCATCGACGCCACCGCCGAATACGCCTGCGCGTTCAAACCGCAAATCGCCTATTACGCGGCGGCGAATGCCGAGGCCGAACTCGAACAAACCATCGCCTACATCCACGAGAAATATCCGAACATCCCGGTCATCCTCGATGCCAAAAGAGGCGACATCGGCGCCACGGCGGAACAATACGCAAGCGAAGCGTTCGATCGCTACAAGGGCGACGCCGTCACCGTCAACCCATATATGGGCGGCGACACACTGCAGCCGTTCTTAGCGCGCAAGGACAAAGGCACGATCATCCTGTGCCGCACCTCCAACCGCGGCGCCGCCGACATACAAAATTTCGAGTCGAACGGCAAAAAGCTCTATCAACACATAGCGGAAAAGGCGGCGACCGAGTGGAACACCAACCACAATGTTTTGCTGGTGGTCGGCGCAACCTATCCGCGCGAGTTGGGTGAAGTGCGCGCAATTGTCGGCGACATGCCATTGCTCGTGCCGGGCATTGGGGCTCAGGGTGGTGACATTGAACAGTGTGTTCTCAACGGCAAGACGGCGGATGGTACGGGCATGATCGTCAATTCGTCGCGGGGCATTATTTATGCTGGGGACGGCGTTGATTTTGCTTTGAAGGCGGGTGTCGCGGCTAAAGAATTAAGAGATGCGTTGAATAGGTATCGGTGACGGAAAGGCTGTGGCGGGGTGGCGGAGCGGTGTCTTCTTCCGGGATCGCCGTAAATACATCCGTGTAGGCTCTGGCGGCAACATCCCTGTTGCCGACAGTCCCGGAAGAAGCCACCGCACCGCTTCGACACGTTGATGCGGCCCAGGAAGAACGGGTACAGGCTAATGCCGTAGCGCTTCGGAAGTGCTCAGGCGGCCGGGATGCATAAACGAAGATTCTTCCGGCGAACACCGTGAGACGGACGGTGGGGGGACTTCTTTCAGGGGCGTGTTCGACAGGATGTCGAATCCGAAGCCTACAGGGATGTATTTACGGCGTCCCTGAAAGGAGTCACCGCACCGGCCGTTGGCGACAACCCGCAACTCGCGTTACACCAAACTATGACAATCCTAGTTAACGGCCAAAAAACCGACACCATCAACATCACAGACCGCGGCCTGAACTACGGCGACGGCCTCTTCGAAACGATGCGCGTGCAAAATGAACAAGTGCGTCTTCTTGATGATCACATCGAGCGTCTTCTGAAGGGATGTGAACGTCTTGGCTTCGAGCCGCCTGCAAACGTTTCCGATGAAGTTCGGGCAGCGGCGGCCGAGCAGGAACAGGGTATCGTCAAACTGATCGTTACCCGTGGCAGCGGCGGGCGCGGCTATCGTCCGCAGGTCGGCCTGAACGCGACGCGCATCCTGATGACATCCCCGCTGTCGCCAGAACCCGATATTCTGGCGAAATCCGGCGGAATCAGAGCGGGGCTGTCCTCCGTAAGGCTTGCCCGCCAACCCAGCCTGGCCGGCATCAAACACCTCAACCGCCTTGAACAGGTCCTGGCCGCTCGCGAGGCGGGCGAATATGAAGAACGTATCATGCTCGACACCGACGGCAACGTCATCGAAGGCATTGCGATGAACCTGTTCCTTGTGCGCGACGGCGCACTTGTGACGCCGGACATGACTGCCGCCGGCGTGGCCGGTATCATGCGGCGGCAAGTGATGGAACTGGCTCAAAACTCCGGGATCGCGTGCATCGAGCGCGCTGTTCAGCCGGCTGAACTTGACGATGCCGATGAGGCTTTTATGTGTAACGCCGTGAGAGGCATCTGGCCGCTCATCGCAATTCAGGGGAGATCGTTGCCGGTGGGCCCGCTGACGCGGCGGGTCGTGGCGGCGCTTGGGGAGATATGGCCATGAAAAAGGTCATCGTTGCCGCTGTCGTGCTGATCGTGCTGCTGGGCGCCGGCGCCGGTGTGCTTTACTGGCGCTGGGTCGTCCGCCCGTTGCCGCCATCCGGGCAGGCCATTGTGATCGTCAAACCGGGCACGCCGCTGTCGGTCACGGCCGCGACGATGCAGCGCCAGGGCGTGTTGTACCAGGCGTGGGACCTCGTCTGGCTCGCCCGAATCGAAGGCGTCTCCACCAATGTCCGCGCCGGCGAATATGCCGTGCCCGCGCACGCCACCACCGCGTCCCTGCTGAACAAGCTCGTCAGCGGCGATATCGTCCTGCACCGCTTCACCATCATCGACGGCTGGACCTTCCATGAATTGCTCAAGCGCCTCGCGGCAAACCCGCTGATCAAACACACGCTGAACGGCCTTTCCGACGATGAGATCATGGCGCGTATTGGCCACGCGGGCGAGATGCCGGAAGGTCGCTTCTTTCCCGATACCTACAAGTACCCGCGCGGCACGACCGACGTCGCGTTTCTGCAGCGCGCCTATGACCTGATGCACGAACACCTGCACGAAGCATGGCTGCATCGCGATCCGAAAATGAGCCTGGACACGCAGTACAAAAGCCTTATTCTCGCGTCAGTAGTCGAAAAGGAAAGCGGCGCCGCCGCCGAATTGCCCCGCATTGCCGGCGTTTTCGTTCGCCGTCTGCGGCGCGGCATGCGGCTGCAAAGCGACCCGACCGTCATCTACGGACTCGGTAAAAGCTACGACGGCAACATCACGCTTCACGACCTGCGCACCGACACGCCGTACAATACGTACACGCGGCGCGGACTGCCGCCGACGCCGATCGCACTGCCGAGCCTGGCCGCCATTCACGCCGCCATGCATCCGGCTTACGGCGACGCGTTGTATTTTGTCAGCAAGGGTGATGGCACGCACAAGTTTTCCGCGACCCTTGCCGAGCAACGGCAGGCAGTCAAAAAATATCAACTGGACCACTAATGTTCATCACGATCGAAGGCGGGGAAGGCGTCGGCAAGTCCACCCAGATCAAGGCCGTACGGCAATGGCTCGCGGATCGTGGCCATGACGTTGTGGTGACTCGCGAGCCCGGCGGCACGCCCCTGGCCGAGACAGTTCGTGCTGTGGTGACGGATGCCGGCCAGGCCGCCGTTCCGCCGCTCACCGAACTTTTACTCATGTTTGCAGCGCGCTACAGCCATGTCGAGAGCGTCATCGTGCCGGCGCTGGGGGCCGGCAAAACCGTCCTGTGCGATCGGTTTATCGACGCCACCTATGCCTACCAGGGCGGCGGGCGCGGGGTTCCTGCCGAACGAATCGAAGCGCTCGAAAGCTGGCTGCCGGCGGAGGCGAGGCCGGATCTCACTGTCCTTATCGACGCCCCGGTGGAAGTGGGGCTGGAACGCGCGCGGCGGCGCGGCAAGACCGACCGCTTTGAAGCCGAAGCGCTCGACTTCTTCAAGCGCGTGCGCGAGGTTTATCTCGAACGCGCCAAACAGTTTCCGGAACGCTTTATTGTCGTCGATGCCGGACACAAACCGCCGAACCGGGTCCGCGACGAAATTCTGGCGCAGCTCGCCGAGCGCCTGGAGGCCGCGCAAATTGACTAGCGTGGCACCGTTCCCCTGGCAGGAAGACGCGTGGCGGCAGCTTCTGCGGGCGCGGGCAGAGGATCGCCTGCCGCATGCGCTGCTGTTGCACGGGCGCACCGGCCTGGGCAAGGGCCAGTTTGCGCGGGCACTGGCGCAAACGCTGATCTGCGCCGAGGGCGGCGATACCGCCTGTGGCCACTGCAACCCCTGCCGACAATTTGCGGCCGGCACGGCGCCCGACTTTTTCCTGGTCGAGCCGCCCGAAGACAAGAAGACAATCGGCGTCGACCAGATTCGCGAACTGATTGAATTGCTGGCGCTGACCAGTCATGGCGGCGGTCGCCGGGTGGCCGTCATCGACCCGGCGGATGCGATGAACGCCAACGCCGCCAACAGCTTGTTGAAAACGCTGGAAGAACCGCCGGGTTCCAGCATGCTTTTGCTGGTGAGCGCACGCCCGGCGCGGCTGCCGGCGACCGTGCGGAGCCGTTGCCGGCATGTACGCTTCGCGCCGCCGGCGGAGAGCGTCGCCGTGCAATGGCTGGCGGCGCAGGGCGTCGAATCGGACACGGCGCAAAAGCTGCTCGACCTGGCCGGCCGCCGGCCGCTGACAGCGCTGGATCTGAACGACGAGGCCAACCTCGCGCGCTCGACGGAAATATCCGCCGGCGCGCGCGACATCGTCCTCGGCAAGCGCAATCCTGTCGCCATCGCGGAAGCGTGGGCGAAGGAGCCGCTTGGCGAGGTTCTTGAACTGCTGATCGGCTGGACGGGAAGCCTTCTGCGCTCCTGCCTGGCAGCCGCCGAGCCCGAACCCGCCGCCGCGCGGCTCGGGCCGCATCGCCTGCTGGCGATGCTCGATCGCTTGTACGAAGCGGAAAAACTGCGCGATACTTCCGTCAATCCGCAACTATTGCTGGAATCGCTGTTGGCGCCGCTGGCGCCGGGAAGATAAACAATGGCAAACGCACCGGGTCCGCAACACGGGCTGCTCAAGCTCGAAATTCCTGACAAGAAGGCGCTTTATGCCGCCTACATGCCGTTTATCAAGAACGGCGGCCTGTTCGTGCCCACGACCAAGCCGTACCGGATCGGCGATGAAGTATTCGTGCTCGTCAACCTGGTCGAAGAGTCCGACCGCCTGCCGGTTGCCGGACGCGTCGTCTGGGTCACCCCGGTGGGCGCGCAAGGCAAGCGCCAGGCCGGTATCGGCGTGCAGTTCAGCGATCAGGACGGCGGCACGACCCAGAAAAAGATCGAAGCCTCGCTCGCCGGCATGCTGGAGTCCGATACAGCCACGCTGACGATGTAGGGCTTCCTGGAGCGAAGGAGGTAAACGTGTCAGTTCGCGTGATAGGGGCAGGGCTTGGGCGCACTGGTACGACATCGCTCAGGCAAGCGTTGGAACATCTGCTCGACGGGCCGTGTTACCAGATGCCGGATGTTTATCGAAATCCCGCGCACGTCGCGCTTTGGCACGACGCGGTTCGCGGCGAAATGCCTGAATGGAACGATTTGTTTGCCGGCTGCGCAGCCGTGGTCGATTGGCCGGCGGCATCCTTCTGGCGCGAACTGAGCAACGCTTATCCCGACGCCCTGATCGTACTGTCCGTCCGCGAGCCGGAATCGTGGTGGCGCAGCGCGAACGAGACGATATTTTCCGTTCTCCAGAATTCCACAAACGAACCGTGGCGCGTCATGGTGACAGATTTATTCGCCAGTCGCTTTACAGGGTCGTTTAGCGACAAGTCAGCCTGTATAGCGGCATTCGAGCGCCACAATGCCGAGGTGCGCGAAGGTGTGCCAGGTGATCGTCTGCTGGAATGGCAGCCGAGCGATGGCTGGCGCCCCTTGTGCAACGCACTGGATTTGCCGATTCCCGATAGGCCGTTTCCTCACGCGAACACGACCAAGGAGTTTCAGGCTCGCAGCGGGCAATAAAATATCGGCATGAATAATCTTCCGCGCAATCTCTATCGCGCCGCCGATGTGCGCGAAATGGATCGGCGCGCGATGGAGGAGTGCGGCCTCGGCGACGGTCTTTTAATGGAACGTGCCGGCGCCGCGGCGTTCGCGGCATTGCGGGCCGGCTGGCCAGGTGCGCGGCGCATTGCCATCGTCGCCGGCTCCGGCAACAACGGCGGTGACGGCTACGTTGTCGCGCACCATGCCCACGATCATGGTCTCGAGACCGCCGTGTTCACGCTGCGGGAGCCGAAGCAGGCCGATGCGGTTCAGGCCGCCAGGCGTTTCCGTGCGGCTGACGGGCGAGTCGAGAATGTCAACGCTTTCGCAAATTTCAAGGCGGACATTGTTGTCGACGCGCTGATGGGGACAGGGCTCGACCGGCCGCTGGAAGGCGATTTCGCACAAGCCGTTAATGCCATCAACTCGAGCGGCGTGCCCTGTCTGGCGATTGACATCCCCAGCGGTTTGCACGCCGATACGGGTGCGGTGATGGGTTGTGCAGTCCGCGCCTCCCGCACGATTACTTTCATTGGCGCCAAGTGCGGCCTGTTTACCGGCCGCGCGCCCGCGTTCACCGGCGAAATCCAATTCGCCGATCTCGATGTACCGGATGCCGTCTATAACGGCATCGTGCCCATTGCCCGATGCGTGGCCGAGGCTGACCTACGGCAACTGTTGCCGCCGCGCGAACGCGACGCGCACAAGGGTCAATTTGGCCACGTGCTGGTACTCGGCGGCGATCATGGCATGGCTGGCGCGGCGCGCATGGCGGCAGAAGCCGCGTTGCGCACGGGCGCCGGCCTGGTGTCGGTTTATACGCAGCCTGAACACGTTGCGGCGGTGGTAACAGGCCGACCGGAAATCATGTGCCAGGCGGGCGACGGGCTCGACGCATTGATTGAAAAGGCGTCGGTCATCGCCGTCGGCCCCGGCCTCGGTCGCGGTGAATTCGGCCACAAGCTGCTTGCCGCGGCGATGGAGAGCGGCAAACCACTGGTGGTGGACGCCGACGGCCTGAATCTGCTGGCCGCCAAGCCAACGGCGCGCGGCAACTGGATTCTGACGCCGCATCCAGGCGAGGCCGGGCGGCTGCTTGGTTGCTCGACCGCGCAAGTGCAGGCGGATCGTTTCAACGCTGTCCGCGAATTGAGCGAGCGCTACGACGCCGTCGTCGTGCTTAAAGGGGCGGGCACATTGATCGCAGCGCCCGGCGAAATCACTGCTCTCGTCGATCGCGGCAGCCCCGGCATGGCATCGGGCGGCATGGGCGACATTCTCACCGGCATGATTGCCGCCGTCCGGGGCCAGCTCGATTCCGCCTTCGACGCGGCGCGGATCGGCGCTTTTGCCCACGCAACGGCCGGCGACCGCGCCGCCGCCCACGGCGAACGTGGCCTCGCAGCACTCGATCTGGTGGCCGAACTACGCGGCGTGCTCAATCCATGAAGCTGTACATTCCCGACGAATCCGCGATGATCACGCTCGGTTGCCGCCTTGCGGCAGTCTTGCCCGACAGCGGCCTCGTCGTCACCCTCCACGGCGACCTGGGCGCCGGCAAGACGACGCTGGTGCGCGCCATCCTGCGCACGCTAGGCGTCACCGGCCACGTCCGCAGCCCGACCTACACGCTCGTCGAGCCCTACGACATCGGCGGACGCCGCGCCTGGCATCTGGACCTGTACCGGCTAAGCGACCCGGAAGAACTCGAATTCCTCGGCATCCGCGACCTCGACCCGGCGAACGACCTCATCTTCATCGAGTGGCCGGAGCGCGGAAGGGGGCTGTTGCCGCCAATCGATCTCGCCATCGACATCGCCGTGGCCGAACCGGGTGGGCGTAAGGTAACTCTGTCACCGCAAACAAAGCGGGCAGAAGCCATGCCGCACCAAGGTCAATTTAGCCGAGGTATGTGACGGAAAAGCTTGACGTCTCATGGGCACTCTTCCGCCGTATGGACTGTTCCAGCTTATTTCGGTGTCTTGAACTTTTTCAACATGCGACTTGCTAAATGGGAAATTATGGGCTATATAAAATAAACAAGCGTCGTGCGAAATTCAGGGACGGGTCGCGCTTGAACTAAAAAATGGGCTGGCATGAAAACCGGCAGCCGCGCTAAAAGGGGCTCAATAATGTCTTTGAAAGAACGTGGCTGCATGCTTCTGGCCGCCATCCTCTGCATTTTCGCGCCACTTACCGCCGCTGCCGATGGTGGGGCGACCACTCCGGGCGACGAAATCGGCAAACTCTATACCGTTACGAAAACGCTGGCGCCGGTGGGTTCAAATCCCGTGGGTGGGCACGTCGATCTCGCCTCAGGCCAGTTGTCGATTCGCGAAGTCGATGTCTCGATTCCCGGCAACAGTGAATTGCCGGTCGAATTTGCTCGCACATTTTCGCCGGATGGTCATGCTGTTTTGCCACTACAAAAAACCAACAACGGCGAATTGCATGATTGGCGTATAGACGTTCCAAAAATTTATGCTGTACTGGCAACGCAGAACAAATGGCCCAACAACCGCTGTAGCGGCTTCGGGCCGCCGCCTTACGCTACATCGGATGAGCATGGAGGGTTCGTAGAGTTCGAGCCCTCATCATACTGGCATGGCTATTATGTACATCTTCCGCGCAAAGGGACCCAACAACTGTTGCGGGCAGAACATGATGTATTGACGCCCGGCGACATCGGCCAGTATCCAATTGTGACGAACAACTATTGGGCTGTGGAATGCAGGAATATTGGCGGTGTGGATGCCAATGGCGAACCCGATGACACGCCGGGAGAAGGCTTTACGCTGCACACGCCGGATGGGCTGACCTATTACTTCGATCACATGAGGACGGAACATCAGCCGGCGCTCCAGCACAATTACGACCATGCCTTCGAGAATATTATTTATCGCGCACGTTACGTGATGCTCGCAAGCCGTGTGGAAGATACGTTCGGCAACTGGGTCAAATACAAATACAACTCGTTCGGTGAACTGACGTCTATTCAGGCAAACGATGGTCGCCTGATCAGCGTGTCTTACAACGGCCAAGGTAGGGTAGGCAGCGTTACCGCCAACGGCAAAACATGGACTTACAGCTATTTCACGGACGCCGCGGGTCACCGCCATTTGCAAAGAGTTACTTTGCCGGATGGCCGCCACTGGCAGTTCGCGCTAAGCCAGATGTTCGACGACAATTTGATAATCGCCGATGCTGCAGCTTGCGACGGCCCGGGAAGGCCGGGTGCGTCCACATCGGGGACAGGTTCGGTTACCAGCCCCTTCGGAGCCGAAGTAACTTTTCATCTAGCGCCAATGATGCAGGGACGTGCGAACATCCCCAAAAATTGCTGGCAAGAGACTCTCTATGATCCCGTTGAAGCGAAGACGCCAAAGGAATATTACACTTTGGCGCTACTGTCGAAGACCATCAGCGGCCCGAACATGGCGTCCATGAAATGGACCTACAGTTACTCGCAAACTCACGGCTGGTATTCCGAAGAAACTCCGGGCGCCACTCACAAATGGACGAAAGTAGTGGATCCGGATGGTGGCAAAACGGTCTATTGGTTCAATATTAACGTGGATTGGCGCGAAGGGAATCTGGATTGGGTGGACTATTATCTGCATGCCAGCGATACGAGCCGCTATCGACGGGTCACGAACGACTACAGCCTGCGCAGCATTCAGGCGGGCATCTCACGGCAAATGTGGACGAACCAGCACCGTACGCAGGCCATTATTCGGTCGTCTGGAGAGCATATCGCCCAGGACGGCGCAAGCTACAACTGGGAAGTCACCTCTTGGGACGACTATGACAACCCACTGGTCCGCCGGGAATATAACAGCGCCGGCGACGAACTGACGAAACAATACACCTACGAGAACCGCGTCTCGGATTGGTGGCTGGGCCAACTGAAATCGGTGACTGTTCTCGGGCCAGCGGATGTGGCCGGTCTGAAGCCTTATGAAGCCACGTATGGTACCAACGGTCGCATCGCCTCCGTTACCAAATTCGGTCGCCTCGTCGGGACTTATGGCTGGTCGCCACGAGGTCACCTCATCCTTATCACCGATCCGGCGGGCTACAAAACGCAGTTGGATCATTACCATCGCGGTCGACCAGGAAACATCACGTTTCCCGACGGCGGCGCCTATACGCTTGATATCAACGACGATGGCACCATCGCCTCGCTCACGAACACGCGCGGCTACCTGACCGCCTACAGCTATGACGCCCTGGGCCGATTGCAGAAGATCACCTATCCGACGAACGACGACCGCACCTGGGATTCGACCACGTTCGATCTCACTGTTTCCGGCTCCCTGACGGTAGGCGGCGTCCGCAGAACACGTACCACGGGTTCCTCTGCCGAAACGACCTATTACGACGTGCTGCTCAGGCCGATACTGACCAGACGCGGCCCTTCCGGTGCGGGAACATACGTGCGTCGGGAGTTCGACAGCGCGGGCCATAAAATATTTGAGAGCTATCCATCCACGAGCCGAGAGGCGCCGGATGGCATCCATTATGAATATGATGGGTTAGGAAGGCTGACGAAAGTGGTGCGCGATACTGAGAATGGCGATACGACGGAGGCCATTCAATACTCCGCCAACAAACGCACTGTGACCGACGCCCGCGGCAATGTTACGACTTACACTTATCGCAACCTGGCGGCGCCGAACAACGCCTTGCTGATGAGCATTGAAGCTGCACAAAACACTGCGGCAGCCCAGACCACCACGATCAATCGTGACGGCCTCGGCGCGATGACGAGTGTGACGCGCAGCGGTGGCAGCATCGTCCCCCAGACCCGCGAATACATTTACAACACCAGCCGCGAATTGTGCATGGTGGTCGACCCCGAGACCGGCCTCACTGTCATGCACTACGACAACCGTGGCCTGATGGACTGGCAGGCAAAAGGTATTTCGAGCAGCAGCCGCGACTGCGCGACGGTGAGCGTGCCGGCCGATGAAAAAGCGATCTACACCTACGATCCGAAGCGTCGCCTGACGAACATCGACTATCCCGGCACCGCTAATGACATCGTCAAGGGATATGACACTGAAGATAATATCACCACACTCGCCAACGGCCCGGTCGTCTGGACCTATGCGTACAACGGCCGGAACCTGTTGAAGTCAGGGAGCTTGACGCTGGATGGCCGGACGTTCAACGTCGACTCGTGGTACAACAGCCGCGGGCAACTCTGGGACTTGGCCTATCCTAACACCGAAACCGTCGTGTTCAGTCCCGACGCCTTCGGACGGCCGACGCAGGTTGGCGGCGTGGTCAGCGACGTCGCCTACTACGCCAACGACGCGGTGGCGAGCTACACCTACGCCAACGGCACGACGATGCACATGACCGAGAACCTGAGAAGGTTGCCCGCGCAACTGGCTTATCCCGGCATCAACACCTGGAGGTATGGTTATGATCAGAACGCTAACCTGACCGCGGTGGACTGGAGCGGCCCGAGCGGTGCGCCCAACGAGGATCGCAGCGGCTTTGAGTACGACGCGCTGAATCGCCTGACTGCCGTAAATGGCCCATGGGGCGCATCGGCCTTCACCTACGACGCACTCGATAACCTGCGCACCAAGCAATACGGCAGTCGCAGCCAGACCTACACCTATGACGCTGATAACCGTCTGATGGCGATCACTGGCGGCTTGTCCTACACCCTGGATTACGATGCCCAGGGCAACATCGTCCAGCGCAACGGCGACACATTCACCTTCGACCAGGCTAACCGCATGACGAGCTCCGACAAGGGCGGCAGTTATGTCTATGATGGCTGGGGCCGACGGGTAAAAGTCACCGCACCGGGCGGGGAAATCACCTACACGGTCTACAGTCGGGCGGGTCAACTCCTGCAGGAATACAAGCCGGCGGTCAATAAGCGCACGGATTACCTGTATCTAGGCGACAAACTGGTGGCGGAAAAGGATACGCTTGCAATCGGTCCGGCCGGCGCCGGCAGCCTCACGGTTGCGGCAGGCGATGGGGTTGACGGCAATTACACGCTGAACTGGAGCGCCATCGGCGGCGCCAGTTATTACTGGCTGACCGAAAAGCAGGCCGATGGCAGTTGGGCGACCCTCTTGAAGGGCGCGGCGCTCACGAAGGGGGTCTCCGGCAAGATCGGCGGCGAGTATGATTATCGCCTCGCCGGCTGTAGCGGCACCGATTGTGCCACGGGTGCCAGCTTGACTGTTGGCGTGGCCCCGACCGTTCCCGCGCTGACGGTCCCCAGCGGCACCCAAAACGGCAGCTACACGGTGCGCTGGACGGCGCCGGTCAGCGCCACCTATTACGATCTGCAGGAATACAAGAACGGCACGTGGACGACGGTCGAGAACAACACCGGCAGCACCAGCACCACCCGTCCACGCGTCGGTGGCAGCTACCAATACCGTGTACGCGCCTATAACCAATACGGAACCCGTGGCTACACCGCCACTTCGGCCGTAGTCAAGGTACTGCCGCCGGTGCCGGCGAGCCTCACCGCCACCGACACCACCTCCGTCAACAGCTACTTCACGCTCAACTGGAGCGCCTCTGCCGGCGCGACCAGCTATACCCTGGTCCGCCGCAAGCAGAACAGCGACGGCAGTTGGAGCGGCTGGACCTGGTATAGCCCCACCACCGCCCGCAGCCGCGGCTTCGGCTACCACGAACTGAGCGACGGCGCCTATCAGTTCATGGTGCGCGCCGACACCGGCGGCGTCGGTTCGAGCGGCTGGCGGTGGGGTCCCACGGTACAGGTCGAATGGAGGCCGCCGGCACCTGCCTTGAGCGCGCCGATGTATGCCGACGTAGGCGAAATCTACAACGTGAGCTGGTCTCGGCCGAGTGGCGTCAAAAGCTTCCACCTGCACGAGCGCCACCTGTTGAGCACGGGCGCCTGGTCGACGTGGATTACTTACGACACCACCGCAACCCACAAGGGGTTCATCAAATCCACCGGCACCTTTGAATATCAAGTGCAGGGCTGCAAGACCTTCGTCTGCTCGAACTACAGTTCCATCAAGAAGGTGACGGTGGGCGCCGGGTCTTGTCCCGCCGGTACGACGTCCACCAACAGCCCGGCCGCGGCGACCAGCGAGAAGCAGTCCAAGGTTACGCCGCAGATCGTGCCCACCTGCTAAGCTGAGGGAAACGGATCATGAACATGACACTAATCTCACGGCTGAAACAGGCGCTCGTGCTGCTGTGTAGCGCCAGCCTGCTACTCACCAATCTGACGGCCTATGCCGCCGATGCCGGTGGCGGTGGCGTTGAGCCCAACATAATATGCATGGATTGCGGCACCACGACGCCACCGCCGCCATCGCCGGCACAACCCGCGACCGTTACCCGCTATGTCATCACCGACCGCCTGGGCAACCCCGTCGCCAAAACCAATAGCGTTGGGGTGGTCATCTGGCGGCAGACTTATACGCCGTATGGCGAAACCGATCAGCAACCTGACCCGGATGGCCCAGGCTTCACCGGGCATCGGCATGATGCGGCCACCGGGCTCGTTTACATGCAGGCTCGATACTACGATCCGAAGATCGGTAGGTTCCTCAGTCCTGATCCCGTCACCTTCTCACCACATAGCCACGCGTACTTCAATCGCTACTGGTATGCCAAAGGCAATCCTTATCGCTATACCGATCCGGATGGACGCAACTTCACCATGGGTCTTGCTGGTCTACTTTACGAGGCCTACTCGGCCGTAACCGGCAACGGTTTTCACGGTGATAGGGTCGCCGGCGCATTTGCCGACGGCTATAACGGCGAAGGAGATGGCGTAGTTGCGGCAGCGGTGCAGGATATATCAACTATTACGGCTGCCGTTTCCGGGGTAGGGGCCTTTCGAGCGATAGCTACAAAAGGCGCGGCGGAAGCTACATCCACAATCGCAGCGAATGCTGCCAAAGGAAAGGCCGGCGAGGCCATAACGCGTGCTAAGTTGGGTAAAAACATTGCCGGTGAACAGGTATCTTTTAAGACATCCGATGGCACGCGTGCGCGCCCAGATTTTGTTACAAAGGGCAAAGATGTGGTTGAGACAAAGACTGGTAACGCGAGACTATCGCCTGGTCAGGCGAAATTGAAAGCAGACATTGACGCTGGCCGTTCTGTTACGCCGGTTGGAAAGAATGCTCAGGACGCGGGCCTTAAACCAGGTACTCCCACAAAAATGACTTCCTGTACGGTTGATCGATGCTAGCGTAGAGATGAGGAGCGATCATACTAAAGTTGATTTTGTGGCGGAGGGTGATTCCCCGGACGAGTGGAAATTGGTTCTTGTCGAAGAAGGCCCTTGGGACGAGCCGCTTGACGTTGCGCTACGCCGAATCCAAGACCGGCTCTATGGATGTATAGACGCAGCTTTAGACGGTCAAGTGGCCGAAAGCTTTCCTAAGTCCAGAGGCAAGAAAATTATCGTTCAACTGGATTGTTATAATGTGCCGAAGCCTGATGTAGCAGATTTTTTTGAGCGATTTTCCGCAGCCGTGTTCGCTGTAGAAGACTATCGATTGGCGCTTGAGCAAAGCCAGTTTGTTAGCGATATCGGGTTCCATCTCAACTTCGATAGCATCCACTAAACGTCCGACATCACCCTGCCTTTCTTTTTAGCTGCTCGCGCTCGATGAGCGCATCGAGGACCGTCAATATCTGGCGCTTCTCCTTGGGCGGCAGCTTCTCGATCTGCTGAATGCGGCGCATCAGCCGGACATTGCCCGGCTTGGCCGCCTTTTTAACCGGCGTCACCCCAAGCAGCACATCCGTCGTCAACTGCAACGCCTTGGCGATGTCGGCCAGCAAGTGGGTCGGCGGATGGGCGCTCTGGCCCTCGTAATAGGCGATCATGCGCCGCGACACGCCGACTTCGTTAGCCAGTTCCTGCTGCGTATAACCCGCGGCTTTACGCAGCGTCTTGAGACGCTGGCCGAACCCGCCATCGGTCGCTGTTTTAGGCATCGCGGACAGACTCCATAAAGCTGGATGCTGTCCGGCAGTGGGTGGGAATCAATGGGGTCAGACTGAGGTAGCCTGGCTTGCTAATGAGAGGATCATTATTTTTCCGTTTATTTGTTTGTTCCTAATAATGATAGGCGAGATACACGCGAGCTCAGGCCATGAATCAAAAAAGCCGCCTGCACCGGTGCAAAAATGCGAGATTCGAGAACCGGTGTGGTGCATTTATCAAGGCGTTTACGAAATCAAAGATCGATTCTCGCAAGGCCCAGGCTACGACCATATTTGGACTCTAAAAGGATTTTTCAGACCAAAGTCAATCCTAGTAATTTTTGAGCCATGGGGGTGTAGAGTGGGCCTTTCTGACACTGTGAAGGCGCTAGGTTTCGATAAAGATGTTCAATGGCATGGACGATCATGGGATCGGATACATGCTAGGCTCAAGAAAGATGGTTCATGCGACTTGGTGCTGCTCGTGCCGCCCTATAACGGCGATGCTATGGCGTGGGCATTTTCCCCAGGCCTTACTTTCATTAGAAGTTGCGCGGACGAGAAATGTAAGGCTGGCAATAGCTTAGCTAGATTCACAGCGATATACAGCAAACAGTATGAGCAGTCGTATTCGACGAAGGCTACACGCACTACGGTTGGTTCAAGCAATTGAATGACAAGGGGGGCATTGTCACGCGGATCGACGCAACGCCAAAAATAGAAAATAAGCGGTCAATAACATTGGTGTAGCGTCCACGCTTACGTCCTGATGACCAACCATATTTATTTGTTGGTGACAAGATGCGGATTGCAAAAAATCGCTGAGTGAGATTCTTGACGCCACCAATAAGGCTTGGGTATTCGGCAATGCCCCGACTCATTGAATGCCCTGGCTTTTGCGGCACAGGCTGACTAACCGATTTCGCGCTTTCTTGTCTCCAGTACCTCCCGCAACGGTTGAGCTTCGCTCTCTATCTTGCTAATTTAAAAGCGAATATGGCTGGATTTTTCTGGAAAATCAGCTATGATTTAATCTTAAGAACGAAACCTGCCTCGGGAAGGGGATAGGGAGCGATGAAAAAACTCATTCTGTTGCTGTGCTGGCTGCCCTTGGCGGCCTACGCAGGGACAGCGCAAATTGAGGATATCGACGTCGGCTCGCACGAGGGTTTCGTGCGCGTGACGCTGGATGTGTCCGCGCCGGTCGAACACAAGATATTCACGCTCAAGAACCCCAATCGGGTTGTGCTCGACATCGAATCGGCGAAGCTGGATGCGAAGCTCCCGTCCGGCCGGGGTCTGATTGCCGATTTCCGCAGCGGCCGCCATGGTCATGGCGTTCGTATCGTCTTCGATTTGAACGGGCACGGTGTGCCGCGCAGTTTCTTTATTCCGGCTCGTAACGGACAGGCCGCGCGGCTGGTCGTCGACGTTTATGGCGACCAGAACTCCACCGCCGCACCGACGCCCATTGCCGTGTCGATGCCTTCCCAGGCCGCGAAGCCGCGCGATATTGTGATCGCGGTGGACGCCGGCCACGGCGGTTTCGATCCGGGCGCGCATGGTCCGGATGGCCTGCTCGAAAAGGATGTCACGCTGGCGATCGCGAAAAAGCTTGCCGCGCTGATCGACGCGATGCCGGGCATGCGCGCCGTGCTCACGCGCAAGGACGATCGCTATCTGAAGCTGCGTCAGCGCACCGGCATCGCGCGCGCGCACCATGCAGATATGTTCGTATCCATTCATGCCAATGCGTCGCGTGACGACGATGCCTTCGGCGGCGCCGTGTTCGCGCTGTCGCAGCATGGCGCCACCAGTGAGGCGGCACACTGGCTCGCGAACCGAGAAAACGATGCTGACAACCTCGGCGGCGTTTCGCTGGACGACAAGAGCCCGATGCTCGCGTCCGTGTTGCTGGATTTGTCGCAGACCGCCACGATCAGCGCGAGCCTCAAGGTAGCGCACGATGTGCTCGACCAGATGGGCTCCTTCGAGCCGCTGCACAGTGAGCGCGTAGAACAGGCCGCGTTCGTGGTGCTCAAGTCGCCGGACATTCCGTCGATTCTCGTGGAGACGGCGTTCATTACCAACCCTCACCAGGAAAGACTGCTTCGGCATTCAAGCTACCAGGAGCGGATGGCGACGGCGATCCTGAATGGCGTAATGAAATATTACGAGCAACATCCGCCGCCGGGCACGCTGATCGCCGCGCGCGACGGCAAGTTGGGCGGCCGCCAATATGTGATCAATCACGGCGATACCTTGTCCGGCATCGCGGACCGGTTCGACGTCAGCCTGCAGGCGCTGCAGGCGATTAACGGGCTGAGCAGCAGCGCGATTCATGCGGGAGACGTTCTGACGATTCCGGCCGGCTAGTTTCCGTGGCATAAACCCCGGGGCATCATGTCCATAAATGGACACACGATGCCGTCATGGATGACGATCTTCCGGCAACTTTTCTCGATAATGCCCTCGCTCGCCCTGGTCAGCGGCATTCGCGTACAGCATCGGTTGCAAATAGGGTCGGCTTG
Source organism: Gammaproteobacteria bacterium (assembly GCA_035698525.1). Taxonomy (GTDB): domain Bacteria; phylum Pseudomonadota; class Gammaproteobacteria; order Natronospirales; family DASSBR01; genus DASSBR01. The sequence continues at coordinate 28,472 of DASSBR010000039.1, forward strand.
TAACTTCTCTTGCGGCGAGTAGTATAGAGGCAACAACAACCCCCGGCGCGGGGTATCAAAAGCCACCAGCGGAACGGAGTCTGCTCATGCCTGGCGGTTCGCCGTCAACCAGTGTTTTCTGGCCTTTAGCCGTCTTCTTCGGCGCGGCGATCATACTCGTTTGCGTCGTGGTGCTGGTATCGTGGCTGATCGGCCCGCATCACAACGACCCGGCGACGCAGACGCCGTTCGAATCCGGCGTTGAATCGTTCGGCGACGCTCGTTACCGTTTTCCCGTCAAGTTCTACCTGATCGCGATGTTCTTCGTGATTTTCGACCTCGAATCCGTATTTCTCTACGCCGGCGCGATTGCGCTGCGCCGGGTCGGCTGGAGCAGCTACTTCGAGATGGTCGTGTTCATCGGCATTCTGCTGGGCGCGCTCGCGTACTTGTGGAAACTCGGCGCGCTCGACTTCGCGACTTACCGCTGGCGCCAGCCGCTCGGTCGTCGTGGCATCTGGGACGAGCGCCGCGGCTATCACCATCACGAGGGCAAAGGATGGAATGGTCGCTGAGCAAGGCGGACACGCCGCCGGCGGAGGATGAACGATTCAGCGAGGCCGTGCGCCGCAACCTGGTTATGGCGAAGCTCGAAGACCTGGTTTCGTGGGGCCGTAAGAACTCGTTGTGGCCGTTCAATTTCGGCTTGTCGTGTTGTTACGTCGAGATGACGACGGCCTTTACGAGCCCGTACGACATTGCCCGCTTCGGCGCGGAAGTGCTGCGCGGCTCGCCGCGCCAGGCAGACGTGATCGTCATCTCCGGGACGGTGTTTCGGAAGATGGCGCCGGTGATCCGGCAACTCTACGACCAGATGATGGAGCCGCGCTACGTGATCTCGATGGGCTCGTGCGCGAACTCGGGCGGTATGTACGACATTTACAGCGTGGTGCAGGGCGTCGATACGTTCATGCCGGTGGATGTGTATGTGCCGGGCTGCCCGCCGCGGCCGGATGCGTTCCTTGAAGGGCTGATCATGCTGCAGGAAGCGATCGGCAACGAGCGTCGGCCATTGTCGTGGACCATCGGTGGCAACGGCGTGGAGCGCGGCCCGATGCCGAGCATGCGCGACCGGAAACGCGCCGAGCGGATGCGCACGCGTGAACTGCGCGACCCGAACAAGCTGGAAGGCTACGTGGAACACAGGCTGGACAAGCGCGAATAAGGGATGCTGGAACGTACACCGACAGCACGGATGTTGTTCGACGAATTCGGCGAAGCCAATTTCGTCGAACAAGCCACCGTGGATGGCATTCCGACACTGTGGGTCACGCGCGGCGATCTGCACAAAGTATTGCGCTATCTCAAAAGCGGCATCAGCGAGCCGTACAAATGCCTTTACGATTTAACGGCGATTGACGAGCGCATTCGCAAGCAGCGCCAGGGGCAGCCCTCCAGTGATTTCACCGTTGTCTATCACCTGCTGTCCTACGAGCGCAACGCGGACGTTCGTTTGAAAGTGGCACTTAAAGAAAACGATTTGACTGTGCCATCGGTCACGCCAATCTGGCCGGCCGCGAACTGGTACGAGTGCGAAGCCTGGGACATGTTCGGGATTGTCTTCGAAGGCCATCCTTCGCTCCGCCGCATTCTGTCGCCGCCGACCTGGGAGGGCCATCCGCTACGCAAGGATCATCCGGCGCGCGCGACGGAGATGGGGATCTTCGAGCTGCCGGACGAGAAGCGAAAAAAGGAACAGGACGCCCTGCAGTTCGACCCCGCCTGGTGGGGCATGACGAAAGGCGACGGCGATACGGATTTCATGTTCCTCAACCTCGGGCCGAATCATCCGAGCGTTCACGGCGTGTTTCGCATCGTGCTGCAACTCGACGGCGAGGAGGTCGTCGATTGCGTGCCGGACATCGGCTATCACCATCGCGGTGCGGAGAAGATGGGAGAGCGTCAGTCGTGGCACACGTTCATCCCCTACACCGACCGCGTGGATTATCTCGGCGGGGTGATGAACAACCTGCCGTATGTGCTGGCAGTCGAAAAATTGGCCGGTATTCAGGTGTCCGAGCGGGTCGAAACGATTCGCGTGATGCTGGTCGAATTCTTCCGCATCATGTCGCACCTGCTGTTCCTCGGCACGATGGCGCAGGACCTGGGGCAGATGTCGCCGGTATTTTACATGTTCGCCGACCGCGAGCGCACCTACGACGTCACCACCGCCATCATGGGCGACCGCATGCATCCGAACTGGTTTCGCATCGGCGGCGTCGCAGAGGACTTGCCCGAAGGCTGGGAAGCGCTGGTACGCGAGTTTGTCGATTACTTTCCGCCGCGGCTCGCGAAATACGAAAAGATCATGCTCAACAACGGTCTCGTCAAGGAGCGCACCGTCGACGTCGCGCGGTACACGCTGGATGAGGCGATCGACTGGGGCGTGACCGGGCCAGGGTTGCGTGCCTGCGGCCTGCATTGGGACTTTCGCAAGGACCGGCCTTATTCCGGCTACGACCGATTCGATTTCGACATTCCGACCGGGACGCACGGCGACTGCTACGACCGCATCATCGTCCGTTTCGAGGAAATGCGTCAGAGCCTGCGCATTATCGAGCAGTGTCTCAATCGCATGCCCGATGGTCCGATCAAGGCGCTGCACCCGTTGACGACGCCGCCGCCCAAGGAGCGCACGCTGCACGACATCGAAACGCTGATCACGCATTTCCTGAACGTGAGCTGGGGGCCGGTGATCCCGGCGGGCGAGTGCAACGTCGGCATCGAGGCGACCAAGGGCAACAATAGTTACTACCTGATCAGCGACGGCAGTACGATGCCGTACCGCGTGCGCATTCGCACGCCATCGTTTCCGCACCTGCAGATGATTCCGCTGATCGCGCGCGGGCTGATGGTGCAGGATTTGATCGCGCTGATCGGGAGCATCGATTTTGTAATGGCGGACGTGGATAGATAAGCAATCAGATGCTGAGCCAGCAGGAAAAGAACGAAATCGAAGAAGAGCGCCGACAGTATCCGGACAATCGCGCCGTCAGCGTCGAGGCGCTCAAGATCGTGCAGCGTTCTCGCGGCTGGGTGTCTGATGACGCCCTCAAGGACGTCGCCGATTACCTGAGTCTATCGACCGCCGAGGTCGAAGGCGTTGCAACGTTTTACAGCCTGATTTATCGCCAGCCAGTCGGCCGGCACGTCATCCATGCCTGCGACAGTATCAGTTGCTGGGTGATGGGCTACGAACAAATGTGCGACACGCTGCAGCAAAAGCTGGGCGTCAAGCTCGGCGGCACCACCTCCGACGGCCGCTTCACGCTGTTGCCGATTCCGTGCCTCGGCAATTGCGATCACGCGCCGGCCGTGATGATTGACGAAGACCTGCACAACGATGTCACCGCCGATAACCTCGACGGCATCCTGGAGCGCTACGAGTAATGGAACCGGTGCTCACGAAAAACATCGGCGCCGACCGGGAGCCGCTTGACATCGACAGCTATGAAAAGGCCGGCGGTTACCAGGCGCTGCGCAAGGCGCTGAAGTCGGCGCCGGACGACCTCATCGAGATGGTCAAGCAGTCGAATTTGCGCGGGCGCGGCGGTGGCGGGTTCCCGACCGGCATCAAGTGGGCTGCGATTCCGCAGGGAGACAAGGCGCGCCCACCGGCGTATCTCCTCGTGAACGCCGACGAAATGGAGCCGGGCACTTTCAAGGACCGGCTCTTGATGGAAGGCGACCCGCACCAGTGCATCGAAGCATTCATCATCAGCGCCTACGCAATCCAGGCGCAGCGGGTGTTCATTTTTCTGCGGGCGGCGTATCACGAGTCGGCCCGGCGGTTATCAAAGGCGATCGCCGAGGCGCGTGGCAAAGGCTACCTCGGCGAAAGAATTCTCGGCTCCGACTTCAGTCTTGACGTAGTACTGCATCGGAGCGCGGGGCGCTATATCTGCGGCGAGGAAACGTCGCTTCTGAACGCGATGGAAGGCGTCCGCGCCATCCCGCGCTGGAAACCGCCGCTACCGCAGGTGGCCGGACTTTGGGGCCAGCCCACCGTCGTCAACAATGTCGAAACGCTGTGCAACGTGCCGCACATCGTCGCGCGCGGCGCCGACTGGTTCAACGATGTGAGCCTGGCCGAAGGCAAGGATGGCGGCACCAAGCTTTATGGGGCGAGCGGGCGTGTCAATCGGCCGGGTCTGTGGGAGCTACCGATGGGTACGCCCGCGCGCGCGTTGATGGAGGACTACGCCGGCGGTATGCGTGACGGCTACGAGTTGCGCGCATGGCAGCCCGGCGGTGCGTCGACGCAGTTCGTCGGCCCGGACAAGCTCGACACACCAATGGACTTCGACTCGTTGAGCCAGGCGGGTGCCCGTCTTGGTACCGGCACGATGATCGTCCTCGACGACAAGACATGCCCCATCGGCGCGCTTGCCAATCTTGAGCATTTTTTCGCGCAGGAGTCGTGCGGCTGGTGCACGCCCTGTCGCGAGGGGTTGCCATGGACTGAGCGATTGCTGCTCGCGATAGAAAACGGCGACGGCCGCAGCGAAGACATCGACATGCTGTCGATGCACACACGATTTTTGAGCGGCAAGAACACGTTTTGCGCGCACGCGCCGGGCGCGATGATGCCGCTCGAGAGCGGAATGGACGTGTTCAGGGACGAGTTCGAGAGGCACATAAAGGATCGAAGGTGCCACTACCGATAGCAGGTTCAAATTCCCTCTCCCTCAGGGAGAGGGCCAGGGTGAGGGGATCAAATCAACGCCCCTCATCCCAACCTTCTCCCTGAGGGAGAAGGAGCAAGAGAGCAAGGATGGCTACAATTTTTGTCGACAATCAGCCGTTCGAGGTCAACCCGGACAACAACCTGTTGCACGAGTGCCTGTCGCTGGACTTCGACCTGCCGTATTTCTGCTGGCATCCGGCAATGCATTCGGTGGGCGCCTGCAGGCAGTGCGCCGTCACCCAGTACAAGGACGAAAACGACGAGCACGGCCGGATTGTGATGGCCTGCATGACGCCGGCAGCCGACGGCACGCGCATCGCGCTGAAGGACGAGCAGTCGCGCACGTTCCGCAAGACGATCATCGAATGGCTGATGCTGAACCATCCGCACGACTGTCCGGTCTGCGAGGAGGGCGGCGAATGCCACCTGCAGGATATGACGGTGATGGCGGGACACAGTTTCCGCCGCACCCGCTTCCCGAAGCGGACTTACCGCAACCAGAATCTCGGGCCGTGCATCAATCACGAGATGAATCGCTGCATCCAGTGTTACCGCTGTGTCCGTTTTTATGAATACGCCGGCGGTCACGACCTGGAAGCCTTCCATATTCACGACAACGTGTATTTCGGCCGCGCGCAGGATGGCACGCTGGAAAACGAGTTCAGCGGCAACCTGGCGGAAGTCTGTCCGACGGGAGTATTCACGGACAAGACGCTTGGCGAGCGCTACACGCGCAAGTGGGATCTGCGCGCGACGCCGTCGATCTGCCACCATTGCAGTCTCGGCTGCAACATCAGTCCGGGCGAACGCTACGGTGAACTGCGGCGCATTATCAATCGTTATAACCGCGACGTTAACGGCTACTTCATTTGCGACCGCGGGCGCTACGGCTACCAGTTCGTCAATTCGCCCGCGCGTATCCGGCGGTCGCGATTCGACGGCGAGGAACTTGATCACGACGACGCACTGGCGCGGCTGGCGACGCTGACGGTCGAACCGCGGCGGCTGGTTGGCATCGGCTCGCCGCGCGCTTCGCTGGAGGCCAATTTTGCGCTGCGGACGCTCGTGGGCGCGGATCGCTTTTCGCATGGGATGAGCAAGGCGGAGGCCGGGCGCGTGCGAGCCGCGGCCGGCGCTTTGGAAAATGGCAAGGCGCGCATAGCGACGCTGAAGGAGACCGAGTCGGCCGACGCGGTGCTCATTCTCGGCGAAGACGTACCCAATACCGCGCCGAGGCTCGCGCTGGCTTTACGTCAAAGCGCCCGCAGCAAATCCTATGCGATCGCCAGGGAAATCGGAGTCGATTACTGGCATGACGCCAGCGTGCGCGACATCGGCACGCACTCCCAGAGCCCGTTCTTTATCGCGACGCCAGGCGCGACGCGTCTGGACGATGTCGCCTCCGAGGCGTTGCGGCTTGCGCCACAGGCTATCGCGCGACTCGGGTTCGCGATCGCGCATGCGATCAACGCCGATGCACCGGACGTGGCGGACCTCGACGATGAGGAGCGCGCAACGGTGGATCGCATCGCCGCCGTGCTGACGGAAGCGGAACGGCCGCTGGTCGTCAGCGGGACCGGCTCCGGCAGCGGGACCGTGATCGACGCCGCGGCAAACATTGCCGATGCACTGGCAGCCGCGAATCCTCAAACCATGCTGTCCATGGTCGTGCCGGAGTGCAACAGTGTCGGTGCGTATCTGATCGGCGGGCGCGACATTGAAGACGCGCTCGAAGCCATTCGCAACGACGAGGCGGATACGCTGGTCATTCTGGAGAACGACCTGTTCCGTCGGGCCGATTCGGCGGCGGTGATCGCTGCGCTCGATGCCGCGGCCTATGTCATCGTTCTCGACAGCATCGAAAGCGACACCATCGGTGCGGCCGACCTGGTGCTCGCGACAGGCACGTTCGCCGAGGCGGACGGGACGCTGGTCAACAACGAGGGCAGGGCGCAACGTTTTTTCAGGCTGTTCGAGCCGCAGCCGGACATTCACACCGGCTGGGAGTGGCTGCGCGACGCGTTGCGCGCCAATGGCCGCAACGAAGTGCGCGGCTGGCATAACCTGGACCTGGTGACGGTCGCCTGCGCGCAAGCACTGCCCGCCCTGGCGGGTATCGAGCAGGCCGCCGTGTCGAGCGATTATCGCGTCGCGCAAATGAAAGCGGCGCGCGAGCCGGCGCGCTACAGCGGCCGCACTGCCATGCTCGCGGACCGCACCATCCACGAGCCGCCGCCGCCCGAGGACGCGGACAGCGCATTGGGCTACAGCATGGAAGGCTACCAGGGTGCGGTGCCGGGCTCGATTCAGCCATTCTTCTGGGCCGCCGGCTGGAACTCCAACCAGCAGGCCGTCAACAAGTTTCAGGATGAAATCGCCGGCCTGCTTGTGGCGGGGCAATCCGGGCGACGCCTGCTTGAGCCACGCGGCAGCCGCGCATTCGCCGACAACATACCGGGCAGGCCTGGAGGGCACGCTGGCGAATGGCTGGCGTTGCCGCTGCATCATGTTTTCGGCAGCGAAGAGCTGTCGCGTCACTCGCCCGCGTTGCAGGCGCGTGCGCCGGAGGCGCATGTTGCCGTCAACGAGCAGGGGGCCGCGAGGCTGGGCATTGCGACCGGCGCGCTGGTTGAAGTGACTGCCGACGGCGCAAGTTGCCGCTTGCCGCTGCACATCGCTCCCGATTTGCCCGATGGCACCATCGGCGTTCTCGGCGCACCGCCTTTCGCCGCCCGCCTGCCGGCGCCTGTCTCGATCCGGGAGGCGGCGTTATGACGCTGATGCAATCCATCGGCTACCCGCTGCTCAACATCGTGTTCATCATGGTGATCGCGATTCTGTGGGCCGCGATACTCACCTGGGTCGAACGCCGCTTCCTCGGCTTCTGGCAGGAGCGCTACGGTCCAAACCGCGTCGGGCCGGGCGGCACGATTCAAGTCGTTGCGGACATCATCAAGCTCCTGACAAAGGAAGACTTCACGCCGACCTACGGCGACCGCATCGTGTTTATCCTGGCGCCGGCGTCGCTGGTCGTCGCAGTCATGATGCCATTCGGCATCCTGCCGATCGCGAAAAACATCGGCATCAGCCCCGACCTGAATATCGGCATTCTGTTCTTCCTCGCGATGTCGTCGCTGACGGTCTACAGCGCAGTGCTCGGCGGCTGGGCTTCGAATAACAAGTACTCGCTCCTCGGCGGTCTGCGCGGCGCGTCGCAGATGCTCGCGTACGAGGTGTTCATGGGTCTCGCGCTGATGGGCGTGGTGATGATCACCGGCACTTTCAATCTCAGCAAGATCGTCGCGGCGCAGGACAACCTGTGGTTTGTGCTGCCGCAATTTTCAGGCTTCGTCGTTTTCATGATCGCCGGGCTGGCCGAGACGCGCCGTTTGCCGTACGACCTGCCGGAAGGCGAACAGGAACTGGTCGCCGGCTACCACACCGAATATTCCAGCATGAAATTCGGCATGTACTTCCTCGGCGAATACCTCGGCATGATCCTGATTTCAGCATTGATCACGACACTGTATTTCGGAGGCTGGCACGGACCGCTACTGCCGGGCTGGTTGTGGTTCATGCTGAAGACGATTTTCTTCCTGCTGCTGTTTATTCTGCTGCGCGCATCGCTGCCGCGGCCCCGCTATGACCAGCTCACGGCATTCGGCTGGAAGGCGATGCTGCCGCTGGCGCTCCTCAATTTTGTTGCGACGGGCGTGATCACGCTCGTCGTGTTACCGCATGGAGGCACGTAATGCTCAGCAACCTCCGAACCATCTTCAATGTCTTTACTTTTCTGTTCAAACCGAAGGTCACCGTCGAATATCCGGAGGAACGCACGCCGCTGCCGCCACGTTGGCGCGGACGCATCATTCTGTCGCGCGACCCCGATGGGGCGGAGCGATGCGTGGCCTGTTATTTATGCGCGGTCGCGTGTCCCGTCGATTGCATTTCGTTGCAGAAGACGGAAGACGAAACGGGTCGCTGGTATCCGGAGTTCTTTCGCATCAATTTCTCACGCTGCATTTATTGCGGCTTCTGCGAGGAAGCCTGTCCGACGCACGCGATTCAATTGACGCCGGACTTCGAAATGAGCGAATACGACCGAAACAACATGGTTTACGAAAAGGAGGATCTGCTGATCGACGGCACCGGGAAGTATCACGAGTACAACTTCTGGAAGGTTGCCGGGAAGGCCATGGGCGGCAAGGATAAAGGCGAGGCTGAGAACGAACGGCCGCCTGTTGATGTGAAGAGTTTGTTGCCGTGAGGTGGTCGCCTTCGATCGGCGCGGTCGGCGGTATCCGTTTTCCGGGACGCCGTGAATACGTCCATGTAGGCTCTGGGTTCGGCATCCTGCCTCACACAGCCCGGCAAACGAATCCCCCCGCCCACGCCTCGGGCTCACGTCCGCCTGTTCTTCGGGTGGTCAAAAGCGTATCGGGCGTGTGGTGGGGGAACGGTTTTCCAGACCGTCGGCGACAGGATGTCGCCGCCGGAGCCTACAGGGATGTATTCACGGCGTTCTGGAAAACCGTTACCGCACCGCGCGCCGCGCGACAATCCCACAGCCGGCGAAGCGCATGCCAATAGCATTCTACATCTCCGCCCTGATCGCCATAGGGGCAACGCTGTTGACGGTAACGCGCTACAACGCCATTCACGCACTGCTGTATCTCGTGGTGTCGCTGCTAGCGGTCGCCGTCGTGTTCTACACGTTGGGTGCCCCGTTCGCCGCTGCACTTGAAGTCATCATTTACGCCGGCGCCATCATGGTGCTGTTCGTGTTCGTGGTGATGATGCTTAACATTGCGGACATGGCCGGGCGCGAACGCCGCTGGCTGAATGCGCGAATGTGGATCGGTCCCGGCGCCATGTCGCTGGTTCTGTTCGGCGAAATCATATACATGCTGATAGCCGGTCCGGTAAAGGCCCAGCCGGTGCATTACGTCGGACCGGCCGCCGTCGGCGTCGCGCTCTACACGCGCTACGTGCTGGCGGTGGAGATTGCTTCAATGCTGTTGCTTGCCGGCCTGATCGGCGCGTACCACCTGGGCCGTCGGGACCGCGGCAGGCGGCCGGGGCGGGAGGCGTGATGGTCGCGATCGTCCCCGATTACGGCATCTGGCTCGCCGCGATCCTGTTCGCGATCGGCATGGCCGGGCTGCTCGTGCGGCGCAACATCGTATTCATGCTGATGTCCATCGAGATCATGCTCAATGCAGCCGGCCTCGTGTTCATTGTCGGCGGGTCGCGCTGGGATCAGGCGGACGGCCAGGTGCTGTTTCTGCTGATCCTTGCGCTCGCGGCGGCGGAAGTGGCGATCGGCCTCGCGCTCATTTTGCTGTTTCACCGGCGCTACCAGACGCTGGACGCCGACGCGGCCAACCGGTTGCGAGGATAGCCACCGATGCTGCACTACCTCTGGCTCATCCCCGCTCTGCCACTGTTCGGTTTCTTCGTGCTGGCCGTCACGGGCGGCCGCCTGCCGAAGCCGATTGCCGGCGCGGTCGGCACGGCGTCAGTCGGCCTGTCGATGCTGGCGGTGCTCGCGGTCTGGGTGCAGGTGAGTTTTGCGCCCTTGCCGAATGGCGGCCATACGCAAGTCTTGTGGCGCTGGATGACCGTCAGCGACTTCACGCCGACTGTTTCTCTGTACGTCGATCATCTTGCCTTGATCATGATGTCGGTCGTGACGTTCGTCAGCTTCCTGATTCATCTTTACTCGAACGAATACATGGAAACCGACGACGGGTACAGCCGCTTTTTTGCCTACATGAACCTGTTCGTCGGCTCGATGCTGATTCTGGTGATGGCGGGGAACCTGTTGTTCTTCTATGTCGGTTGGGAAGGTGTGGGACTGTGCAGTTATCTGCTGATCGGCTTCTGGTACGACAACGCGGATTTTGACCGCGCTGCGCGCAAGGCGTTCATCGTGACGCGCATCGGCGACACCGCCATGGCGATCGGCTTTTTCCTGCTGTTCAACTCGCTCGGCACGCTCAACATCCAGGAGCTGATGCACCGCGCCGCGGCGAACTGGACGGTCGGGCAGGGAATGGCCATCGCGGGCTCGGCTCTGATTCTCGGCGGCGCCGTCGGCAAGTCGGCGCAGTTTCCGTTGCAAGTCTGGCTGCCGGATGCCATGGCCGGCCCTACACCCGTCAGCGCGTTGATTCATGCGGCGACGATGGTCACCGCCGGCGTGTACATCATTGCACGCACGCACGTGCTGTTCGCGCTCGCGCCCTCGATTCAACTGCTGGTCGCCATCATCGGCGCGCTGACGTTGCTCATCGCCGGCTTCAGTGCGCTGGGCCAGAACGACATCAAGCGGATTCTGGCGTATTCCACGATCAGCCAGATCGGTTACATGTTTCTCGCCCTCGGCGTTGGCGCCTGGGCGGCGGGCATTTTTCACCTGATGACGCACGCCTTTTTCAAGGCGCTGCTGTTCCTTGCCGCCGGAGTGGTGATTCACGCAATGGACGGTGAGCATGACATCTTCAAAATGGGCGGCTTGCGCAAGACGCTCAAGGTCGCGTTCTGGCCGTTCCTGATAGGCAGCGCGGCGCTGACCGCGCTGCCGCTGATCACGGCCGGCTATTACAGCAAGGATCTGATCCTGACCAACGCGTTTACGGCGAGGAACGGGGCATGGTGGCTGTGGGTGATGGGCATCGTTGGCGCAGGGCTCACCGGCCTCTATATTTTCCGCGCGGTGTTCGTTGCCTTCTTCGGGGAAGCGAAGCGGCCTGTCATTCACTACCCGAAGCTGCGTATCGTGATTCCACTGCTGGTGCTGTCGTGCCTGTCGATTGTCGGCGGGTTTGTCGAGATTCCTCCCCATCTTGGCGACATCGAGGCTTTCACGAATTTCATGGCGAGCGCGCTGCCGGCCGTGCTGCTCAATCAGCAGCCGGTGTCGTCCGTGACGCTGGCATGGCTGCAAATCGCGGCGGGCCTGGTGGCGATCGGCAGTATTTGCTTCGCCGCGAAGCTGTTCGCGCGTCGCGCGCCTTTGTTCAACATGCTGGCACGCTCGCGCGGCGGCAGGGCGATCAAGCAGTTCTGGGCGGTCGGTTGCGGGTTCGACTGGGTTTACCTGCGGACGCTGAAGCGGCCGTACCGGCGGCTGGCTTACATCAATCGGAATGATGTTGTGGATGCCGTCTATACCGGCGTCGCGGCGATGACTCGCGGGTTTTATTACCTGTTGAGCATGACGCAAACGGGGCGCTTGCGTTGGTACGCGGCAGGTATCGCGGCGGGCATGGTCGCCTTCGTGGCGTTGGCGGTGTGGCGATGATGCCGTTTAAGTTTGTGGCTTCGATCAGCGCGCGCTGCGGTATCGGTTTTCCGGAACGCCGTGAATACATCCCTGTAGGCTCCGGCGGCGACTTCCTGTCGCCGACGGTCCGGATAACCGATCCCCCACCGCACGCCTTGCGCTCACAGCGGCATTCGCGCTTGGGTGGTGAGACATGATGCTCGCATGGCTTCTCATCGCGCCAGCCGCCGGCGGCATCATCGCCTGGGCCGTCGCGCCCTACGGTAAACGCTGGGCGCGCTGCGTCTCGCTGGCGGCGATGCTGGCCGATCTCGCGATCGCAATCACGTTGTGGATCGCGGGCGGCGCGGCAATCCACATCGGCCCGCAAAGCGGCTGGTTGACGCAGCTCCATTTGCCCTGGATTCCGTCGCTCGGCATCAGCTTCCATCTTGCTCTCGACGGCCTGAGCCTGTTGATGGTGCTGCTGACGGCTATCCTCGGCGTCGCATCGGTTTTGATTTCGTGGCGCGACATCACTGAACGCGTCGGCTTTTTCCATTTCAACCTGCTGTGGAGCGTCGCCGGCGCGCTCGGCGTGTTCCTCGCGCTCGATCTGTTCCTGTTCTTTTTCTTCTGGGAACTGATGCTGGTGCCGATGTATTTCCTGATCAGCATCTGGGGCCACGAGAACCGCACCTACGCGGCGATCAAGTTTTTTATTTTCACGCAGGCGAGTGGCCTGCTGATGCTGGTTTCCATACTGGCGCTGGTGTTTGTGCACCACGGCGCGAGCGGTATCTACACGTTCGACTATTTCAGACTGCTCGGCACGCCGATGAACTGGTGGACGTCGATCTGGCTGATGCTGGGATTCTTCATCGCCTTCATCGTCAAGTTGCCGGCCTTTCCGTTCCACGTCTGGCTGCCGGACGCACACACGGAAGCGCCGACCGCCGGCAGTGTGATTCTCGCCGGTGTGTTGCTGAAAACCGGCGCGTATGGCTTGATCCGCTTCGTCGGCCCGCTGTTTCCGAACGCGGCGCACTGGTTCGCGTTCGTCGCGATGCTGCTCGGCGTCGTTGGCATTGTGTATGGCGCGTTTCTCGCCTTTGCGCAGACCGATTTCAAACGGCTGGTCGCCTACAGCAGCATCAGTCACCTCGGTTTCGTGTTGCTCGGCATCTTTGCCTTCAACGCCATCGCGCTGCAGGGCGCGGTCATGCAAATGGTGGCGCATGGCATCAGCACCGGGGCACTGTTCATGCTCGTCGGCGTATTGCAGGAGCGCCTGCACACGCGCGACATGCGCGAGATGGGCGGGTTGTGGAAGGCGGTGCCGCGGGTCGGCGCGGTAACGCTGTTCTTCGTTCTGGCGTCGCTCGGCCTGCCGGGGCTCGGCAATTTTGTCGGCGAATTTCTCGTGCTGCTGGGGTCGTGGCCGGTCAACGTGGCGCTGACGGTGGTGGGCGCGTGCGGTCTGGTTGTCTCGGTGATTTACTCGCTCGCAATCATGAAACGCGTGTTCTTCGGACCGCGCACCGGCGCGGGTGTCCTGGCGGACATGGGCATGCGCGAGCTGACGATCATGGCGCCGATGATCGTAATCCTGGTGTTGCTCGGGTTTTACCCGCAGCCGCTGTTCGACATCCTGAAGCCGATGCTCGGCGGAGTGCTGGGACCATGACGCTTCAGGGCCTTTACACAATTCTGCCGTTCGACGTAATGACTGCCGGCACGGTGATTGTGATGGTCATGATCGCGTTTTACCGGCATCACGCGCTGACGCTCGGGCTGACGTTGCTGACCATCGCCATCTCGTTCTATTGGCTGTTTCCGACCGGCGCAATGCTGCCGCGCCAGGTAACGCCGCTGTTTATTATTGACGCTTACGCGTGGTACTACGGCGGCATTCTCTTGATAACCGCCGCCGGCGTGGCGTTGCTTGCCTTTGCGTATTTCAACAACGGCGGCGATCTCAAGGAGGAGTTCTACGTTCTCCTGCTGACGGGCACGCTCGGCGGAATGGTGATGGCCGCGAGCAGCCATTTCGCGTCGCTGTTCCTCGGCCTGGAACTGTTGAGCGTTAGCCTGTTCGGCATGATCGGCTATGCGCGCAACCGCGCCGGACCGATTGAAGCCGCGCTCAAATACCTGATCCTGACGGGCCTCTCGTCGGCGATGCTGCTTTTCGGGCTCGCGTTGATTTACGTGACGCTCGGCACGATGCAGTTCGGACTGATTCTGAAAGCAATCGCCGCGACGAACGCGCTCTCCGATCCATGGATGCTGATCGGCCTGACGCTGATCGTCGCCGGACTCGGCTTCAAGTTGTCGCTGGTGCCGTTTCACATGTGGACGCCGGACGTCTATCAAGGCGCGCCGGCGCCCGTCACGGCGTTCATCGCCACCGCGTCCAAGGTGGCGGTATTCGCCTTGCTGCTGCGCTATTGGGTCGAAATAGACGCCTACCGCTATTCATCCGTGTACCTCGTGCTGAGCATCATCGCGATGGCCTCGATGCTTGCGGGCAATCTGCTGGCGCTGATGCAGCGCAGCGTCAAACGCATCCTCGCGTATTCTTCCATCGCGCATCTGGGATATCTGCTGGTGGCTTTTCTGGCCAGCGGCAATCAGGCCGTGCAGGCGGTGAACTACTATCTCGCCGCGTACGTGCTGACGAGCGTGGGCGCGTTCGGCGTCGTCAGCGTGTTGTCCTCATCCGAGGACGAGTTGGACGATATCGCCAACTATCGCGGCCTGTTCTGGCGCCGGCCCTGGACCGGCGGCCTATTCACGATCATGTTGCTGTCGCTCGCCGGCATTCCGTTCACGGCTGGTTTTTTTGCGAAGTTCTTCGCGGTCTTGGCCGGGGTCAGCGTTGCAAGGTGGTGGCTGGTGTTCACGTTGATTGTCGGCAGTGCGATCGGGCTCTTCTATTACCTGCGGATCATCGTCGCGCTTTATGCCGCGCCGGCGGGTCAGGACGCTACGCCCGAACAGGCACATCCGGGCGTGGCATTTGCCGGCGCACTGACGCTCGCGGCGTTCGCGATAGCCGTCGTCTGGATCGGCGTTTATCCCGATCCGCTCATTCATTTCATTCAGTATGCAACCACGTTTGGCTAAATCATGACTACACAAGATTATCCGCCGGAAATGGCGCATCTCGCGCCCGAAGTTCGCGAACGCGCCGTCAAGCTGCTGCACGAGTTGGTGGAGGAGGGCTATCCCGAAGTTCAGGCCATTCCGCTCGCCATCCGCCGGGTGGCAGCCAACCACCGGACCGAAGAAGCCGGGGACGTCGCCGAAGCCGAAGCGGAGAAATACGTCACACCGCATGAAGAGGGCTGGGCGGTTGTATCGCCCACCGGCGAGCATCAGACCAGTCTCTACGCCACCAAGGAGGAAGCGCTTGCGAAGGCGCGCGAACTGGCGCGCAAGGAGCATTCGCGAATTCGCGTCGAAGATGGCGATGAACGCATCATCGAACCCGACGGCGAAGATGGCAATTAAAGTGTCGCCGTGCCTCTTTCGCCGCCGCCGAACTCAATCTCCCGCTTTTCCTGGCAGGTGATGCAGCGCATTGCCGTCGGCTCGGCCCGCAGCCGTTCAAGCTGGATGCGGCGGCCGCAATCTTCACAGAGGCCATATTGTGAGTTGTCGAACTTGATCAGTGCGTGCTCGACTGCTTCAAGCTCGCGTGATTCGGTCTCAATCCGTTCAAATTCTAGCCCCTTGATCAAATCGTAAACCGACGCTTCGCCGGCATCGCGCACACGATGCGCAATATCGCGGTACTGATCCTCTTCGGCTTCCATGAGATGCCGCTCTATGTTGCCGCGCAAGGCTTCGCGGCGCTCGCGCAGCGTATTCTCCAACTCGGCAAAATCCTTATGTTCTGTCATAGATGCCTCCTTGTGGTATCCGGTCACGCACGCCGTCGGGAGATGCGCGCCAGTCGCTCGCGCGCCGCGCGCAGCCCCGCGGCATTCCGATCGATGTCCTTCCACGGGTCCTGTTTCTGACCGAGACGCCGGAAGATGTTCTTGATGCCGTAGCGGTCCGATCTCAGCTTGGCGTCATCCAGCGCGTCCCATTCTATCGGCGTCGCGATCGGCGCGTCGCTCCTCGCCCTGGCCGCGTACGGCGCGACCGTCGTCTGGCCGTAGGCGTTGCGGTACGTATCTATAAACAAGCGCCCGCCGCGTTTCTGCTTGCGCTGTTCGGTCGTAAGCTGGTCCGGCGAGCGGCTGGCGATCATCTCGGCAACGGCGCGGGCGAAGTCGCGCACGACGGCGAAGTCCGCGCTGCCATCCAGCGGCACGACGATATGCAGTCCGCGCGAGCCGGTGGTCATCAGGTACCCCACCAGCCCGACATCGACCAGCAACTCCCACGTCCAGCGCGCCGCGGCGCGCACGATGTCAAACGTCGTCTCGGGGCCCGGATCGAGGTCGAATACCAGCCGATCCGGATGGTTCGGGCGATCGACGCGCGACAGCCAGATGTGCGGTACGCAGACCTGGTTGGCCAGATAGATCAGGGTCGCGGCATTCCGGCAAACGCAGTAGTCGACGATCTCTTCCTTGCCGAGGCGGGCGCGTTCGATCCAGTCGGGAAAGTAGTCGGACGCATTTTTCTGGTAGAAACCTTCGGCTTCCGCGCCTTCCGGAAAGCGGTAAAGCGTCAACGGGCGCCCTTCGATGTGCGGCAGCATGATGTCGGCGATGCGGACATAATAATCCACAAGATCGCCCTTGCTCAGTCCGGCTTCGGGAAACAGCGTTTTCTCCCGATGGGAGATGTCGATGTCGTGGCCGCCAATTCTCATAATAAAAACGATGATAGCGGTTGCGGCGAAGCCGCCACACCGGGGCTTGTCCTACATCGGCCATTGTCTTTCGTTGCGTTGCGGCGCCCGCTACGGTACAAAGCTCTAAATGGAAAGTTCATCCAGACTGGTAGTATTTGCGGCTCTCAGCGGCAACGCGATCATCGCCGTCATCAAGTTTATCGCCGCGCTGTTGACCGGCAGCGCCGCCATGTTTTCGGAAGGCATTCATTCGGTGGTCGATACGGCCAATCAGGGCCTGTTGCTGTACGGCATGCACCGTGCGAAGCGACCGGCGGACGAGGAGTTTCCGTTCGGCTACGGCAAGGAAGTGTATTTCTGGAGCTTCGTCGTCGCGATCCAGTTGTTCGGCATCGGCGCGATTTTTTCGATTTATGAAGGCGTGCAGCACATTATCCACGGGGTGGCGATCGAGGATCCCGTGGCGAGCTACATCGTGCTCGGGCTCGCGCTGGTGTTCGAGGGTTCCAGCTGGGGATTTGCGCTCTTCAACTTTTCCCATGAGAAGGGCCGCCGCAGCTATATGGAAGCCATCCGGATCGGCAAGGATCCAACGATGTTCATCGTGCTGTTCGAGGACACGGCTGCGATCCTCGGCATCGTTGTGGCGTTTCTGGGCGTTTTTCTGACGGTTCAGACCGGCAACGAATGGTTCGACGGTATCGGGTCGATTCTGATCGGCGTCATCCTGGGCGTCACGGCCGCGCTGCTGGGCCGCGAAGTGAAGGGGCTTTTGATTGGCGAAAGCGCGAATCGGCCGGTGGTGCGGGGCATTCGCGAGCTGGCCTTGTCGTTTGCGGAAATCCGGGCCATCAACGAGACGCTGACCATGCATGTCGGGCCGGATTTCATACTGGTCAACGTCAGCGTCGCTTTCAAGGACGACCTGAACGCGGTGCAGATTGCCGACGCCGTTGCGCGCCTGGATATGGAAATAAAGGCGCGTTTTCCGCACGTGAAGCGCATCTTCATCGAAGCGGAGGCCGGCTTCCTGCCGACTTCGCGCGCCATGACCGACGAGGGCTGACATGGTGCTCCTCGGCGGGCGGGTGAACAGGCGCTTCAGTCCCGCGTAACGATGATGTAAATCGCGTGAATGACGCCGGGTATGTAACCCAGGATCGTCAGCAGAATGTTGATCCAGAACTGCAGGCCGATGCCGACTTGCAGGAACACGCCCAGCGGCGGGATCAGGAT
Source organism: Gammaproteobacteria bacterium (assembly GCA_035698525.1). Classification (GTDB taxonomy): domain Bacteria; phylum Pseudomonadota; class Gammaproteobacteria; order Natronospirales; family DASSBR01; genus DASSBR01. The sequence goes on from DASSBR010000039.1 coordinate 46,517, forward strand.
GGAAAAGATGATGCGGATGACATCCATCATGTTAGTGCGTCCTTGCTTCCAACGAACGACTATTTGACCACAAATCCCTTTCCAGCACGCGGATCGGGTTCACTGTTGGCACGGCGGGCGTGGAGCCGTTAAGCTTGGCGCCCATGCCGATTCGCATCCTTCCCGAACAGCTTATCAACCAGATCGCGGCTGGCGAGGTCATCGAGCGGCCTGCGTCGGTGGTCAAGGAGCTGATCGAAAACAGTCTCGATGCCGGCGCGACGTCGATTGACGTCGAGGTGGAGCGGGGCGGCATCAGCCGGATGCTGGTGCGCGACGACGGTTGCGGCATCGGCAAGGATGAGTTGCCGCTGGCGCTGGCGCGCCATGCGACGAGCAAGATTGCAGCGCTGGCCGATCTCGAACGGGTCGGTACACTCGGTTTTCGTGGCGAGGCCCTGCCGAGTATCGGTTCGGTGTCTGAATTCACTTTGACGTCCCGGGCTCGGGGCGCGGCCGAGGCCTGGTCCGTTCGCTCCGATGGCCGCGGCGGCTTGAGCGAACTGGCCCCGGCGGCGCACCAGGACGGAACCAGCGCCGACGTGCGCGAGCTGTTTTTCAGTGTGCCGGCGCGCCGCAAGTTTCTGCGCACGGAAGCGACCGAGTTCGGCCATCTCGAAACGGTCGTCCGGCGGCTGGCGCTGAGCCATTACGACGTGCGTTGGCGGCTGTCCCATAACGGTCGCGAAACCTGGCGGCTGCCGGCCTGTGACGACCGCGCCGCCTGCGAGGCGCGAATCGCCGCCTTGTGCGGTGACGATTTCATTGCCAACACGCGCTACATCGAGCACGCGGCGGGCGGCGTCGGCCTGCGCGGCTGGATCGGCTTGCCGACCGCCGCGCGCGCCCGGACGGACCGCCAGTATTTTTACGTCAACGGCCGCATGGTGCGCGACAAGTTGATCGCGCACGCCGTCCGCCAGGGGTACGACGATGTGCTCTTCCATGGTCGCCACCCGAGCTTCGTGCTGTATCTCGACATCGATCCGGCGGCGGTGGACGTGAACGCGCATCCAGCCAAGCACGAGGTACGGTTCCGCGACGGGCGACGTGTTCACGATCAGATTTTTCACGCCCTGCACGAGGCGCTCGCGGAAACGCGGCCGCACTCCGCGCCGGTGGCGGAATCGGCCACGGCATTTCATTACACGCCGCCGACACAAACGCGGCTCAGCATGCCGGAACATCGCGGCAGCGGCAGTGTGGCGGATAGCATGGCAGCGTACGCTGCCTTGAGCGCATCCGCCGAAGCAGCGGGGCCGGTGCCTGGACCGGCGCAAGTGGAAACTCCGGAGGACGAGCCGCCGATGGGCTTTGCGATCGGCCAGTATCGCGGCATCTACATCCTTGCCCAGCGCAGCGACGGCCTCGTGCTGGTCGACATGCACGCCGCGCACGAACGGGTGACCTACGAGCAGATGAAACGCGCGCTGGCTGATGGCGGCATCAAGGCTGTGCCGCTGCTGGTCCCGGTAACTGTCCAACTGACGGCAGCCGAGGCGGAGCGGCTGTGCGAGGACGCGGCGGAGCTGGCGCGGCTGGGGCTGGAAATCGATCGTCTGGGCCCGTCGAGCATTGCGGTTCGGAGCCTGCCGCTGGAGTTGCGCAACACCGACGTTGCCGCGCTGGTGCGGGAAATCGCGGCGGACCTGATGGCGGAGGGCGGCAGCAAGGGCCTGAGCGGTTCCATCGAGCGGGTGCTGGCAACATTGGCCTGTCACCGGGCGGTGCGGGCAGGCCGCCAGTTGACGCTGGCGGAAATGAACGCGCTGCTGCGCGCGATGGAACAGACGGACCGGGCGGACCAATGCAACCACGGGCGGCCGACCTGGACCCGTTTGAGCCTGACGGAGCTGGACAGGTTGTTCCTGCGTGGGCAATAAGGATCCATGAATCGCGCCGACCCGCCCGCGATCCTGCTCATGGGCCCCACCGCCACCGGCAAATCCGATGCCGCGCTCGCGCTGGCCGCGCACTTGCCGATCGAAATCATCAGCGTCGATTCGGCGATGATTTATCGCGGCATGGACATCGGCACGGCTAAACCGACGCCGGCCGAGCGGGCGGCCGTGCCGCATCACCTGATCGACATCCTCGATCCCGCCGAGAGCTATTCTGCCGCACGCTTCCGCGAGGACGCTCTCGCGACCATGCAGGCCATCACCGAACGCGGGCGCGTGCCGTTGCTGGTCGGCGGCACGCTACTGTACTTCCGCGCATTGACCCGGGGGCTTGCGCCGCTTCCGAGCGCCGACGCCGAATACCGCGCGGCGCTGGAACGCGAGGCTGGCGACTCCGGTTGGCCGGCCTTGCACGCGCGCCTGGCCGAAATCGATCCGGAAGCAGCGAACCGCGTTCACCCTAATGACGCGCAACGCATCCAGCGGGCGCTCGAAGTGCATCACGTGACGGGCGAACCAATGTCGGCGCAACTGCGCCAGGCGCATGCCGCGCCGCCGTACCGGCTGTTGCGCCTTGCACTGCTGCCGGCGTCGCGCGTCGAGTTGCACGAGCGGATCGCCGCCCGGTTCGAGACGATGATCGACGCCGGCTTTATCGACGAAGTCGCGGCACTGCGCGCGCGTCCGGACCTGAGCGCGGCGCATCCGTCCATGCGCGCCGTCGGGTATCGGCAGATATGGGCATGGCTCGACGGTCAGCGCACACGGGAGGAGGCAATCCGGGACGGTATTGTCGCCACTCGTCGCTACGCGAAGCGCCAGATGACATGGCTGCGCGGCGAACAGGGAATCCGATCGTTCGACGCCGCCGATCCGGGCGTTCACGATCGCCTCTACCGGACTGCGAGCGGCTGGCTTGAAAAGTGATTGTGATAGACTCCCCTATGGCAAGGATTGCCGTGTACCCCTATAATTGCCCTGTTTCCGCACCGGGCACTGCGTCGGCAGTAAGGTAATAAAACTAGAGCAAGACCAAGGAGAACTGCGATGGCGAAAGGCCAGTCTCTTCAGGAGCCTTTTTTGAATGCGCTCCGCAAGGAAAGAATTCCCGTTTCGATTTATCTGGTCAACGGCATCAAGTTGCAGGGCCAGGTCGAATCATTCGACCAATTCGTCGTATTGTTAAAAAACAGCGTCAGCCAGATGGTTTACAAGCACGCCATTTCGACCGTCGTGCCCAGCCGGCCCGTTCACGTCCCGCTGGCGGAGGGTGGCGACGAGGAGGCGAACGACTGAGCGCGTCGTCTTTAGCTACAGGCCGCTGATTGTCCGTCGCTGAATCCCAAACCGGCGAGCGGGCGGTCCTCGTCCATCTCGACATCGATCTCGAACCCGCCCGTGGTTCGGACCTGACGGCAGAATTCGTTGAGCTCGCGCGTTCCGCGGGCGCCGATCCGGTCGCCATTGTCGGTGGCCACCGGCGCGCGCCGGACCCGCGTTATTTCGCGGGCGCCGGAAAAGTCGATGAAATCGGCGCCGCCGTTGCCGAGCATGACGCATCGATCGCGCTGTTCAATCATGCCCTTTCGCCCAGCCAGGAGCGGAACCTGGAGAGCGCCCTCAAGTGTCGCGTGCTCGGCCGGACCGGGCTGATTCTCGACATCTTCGCCCGTCGCGCGCGCTCGTTCGAGGGCAAGTTGCAGGTCGAACTGGCGCAGCTCAAGCATCTGTCGACCCGCCTGGTGCGCGGCTGGACTCACCTTGAGCGGCAGAAGGGCGGTATCGGCCTGCGCGGGCCTGGCGAAACGCAGCTCGAAACCGACCGCCGCCTGATCGGCGTGCGCATTCGCCAGATCAACCACAAGCTCGAGCGCGTGCAGAAACAGCGCGCGCAGGGGCGGCTGAATCGCCGCCGGCGTGACGTGCCGTCGATTTCGCTGGTCGGCTACACCAACGCCGGCAAATCGACGTTGTTCAATCGCCTGACCGGCGCGGACGTGTACTCGGCGGATCAGCTGTTTGCGACGCTGGACCCGACGATTCGCCGCCTGCCGCTCGATGGCGCCGGCGAAGCCGTGGTTGCCGATACGGTTGGCTTCATTCGTGATTTGCCGCACGATCTTGTCGCGGCGTTTCATTCAACGTTGCAGGAAACGGAGGAAGCCGACCTGCTGCTGCATGTCGTGGATGCGGCCGATGACAATCGCGCGGAACACATGCGCACGGTCAACCAGGTGTTGTCCGAGATTGGCGCGGAGGCCGTGCCGCAGATCGAGGTCTTTAACAAGATCGATCTGGCGGGCCGCGAGCCCGGTTGCGAATACGGCGACGACGGCCTGGCGAAGCGCGTCTGGGTGTCGGCGGAAAGCGGCGCGGGGCTCGATCTGTTGCGGGCCGAGATCGCCCGTATCGTCGCCGGCGACCCGGTCGACGGGTGGCTGACCTTGTCGGCGCGGCAGGGCAGGTTAAGATCCAGGCTGTTCGGCATCGGCGCTGTGCGCGAGGAGCATCTGACCGGCGACGGCGACTGGCGCCTCAAGGTGCGGCTGCCGCGCCGCGACTATCAGCAATTGCATCTGCACGAAGGGCTGACGCTGTCCTGATCAATTCAAGCAACACAAGGAATGTGATGTGTCTATATCCACGTTGAAATTACTTTCGCTGTCTCTGCCTTTGGTTTGTCTTGCCTGTGCCGTTCCGGCCATGGCGGATTCGCCCGAGGGCAGTCTGGACACCATTTCCGGTTCGGCCGCACCGGGTAAATACGATCAAGGCTTCGCGGGCAGCATGGCATTGGGTTACACGGCCACCACCGGCAACACCGATACCAGCAGCCTCGACGCCCGCGCCGGTGTCGCGTATGGCGCCGGAGACTGGTATCACACGGCGTCGTTCGAAAAAATCCGCTCGACCGACAAGGGCGTCACCACCGCGAACAGTCTGCAGGCGGAGGCGCAGAGCGACTACCTGTTCACGCCGGATAACTACGTATTCGCCCATCTCGGTTACAATCACGATGATTTCAGCGGCATTGAAGAGCGGGCTTCGGAAACGGTAGGCTATGGCCGCCGCTTGCTGCACACGCCGACGCAGACGTGGTCGGCGCAAATCGGCGTCGGTGCGCGCCAGGAGCATATTGCGCCAGCCGACCAGGTCAATAACGAAGGCAGCCGCAACTCGGCCATCGTGCAGCTCGCCAGCACATATTCCTGGCAGTTCACGGAGAACAGCAGCTTCGGCGAAGGCATTGTAATCGAGCGCGGCTCCGACAATACGCGCTTCGAATCCGCGACGACGCTGACAGTCAAGGTTCTGAAGGATTTTTCGCTCGTACTTGCGTACACGATAAAGCACAATACCCAAGTGCCGCCGAACACCGATAATACCGACACGTATACTTCAGTTTCGCTTCAATACACTTTCTGATGCCGTACTACAAACACCACATTTTCTTTTGCACGAATCAGCGCAATGACGGTTCGCCCTGCTGTCAGAATCATGACGCCGAACGCATGCGCAAGCACGCCAAGGCTCGCGTCAAGGCCCTCGGGCTGGCGGGCCCGGGCGGCGTGCGGGTCAATCGCGCGGGGTGCATGGACCGTTGCGACGAGGGGCCGACGGTCGTCGTTTATCCGGAAGGTGTGTGGTACACCTACGCCGATGAACAAGACATCGACGAAATTGTGGATGAGCATCTCGTGAACGGACGCATCGTAGAAAGACTGTTGATGTAAATGCTATTCCGACAGCTTTTCGACAGTACTTCCAGCACTTACACCTATCTGCTCGCGGATGGAGCCGGCGGCGAAGCGTTGCTGATCGACCCGGTTCTGGACCAGGCCGACAATTACGATCGTCTGCTGGCCGAGTTGGATATCCGGCTTGCCGTGGTGCTGGATACGCATACGCACGCGGATCATGTGACGGCGGCGGGGAGGCTGGCCGATACGCAGGGCGCGCGGATTGTGACCGGCGAGCGCAGCCGCGCCGAATGCGTGAGCGAGCGGCTCAGCGAAGGCGACAGGCTGCGGCTCGGCGATATGATGCTGGAAGCGATATACACGCCCGGCCATACAGACGATTCCTACAGCTATCGGTTGAACGGTCGCGTTTTTACCGGCGACACGCTGCTGATCCGGGGCACCGGTCGCACCGATTTTCAGAATGGCGATGCGGCCGCCGCTTACGACAGCCTGTTCAACAAACTGCTGAAACTGCCGGACGAGACCCTCGTTTATCCTGCGCACGATTACAAGGGGTGGACGGTCAGCACGATCGGCGAGGAGCGCACTCACAATCCGCGTCTGCAGGTGGATTCGGCGGAAGCCTATGCGGCGTTGATGGATAGTTTGAATTTGCCTTACCCGAAGCTGATCGACCAGGCCGTGTCCGCGAATCTGCGGTGCGGACGCCCCGCTTGAGCGGTTCGTTCAAACTACGCGATATCCACCCCACCACCCGACGGCTTCTCGCGGCGCGCTTTACGCGCAGCGTGGGGCAGGGCGTCCTGATCGTCGATCTTGCCCTTTATCTGCACGCGCTCGGTTGGAGCGGCGCGGCGATCGGCGCGACGCTCAGCGGCGCCGGCTTCTTCGCCGCGTTCGGCAGTATCGCGATCGGCATCATCAGCGACCGGTTCCGGCGCAAACCATTTCTCCTGTACAACGAAGCATTGACGGTCGTCTGCGGGCTGCTGCTGGTGTTCACGTTGCAGCCCTGGGTGCTGATTATCGCGATCGTTCTCGGCGGCTTCGGCCGCGGCCAGACAGGCTCCGCCGGCCCGTTTTCGCCTGCCGAGCAATCGTGGCTCGCGGAAGCGGTCGCGGCGGAGCGGCGCGGCCGGATTTACAGCCTCAACGCCGCGTTGGGATTCTTCGGCATGGCGCTGGGCGCCGGGCTGGCGATGCTGCCATTCGTCTGGCGGGATGCCCTGGGCGAGGCGGGTGCGTACCGCCCGCTGTTCGGCATCGTCGTCATCGGCGCCGTGGTCAACTTATGGTTGTTAGGTGGCGCGAGGGAATCGTTGCGCGCCGCAAAAAAGCGCCAGCGGCGCGAGTTGACCCGACGCCAGCGCGGCAGCGCGGAACAGAAGCGGGAGAACCGCATGCTGATCCGGCTCGCGCAAATGAACGCGGCCAACGGATTGGCGATCGGCCTGACGAGTCCGCTGATCAGCTACTGGTTTGCGCTGAAATTCGGCATTGGTCCGGAGGCGATCGCGCCGGTGATGGCGCTGGCGTTTGCATCCGCCGCCATCGCATCGATGATGACCGGGCGGCTGACCGACTGGCTCGGCGTCGCGCGCTCGGTCGTTGTGACGCGCGGCGTCGGCGTGGTCATGCTCGGCGTCCTGCCGCTGAGCCCGTTTTTCCTGCTGGCGGCGCTGATCTATCTGCTGCGCGTCGCATCCAGCGGCGGCTCGCTCGGCGCCCGCTGGGCGCAGGTCGTGTCGCTGGTCAGCGACGAAAGACGCGGCCTCGCGACCAGCGCGAATGCCGCGTCATTCCAGGTTCCTCAAGCGATCGGTCCCGCCATCGCCGGCACGCTGATCGGCGCCGGCTGGTTTGCAATTCCGTTTTACGCCGGGGCGTTCCTGCAGGGCGTTTACGTCGCCGCGTACGGACGCGTGTTCGGGCGCTGGGAGCGTGAAGAAGCGCAGCGGAGCGTCACTTGAGCAGCGGGGCTCCCGTCAGGTGGCGCTGAAAAGCTGAGCGGAGGCCGGCAACACTTGGGCCACCTGGCCCTGATTGATCAGCGAGGCCAAGGTCTCGATGTCCCGGTCGAGGCGTCGGTCGCCCCCGTGGGGCGGCACATTCGCGCGCACCAGCGCGTACAGTATCTCGAGCTGCGGCGTCGTCTTGAGCGGCCGCTGCGCGTCAATGGCCGCGGATGCGGCAAGCAACTCGACTGCCAGAATGCGGGCGACGTTGTCAGCGATACGGCCAAGCTTGATGCCCGCCCATGGCGCCATGCTGACATGATCTTCCTGGCCGGCAGACGTCGAAATGCTGTCGGTACTCGCCGGGTGCGCCAGCGTCTTGTTTTCCGACGCCAGTGCGGCGGCGGTCACGTGCGCGATCATGAAACCCGACTCGAGTCCCGGCTCGACGGTCAGGAACATCGATAACGCCGGGTTGACCTGGCGCACCAGCAAGTCGCTGCGCCGCTCGGAAATGCCGCCGATTTCGCTCGCGGCGATGGCCATGAAGTCGGACAGCATCGCGATCGGTTCCGCATGGAAATTCCCGCCGGATAGCACGTCGTCGCCAAAAATGAGCGGGTTATCCGACACGCTGTTCGCTTCCAGCGCCAGCTTGCCAGCCGCATGGGCGAGCGTGTCATGCACCGCGCCAAGCACCTGGGGCATGCAGCGAACGGAATAGGGATCCTGCACGCGGCCGCAGTCGCGATGGCTGTTCCAGATGTCGCTGCCGGTCAGCAACGAGCGGAATTGTTCGGCGACCGCGATCTGGCCCGGCATCCGTCGTACTTCATGAATGCGCGTGTCGAAAGGAGCATAGCTGCCGGCCAGCGCCTCCACGGTCAGGGCGCCGATTGCAATGGTGGCGGCCAACAGGTTCCGGGTTCGCAGCAGACCTTCGATGGCGAGCGCCGCGCTCGCCTGCGTCCCGTTCAGCAGCGCCAGCCCTTCCTTCGCCTGCAGTTGTGTCGGCTCGCGTCCGGCGGCGGCGAGCACGTCGCGACCCTTCAGGATCTTGCCGTTGTGCGAGGCTTCACCTTCGCCGATCAGCGCCAGCGCAAGATGCGCGAGCGGCGCGAGATCGCCGGACGCGCCGACCGAACCTCGGCTCGGGATGACGGGAATGATGTCAGCATTGAGCAGCGCGAGAAGCGTATCGACGACCTCGGGACGAATGCCCGACGCGCCCACGGCAAGACTGTTGGCCTTGAGCAGCATCATGCGGCGCACGATGCTGCCGGCGAACGGTTCTCCCACGCCGGCGGAGTGACTCCGTACCAGGTTGTATTGCAGATCGACAACCTTGTCCGATTCGATTCGCGTGCGGGCGAACGCGCCGAAGCCGGTGTTGATACCGTAGCTGACGCGGCCGGTACGGGTTACCTCTGCAACCGTCGCGAGCGATGCCTGCATCTGTTCGCGCGCCTGATCGGTGAGTACGACCTGGGGACGTTTCTGTTCAAACGTCGCCAGATCGCGCAGGGTGAGGCCGTGGCCGGTGAGTTCGAGAGTCGTCATGGTTCGTCCGTTCTGTTTGGCCTAGGTCAGAATGTCGTGGCCTTCAAAATATACTGCGTCGGGTTTGAAGCCGCCCAACTGATAGCACAGCATTTCCGGCGCCGGCAGATTCCACAGCGTGAAGTTTGCCTGCGCGCCCGGTTGCAGCGTACCGATATCATCACGCCCCAGCGCGCGTGCCGCATTTACGGTCACGCTCTGCAATGTCTCTTCCGGCGTCAGGCCGAAGAATATTCCCGCCATGTGCATGATCGCGAGCAGACTGGCGATCGGCGATGATCCGGGATTCAGGTCGGTCGCGAGCGCAATAGGTACGTCATGCCGGCGCAGCAGATCGACCGGCGGCTTCCGTTCTTCCTTGAGGAAATAAAAAGCGCCGGGCAGCAGCACCGCGACGCTGCCGGCTTCGGCCATTGCACGCGCGTCGCTTTCTTCGGCATATTCCAGGTGGTCGCACGACAGAGCGCCGAGTTCCGCGGCGCGTCGTGTCGCGCCGAAGTTGGAAAGCTGGTCGGTGTGCGCGCGCAGGCAGAGGCCCAGTTCGGCCGCGCGCGTTGCCAGCAGTTCAAGGTCGCCGCAGTCGAAGGCAATGTGTTCGCAGAAAATATCGACTGTTCGAGCCAGCCTGGCGTCGGCTACGGCGGGCAGCATTTCATCGACGACCTCGCACATGTACGTCTGTCGGTCGCGCTCCGCCGGCACGGTATGCGCACCGAGGAACGTCGGGACAATGTCCATGTCGATCCGGTCGCGCAATGCGTTGATCGCGCGCAGCATTTTCATTTCATCGACAGGCGTGAGGCCGTAGCCGCTCTTGATTTCGCAGGTCGTGACACCCTGGGCCTGCAGCGCATGCAGGCGGGGGAGCGTCGCCGCGACGAGTTCCTCTTCCGTTGCGGCGCGCACGGCGCGCACGGTCGATAAAATACCGCCGCCGCTCTTCGCGATCTCGGCGTAGGTCGCGCCGCGCAGCTTGGCCGTATGCTCGGCCATGCGCTCGCCCGCATAGAGGGCGTGCGTGTGGCAATCGACGAAGCCGGGCAGCATGATACGATCGCCGGCATCGACGACTTCAGAAGCCTCGGCACCGGGCGGCGGATCGAACGCCACGATTCTGCCATTTTGTACCGCGACGCTGCGGTACGCGGATGGAGCCGCGCCGTCGGTCATCGGGAAGATTCGTGCGTTTTTTACGATGAGATCATGCACGGGCGGGTAGGATACACATAATGACAAACAGACTCACCTTTCAGTATGTCTTGACGCCCGGAGGCATTGAGAGCAATCGGACGCTGGTCATCGACGACGCCGGCGCGATTGCGGCAATCGAGCCGGGGAGGGCGCCCTTCGATGGCTTTTTCGCGCTGCCCGGCATGCCGAACGCCCACAGCCACGCGTTCCAGCGCGCGCTGGCCGGCTTCGCCGAAGCGCGTCGGGGGGAGGATTCGTTCTGGAGCTGGCGCACGGCGATGTACGCGCTGGCAAACCGCGTCACGCCGGACGACATGCTGATTCTGGCGCGCCAGGCTTTTGCCGATATGCTGCGCGGCGGCTATACAAGCGTCGCCGAATTTCACTATCTGCACGGCCTGCCGGACGGCCGGCAGGGCGCGGCGATGGCCGAGGCTGTCATCCAGGCCGCGGCAGACACCGGCATCCGCCTGACGCTGCTGCCGGTGTACTACCGGACCGGCGGATTCGAGAAGTCGCCGCAACCGGAGCAACAGCGCTTCGTTCATCGGTCGCCCGAAAGTTATCTCGAGCTGCTGGAGCGCTTGCGCGGCAAGACGGTGCTCGGCATTGCACCGCATTCCCTGCGAGCCGTGCCGGCGGATGAGATAGCCCAATTGGTCGATTCGTCTCGGGAACTGCTCGGGCCGCGCTGCCCGATTCACATTCATATCAGTGAGCAGACGGGCGAGGTGGAGGAGTGCCGCGAGCGCTACGGCGCGTCGCCCATCGAATGGTTGTCGCGGCATGTGGATCTGGATGCGGACTGGAATCTCGTGCACGCGACGCACGCGAGCGACGATGAGCGGCGGCTGATTCGCAACGTCAACGCGAACGTCGTGCTGTGCCCGCTGACGGAGGCCTATCTCGGCGATGGATTGTTTGCCGTGGGCGATCACCTCGAGAACGGCGGCCGGATCGCGATCGGGTCCGACAGCAATATCCGCGCCGACGCCGTCGAGGAACTGCGCTGGCTGGAGTTTGGCCAGCGCCTGCGCGATCGCAAGCGGGCCCGGCTGGCGACATCGGCAGGTCTCGGCGCGCCGCTATGGCAGGCGGCGGCAAAGGGTGGCGCGGCCGCCGCGGGAGGTGCGGGCGGCGCGATAGCGCCAGGCCGGCCGGCCGATCTGGCCGTGTTGGGGGAGGATGCCCCTGCGCTGGCGGGGCATGACGACTCGACGCTGCTCGATGCGCTGCTGATCGGCGGCGGTCGAAACGACATCGAAAGCGTCTACGTTGCCGGCCGCAAGCGTCTGGCGCATGGTGCGATTCTCGGGCTGCAGGACCCGCGGACCGCATTCGACAAGGCGGTTCGGCGCCTGCTTCAGTAGCGGCGCAGTTCCGTCGTCGCACCGGGCAATTCGCGCGCGGCCACGAAGGCGAGATAGCCGATATAGCCGCCTGAGATCACGTCGCCGAGAAAGTGATATTCGGAGACGATCAGTGCCGCTGCCAGCAGCACAATGGCCGCCCATCCCCAGGACTTGAGTCGTGGGTAGTAATGGATGACGGCAAACACGAACGCGCACGCCACCGCCATGTGGCCGGATGGAAATCCGAAGAAGTTGTCGCCGGCGCTGAACCAGCGAAACACGAAATGCCAGGGATGATCGAGCCAATAGCGCGTGTTGACGCGGCCGAACACGGCCTTGAGCAGATCCTTGGCGGTATAGCTGAATGGCAGCGACGTGCCGATCACCTGCAGCATGCAGACCAGGCGCCAGCCCGCGTGCCGGCGCCGCAGGACGATATAGCCGATCCAGCTCGCGACGGTCACCGCGGCGACGAAAATATTGAGGACGTCGGGAAATTCGGTCGTCACGACGGCCCGCGCCGCACTCTGGTTGACGGTCGCCTTCACGAACTCCGCGAGCGGCAAGTCGATCCAGGCGACGCTCACGGCCGTCGCCAGCGTCACGACAATCAGCACGACCAGCATGCGCGGCCAATCGCGCAGTACCAGCGAACGCGCCTTTACCGGCGGGCCGGGATAATGCGCGGATGGCGTGCTACTATCGGGATGAATTCTTTCTTCAACTTCCATGATGAATGACGTAGCCGCTTACAAGGTGCGCGAGCCGACGGCCGAGGAAAAACGGGTCGTTGTAAGCATCCCGCACACGGGTACTTACGTGCCCGATGATATCGCCGCGACTTTTGCTTCCGACGCGATACGTGCGTTGCCGATGACGGACTGGCACCTGCACCATTTGTACGATTTCTTGCCGCGCCTGGGCGTGACCACACTATACGCGACCTGGAGCCGCTTTGTCGCGGACCTGAACCGGCCGCCGACGGACGAGCCGCTTTATCCCGGGCGTTTTGAAACCGGCATCGTCGCGCAAAAGACGTTCTGGGGCGACGAGATTTACCGGGAGCCGCCGGACGCAGCGGAGATCGAGCGCCGCAAGCACCTGGTGCACGAGCCGTATCACCAGAAACTCCTCGAAATTCTTGAGGCGAAGCGCCGCAAGTTCGGCCGCATTGTGTTGATCGATGCGCACAGCGTCGCTTCGCGGGCGAGCCTGTTGCATGGCAGGCTGGAGAAGGAGATTTATCTCGGCAATCGCGACGGCAAAACCTGCGGTGACTGGCTGATCGATCACGTGGCGGATCGCTTTCGCGAGGCCGATTTGGCTGTTTCATATAACGACCCGTACAAGGGCGGGTATATCACCGATCATTACGGTCGGATGGATGGGGTTGAGGCCTTGCAGATCGAAATGTGCGAGCGCATTTACATGGATGAGGATGATCCTCAGGCTGCGCTGTCTAATACCCGCTTTGAGAAGATGCGCGGGGTGTTGCGGGATTTGTTTGCTTCTTTGTTGCTTCAGGTTGATGAGAAGATCGGCGGGTGAGAGGTTGTGTGTGGGGGCAGTGGGGTAGCCCCTTCCGAGAGACGCCGTAAATCCGTCCATGGAGGCTTCCCTCGGACATCCATGTCCTCAGAGACTCTCGGAAGGAGCTACCCCACCGCCTCGGGACGCTCTTGTGAACTTAGCCGGAAGATCGGCCGGCCGACAACATGTCGGGGCGGGGGTGCGGTGGCTCCTCTCAGGGCTGTGTTCGACAGGGATGTCGAACCCAGAGCCTACAGGGATGTATTCACGGCGTCCCTGAGAGGAG
>DASSBR010000040.1:0-6778 GCA_035698525.1 Gammaproteobacteria bacterium
ACGTTCACACGCGCTTCGGCGAGCGAGTGCGGGTCCGTCTGCAGCAGCTGGCGCGCGAACGCGTCGCGATACTTCCACCGCTCCGATTGGGCATAAGCGATGAAGAAGCGCTGGTCGCCGGTCAGGCCGTCGATCACCGGCGCGGGCTCGCCGTCAAGCGCCTTATGGTAGGCGATGTACGCGGCGGTCAGGCCGGAGACGTCGGCGATATTTTCCCCCAGCGTCTGCTGGCCGTTGACGTGCACCCCCGGCAAGGCCTCGTAATGGTCGAACTGCCTCGCGAGCCGTTTCGTCGCCGCCTTGAAATGCTTCGCGTCGGCCGGCGTCCACCAGTTGTGCAGACGCCCCTTTGCATCGAATTGCGAGCCCATGTTGTCGAAGCTGTGGCTGATTTCGTGGCCGATGATGGCGCCGATAGCGCCATAGTTGTGCGCCGCGTCTGCCTTTGCGTTGAAGAATGGCGGCTGCAGGATGGCGGCCGGAAATTGCAACTCGTTTTCCAGCGGCAGATTGATGGCATTGACGGTCTGCGGCGTCATCCACCAGTGGTCGCGGTTGACCGGCTCGCCGAGCACCGCCAGACGCCGCTGGTAGTGGAATTTCGACGCATTGATCGCGTTGGCGAGCGGATCGTCGGCCGTGACTTCGAGGCCATCATAGGACGGCCAGTGATCGGGGTACCCGACCTTGACCTGGAGCGTCGCCAGCTTTGCCTTGGCCTTCTTTCGGGTGGCCGGCGTCATCCAGTCGAGCGTATCGAGACGCGAACGGAACGCCGCAATCAGGTTCTGCACCAGTTGTTCGGCCTGCTGCTTGGCCGAGGCGGGAAAATATTTTTCGGCATAGAGCTTGCCCACGGCAAAGCCCAACGCGCCACTGGTGGCGTCCACCGCGCGCTTCCACCGTGCCCTTTGCTGGGGCACGCCGCGCAAGGTTTTCCCATGAAACTGGAATGCGAGGTCGGCAAACGCCTTCGGCAGCAGCGACGCGTGGCGGTCCAGCGTGTGGAAGATCAGGAGATCCTTCCAGGACTGAAGCGGCGCTTTGGCCACAAGCCTGGACAGCCGCGTAATCGCCGCGGGCTGCCATGCATCGATCACCTTCTGGTCGGCAATGCCGGCGGCCTTGAAGTAGGCCTGCCAGTCGAGCCCCGGCGCTTTCTTCCCGAAGTCCGCCATCGACCAGAGATTGTTGGCCTTGTGCACATCCTGACTCGCGATGAGGCTTTCCTGGGCCTCGGCGATTTTCATTTCGAGCGCGTACACGCGCTTTGCGGCTGCATCGGCATTCTTGACGTCGGCCAGTTTGAGCAAGGCCGCGATATACGTTTTGTAGTCGGCGCGGTAGCCGGCCATCGTCTTGTTATCGGCGAGATAGTAGTCGCGGCTGGGCAAGGTGAGCCCGCCTTGGAGCAAATACGCGATGTTGTGCGACGGGTCTGTCAAACCCTGCGCCACGAACAGACCGAAGAGATGGTTGGTATGAAAATTGGTCGCATTGACGGGGTCTACATCCTGCCGAAGCCGGCTGCCGAGCACCCGGGCCAGATCCTCACGCGAACGTATGCCGTGAATTGTGTCCAGCGCTGGCTTGAGCGGAGCGAGACTGTGCTTCTCGATGGCTGCGGTGTCCATATAGGCCGCGTAGTAATCCGCAATTTTGGCGACGTCGGTACCCTGCGCAGCGTGGCTTGCGGCGGCATGTTTGATGAGATCGGCAGTACGCTTCTGGGTACGCTTGAAGATGATGTAGAAGGTGCCGATGCTTGAGCGATCCGGCGGAATTTTCGCCTTTTTCAGCCACTCGCCGTTGGCGTATTTGAAAAAGTTGTCGCCGGACTTGACCGAATGGTCAATGGCAGACAGGTCGACACCGCTTGCAGCACTCGCGGAAGCCTGCGTCGGTGCGGCGGAAGACAGTTGCGCGTAGCCGGCAAAGACGCAGGCCATGGTGGCGCCAAGGATCAATTTCGATCGCGACATGGATAATCCGTCGGTAGGAACAAACCTACATGATGCGCCAATTCCGGCTCGTTTTCACGTCATCGAGAACGGCGGCGCTGCGCATGGTGGCTTCGAATTATCAGGAACGACGAGGGAAATGGTGGAGCTAGGCGGGATCGAACCGCCGACCTCCTGCATGCCATGCAGGCGCTCTCCCAGCTGAGCTATAGCCCCGAAATCGAGCCGGTTATTCTCCGTGAGCGGAGGGTGTGTGTCAACCTGGATCGGCCTCGGCGACGCAATATTCCATCGCCCGCGACAACCGCTTGAGCGTCGCTTCGCGCCCGAGCAGCGCCAGCGTCGCGTCAATCGGCGGCGATACGGTGCCACCGGAGACAGCCACGCGAATTGGCTGGGCAACCTTGCCGAGTTTCAGGTCGCGCTCGGCGGCGACGGCCTGAACGATTTCGTGAATCGGCCCGGCGCGCCACTCGGGCAGCGCAACCAGGCGCGACTGCACCTCTTCCAGCACCGGCCGCGCCTCCGCCGTCAGGTTCTTGCGCGCCGCCCTGGCATCGTATTCGGCAGGTTCCTCGAAGAAAAACCGGCTGCTCTCCGCCATCTGCTTGAGCGTCTTCGCGCGTTCGCGCTGACATTCGACCAGCGTGCTCAGCGGCGGCCCGCCTGCCGTTTTCACGCCGATTCGATGCAAATGCCACTCCAGTTCGGCGGCGACTTCGGCAACATCCATGGTCTTGATGTAATGCTGGTTCAGCCAGAGGAGCTTTTCGGGATTGATCGCCGAGGCGGACTGGTTCACGTCCGTCAGATCAAACAATTGCGTCAGTTCGTCGCGGCTGAAAATTTCCTGGTCGCCGTGCGCCCAGCCGAGGCGCACCAGGTAGTTGACGATTGCGTCGGGCAGGAAGCCGTCGTCGCGGTATTGCATGACGCTGACGGCGCCGTGGCGCTTGGAGAGTTTGGCGCCGTCCGGTCCCAGGATCATCGGCAGGTGCGCGTAAACCGGCGGCGTGGCGCCAAGCGCGTTGAAGATATTGATCTGCCGCGGGGTGTTGTTGAGGTGATCGTCGCCGCGGATGACATGAGTGATCGCCATGTCCATGTCGTCGATCACGACGGTGAAGTTGTACGTCGGCGTGCCGTCGGCGCGGGCGATGATCAGGTCGTCGAGTTCGGCATTGTTGAACGTCACCCGGCCGCGCACTTGGTCGTCCACCACCGTCTGGCCATCTTGCGGGCTCTTGAAGCGCACCACCGGATCCACGCCCGCGCGCGGCTCGGTGCGCGTGCGGCAACGGCCGTCGTAGCGCGGCTTTTCCTTGCGCGCCATCTGCTCGGCGCGCATCGCCTCCAGCTCTTCCTTCGTACAGTAACAGTGGTAGGCATGGCCGGCGTCGAGCAACTCGTTCACCACCGCCTTGTAGCGGTCGAAACGCTCGGTCTGATAGTACGGGCCTTCATCCGGCGTGAGTTCGAGCCACGCCATACCGTCCAGAATCGCCTGCACCGCTTCAGGCGTTGAGCGTTCGCGATCGGTGTCTTCGATGCGCAGGATGAACGTGCCGTCGTGGCGGCGCGCGTACAGCCAGCAGAACAGTGCGGTGCGGGCGCCGCCGATGTGGAGATAGCCGGTGGGGCTCGGGGCGAAACGGGTGCGGACGGTCATGAAGGAAAGCTCTGGTCAGTTCAAATGCGCAATTTTAACGCGCATTCCGTTTCACGCCGATTCGCGCGTCACTCCGGCGGTAAATTGATACCCCGACCCGCGCACCGTCACGATCAGGCGCGGATTCGTCGGATCCTCCCCCAGCTTCTTGCGCAGCCGCCCCAGCAGGACATCCACGCTGCGATCGGTCGGCGACCAGTCGCGCCCGTTCAGGCGCGCGAGCAGGCGGTCGCGGCTCAACGTCTGGCCGGCGTTGTCCACCAGCGTCGCCAGCAATTGATATTCGGCTTCCGTCAGTCGGGTTACAGCGCCTGCCGGATCGTGAAGCAGCCGCTTGCCCGGCTCCAGCCGCCAGCCGTTGAAGCACACGTCGGGCATTTCGACCGCGGCCGGCGGAGGCGCCTGGCGCACGCGACGAATCAGGTTGCGCGCCCGCGCCAGCAGTTCGCGCGGCTCGAAAGGCTTGGTGACGTAGTCGTCCGCGCCCATCTCGAGCCCGACGATGCGATCGGTCAGATCGCGCTTGCTGGTGACGAGAATGATGCCCACATGTGACGACGCGCGCAGTGAACGCGTCAGGCTCAGGCCGTCGATGCCCGGCAGGCGAATGTCGAGCAACACCAGTTCCGCTGGGTCGCGCGCCAGCCTGTCGACGACGTCGTCGCCGTTGTCGGTTTCGCTGACGCGATAACCCTCATTGCGAAAGTAGCCCGCGAGCAAGCCGCGCGCAACCGGGTCGTCCTCGACCACCAGAATGTGCGCGTGACCCATTAATTGCCCCTACAGGATTGCCCTTCGTTTACATGATATTACAAAACGTCACAAAACATTACATCGCGCGTGATGCCCATCACCTAAACTTACTGCGGGTTTTGCCGAGTAGAAGGGAGAACAAACCATGCTTCGGAATCACATTTTTTCTGCCGCCTTTCTGGCCGCGTGTCTGGGACTCGTCCCATTTCTCGCCCGTGCGAGCGTTGAACAGGTTGCCAATATCGCTCCCGAACCGGGCGAGCAAACCAGTTCGATCGACGGGAACGCCGACATTTTCATGGGGCAAGGCGGCACGCTGTTCTTTTCCGCCGAGACAATCACTGACGGCACCGAACTCTGGGTTACGGACGGCACCGCTGCCGGCACCCATCTGGTCAAGGACATCGCGCCTGGCGATGAGTCGGCGATACCTGACCATGGGGTCCTGCTGAACGGAAAGCTGTACTTCACGATTGAAGAGCGAAGCACCGAAGCGCTGTGGGTTTCTGACGGTACCACCGCCGGCACCCGGCAGATTTTTCAGCTTGCCGCGCAACCGGAAGCGGATCTCAGCATCATAGGACTCGCCGCCGCCAACGGAAAACTCTGGTTTGTGGTGGAAACCAACAGCTTCGGCTCCAGCAGCACTGAAACGCTGGCGCTGTGGTCATCCGACGGCAGCACGGCGGGCACACACCAGATCACGACGCTCGCTTCGCTGACGTCCTGCTGCACCAGTGTACGGCCGGAATTCACCGCGGTCGGCGGTAAGGTCGTCTTCGCCGCGCACGACGGCGCCAGCGGCGACATGCTTTGGGTCACGGACGGCACCGCAGCCGGCACGGAAACGCTGTCTTATCCTGATCCGGACGACTTCGTCGTTTTGAGCGATCAGGTCTTCTTCACAAGCAATGACAACGTGTACAAGACCGACGGCAGCATCGTGACGGCCGTGGACATGACCGATTCGGGCGCGTCCGGCGCCACGGCGGAGCTGGCGCATGACCTGACGGTGATGGACGGCAACATCTATTTCGTCGCGACCGACAGCGCTCACGGCTATGAACTGTGGCGGACCGACGGCGCCACCACCGAGCTGGTTGCGGATGTCATCGCCGGCACGACCAGTTCCTATCCGGCTGGCATGGTCGCTGTTGGCAACACCTTGTTCTTTGAGATCGACAGCAGTGGGGACTCTTTGCTGTACAAGTCTGATGGCACCGCGGGCGGTACGCAGGAAGTGATGTCGCTGGGCACAGACAATCTCTACGACAGCATAGCGTTTAACGGAAAGCTCTACTTCCGCCGGCAGTCCAACGAGCTCTGGGCCTCGAACGGCACCGCGGCTGGAACCACGAGAATCGGTGATTTCGAAACCCATGGAAGCCTCGCCGTATCAGGCGACAAACTCTACTTCGGCGCGGACGACGGTGTTCACGGCCATGAGCCGTGGGTCTCGGACGGTACGGCAGCAGGGACCGTCATGATTGCCGATATCGGCAAAGCGGACGCCGGCAGCTACCCGGACGAAGTGACCCCCATCAACGGCAAGCTGATATTCGAAGCGTACGACGAAGACCATGGTTATGAGCCGTGGATCAGCGACGGCACGGAGAGCGGCACGCGCCTCATCGCGGATATTCGGCCAGGAGCCGACGGCAGCGAAGCCCGCGGCTTTACGCTGTTCGGCGGCGCTGCGTACTTCACGGCTGACGATGGCGACCATGGCTACGAGCTTTGGAAATACGACATCACCACGGGCGCGGCATCGCTGGTAAAGGACATCAATCCTGGTTCAGCAGACAGCGATCCGTATTACATGACCGCGCTTGACGGCAAGCTCTGGTTCGTCGCCGACACCTCTTCGGGTCGCCAATTGTGGCAAACGGATGGCACATCCGCGGGGACGACAGCGGCAATAGACTTCACCGGCTTTCCCTCTGATTTGACCGTCGCCGGTGGAAAGCTTTTCTACGATACCTATGACTTCCTTACCAGCTCCGCGCAGCTGTATGTCACTGACGGCACCGTGGCCGGTACAGTGCAACTTACATCGTTCCCCAGCAACAGCGGCGATGTTTCTTTTGTGACCGCGATTGATGACGACGTGTATTTTATCTACGACGGAGATGTCTGGATCAGCGATGGCACAACAGCCGGAACAAAGGTGGTCGCGAACAGCATCAATGGCCTGAAAGACAGTGATCCTGAATGGTGGACGGCTTACCAGGGCGCTTTCTGGTTGGCCGTGGACACAACGACAGGCGAAGCGATCTGGAAGGTCGACGGTTCCGCTGCCGGCGCGGTCAAGGTCGCGGACATCGACGAGGGCGGCCCCCCAGTGAATTACGCTGCGGAAGAATACGCAGTAGCCGGTGGCAAGCTCTATTTTGTC
>DASSBR010000041.1:0-14560 GCA_035698525.1 Gammaproteobacteria bacterium
GGCTGTTCGACGAGCCGATAAGGCCCGCCATGTAGCCGCACACCGCGGAAACCAGAAAGCCCAGGATGACGGTGAAGATCGCGCCGCCGATGATCAGCGGCCAGACGTGGGCGCCGAGGCCGCTCACGTTGCCGAAGTAGCCGAGCAGCCAGCCGACCGGCACGAGCAGGACGACACTGATGATGGCAACCGTGCCGATGGGCATGTCCTGTTCCGTGCGCGCGAGCGTGTGCGCCTGGCCGGCCTTGCGCACGCGCGCGGCAGCCATCGCGCCGGCGAGGCCAACGACGACCGGCTTGACAAGCTTGGCAAGCGTCCAGATCGCGGCGACGCCGATCGTGCCGGCGCCGATAAAGCGCACGTACCCGCTCCAGGTGTTTTGCGCGAGCGTGGCCGCATCGCCGGTCGCCGGGTGCAGCAGCGAGTAATAAGGGACTGCCCAGCCCCAGCCGACGATCGCGCCGACGAGCATCGCGAGGCCAACCCACAGCCCGACGAGGTGGCCCACCGCAAACAACGCGAACGACAGGCTGAAATCGACGCCGGTTGCGCCGTCGCGCTGGCTGCCGATGTGGAAGTACGCGGAAATGGCGCCGGCGAAGATGCGGGTTTGAACGACGATGTAGAACACCGCGGAGACGAGTCCGCCGACGATAATGGCCTTCAGCCCCGCGCCGCTGGTTTCGACCGACTCCAGGTCTTCGTCCTTTGTGTCGCCGGACCCGACTTTGAGCACCTCGGCGCAGGCGACGCCTTCCGGGTACGGCAGGTCCGAGTCCGTCACCAGCGCGCGCCGCAGCGGAATCGTGTACATCACGCCGAGGATGCCGCCGGTCGCGCAGATGCCGAACGTCATCCAGAACGGGAAGCCGTTCCACCAGCCGACGATGACCAGGCCAGGCAGCACGAAGATGATGGCCGACAGCGTGCCGGCGGCCGAGGCGACCGTCTGCACGATGTTGTTCTCCTGCACCGTGCCATTCTTGAGCGCGCTCAGCACCGCCATCGAAATGACAGCCGCCGGAATCGACGTCGAGAATGTAAGGCCGGCCTTGAGGCCGAAGTACACATTGGCGGCCGTGAACACGACCGTGATCAGAATGCCGATGATGATGCCGCGAATGGTGAGTTCGTTCAGCGGCATCTGCCCTGTGTCATTCATTGAATATCCTCCCCGATCAGACGTCTCTGCACCGGCTTGGCCGCCAGCGCGAATATGATGCCGACGCCAACCAGCACGGCGGCCAGCTCCCAATAGATATGCGGCATGTCAGACACGTCCTTCGCGCTGAACTGGCCGGCAATCAGCCCGGCAAGCAATTCACCGAGCGCCGTGGCGACAAACCACATGCCCATCATGCGCCCGCCGTAGCGGCGGGGCGAGAGCTTCGTCGTCGCCGACAGCCCAATCGGGCTCAGGCACAACTCGCCGACCGTGTGCAGGAAATACGTCAGGATCAGCCAGGTCGGCAGCACGTCGTAACCGGCGACGACGATTTGCGCCGCGCCATACATGACGAAGAAGCCGAGGCCGAGAAACACCAGCCCCAGTGCAAATTTCGCCGGAATCGACGGGTTGAGGTTGCGGCGCGCGAGCCAGATCCACATCGAGGCGAAAAACGGTGCGAGGATGATGATGTAGACCGAGTTTATGCTCTGGAACCATCCCGCGGGCACGGTCCAGCCGAAGATATCGCGATTGGTATAGCGTTCGGCGAACAAGTTGAAGTTCGACCCGGCTTGCTCGTAGCCCGCCCAGAACAGCACCGATCCGGCAAACAGCATCGCCAGCACTGCCAGGTGCTTTTTCTCACGGCTGTCGAGACCGCCGAAGAACGTCAGCCACAACATGAAGCCCGCGCCGAGCACGATGATCACGACGCCCGCGTACTTCGACAGCGCGACCGGGTTCAGCGTCAGCGCGCCGGCCATCGCGAGAATCACGACAAGACCCAACCCCAGCAGACAGGCGGCGGTCCAGCCCCAGGCGCGCCGCACGAATCCGGTCGCGGCCGGCTGCGGGTAGCGGCCGTGGTCGCCAAGGTATTTCTGCGTCAGCCGGTACTGGATCAGGCCCAGCACCATGCCGACGCCGGCCGCGGCGAAGCCGTAGTGCCAATTGAATTTTTCGCCGAGAAAGCTGCATGCCAATGGCCCGAGCGCGCCGCCGATGTTGATGCCGACGTAATAGATGGAAAAACCCGCGTCGCGGCGCGCGCCGCCTTCGGGATATAAATCGCCGACGATGGTGGAGCAGTTGGGCTTGAGGAGTCCGGTGCCGAGCGAGACGAACACGAGCCCGAGGAAAAACGTCTCCGGCGACGGGATGGCCAGCGTGAAGTGCCCGATGGCGATAATCACGCCGCCCCAGAATACGGCGCGCTGCTGGCCGATCAGCCGGTCGGCAATCCAGCCCCCGGGCAAATTGGTGACGTAGACCGCGGCGGTGTACAGCCCGTAAATGGCGGTGGCCGTCTTGTCGGTGAGATCGAGGCCGCCTTCCTTGATCGTGGCGACCATGAACAGCACCAGCAGCGCGCGCATGCCGTAATAGCTGAAACGCTCCCACATCTCGGTGAAAAACAGCGTGTAAAGACCGCGCGGGTGGCGTTGCGTGGCGGCGTCGAGGGCGTCGCTGGAGCTTGGCATAGGGTAACCGACTATTGCTGGAACCGGCCAAGAATTCCTGTTTTTCGCGGCGGCGTCAAATTTTTTGCGGTGCGTTATAGTGAATCCATGAAATCAAAGCGTCCGATCTTCGACCTGCCTCATACCGAACACGAATTCGCCAACGGCCTCAAGGCGATTGCCATCAAGGCCGAGGCAGCCGACGTCGTCAACCTGCAAATTCCGGTCCACACCGGCTCGCGCAACGAAGTAGAACGCGGCAAATCCGGCTTCGCGCACTTCTTCGAGCACATGATGTTTCGTGGCACGCACGAGTTTCCGCCGGCGCGCTACCAGGCGGTGATGACGCGCGCCGGCGTCGATCAAAACGCGTACACGACCGACGACTACACCAATTATCACGCGACGTTCACCCAACCCGACCTCGACACCGTACTGGCACTGGAAGCCGATCGCTTTCAGCATCTTTATCTGGAAGAGCAGGGCTTTCGCACCGAGGCGCTGGCCGTCAAGGGCGAATATCTCAAGAACTATTCCGATCCGCTCGAAAAAATGGAGGAAGCGTTACGCGAAACGTCGTTCAACGTGCATCCGTACGAGCACACGACGATTGGCTTCTTCGCCGACATCGAGGCGATGCCGGAGCAGATCGATTATGCGCGCACCTTTTTTTCGCGCTGGTACCGGCCAAACAACGCGACGATTCTGCTGACCGGCGATATAGACCCCGACGCGGCGCTCGCGCACATCGAACAGCATTGGCAATCGTGGCAGGCGAGCGATTATGCGCTCGACATCCCGTCCGAGCCTGCGCCGTCAGGCCCGCATTACCGTCACATTGTTTGGGAGACGCCGACGCAGCCGTGGGTGATGGTCGCGTTCCGCGGGCCGCGCTTTTCTGTCGAAGACAAGGCGATGGCATGCATGGATTTCATCCGCGAACTGTATTTTTCGACACGTTCGGATTTGTACGAGCAGGTAGTGGTGGAGCGTCAGCAGGCCGACGAACTCTTTACCGACTTTTCCGATCACGAAGATCCCTACCTGCTCGTCGTCGCGGCGCGGCTGACGGACGAAGCGCACGCGCAAGCGGTGACGGAGGCCATTCTCGAAGCGTGCTCGCGAGCCGCGTCGGAGCGCGTCGAAACGGCCCGGCTCGATGCGGTGCGCGACCGGATGCGCTACGGCTTTGCACATGCGTTGACGGACGCCGAGTCCATCGGCGATGCGCTCGCGGGCTTCATGCGTTTCGAGCGCAGCCCGGCAATCGTCAACCGGCTGTTCGACCTTTACGACAGCCTCGCCGGCGATGATCTGCGCGACGAAGCGGCGCGCTATTTCGTATCCGCCAGCCGGACCATAATCAGTCTCGCGAACCGGCCGGATCTCGGCCTTGAAACGCTGGCCGGGCGAGTGACGATGCCCGCCGCGGCGCCCGCTGAACCAGCGGCCGTCCAGACCGTGTTACTGCCGGGCGAGGCGCCGCTGGTGGACTTCAATCTCGTTTTCAAGGCTGGTGCGGCAAACGATCCGCCCGGCCAGCGCGGGCTGGCGGCGCTGACCGCCGAACTCATCGCCGACGGCGGCTCCGCCGCGCGTCCACGGCGCGCCATCCGCGAGGCGCTGTATCCGCTCGCGGCCGATATCGACGCGCAGGTGGACAAGGATATGACGGCGTTTTCCGGCACGGTGCATCGCGAGCGTCTCGACGAATATCACGCCACGTTGCGCGAAGTCCTGCTCACGCCCGGCTGGCGCGACGCGGACTTCAGGCGCGTCAAGACGCGCCTGATCAACGCGATTCGCACCGATCTGCGCGCCGATAACGACGAAGAGCTGGGCAAGGAAGCGTTGTATGAGTGGATTTACCGCGACCATCCTTACGGGCATCTGAATCTCGGCGCAGTCGGTGATCTCAACAAGCTCACCCTCGACGATTGCCGCGCGTTCTACCGCCGTCATTACACCACCGGCAACCTGATGCTTGGTCTCGGCGGCGGCTATCCCGACAATTTCGTCGCGCGGCTCCAGCGCGATTTTCGTGTGCTCGGTGAAAAGGCACCCCCCGAGGCCATGCTGCCGTTGCCGCCGCGCATTGAGCGCCGCGAAGCGCTCATCATTGAAAAGGAAACGCCGGCGGTGGCCGTGTCATTCGGCCAGCCGATCGATCTCAAACGCGGCGATCCGGACTGGGTGGCGTTGTGGCTGGCGCGCGCATGGCTTGGCGAACATCGCTCCAGCGTCAGCCACCTTTATCAGCGTATTCGCGAATTGCGCGGCATGAACTATGGCGACTATGCCTACATCGAATACTTTCCCGACGGCATGTTTCGTATCCAGCCGCCGACCAATGTCGCGCGGCGCCAGCAGATTTTTCAGGTCTGGCTGAGACCGTTGCGCGACAATGCCGACGCCGTCTTTGCCTTGCGCCTGGCGCAGTATGAACTAGACAAGCTGGTCAACGACGGGCTGCCGGCGGGCGCCTTCGAATCGACGCGCGATTACCTGTACCGCTTCGTCGCGTTGATGGTGAAGTCGCCCGAACGGCGGCTCGGCTATGCGATCGACAGCGCGTATTACGACATTCCGGAGTTCGTTGAGTACGTGCGCGTCGGACTCGCGGCGCTGGATGCAGACGCTGTGAAGGCCGCGCTTCAGCGTCACCTGGACCCGGTGCGCATGAAGTTCGTGTTCGTCGCGGAAAACGCCGAAGATTTGAAGACGCGGCTCGTCAACGCTACCCCGTCGCGGGTGAGTTACAACGTCGAGAAGCCGGGCGAAGTGGTCGCGGAAGACAAGCGCGTCAGCGTGTTGCCGCTCGGGTTCGAAAAGGAGGCCGTGAAAGTCGTGGCGGCGAACCGGTTATTCGAATAGGTGATTTAAAGGATGGACATGTTGAAACGGATTTTTATCCTCTTGAGCATGCTGGCGATTGCCTCGCCGGCGCTCGCCGACGTCGAACTTCAATACATCGACAGCGATTCCGGCAAGCCCGCGGCTGAAGTCGTCGTGCGCGACGGGCGCGTCCGGTTCGCCAACCCCGCCCAGAGCCAGTCGATTCTCTACGAGTCCGCCCAGCACCGTTTCCTGGTGCTGGACAATGCGGCCAAAACGTATCGCGTGATCGACCGGCAATCCGTCGCGGACCTCCGCCGCGAGATCGCGCGCGTCAAGAGCGCCGCGCAAATGCTGCCGGATTCAATCCGGAAGATGATCCAGGGCCGCGCGCCGAAGATCGACCGACTGCTGAACCATCCGCTGCCCACGGTCACCGTCGGGCTCACCGGCCCGGCAGTGCACGTTGGCTCGTGGACCTGCCGCACGCTGACCATCGCGGTCAATGGCGGCATCGGATATGGCGCCTGCGTCGCGCCGGCGCAGACTCTAGGCGTGCCGGAAAAGGATGCGCGAACGCTGGCGGAGATGGTCGATGACCTGCGGGCCCTGGCGGACGGCAACCTTGTCCTGAAGCCTGAAGCGCAGGCGTTCCTGCTCAAGCGGTTGCGTGTTCCGGTCAAGTACGCCAACTTCGCTCGCAACCGCATGCAGTTGCTCAATAAGGTGAGGCACGACGAGGTGTTGCCCGAGCAGACCGCCGTGCCGTCCGACTACGAGCAGCGGCCGCTGGTGGACGTCGGAGCTTACCAGGATTAACCGAAGCTGATCTTGGCTTCGAGATTCGCACGCGAATCGGCGTGGCTCAGCGCCTCGTCAAGTGTAATCCGCTCTTCCTTGTACAACTTGTGCAACGCCGCGTCGAACGACTGCATGCCGCGTTCGCCGCTGCTGTCCAGCGCCTGCTTGATGCCTTCGACATCGCCTTTCGCAATCAACTCCGCGACGTACGGCGTGTTCAACATGACCTCGACCGCGGGCACGCGGCGTTCATCCTTGGTGAGGACGAGGCGCTGCGAGATGATGGCGCGCAGGTTCACGCTCAGGTCCATCAGCAACTTGTGCTGCTGCTGATCCGGGAACAGGTTGAGAATGCGTTCCAGCGCCTGGGAAGCATTGTTCGCGTGCAGCGTTGAAATTGTCAGGTGCCCGGTGCCGGCGAGCTGAATCGAGGACTCCAGCGTGTCGCGGTCGCGAATCTCGCCGATCAGGATGACATCCGGCGTTTCGCGCACGGCGCTCCTGAGCGCGTTCATGTAGGAATGCGTGTCCTGCCCGATCTCGCGCTGGTTGACGATCGAGCGCGAGTTCGGATGCGAAAACTCGATCGGGTCCTCGATTGTCAGGATGTGACCGGTGCGCTCGTTGGCGCGATAGCGAATCAGCGATGCGAGGCTCGTCGTCTTGCCGCTGCCGGTCGGGCCGACCATCAGCAGCAGGCCGCGCCGGTGCATGATCAGCTCCTTGAGTACCGGCGGCAAGCCGAGCGTGTCGAATTCCGGTACTTCGGCCGGAATGTAGCGCATTGCCATCGCCGGCGTGCCGCGCTGCGAAAAGACGTTCACGCGAAAGCGGCCGACGCTGTCCGGCTCGATCGCGAAGTCGCATTCGAGGTTGGACTCGTAAAACTCGCGCTGGTCTTCGCTCATCAGCGCGTTGGCCGCGGCGCGAACGTGCTCGGCCGTCAACTCGTTCTTGCCGACGGATAGCACTTTGCCTTCGTGGCGAATCTTGATCGGGGCGTTCGCCGTCAGGTACAGGTCCGACGCGCCGCGCTCGGCAACCAGTTTCAGGTAGGGCAGAAGGTCCATCAGCGCAACCGCGTCCCGTCGGTTTCCTTGTCCTGCAACGCAAGTTTGTCGATGCCTTCGTCGATCGGCCGCTGCGCGCGGGTGCTTTCAAGCTTGATCTTGAGGCGCAGCTCGTTTTGCGAGTCGGCATTGCGCAGCGCATCTTCATACGAGATTTCGCCCGCCTCGAACAGCGCGAACAGCGACTGGTCGAACGTCTGCATGCCGAGCCGGTTCGACTTGGCCATGATGTCCTTGATCTCCGACACTTCGCCCTTGAAGATCAGATCGGCAATCAGCGGCGAGTTCAGCATGATCTCCATCGCCGGAACGCGACCGTTGCCGTCGGCGCGGCGAATCAGACGCTGCGAAATAATGCCGCGCAAGTTGAGCGACAGGTCCATCAGCAGTTGCGTGCGGTGTTCGTCCGGGAACAGCGCGATGATGCGATCGAGCGCCTGGTTCGCGTTGTTTGCGTGCAGGGTCGAGAGGCACAAATGGCCGGTTTCCGCGAACTGCACCGCGTATTCCATCGTGTCGCGGTCGCGAATCTCGCCGATCTGGATCACGTCCGGCGCCTGGCGCAACGCATTCTTCAGCGCCGAGTGCCATGATTCCGTGTCCGTGCCGACCTCGCGCTGGGTCACCATGCAGCCGCCGTGCGGGTGCACGTACTCAATCGGGTCTTCGATGGTGATGATGTGCCCGCGCGAATTGCGGTTGCGGTGATCGACCATCGCGGCGAGCGTCGTCGATTTGCCCGAGCCGGTTGCGCCGACGCAAATCACCAGGCCGCGCTTGTGCATGACGACGCTGCGCAGCACCGTGGGCACTTCGAGTTCATCGAGCGTCGGAATCTCCGTATTGATCGTTCGCAGCACGGCGCCGGTGCGACCCTGCTGCACAAATGCGCTGACGCGAAACCGACCGATGCCTGCCGGGCTGATGGCGAAATTGCATTCGTTGGTGGCATCGAATTCCTTCGCCTGCTTGTCGTTCATGATGGCGCGAACCATCAGCGAGCTTTGATCCTCGCCCAACGGATTTTCCGTCACCGGCGTCATTTCGCCGTCGACCTTGATGGCGGGCGGGAAGCCGGAGGTAATGAACAAATCGGAACCCTTGCGCTTGATCATCGCGCGCAACAGGTCCTGCATGATTTTTATAGCTTGATCGCGATCCATGGTTTAACGATTCCTAAAAACTTTCTTTATTCGCCGCTTTCAAGCGCGCCTGCTCGACGTCCACCAGCTTGCGCGAGACGAGGTCCTGCAGGTTCTGGTCGAGCGTTTGCATGCCGGTCGCCTGGCCCGTCTGAATGGCGGAATACATTTGCGCGATCTTGCCTTCGCGAATCAGGTTGCGGATCGCCGGCGTGCCGATCATGATTTCGTGCGCCGCGATGCGCCCGCCGCCGGCTTTCTTCAGCAGCGTTTGTGAAATGACGGCGCGCAACGATTCCGACAACATTGCCCGCACCATGTCTTTTTCCGCCGCCGGGAACACGTCGACAATACGGTCGATGGTCTTGGCGGCCGAGGACGTGTGCAGCGTGCCGAATACCAGGTGACCGGTCTCGGCAGCGGTCAGTGCGAGGCGGATGGTTTCGAGATCACGCAACTCGCCGACCAGAATCACGTCCGGGTCTTCGCGCAACGCCGAGCGTAGCGCCTCGTTGAAGCCGAGCGTGTGGCGGTGTACCTCGCGCTGGTTGACCAGACATTTCTTGCTTTGATGCACGAATTCGATCGGATCCTCGACCGTCAGGATATGGCCGAAATCGTTATCGTTGATGTGGTTGACCATCGCCGCGAGCGTCGTCGATTTGCCCGAGCCGGTCGGTCCGGTCACCAGCACGATGCCGCGCGGGTTCTTGCAGATGTCCTGGAAAATCGACGGCGCCTTCAGCTCTTCCAGCGACAGCACCGTCGACGGAATCGTACGGAATACGGCACCCGCGCCGCGGCTCTGGTTGAACGCGTTGACTCGAAAGCGCGCGACGTTCGGAATCTCGAACGAAAAATCGCATTCGAGATATTCCTCGTAATCCTTGCGCTGCTTGTCGTTCATGATGTCGTAGACCATGTCGTAGACATCTTTATGTTCGAGCGCCGGCATATTGATGCGGCGAATGTCGCCGTCGACGCGAATCATCGGCGGCACGCCGGCGGAGAGGTGCAAATCCGACGCATTGTTCTTGGTGCTGAACGCCAGCAATTGCGAGATATCGACTGCCATTGTGACCCCTTGACTATTCTGGTGAGCGCGCCCCGCGCTGCTAGAATAATATATCAATTCAGAGCAGCGAAATTATGCCGTGAACGCCGCCGCCATCGCCGCCAATCTCGACAACGTCCGACGAACGGTTAGTGAAACCGCTGAACGGTGCGGCCGCGATCCGGCTTCGGTCGCCGTGCTGGCGGTCGGCAAGACCAAGCCGCCGGAAGCGATTCGCGCGGCGGCCGCGGCCGGCCAGGTCGACTTTGGCGAAAACTATCTGCAGGAAGCACTGGCGAAAATGGATGCGCTCGCCGACCTGGATATGCGCTGGCATTTCATCGGTGCGATTCAATCCAACAAGACGCGGCCGATCGCCGAGCGGTTTGACTGGGTGCATACGGTCGACCGGGAAAAGATCGCGCGGCGGTTGAACGATCAGCGGCCCGACGCGTTGTTGCCGTTGAATGTCTGCATTGAAGTGAATGTAAGCGGCGAATCGCAGAAGGCTGGCGTGTCGCTGGATGAACTGCATGCGCTCGCCGAAGCGATTGCGGCGCTGCCGCGGCTGAAGTTGCGCGGCTTGATGGCATTGCCCGCGCCGAGCGACGAGTTTGAGGCGCAGCGGGCGTCATTCGCGAGGCTCGCCGATGCGTTCAAGCGACTGCGAGCGAGCGGCCATGATCTCGACACCCTGTCGATGGGCATGTCCGGCGATTTTGAAGCGGCGATAGCGGAGGGGGCAACGATTGTTCGGATCGGCACGGCAATTTTTGGCGAACGCGCGAGGCGACGCTGACTCTTGCACCCTCTCCCGGGGGGACATTGCTGTATCCTGTAGCGACAAACATCAATGAGCGTTTCTTTTTGCCTCTCGACAACCGGATCATCACCTTCATAGGCGGCGGCAACATGGCGACCGCACTCATCGGCGGCCTGATCGCCAGCGGCGTGCCGCCGGCACTAATCCGTGTCGGCGAACCCGACGCCGATCGCCGCGCGGCGCTTCAGCGCGACTATGGTATCCACGCTCAAGCCGACAACGTCGCCGCCATCGACGGCGCGGATGTCGTTGTTTTCGCCGTCAAGCCGCAAGTGCTGCCCGATATCGCCCGCTCCGCGGCTGCCGCCATTGCCGTCGGGCGGCCGCTGGTCATGTCGATCGCGGCCGGCGTGACGACGTCGGCCTTGTCCGGCTGGCTCGGCGGCGACGTCGCCATGGTCCGCGCCATGCCGAACACGCCGGCGCTGATTGGCAAGGGCGCCGCCGGGCTGTATGCGAACGCGGCTGTCTCCGCCGCGGGACGCAATACCGCGACGGCGATCATGGAAGCCGCAGGCGATGTGATCTGGATCGACGACGAAGACCTGATGGACGCGGTGACGGCGGTTTCGGGCAGTGGCCCCGCCTATTTCTTTCTCGTCATCGAACTGATGGAGCAGGCCGCGGTCGAACTGGGTCTTGAGCCCGCCGATGCGCGCCGGCTCGTCACGCAAACGGCGCTCGGCGCGGCCAGCATGGCAAAAGCCGGCGATGTCGATGCGGCCGAACTGCGCCGACGCGTGACTTCACCCGGCGGCACCACCGCCGCCGCCCTCGCGGTGTTCGAGGAAGGCGGTATCGGTAATCTGGTCACGCGCGCGTTGCGCGCCGCTCGCGATCGTGGTCGCGAACTGTCCGGCAAGGAATAACGAATGGGTTACTTCAGTCATAACGCCCATCAAACCGGCGTCTTTTTGATCAACATTCTGATTTCGCTGTACGTGCTTGCGTTCATGCTGCGCTTTCTGCTGCAGCTCGTGCGTGCGGACTTTTACAACCCGGTGTCGCAGGCGCTGGTCAAGGTCACCAACCCGCTGCTCAAACCGCTGAGGCGTGTCATCCCCGGCTACTTTGGCGTGGATGTCGCCGCCGTGGTGATCATGCTCCTGCTGGAGGTGTTCAAGGTCGTCGTCATTTTTGGCGTGCTCGGCGGCTTTGAGTTGACCGCGCTCGGCGTCATCCTGTTGAGCCTCCAGTCGCTCTTTCTGCTCGTATTGCAGATCTACTTCTGGTCGATCCTGTTCCAGGTGGTGCTGAGCTGGGTCAATCCCGGCACCTACAATCCGGTCACGAGCATTCTGTACAGCCTCAACGAACCCATACTGCGTCCGGTTCGGAAGGTCCTGCCGCCGATGGGCGGCCTCGATTTTTCGCCGCTGGTGGTGATGATTATTTTGCAGGTGATTCGATTCTGGGTGAGCTAGTGCCCATTTCCGAATGGATGTGCTAGATTGCTCGCGGCTAAACCACTGCTCTAACAGGAGAACTCGATGGCCGCGAAAAAAGCTGCCGCTAAGAAAACCGCTGCGTCGTCCGACAAGCCGATGACGAAGTCGGAAATTTTTTCCAGTCTCGCCGATGAAACCGGGCTGACGAAGCGCGAAATCGGCAGCGTGTTCGACGCGCTGAACGGGCTGGTCAAGAAAAATGTCGGCCGTCGCGGGCCGGGCGTGTTCACCGTGCCGGGCCTGATGAAGATCAAGGTCATCAAGAAGCCGGCGACCAAGGCGCGCAAGGGTACCAACCCGTTCACCGGCGAACCGACGGTGTTCAAGGCTAAGCCGGCGCGCAAGGTCGTGAAGGTACAGCCCCTGAAGGGCCTGAAGGATATGGTTTGATTCTTGTTCCCCTCTCCCTTTCCGGGAGGGGGGATCATTTCATTTCTTCTATCACCCGACTCTTCATCGCCATCAATTCCCCATGCGGCACATAGATCAAATCCGCGATCTTGTGCATCAGCGAATCTTCGTATTTATCCAGCGTCCGGTCTGCCAGCGCCACGCGCCATAGCATTTCAATGATCCGTCGCTTTTCGTCGCCGTCCAGATGTTCGTGGACCGCGTGTGTAAAGCGATACAGCGAAGCCGACTGATCCGACTCCGTCCTGGCGGCTTCCATCAGGTCGCGCGTTTCGTCCGGCGTGAGTTGAAATTGCCTGGCGAGCAATTGTTCCACCGTTTTCATTTCCACGCTGGCGTTGTCGAAATCCGCCCGCGCCACCTCTATCAACAGAGCGGCTGTCGCTGTCTTGAGAGCGACTTCCCGCCGCGCCGGGTCAGCGTGTTGGGTGAGCGTCGAATCGAGAAATCGGGCGAGCTTGCTGAACATGAGCGTTATTCCGTGCAAAAAGCCATCATTATAAAGCGACGAATCCGTTGCGCCGGCCAAGCCGCAGATAGCTGAGCCCCATGAACACGCCGCGCGCGCCCAGGAACAGGATGAAAGCCAGCCACAGGCCGTTGTTGTGCAGCGGGCGGGTTACGAACCAGATTGTCAGGTAAGCGGCGAGCGCAAATAACATCGCGTTGCGCATCTCGCGCGCGCGGGTCGTGCCGACGAACACGCCGTCGAACTCGAACGCCCATACCGCCACGAGCGGCGATGCGACCATCCACGGCAGATAGCGCAACGCCGTCGCGCGCACGTCCGGCAGACTGGTCAACAAGCCGATGACGGCGTCGCCCGCCAACCCGTACAGCAGCGCGAAAAGCGTGGCGGCCCCAATCGACCAGCCGAGCGTCAACCGAACGGTGCGGTTGAACAAGGCGGCATCGCCCCGCCCGGCTGCACGGCCGGTCAGGCTTTCGGCGGCGTGGGCGAAGCCGTCGAGCGCATAAGACAGCAGGCTTTGCAGGTTCAGCAGAATCGCATTCGCCGCCAGTACGACCGTGCCGAGCCGAGCGCTCATTGCCGTAAAGAACCCGAACGCAAACATCAGGCAGATCGTGCGAACGAACAGATTTGCGTTAACGCCCATCAGTTTGCCGAGTCCGGCGCGATTGAAAACGGATGCGCGCCGCCACGGCGCCGGGTGGCGCCGCAGGGCGCGCGCCGTCAGCACGAGGCCCAAGGCCAGGCCGCCATATTCGGCGATGACCGATGCCAGTGCGACGCCGCCGACGTCCATGCCGAAGCCGGACACGAAAATGACATCCAGTGCGGCGTTGATGACGTTGACGGTCACCACCAGCGCCAGCGGCGCGCGCGCATTGCCGAGGCCGAGGAACCAGCCCACCAGCGCGTAGTCGGCCAGCACCGCGGGCGCAGCCCAGATACGGACATCGAAATAGGTTTGTGCAAGTGGCAGGACGGCCGGGGTCGGCGCGATCAGCGCCAGGCCGATCCGGCGCAGCGGCCACTGCAGCGCGATCAGCCCGAATGCGAGCGCCAGGGCGATCAGCAGCGATTGTGCGAGCGTGGCGCGAACGGCGCCGGCGTCGCCGCGCCCGGCTGCCTGCGCCGTCACGCCCGTTGTGCCCATGCGCAGGAAATTCAGGCCGAGGTAGAGAAAGTCGAACAGCGTCGCGCCGACCGCAACGGCGCCAAGGTAGCCCGGCCGGTCCAGATGGCCGACGACTGCGCTGTCCACCATCCCCAGCAGCGGCACGGACAGATTCGACAGCATCATCGGCCCGGCAATGCGCCAGACGGTGCGGTGAGTGATTTCCATAGCTTTGATTTTCATACCGCCAGCGCATAAAGTGAAACCAACAATAACGGTTGGAGAAACAATGGATATGTTGACCAACGTCCGCCACCGCAGGCGCATATTGTGCGTCTTTCCGCGCTACGCGCATTCCTTCGGTACGTTCGAGCACGCCTTTTCGATGCTTTCGGTCCGTGCCTTCCTGCCGCCACAGGGCATTCTGCTGATCACGTCCTATCTGCCGGACGAATGGGACGTGCGTTTTGTCGACGAGAATATCGCGCTCGCGAAGGATCGCGATTTTCAGTGGGCCGACGTCGTCTTTGTCACCGGCATGCACGTGCAGTCGGCGTCGATCCACCGCATCATCGAGCGCGCCCACCAGTTCGGCAAGCTGACTGCGGCGGGCGGCCCGTCGGTCTCCGGTTGCCCCGACTGGTATCCGGACGTCGACCTGCTGCACATCGGCGAGATTGGCGACGCGACCGACCACCTGATCATGCGCATCGACGCCGACATTTCGCGGCCCGACAAGCAGGAGCGCTACACGACAGTCGAGCG
>DASSBR010000042.1:0-9192 GCA_035698525.1 Gammaproteobacteria bacterium
TTGTCAGTGACGACGATCAGCCGCACATCCTCGTACGGCGCGTTCCCGAGCACCTCGTCAATCCGTCCCTTGTGACCGGGGTGGATCCAGATGCCGCGCCCGCGTCGGAAGATGTGGCTGTAGCGTTTGCAGGCTTCGCCGACCGTGGGCGTGTAGATGATCGGCAGGAATTCCTCGAGATGCCTGTGCAGCAGTTTGTAGAACAGCACCTCGTTGCGGTCCTGCAGCGCGGCCAGGCCAATGTAGCGCTCGATGTCGTCGGTTTTGCGGGCGATCGCTTCGTACGTGCGCCGCGCCTGGATGCCTTCAGTCGCGGTGCGTTCCGGCAGCAGGCCGTCCAGCTCGAATTCGCGTCGTTCCTCCGGCGAGAACACCGTACCCTTGTTGTACATCGGGTGTGACAGCAATGCGCGGCCACGCAACGGAACGTCGACGGCTTCCCGACCGTCCTTGTCTTTGACGAGTTGGAACTTCTGCATTGAAAACTTCCTGCAGCATTATTTTCAGGCGGCGATTATCTCCTTGTAGCCGAGATTTTTCAGCAGATGCGGCTTTAAATCCTCGGCAACCGTCGCAACATCCGCCGGGCCGCCCAGATCGGCAACCTGTGTCACCTCGAGACCGGCATAACCGCACGGATTGATGCGCATGAACGGCTCAAGGTTCATGGCGACATTGAATGCGAGTCCGTGGTAGGTGCAGCCGTGGCGGATGCGCAGCCCCAGCGCCGCGATCTTCGCGCCGTTAACGTAGACACCGGGCGCGTCGCGCTTCGCCACCGCTTCGATACCATAACCGGCGAGGGTGTCGATCACCGACTGCTCCAGCGCCATGACCAGCGCGCGCACGCCGAGTTTCAGCCTGCGCAGATCGATCAGCGGGTAAACGACGATTTGTCCAGGGCCGTGATAGGTGACCTGGCCGCCGCGGTCGATGTTGACGACCGGAATGTCGCCGGCCGCAAGCACGTGCTCCGGCTTCCCGTTGAGGCCGAGTGTAAACACGGGCGGGTGCTGCAAAAACCAGATTTCATCGCGCGTATCGGCGTTGCGCGCCGCGTTTTCGGATTGCATCCGCCGCCAGGTCGGCACGTAGTCCTGCATGCCGAGATCGCGGATAAGGGGAGCATTCATAAGACGAACAGTATACGCGGATCGGCCGTCAGCTCCCGGTACAGCGTATCGAGTTGCACGCGGCTGGTCGCCCGGACGGTCGCCGTGATCGACACGAAACGGTCGTTGCGCGATTCGCGGCGCCGGAACTCAAGCAGGTCGGGCGGGCCGATGTTGCGATCGACTATCGCGCGCACGTGCGCGTCGAAATCCTCTGCCTCCCGGCCCATGATCTTGATCGGGAATTCGCAGGGGAACCGGAGCGGACTTTCTTCCTGTTCCGGGCCGTCGGTCATGCCGCCGCGAGGCCTTCCTTGTACTGCTGAAACAGCGCATGCACCTGCCGCCATGCAGAGCCGGGGCGGCCGTCGCCGACGGGCAGGCCGTCGATGCGCGTGACCGCGAGCACTTCGCGCAGCGAACTGGCAAGCCAGACTTCGGAAGACGACATCAGTTCCGTGGCTGGAATATCGCGCTCTTCGCAGGCGAGGCCTGCGTCGCGCGCCAGTTCCAGGATCAGGTCGCGCGTGATGCCGGGCAGCAAGCGGTTGTCCTTCGGCGGCGTGTGCACGGCGCCGTCGTTGACGACGAACAACGTGCTGGACGAGCCTTCCGTCGCGAAGCCGTTATTCAGCAGGATGGTTTCGGCTGCGCCGGCGTCCTCCGCCTGCTGGCGCAGCAGGATGTTGCCCAGCAGCGAAATCGACTTGATGTCGCAGCGCTGCCAGCGAATATCCTGCGCGGTGACGGCTTCGATACCGTTGCTGATGAACGTCTCCGGCACCGCCGGAAACTCCTGCGATATCGCGAACACGGTGGGCTCGGTCTGGACGGGGAAGCGGTGATCGCGTCCGGCGCCGACGCCGCGGGTGATCTGCAGGTAAACGCTTTGCCGACCGTGGCCGTTGCGCGCGACAAGGCCATTCAGGACCTCCCGCCAGCGCGGCGCGCCATACGGATCCGGCAGACGGATCGAGTCGAGGCTGTAGGCCAGCCGGCGCAGGTGTTCGTCGAGCCGGAACAGGTGGCCGTCGTAGGCGGGGATAACTTCATACACGCCGTCGCCGAACACGAACCCGCGGTCGAGCGGCGAGATACGCGCCTCGGCAAGCGGCAGGTATTCGCCGTTCAGGAACGCCGTCGCGAGTGGTTTTGCCATGGCGGATCAGTGAAACATCAACGCGATGCTGTCGACCATGCGTGTCCACAGGCCGCCCTGGGCCACCGGCTGGAGCGCGTACAGCGGCGCCGTTGCGATGGTCTGGTCGCCGAGTGTGATCGTGACCTTGCCGATTGGCTGCTTGGCATCGACGGGGGCGATGATCGTCGACGGCAACTTCATGCTGGCGTTCAGCTTGTCCGCCTGGCCTTTGGGCACCACGACATACAGATCCGACTTCACGCCGATCGCCACGTTGTCTGCCTGGCCCTTCCAGACTTCCGCCTCGGTTAGCTTGCTGTTGGCGGCGTAAAGCGTGCGGCCTTCGAAGAAATGGTAGCCGTAGTTCAGCAGCGCTTCATTTTCGTCGGCCCGCGCTTCTTCGCTCTCGGTGCCCATCACAACCGCAACCAGACGCATGTCGCCGCGCTTGGCGGAGGTGACGAGGCAGAAGCCGGCCGCGTCGGTGTGACCGGTTTTCAAGCCGTCGACCGACGGATCGCGCCACAGCAGCAGGTTGCGGTTGGTCTGGTGGATATTGTTCCAGGTGAACTCCTTGTCGGCGAAATATTTGTGGTAATAGTCCGGGAACTCTTTGATGATCGCGCGTGCCAGCGTCGCAATGTCGCGCGCGGTCATGAAATGATCGGGGTGTGGCAGGCCGCTGGCATCCGTGTAGTGCGAATTCGTCATGCCGAGGCGCTCGGCGTAAGCATTCATCATGTTGACGAAGCCCGCCTCGGTGCCGCCGACGTATTCGGCCAGGGCGACAATCGCATCGTTGCCGGAATCCACGACCACGCCCTTGATCAGGTTATCGACCGTGATCTTGTCGCCCACCTCGATGAACATGCGCGAGCCGCCCATGCGCCATGCCTTTTCACTGACGCGTACTTTGTCGTCGAAATGGATCGCGCCGGATTTCAGCGCGTGGAACACGACATAAAGGCTCATCAGCTTGGTGATGCTTGCCGGCGACACCTTCATATCGGCTTCCTTCGCCGCGAGTACGGTGCCGGTGGTGAAGTCCTCAAGGATGTAGCTTTTGGCGGAAAGCTTCGGGGCTGCGGGAGTGGGCAGGGCGGCGTAAGCCGGCAGGACGAGGCTGCTGGCGAGCAGCAGAATGAATAGTTGCAAAGCTCTCACGCTGATATTCCTCGGATGTGACATCACGGTAAGCAAAAACCCTGTAATTCTAAACGGTTGGCAGCAGCAAGCGAAAGGCGTTTCGTCGGAAAAAGCGCGGGTCACGGTATGACAACTTGTGTATTGTCAATTCCGATCGCTGAAAGTCGCCGCGTCAGTTGATCGACTGCGTCGACATTGGCGAGCGGCCCGACGCGGACGCGATAGACGCGCTGCCCGCCCGACATGGCCGGCTGAATGACGACCGGCCCCACCGAGCCCAGTTCCAGCTTCGCCTCCATGTGCCGCGCGTTCATGTGATTGGCGAATGCGCCGACCTGAACATATATCCGAGGGTGTGCCGGCAGGGAAGCCGGCTTCGGCTGCGACTCGGCAACCTCGTCCGGCGACGGCGGCGCGCCGACGCTGACCGCCTTGACTTCTACCAGCGCGGTGCCTTTCTTGAGCATGCCGAGCTTGGCGGCGGCGGCGTAGGACAGGTCGACGATGCGGTTTTCGTGGAATGGTCCGCGATCGTTGATTTTGACGATCACGCTGCGGTGGTTTTCGAGGTTGGTGACGCGCGCGTAAGTCGGCAGCGGCAGCACCTTGTTCGCCGCCGTCATCTGGTACATATCGTAGACTTCGCCGCTGGAAGTGCGTTTGCCGTCGAAACCGGGGCCATACCAGGACGCGATGCCGCGCTCGTCGTAGCCATCGCTGCTGTCCAGCACGTTGTAGCGGACCCCGAGCACGACATAGGAATCGGGGTTGCCGTATTTGCTGGGCGTGACGGCTTGCGGCACCGCGTTCGGCACGCTTGAGGCGTCGAAAGCGGGCGGTGGGCCGAACGAGCAGCCGGCCACCGAGGCGGCAAGCACGCCGGCTATGGCGAGGCTACTTGTCCGCATGCCTCTCTTGGGCGATGGCCTGGGCCAGTTGATATACCGCCATTGCGTACAGCGGGCTGTGGTTGTACGTTTCAATGACGCCGAAGTTGTGCAACGCGACCCAGTATTGCTTGCCGTCGTTGCCCTCGAGCGCCACCAGCGCGACCCTGGAGTCGCCATCGATCTTATCGCTGAACGCAAAACCGGCTTCTCGCAGCTTCGCGGCTGTCACTGTCTTCCCCGGCTTGATTGACGTAGGCGAGGCACCCGCTTTCGGCTTCGCCGGCACGACGATATCACCATTGCGCTGCCAGCCATTCCTGGCAAAGTAGTGGGCGATACTGCCGATGATGTCCGGCCAGTCGTTCCACAGATTGCTCTTGCCGTCGCCATCGAAATCGACCGCGTAATGCCGGTAGCTGCTGGCGATGAACTGTGGCGCGCCCATGGCGCCCGCGTAGGAGCCGGTAACTTCGGCGGGATCGAAATGTTGTTCACGCGCGAGCAGCAGGTATTGCGTCAACTCGCGGCGGAAGAAATCCGCGCGCGGTGGGTAGTCGAAGCTTAACGTCGCCAGCGCGTCGATGACGGGATAGTCGCCCTTGTTGCCGCCGTAGTAGCTTTCGACACCGATGATTGCGGTGACGATCGCCGGCGGCACGCCATATGCTTTTTCCGCGCGCGCAAGCGTCTTTGCGTGTCCGCGCCAGAAATCGACGCCGCCGGTGGTTCTCTTCGCGGTCAGGAAGATGCCGCGATAGCGATACCAGGGCAGCGATTCCGCCGGACGGTTCATCGAGTCGACGATCGACTGGCGGTAATCGGCATTGGCGAACAGTGACTTCAACTTCGTCCGGTCGAAGCCGTGGTCGGCAACCATCTGGTCGATGAATTGCTGCACGGCGGGCTTGGCAAGGTAGCCGCCTTTCGGCGGCGCAGCGACGGCGGCGCCCGTTGCAAACATCAATGCGCCGGCAAACGAGGCGCGACGAAGGAACCGGAACGAATTATTCATCAGGAAGGCATCAGTTTGGGGTGCGAGTGAATGCTCATGAGGATACCGAAGCCGCCCATGAGCGTCACCATTGACGTGCCGCCGTAACTCACCAGCGGCAGCGGCACGCCGACCACAGGCAACAACCCGCTGACCATACCGGTATTTACGAGCACATAAACAAAAAACGTCAAGGTAATGCTGCCGGCGAGCAGTCGCGAAAACGTATCGCGTGCGCGCGCGGCTATAAAGAGGCCGCGGCCGATGATGAACGCGTAAATCGTCAGTAGTCCAATGGCGCCGAGCAGACCGAATTCCTCGCAGACGACGGAAAAAATAAAATCGGTTGTCTGCTCGGGCAGAAAATTGAGCTGCGCCTGTGTGCCGTTCAGCCAGCCCTTGCCGAAGATACCACCCGAGCCGATTGCGATTTTCGACTGGATGATGTGGTAGCCGGCGCCGAGGGGGTCGCGCGCCGGGTTCAGGAATGTCAGCAGCCGCTGCTGCTGGTAATCGTGCAGGACGAAAAACCACATGATCGGCGCGACGATCGCCGCCAGCGCGGCAAATAACAGAATCGTCCGCCAGCGGAGCCCTGCGAGAAAGATACCGAAGCAGCCGGCGCTCAGCACCAGCAGGGCGGTGCCGAGGTCAGGCTGGCGTGCGATCAGCGCGACGGGAACGAAGACGACGACGAGGCTCGCCAACAGCGTTCGCCAATCCGGCGGCAGCGGGCGCGAATGCAAATACCACGCCACCGCCATCGGCAGCGCGAGTTTCATGATCTCCGACGGTTCAAAGCGAATGAAGCCCAGATCGAGCCACCGGCGCGCACCCATGCCGATGTCGCCGAAATGCAGCACCGCGATCAGCAGCAACAGTCCCGCCGCATACAGCCACGGCGCCCACAGGCGGTAAAAATCGACCCGAATCTGCGCCGCGACCAGCAGCACGACGAACGCCAGGCCAATGCGGATGCCCTGACGCATGACGAGATCCATGCTCGGGCCGCTCGCGCTGTAGAGAATCGTGAGGCCGGCGCACGACAGGACGGCAAGTCCCGCCAGCAGAGGCAGGTCGAGTTTCAGCGCTTGCGCGATCCATTGGCCCGGCGTCGCCGGGTTATTGTCGAGAACCGGGCTGATATTCATTGCTTGTCCTCGCCC
This sequence comes from Gammaproteobacteria bacterium, assembly GCA_035698525.1. Classification (GTDB taxonomy): domain Bacteria; phylum Pseudomonadota; class Gammaproteobacteria; order Natronospirales; family DASSBR01; genus DASSBR01. The sequence goes on from DASSBR010000042.1 coordinate 6,447, forward strand.
AGGTATGCATCCATCAGCGCGCGCGCGATCGGCGACGCCGTAGAGCCGCCGTGGCCGCCGTGCTCGACGATGACCGCTACCGCGATCCGCGGATGCTTCGCCGGCGCGAATGCAATGAACAGAGCGTGATCCCACAGCGACTTCGGAATCTTGCGCCCGTCGGCCAGCCTGTCTTCGGGGTTGATGCTGTAGACCTGCGCGGTGCCGGTCTTGCCGGCGATCTTGTAGGTGAGATCGTCGGCGATGCGATGACCGGTACCATGGATGCTGTCGACGACGTTCACCATGTCGGACGTCATCGCGGCCCAGTTGCCGGGATGGTGCAGCCTGACCGGCGGCAGCGGCTGCGCGTCGGCTGGAATCACGGTACCGGTCAATGGATTGCCGATCGCGTGCAGCACGCGCGGCCGAAAGCGCTCGCCCTGCTCGGCGAGCGTCGCGGTCGCTGCTGCAAGCTGCAGTGGTGTGACCAGCAGGTAACCCTGGCCGATGCCGACGATCACCGTCTCGCCGGGATACCACGGATTGCCGAGTTGCCGCTGCTTCCATTGCGGTGATGGGTCGAGCCCGTTGAGTTCTCCGACCATGTCCACGCCGGTCGGCAGTCCGAACCCGAACTTGGCCAGAAAATCATGAATGCGGTCGATCCCGAGATCGACCGCGATCTGGTAAAAGTACACGTCGCACGAGACGGTGATCGCCTTGCGCAGATCGACTTCGCCGTGCCCCCAGGCCTTCCAGCCGTGATAAATGTGCGGGTCGTTCGGCAGCTTGAAATGGCCGGGGCAATACACCTGTCGAGACAGTGACGCGACACCGTAGTACAAGGCGGCCAACCCCATGAACGGCTTGATCGTCGAGCCCGGCGGATACTGGCCGCGCAATACGCGGTTGAACAGCGGCTGCTTCGGGTCGGTTTGCAGGTTGTTGTAGTCTTCCTGGCTGATGCCGCCGACAAACATGTTCGGGTCATAGCCCGGCTTGCTGACCATTGCCAATAACTCGCCGTTGCGCGGATCGATCGCCACTACCGCGCCGCTGTGATTGCCGAGCGCCTCGTAGGCGATGCGCTGCAGATGCGCATCGATGCTGAGATAGAGGTTGCTGCCCGGTATCGGCGGATGCGTGTTGAGCACGCGGATGGTCCGTCCCTGCGCGTTGACCTCCACCTGCCGTTCGCCGACCGAGCCGTGCAGCAGGCCTTCGTAGGCACGCTCGACGCCGATCTTGCCGATTTGCGATGTGCCGCTGTACTGGGCCGGATCGACATGCTGCAGGTCGCGCGCGCTGATCGAGCCGACATAACCCGTTACGTGCGCGGCCACGGCCCCGAGCGGATATTCACGCTTGAGCTGCGCGCGGATGTCGACGCCTGGAAACCGCTGCCGGTTGATCGCGAAAGTCGCAACTTCATCGTCGCTGAGGTCACTGCGCAGCACCACCGGCTGAAACGGCCGCTTGGTTGCCATCAGGTCGTGAAACTGCTTGATGTCCACCGGCCGCAAGTGGATGATCTTGCCCAGCCGCGCGAGCATGGCCTTGATATCCGGCACCTGCTCCGGCGTCACGGTGAGCGCGTAACTCGGCACATTGCGGGCCAGCAGCACGCCGTTGCGGTCGTAGATCAGCCCGCGCGTCGGGGCGACCGGCTCGAGGCGCAGCCGGTTGTTCTGCGACAGCGTGACGAAGTGGTCGTGGTTCATCACCTGCAGCCAGATCAGGCGACTTACGACCGCGAGCAGCGCAAAAATCGTTATCGCGGCGCCGATCACCGCGCGCGACAGGAACTGGCGGTACTCGGCCTCCTGGTTCTTTATTGGCGTCCAGCTTCTCACTTCTCCTGCTCCCTCCGGGAAGGGGGCGCGGTGGGGGCCCGTCGGTCGGCTGCGCAAGGAATCGCCACGACTCAGCTCACCCGGTACTTGCGTCGCAGGTGCCGCAGGAGGCTCATCAGCCACGGCCAGATCAACAGGCTCGTCACCACAGGCAGCCAGCGCACGAGCGGTTGCGAAGGCAGGCCAATGGCGCCGTCGATCCAGAACAGCACGAATTCGTACAGCAGGATCACCAGCGCGACAGTCAGCGTCTGCTGCCACAGCGGAAACACGCGCACCTGCAGGTGCACCTTGAGCACCAGGAAAGCGACCAATGCCAGCGCCAGCGCGTGCTCACCGAGCATCGTGCCGGACAGCACGTCCATCAGCAGACCGACGATCCAGGCGATGCCAATGCCGATGCGGTGCGGCAACGCCAGGCACCAGTAGATGACGACCAGCACGACCCAATGCGGCCAGAACGGCACCGCCGCGGTGGGTAACTGCCAGATGCTGAGGATCAGCGCCGCGGCCAGCGTTACCAGCACCACCCACCCGGCGTTCGTACGGTTACTCATGATGACTCATGGCTTCGCGGCCGTTCCGGCTTCGGCAACGGCGGTTTTCGCCGGCGCGTGGTCCGGCTTCGGCGGCCACAGCAACAGCACTTGATGACTGCGGGCCAGCTCAGCCGCCGGCTGCGCCTCGATCTCGGCGAATGGCGCCCCCGGCTTTTGTAAGACGCGCATCACGGCGCCGACCGGATAGCCGCGCGGAAAACGACCACCGAGCCCGGATGTCACGAGCCGGTCACCGCTTTTGATATCGGCGTTGTTGGGCAGGTAGGGGAGTTCCAGCCGCCGGCTGTCGCCGACCCCGATCGCGATCGTCCGCAAGCCATTGCGCACGACCTCGACCGGTATGGCGGCGTT
>DASSBR010000043.1:0-16915 GCA_035698525.1 Gammaproteobacteria bacterium
GACGCGGTGATGGCGCCGCTCGCGCCCTATCACCCGCATGAGGTCAACACCGAAGCGACGCGCGCCGACTACAACGACGTGCGCGACAAAGCTTTCGCCGGCCGCCTGCCTGAAAACGACCCGCCGCGCCATCTCGCGATCCAGATCAACCGCGCGCTCGCCGACCTGATGGCAAAGTATCCGGAGGCGACCGTTTTTGGCGAGGACGTGGCGCAAAAGGGCGGCGTTTACACCGTCACCACCGGCCTGATGAAAACCTTCAAAGCGGCGCGCGTGTTCAACACGCTGCTCGACGAACAGACCATTCTCGGTATTGCACAGGGCGCGGCCTACATGGGCCTGCTGCCGATGCCGGAAATCCAGTATCTCGCCTATCTGCACAATGCCTGCGACCAGATTCGCGGCGAAGCGGCGTCAATGCAGTTCTTCTCCAACAACCAGTACCGCAATGGAATGGTCGTGCGCATCGCGTCGCTCGGTTACCAGAAGGGCTTCGGCGGCCACTTCCACAATGACAACAGCACGACCGCGCTGCGCGACATCCCGGGGCTGATCGTCGCCTGCCCCAGCCGCGGCGACGACGCCGCGATGATGCTGCGCACTTGCACGGCGCTTGCCAAGGTTGACGGGCGCGTGGTCGCGTTCCTCGAGCCGATCGCACTGTACATGACCAAGGACCTGCACGAGCCGAAGGACGGCGCGTGGCTATTCGAATACCCTGCGCCGGACCGCGCCGTGCCGCTCGGCGAAGGCCGCGTTTACAACCCGAAGGCGAAAGACCTGCTGATCGTCACCTACGGCAACGGTGTAGTCATGTCGTTACGCGTCGCCAAACGCATCGAAGACGAGATCGGCAAAAAGGTGCGCATACTCGATCTGCGCTGGCTCAAGCCGCTCAACGTCGAGCAGATCGCCCGGCACGCGAACGATGTGGGCACGGTGCTGGTCGTCGATGAAGGCCGGCGCACCGGCGGCATTGCCGAAGAAATCTTCACGGCGCTCGACGAGCATGCCGCGCCGGGCGTCCAAAAGGGCCGCGTCGCCGGTGAGGACAGCTTTATTCCGTTGGCCGATGCGGCAAACCTGGTCCTGCCGTCGGACGAAGATATTTACGCCGCCGCGCGCAAAATGCTTTAGAGACCACCGTTACTTAACGAACCCGCCGCCACCGAAAGTCTCGAATAATTTCCCGCGCCGCATTATGACCCGGCGCGCCGGTCACGCCGCCGCCGGGATGTGCGCCCGATCCGCACATATACAGCCCTGGAATCGGCCCGCGATAAGCGCCGTGGCCGAGGATCGGGCGCGCGCTGAACAACTGGTCCAGGCTCAGCGCACCGTGGAAAATGTCGCCGCCGACCAGTCCGAATTTTCGCTCCAGATCAAGCGGCGACAGCGCCTGGCGGCCAAGCACGCTGGCCTTGAAATTAGGCGCGAATTCATTGACGGTGTCGATGATCCGATCCGCCGCCGCGTCACGCTCGGTGTCCCATGAGCGGCCGTGCGGCAACTCGTATCGAAAGTGCTGGCAGAACAGGCTCGCAACGTGCCGGCCCGGCGGTGCGAGACTGTCGTCGAGCGTACTCGGAATGACCATCTCGACCACCGGCCGGTTCGAGTAGCCGTCGTCGCGCGCATCCAGCCACGCGGCATCCATGTAGTCGAGCGACGGCGCGATGATGATGCCGGCGCTATGCTGAGGCTGTGGGCCGTCCGGCAAACTCACAAAACGCGGCAGTTCCGACAGGGCAACGTTCATCCGGAATGTGGCCGACTCGCAGCGATACTGGCGCATGCGCTCGACAAAGTCGTCATCCAGCTCATGGCTATCCACCAGATCGCGGTACAGCAGCTTTGGATTGACGTTCGCGGCCACCGCGCGCGCCCGAAACTCGCGGCCGTCGACCAGCGTCACGCCGCCCGCCCGCCCATGCCTGACATCGACCCGCGCGATCGGCGCGTCGATGTGCACGTCAACGCCGAGCCGCTTCGCCTCGGCCGCCATCGCCTGCGTAATCGCCCCCATGCCGCCGATCGCATGCCCCCAGACTCCCTTGCGCCCGTTCACTTCGCCAAACACGTGGTGCAACAGGACGTACGCCGAGCCGGGTGTGTAGGGGCTGGCGAAATTGCCGACGATGGAGTCGAAGCCAAAGACGGCCTTGATCGGGTCCGACTCGAACCAGCCGTCGAGCCAGTCGCCGGCGCTTTTGGTGAACAGCGCGAGCACGTCGCGGCGCACGGCGATCGGCAGCTTTTCAAAGCGCCGCCCGAGCGTCATCGCGCGCAGCAGGTCGCCGATGCCGCCGCCGCTGTTTGGCGGCGTCTTCAGAATCTGCTCGCGCAGCAAATCGGCGACAGCATCGAGCATGGCGCCGTAGCGCGGCAAGGCCTCGGCGTCGCGCGCGGAGAATCGGCCCACCTCTCGCTCGTCGGCGTGCGACTCGCCTGTCAACGTCAATGAGCGCCCGTCGGGCAACGGCAGAAAGTTGTTAGCGCGACGCGCCACGACGCGCAGGCCGTGCTCCGCGAGCCGCAGATCGCGGATGACCTTCGGATTCAGAAGGCTGACGGTGTAGCTGGCAACGGAGTTGCGAAAACCGGGATGAAATTCCTCCGTCACCGCCGCCCCGCCGACGACCGGGCGGCGCTCGAATACGCCGACGCTCAGCCCGGCGCCGGCGAGATAGCAAGCGCAGGTCAGGCCGTTATGGCCGCCGCCAATGATGATGACGTCGTAACTTGAGTGATTCGTCATGTCGATTCCGCTGTTCGTGTTGGCGTGATTCTAAACGAAGCGACGCCTGAACTTCTGGTAAGCTTTGCCGGACTAAAGTCAGGACGGCGACCAGACAAAGGGAATAATTGATGCATAACAAGAATAAGCTGCGCCGCGTGCCAACGCTGCGCTTGATCGGGGCTTTCATGGTGACTGGCGCGGCCTGCGCCGCCACGCCGGCCGAAACGCCGCCGACGCCGCTGGGCAAGCTGACCGTCACGGGAACGCCGTTACAGCCGGTCAGCGTCGAAAACGCGACGCCGGTGGTAACCATCGACCGTGCCGACATCGAGGCCACCGGCCTCAAGTCCGTCGGCGCCATCCTGCAGAATCTGACTGTGGCCGGCTCCGCACCCAACGCGACCTTCAATTTCAATTCGACGGGCGAAACCAACGTCGATCTGCGCAATCTGGGCAGCCAGCGGGTGCTGGTGCTGGTAAACGGCCACCGTTGGGCGACGGGCCTCGACGGCAACGTCGATCTGACCACGATTCCGCTCGCGATGATCGACCACATCGACATCTACAAGGGCGGCCAGTCGGCGCGCTTCGGCTCGGGGGCGATCGCCGGCGTCATCAACCTCGTCACGCGAAAGAACTTTTCCGGCGCCGAAGCAAGCGCCTATGCCGGTGAGTATATCGAGGGCAGCCACCACGACGGCCGCACCGAGTCCTACAGTTTCACGCTCGGCGCGAGTTCCGAGCGCGCGAATGTCATCTTTAACGCCTCGCACTTCAATCGCGAACCGATCTTTGGCGGCGACCGCGCGATCTCGTCCTTCCCGCGCTTCGGCACCGGCACAACGCGCGGCAGTTCGACGACGCCACAGGGTCGCTTCATCATCCTCGACCCGACTACCGGCGGGCAACTCGATCTGACCGTCAAACAGGGTCAGCCGGGCACGAATCCCGGCGATTTCCGGCCATTCCACGCGCTGACCGATCGCTACAACTTTGCGCCGGTGAACTATCTGTTGACGCCGTCCGAGCGCAGCAGCCTATATGTGCAGGGGCTGTATCAACTGGCGCCGGAGGTCGTGTTCCATGCAGCGGCAGTATTCAACAAGCGCAAATCGGAACAGCGCGACGGACCGTCTGAAATCGAAATTGGTGCCAATACCGCCTTTCCGGTTTCGATTGCGGCATCGAATCCGTACAACCCGTTTGGCTACGATCTGACGGCGACCGGCACCAATCCCACGCTGCTGCTGCTCACCCGCCAGGTCACCGAAACCGGCGCGCGCTACTTCAACGAAAACGTCGACACCTACCAGTTCAGCGGCGGCTTTTCCGGCAGCTTCGGCGACGGCCCCGACGCCATCGGCTGGGACCTCAACTACATTTACAACCACAACGACATGGGCGTGATCGCCCGGAACCTGCTCAACGTCGCGCGTATCCGGCAGGCGCTCGGCCCGGTCGATGAGTGCGGGCAGAATTCGGCGAACCCGGACTGTGTGCCGCTCAACCTGTTCGGCGGGCAGTATCGCGGCGGCACGATCACGCCGGCGATGCTCGACTACATCACCTACACCGGCCAACGGCGCATCGCCAGTACGCTGCACGACTACACTGCCCGCGTCGGCGGACCGATCGTCGATCTGCCGGCGGGGCCGCTGGCGTTCACGGCGGGTTACGAACATCGCGACGAGCACGGCCGCGACGTGCCCGACTCGATCAGCGCCGCCGGCAACTCGTTCGGCGACTTTGAATCGCCCGCCCAAGGTGGATTCAGCGTCGACGCCGAATTCGCCGGGATCGATGTGCCGCTGCTGGCCGATCTGCCGCTCGCGCAGCGTCTCGCCGTTTCACTCGAATTTCGTCACGCCGACTTCGACACCTTCGGCAGCATCAACGCCGACCGTGCCGGATTGCAATGGCAGCCGGTGGACGATTGGCTGCTGCGCGCACACTGGTCGAAGGATTTTCGCGCACCGACGGTGCGCGAGATGTTCGGCGGGAGCAGCGTTGGCGGACCGCAACTCGTCGATCCATGCAGCCAATACGCGAACACGGACGTGGCGGCAGCGTGCAAGGCGGCTGGTGTACCCGCGGACTACGCGCAACCGAAGGCGCAGCGAGTCCGCACGATCAGCGGCGCCAATCCGGGGCTGGAGCCGGAAACTTCGCAGTCACGCGGCATCGGCGTGGTCTTTACGCCGAGCTGGCTGGACACGCTTGAAATCAGCGTCGATTACTGGCAGGTTCAAGTCGATAACGCGATCACCCAACTCGACGGGCAGCAGATTCTAAACGGCTGCTATGTCGGCGGCGTGCAGGGCTACTGCACGCAAATCGATCGCGCAGGGACCGGCATCATCACCCGCATCGACGACCGCATGACCAATGCCGGCAACGTGCTGACCGCCGGCTTCGACACTGACATCGCCTACGCCTTTCCGCTCACGGGCTGGGGCCGGTTTGCCCTCGACTGGCGCACCACCTGGCTGCGGGAATTCAAGGAGACGCTGACGCAATACTCGACGAAAAGCGCAAAGCCGATCGTCACGCGCCGCGCGGGCGAGGAATTCGGCCGCATCGGGGGCTTTCCGCTGGTGCGCTCGAATCTCGATATCAACTGGCACCTCGCCAACTGGTCGGCGGATCTTGTCGTGCGCTACATCAGCGACATGAACGAAACCTGCAGCGACTCGTTCGACGGCACGCCGCTAAGCTTCACGAACCTGGGTCTGTGTACGTACCCCGACAAGCAGAACGAAAGCCTGTCACGCAACAAGCTGGGCGCAACCACCTATTTTGATGTGCGCGCGAGCTACACCTTCACGGAAATCGACACCACGCTGTCGTTCGGCGTCAGAAACCTGTTTAACCGCGAGCCCCCGGTGTCGATGACCGCCAGCGGCAGCTTCGAGCACACGATCTACCCCATCCCGGGACGCTTTCCATACCTGAGCGTCGAGGCTCGATTCTAATGGCTTTGTGCCGCCTGCGGCGGCAGACTAATTGATGCCGGTATCCGGCCCGGCAGCCGGGTTACTTTCCTTACAGGGAAAGTAACCAAAGCCACTGCTCATGGCGCTTGGTCCGAAGTGCATCCCTGCACTTCGGACTACCCGAAGATCGGGCTGAAAATCGGGGCCGGAACATAACTCAGCCATCCATGGCTTCGGATAATGTTCCTTGTTTCCCCGATTTTCAGCCCGATCTTCGGCTGCGCTCAAATCGCGAGAGAAGAGCCGGCCTTCGTGGCCGGCAAGAATAAAGAGAAAGCCGCCGCCGCAGGCGGCCACCAAACTAATCCCGCCGATAGACACCAACCAACTCGGTCATCCCGACCTGATGCCCCCGCACGGCATCCAGCAACTCAGCCTTCGTCATATGCCCCTGGTCGGGCAGCGACGTGTCCAGCGCGTACAGCTTGAAATGATAATGATGCACCCCGGAAGGCGGACACATCCCGGTGTACGCGGCATCGCCCCGGCTGTTGACGCCAAAGCTTGCGCCGTACGCGCCCTGATCGAGCGTCACGCCCGCTTCCAGATGCGTCACCGACGCCGGCAGGTTATAGAGCACCCAGTGAACGAAAGTGCCGCTGGGCGCATCGGGATCGTCGACAATCAGCGCCAGTGAACGCGTGCCAGCGGGCACGCCGCCCCAGCGCAGCGGCGGCGAGATGCCTTGGCCATCGCAGGTGTAACGCGCTGGAATGGCGCCGCCGGCGTTGAAGGCCGGCGACCCAATCTGGAACAAGCCCGCCGCCATTGTAGTCGCGGCGGCAGCCAGCATGATGGCGGCAATCATGAATCCTTTCATTGTTCCGGCACCTCCAGTCGCCTTCCCGCATTGTCAGGCAGGCTTATTCGCCTTCGAACTTGTCCAGCGCCTTGATGACCTCATCATTGAGATCGGTACTCGACACGGCGTAAGCGACAGCATTGCTTGTCCTGTTCAGAATCAACGTATAGCCGTGCGCCTTGCCGTAATCCTCCAGCACCTTCTTCAGATCTTTGAAGATCGGATTCATCAAGTCGGCCTGCCGCTTCTGGAACTCGCTCTGGCTCTCCTTGACATGCTGCTGAAAAGCGCCGTACGACTGCTGGAACGCGGTGACCTTGTTCTTGAAGTCCGCCGTGTCCTTCTGCTTCTCCTGCTTCAGGTCGGCATTGGTCGCGGCCAGCTTCGCTTGCTCTTTCTTGAGTTCCGCCTGCTTCTTTTCGGCCAGCGCCTTCAAGGCCTGGTCGGCCGCCTTTCCGCGCTTCGAGTGCGCGATGACATAGTCGACATTGATAACGCCGATCTTGGGGGTAGTGGCGGCCATCGCCGCGCCGCTGAGCAAAAGAGCCGCGGCGGCGACCATCCCGGTAACTATCTTGTATTGCATGAACTCTACCTGTCGTTAAAGAATTTGAGCGGAATTCGGTGCGCTAGTATACCGTGCGCGCTCGCATAATCCAGCTTTTTGGAAACAGCCGCCCCATGCGCTTATGCACACTTCCGCGAGCACGCCGCAGCGCGAGCCGCAACGGTCACGACGGCCTGTTTTTCGGTCGCAGTTGCGGTGTAAGGTATTGAAATATAAACGTATAATGAGGTTGATCAAGTTTTTACCGATCTAACCCGAAGCCACCAACTACGTGCCTCGGCCCATTACCGCCGGCTTTCATCCACAGACTTATCCACAGTTTTTGTGGATAAGCGGGTTTCGGTAGAACTTACAGTCGCTTAGCTGAGACTGGTGACAATCTGCCTCACTGGCTTTGCCTAAGCCTATGCCCGCGATTGAAAATCGGGCGGGCCGGCATAAATCTGTGACGACCGCCCTTGCTGAGGGCAATGCTGCCGCGTATACTGCGCGATTCATTTTTACCGCGAGCGCCCACCATACGGCGGCTCGACCCGACGAGGCGACGATGAAAACCGACATTCATCCGGATTACAAAGAAGTCACCGTAACCTGCAGTTGCGGCGAAACCTTCACCACGCGTTCGACGGCGGGCCACGACCTGCACGTTGAAGTCTGCTCGCAGTGCCATCCGTTCTTCACCGGCAAACAGAAGATCGTCGATACCGCCGGCCGGGTCGACAAGTTCCGGCGCAAGTACGGCTGAAGACAGGCTGCCAGTGCGGTCACTATCGAAAAAGGGTGCGGCGACGCGCCCTTTTTTTTGGCCGCTCCTGTCTGCGGTGTTGCTGGCCGTTGTCCCTACAACTGCCGCCGCCGTCGACTGCACGCCGCTCGGTACGCTCCATGACGCGCATGTCCGGTACGTCATCGACGGCGACACGGTGATCCTCGACGGCGGCCGACACATACGCATCGTCGGCCTCAACGCGCCCGAAATCGCGCATGACGGCGAAGCGGCGCAACCCTTCGCCGCCGCCGCCCGCCTGCGGCTCACGCACTGGCTGGCTACTGCCGGCAATCACGTCGAATGGAGCGCCGCGCCTGATCGCCGGGATCGCTACGGGCGAACGCTCGCGCATGTGTATATTGGCGGCCAGGACGCCGCGCGGCGGCTGCTCGAAGCCGGTCTTGCCGCCGTTATCGCCATACCACCCAATGTTCGCCGCAGCGCCTGCTATCGGGCCGCGGAGCAGATCGCCCGGACGCATCACCGGGGACTGTGGTCCACCGGTTCCGGGGTAGTGCGGAGTGTCGCCGAGGCGGCGCAGCCGGGTTTCGAAATCGTGCGCGGCCGCGTCGCCAGCGTTGCCGAAAAACGCGCCGGAACGCTGCTGACGCTGCACGGTGGACTGACCGTCTGGATTGCGGCGGACGACCGCCACTACTTTCGGCACCCGCTGAAACGGCTCTCCGGACGCACAATCCTCGTCCGCGGCTGGCAGTACGCCTACCACGGCCGTCCGGAAATCATCGTGCATCACCCGGCGGCTCTGACCGTCGTCGGGGAACCTGTCGGCGCCCGCTGAATTCGCTATAATTGCCGTTTGTGCGCCCGAGCGTCTGTTCGTGGCGATGCCCGGAAGGGCGCGCCATTGCCTGCGCGGCGCGCCTTGCCACGAACGCGGGCAGGCTCGCTGAACCGGGCAATATTTCTTTGAAGGACCACTACACTCGGTTTTCGCTTTTGCGACGCGGCATGGCCGATCGCCGCGACGCCTTGCCGTGCCGGCGACTCAATCAGGAGCTTCCACATGAGTAACAAGACTTACAAGCTGACGGCCCCCGACGGAGGCGACGCGATCGCACTGAAAGGCCGCGACCCGGCCATCGGCGCACCGGCATTCGATATCACCAGGCTGTACAACGAGCATCAACTGCTGGCGTTCGATCCCGGTTTCAAGTCGACGGCGAGTTGCGAGAGCGCGATCACGTACATCGACGGCGAGCAGGGCGTGCTGCTGTATCGCGGGTACCCGATCGAGCAGCTCGCCCATAGCAGCAGCTTCCTTGAAGTCAGCTACCTGTTACTCAACGGGGAACTGCCGACGCGCGAGGAACTCGGCCAGTTCGAGGACTCGTTGAACAACCACTCGATGCTCAATGAGTCGCTGCGGCGGTTCTACAACGGCTTTCACTACGACGCGCCGCCGATGGCGATGATGACGGCGGTGGTCGGCTCGCTGTCGGCGTTCTACCACGACAGTATGGACATCCGTAACCCGGCCGACCGCGACCTGTTCGCGCGCCGGATCATCGCCAAGATGCCGACGATGGCGGCCGCGGCATACAAGCGCTCGGTCGGCCAGCCATTCGTGTACCCGCGCAACGATCTCGGCTACTGCGAGAACCTGTTGAACATGTTCTTCTCCGTCCCGAGCGACAAGTACGAGGTGGACGAAGTCGCAGCGCAGGCGCTGGATCTCCTGTTCATCCTGCACGCCGATCACGAGCAGAACGCCAGCGCATCAACGGTGCGCCTGGCGGGCAGTTCCGGCACCAACCCGTACGCCGCGATCGCGGCCGGCATCGCGTGCCTGTGGGGCCCGGCGCATGGCGGCGCGAACGAAAAGGTGCTGGCCATGCTCAACCAGATCGGCAGCAAGGAAAACATCGACAAGTTTCTCGCCCGCGCCAAGGACAAGGACGACTCGTTCCGGCTGATGGGCTTCGGCCATCGCGTGTACAAGAACTTCGACCCGCGCGCGACCGTTATCAAGGACATGTGCCACAAGGTGCTCGACCGGCTCGGCCAGAAAGACGATCCACTGCTCGACCTCGCGCTGCGGCTGGAGGAAATCGCCCTCAAGGACGAATACTTCATCGAGAAGAAGTTGTACCCGAATGTCGATTTCTACTCGGGCATCATCTATAAGGCGCTCGGCATCCCGACGAACATGTTTACCGTGATGTTCGCGATCGCCCGCACGGTCGGCTGGGTCGCGCACTGGCAGGAAATGGTGTCGCAGAAGATGCCGATCGGCCGGCCGCGGCAGCTCTATATGGGGCCGCAGAAGCGGGATTATGTGGAGATTGCGAAGCGGTAGGAATTCAAGAGAAGAATCAAGAGTCCGCGGATGAACGCAGATGATCACAGATAAGAATTCTTGATCGGCGTTTATCTGCGTTCATCTGCGGAAATTATCTTCTCTTACCGAACCTTCTGCTAACCCGTCTCCAACAACGCTTCCACTTCATCTAGCCCCGCCCGCCGCATCGGCCGGCCATCGACCGGGCTCGCCGGGGCCTGGCGGATCGCGTCGTGCGGGAAGACTGTCGCCTCGATCACGACGTCCCGCAATGCGAAGCGATACATCGGATAGCTTTGCCCCGCGCCGCCGCGCGGCTGCTTCAGCCGGCGCTCGTCCAGTTCGTACTTGAGCCCGCGATCGAGCAGGTGAATCGCCACCTGCTCCGCCGCGTCGGCGAACAGGTGAAGCTGCACCGGCGCGTGTTCGGCGGCCAGGCCGCTGAGCACGCCGCCGACCAGGCGCGGCTCGAAATTCGCAAAAATCCGCATCGCCCGGGATGCCGCCTCGCGCAATTCGCGCAAGCGCCGCTCGTGAGCCGCCGCGTTGAAGAGCCGATGATGCTCCGCCAGCGCTTCCTCGATTTCCCGATTCGTTGGCAATCGCCGGTTGCGTGCATCGAGGCCGAGGCGCTCGGTTGCCTTGCGTTTCGCCAGCAGGAAGTCGCGCACGCCCTCCTCCGCCAGAATGCGCGCGGCTTCACGCGCAATTCGAAGGCGGTCGGCCTGATCGCTGCGCGAAACGTATCGGTTCATGAGGTTTTCCTCTGCAGGCGGCGCAGAAACACCTGCATTTCCTTCGCCGCCTGCTTGTCGCCGCGGCTTTCCGCGACTTCGATGCCGCGCCGCCAGGTATCGGCGGCCTCGGTATCGCGCCCAGCCGCGGCCTGCGCCTTACCGTAAAGTTTCCACGCCGCCGAATAGCGGGGATCGAGCTCTACCGCGCGCGCCAGGTGTTCGGCGGCGCGTTCCGGCGCATCGGCCTTCAGATACTCATTGCCCAGGGAAAATCGCAGTAGCGCGGAATCGCGCCCGGCGTCCAGCATTTGCTCGAATCGTTCGGCGGCGTTCATGGCGAACGCCATGATAACGCAGAATTTCGCCGTCTCAACGCCGCCAGAATGCCGGCGTAAACAATATCAGCAATGGGTAGATCTCCAGCCGGCCGAGCAGCATTGCAATGGTCAGTGTCCACTTCGCCACGCCGTGGACGCCGGCGAAAGTGAACGCGACCGATCCGAGACCCGGACCGACGTTGTTCATGCACGTGGCAAGGCCGGAGAACGCCTCCAGTGGCTTCATGCCGGTGGCAAGCAGAATCATCATCATGATCGCGAACAACGCAAAATAGGTCGCGACGAAGCCGAGAACGCCCTGCAGAACGCGGTTGGAAACCACCGATTTGCCGCTCTTGACGGGAATCTCGGCGGTCGGATGCACCAACCGCTGAACTTCGCGCAACGCCTGCTTGGCCATCAGGTGGATGCGAACAACCTTGAGGCCGCCGGCCGTCGAGCCAACGCAAGCGCCCATGAAGCCGATGAAGATCAGCATCATCGGAATGAACCCCGGCCACACGGTGAAGTCCGCCGACAGGAATCCCGTGGTCGTCATCATCGACGTGTATTGAAACGACGACTCGACGAACGACTTGAAGACGGTCGGGTACACACCCCGAAAATACAGGTCGGCGGTCATGACCGCGACAAGCAGTACGGTGATACCAAGATAAAAGCGGAATTCCGGATCGCGCAACCACGTTTTGATGGAACCCGAGCGGAACACGCCATAGTGCAACGCAAAATTCGCACCGGACATGAACATGAAAAACGCGCCGATCAATTCGAGCCCATTGCTGTGGTAAAAGGCAAAGCTGGCGTCGTGCATCGAAAAGCCGCCGGTCGCGACCGTGCCGAAGCTGTTGCAGATGGCGTCGAACAGGGGCATGCCGGCCAGCCAGTAGGACAATGCGCAGGCCACCGTAATGCCGAGATAAATCAGCCACAGCGCCTTGGCGGTTTCGGTGACGCGCGGGGTTAACTTGTCCTTGACCGGGCCCGGCGTTTCGGCGCGATAGAGCTGCATGCCGCCCACGCCGAGCATTGGCAGCACCGCGAGCCCCAGAATGATAATACCCATGCCGCCGAACCAGTGCAGTTGGCTACGGTAATACAAAATGGCATGCGGCAGCTTGTCCAGCCCGATGAGCGAAGTGGCGCCGGTAGTCGTCAGGCCCGACACGGTCTCGAATACCGCGTCGGTGAAGTTCATATCCGGACGAATCGCGAACCAGAACGGCAGCGCGCCAAGCAGGCTGCAGAGTGTCCAGATCAGCGCGACGATCAGGAAGCCGTCACGCAGGCGCAAATCGGGGTGATGATGCGGCGCGGTCGCCCAGCCAATGAGGCCAACGCCGACGACGATGGCGGAGCCGTAGACGAATGGCATGAGCGCGCCGTCGCCGTAGCACCAGGCGACGAGTATCGGGATCGCTAGCGTGATGCCGAACAGGGTCAGCATCAGGCCAAGTACGCGTTGGACGGCGCCCAGGTGCATCAGTTATACGAAGTCGACGCCGACCTGGAACAGCTTCTCGACTGCCGCGATATGCTTGCGTTCGATCACGAACAGAATCACATGGTCGCCGTCTTCGATGAGGATGTCGCCGTGCGCCATCAGCACGTCATCGCCGCGCACCACGGCGGCGATCGTGGCGCCTCGCGGCAGGTCGATGTCGGCGATCCGGCGGCCCACGACCTTCGATTTGCCCCTGGCACCGTGCGCCACTGCCTCGATTGCTTCCGCCGCACCGCCGCGCAGCGAGAAGACGTTGAGCACGTCGCCGCGGCGAATGTAGGTCAGCAGCGCACCGATGGTCACCTGCTGCGGCGACAGCGCGACGTCAATCGACCCGCTCTCGACCAGTTCGACGTAGGCCGGCCGGTTGATCAGTGCCAGCGCCTTGCGACAACCGAGCTGCTTGGCCAGCATCGCCGACAAGATGTTGGCTTCCTCGGCATTGGTGACGGCCAGAAACGCATCCATGTTTTCGATATTTTCTTCGCGCAGCAGGCCTTCGTCGGCGGCATCGCCGTGCAGCACGATGGTATTGTCCAGCATGGCGGACACGGCTTTCGCGCGGTGACCATCCCGCTCGATCAGCTTCACGTTGTGGGTGTCCTCGATCGCGTTGGCGAGTCGCACGCCGATGTTGCCGGCCCCGGCAATGACGATCCGCTTGACCGGTTTTTCCAGCTTGCGCAGCTCACTGATCATGGTGCGGATATCGCGCTTGGCGGCAATGAAGAAGACCTCGTCGCCTGCCTCGATCACCGTATCGCCGGTCGGAATGATCGGTTCGCCGGCGCGGTAAATTGCCGCCACGCGCGCATCCACCTTCGGCAGGTGATCCCGAATCGCGCGCAGTTCCTTGCCCACCAGCGGGCCGCCGTAGTACGCCTGCACGTCAACCAGCCGCACGCGGCCGTCGGCGAAATCCAGCACCTGCAGCGCCCCCGAATATTCCAGCAGGCGGCGAATGTAGTCTGTCACCAGTTGTTCGGGGCTGATCAGGCGGTCGATGCCCAGCGTACCCTGTCGGAACACCTCCTCGGCCGCCAGGTACTCGCCGGCGCGCACGCGCGCGATCTTGGTGGGCGTGTGAAACAGGGCATGGGCGAGCTGGCAGGCGACGATGTTGACCTCATCGCTGTCGGTGACGGCGATGACCATGTCGGCATCGTCGGCACCGGCCTCCTTGAGAATATTCGGGAAAGCGGCGGAGCCACAGACGGTACGCAGGTCAAGCCGCTTCTCAAGCTCGCCGAGTACGTCTTCATTGTTGTCGACAATGGTGATGTCATTGTCGGTTTCCGTGACCAGGATATTGGCTACGGTAGAGCCGACCTGACCCGCCCCGAGGATGATTATTTTCATGGCGGCGCCACCTTACTGCCGCCATCGGCAGCCGTCAATTCCCACCGCAGACTGTTTAGATTGTCGTGGCAGGGAAAACTTGAGTCGAAAGCACCTTGCGGCCCCCGTTCGCCGACGTTCAACACGCCTGCAAATTCGCGTAAGCCATCACCAGCCATTTCGTGCCCGCGCGCTCGAAATTCACCTCGACCCGCGCCTGCGCACCGTTGCCTTCGCAATTCAACACCACGCCTTCGCCGAATTTCGGGTGGCGCACCCGCTGGCCCAGGCCGAGCCCGTTCGGAACCGGCTGCGCCATGCCCGCGCCACTATATAAAGGCCGGGCCACCTGCACGTTCGGCCGTACTTCGTCCACCGCACCCGCCGGGAGTTCGCGCAGGAAGCGCGATGGATGGCCGTAGCTTTCCCGCCCGTGCAACCGGCGCTGCTCCGCGTAGCTCAAATACAAGGTCTGCATCGCGCGCGTCATGCCGACATACGCGAGGCGGCGTTCCTCCTCAATGCCCGCCGGGTCGTCAATCGAACGCTGATGCGGAAACAGGCCGTCTTCCATGCCGCACAGAAACACCAATGGAAATTCGAGGCCCTTGGCGGAGTGCAGCGTCATGAGTTGCACCGAATCCTCTCCCGCCTCCGCCTGCCCTTCGCCGGCTTCGAGCGCGGCCTGCGTCAGAAACGCCGTCAGCGGCGGCACATCGAAATCCGGCTCGGGCTCGAAGCCACGCGCGGCGGTGACCAGTTCTTCGAGGTTCTCGACCCGCGCTTCGCCGCGCTCGCCCTTGTCGCGCTTGTAATAGTCGAGCAGGCCACTCGCCTCGACAACGTGTTCGACCTGCTCGGCCAGCGGCAACGCTTCCGTCTCGGCGTCCAGCCGGTCGATGAGCTGCCGGAAACCGGTGAGCGCATTGGCCGCCCGGGCCGTGAGTGCACCGGACTCGACCAGCCGGGCGGTTGCATCCCATAACGGCACACGCGCCTCGCGCGCCGCCGCGCGCAGTGACTCCAGCGTGCGTGCGCCGATGCCGCGCGCCGGCTGATTGACGGCACGCTCAAACGACGCGTCATCGCCGCGATTGGCGATCAGGCGCAGATACGCGAGCGCGTCCTTGATCTCCGCGCGTTCGAAGAAACGTACACCGCCGTACACGCGGTACGGCACGCCAGCGAACATCAATGCCTCCTCAAAGACGCGCGACTGCGCGTTGGAGCGATACAGCACCGCCGCCTCGCGGCGTTGGCCGCCATCATTCACCCAGCGCTGAATGCGCTCGATTACGAACGACGCTTCGTCCTGCTCGTTGAACGCCGCGTAGATATGCACCGGCTCGCCGTCCTTGCCGGCAGTCCACAGGTTTTTGCCGAGCCGGTCGCTGTTGTGCGCGATCAATTCGTTCGCCGCCGTAAGGATATTGCCGGTGGAGCGATAATTCTGTTCGAGGCGAATCGTGGTGAGGCCGGGAAAATCCTTCTGCAGCCGGTGCAGGTTCTCGATCTTCGCGCCGCGCCAGCCGTAGATGGACTGGTCGTCGTCGCCGACGATGAACGGCATGCCGCGCTCGCCGGCCAACATTCGCACCCAGGCATACTGAATCGCGTTGGTGTCCTGGAACTCGTCGACGAGAACGTGACGGAAGCGCTCGCGGTAATGCGCGAGCACATCCGGATTGTCGCGCCACAGCTCGTGCGCGCGCAGCAGCAGCTCGGCGAAATCGACCATGCCGCCCCGCTCGCACGCTTCTTCATAGGCCCGGTACACACGCACCACGAGGCGCTGAAACGGATCGTCTGTCTCCGACAGGTGCGCCGCGCGCAACCCCTCGTCCTTGCGCGCGTTGATGTACCACTGCATCTGTCGGGGCGGCCAGCGCGCTTCGTCGATGTCGAGCTGCTTCAGGATGCGCTTGATCACGCGGAGCTGGTCTTCGGAGTCGATGATCTGGAAACTTTGCGGCAGCCCCGCGTCGCGCCAGTGCAACCGAAGCAACCGGTGCGCGATGCCGTGAAAGGTGCCGACCCACAGCGTATTCGCCGGCATGCCGAGCAGCGTTTCGATGCGGGAGCGCATTTCGCCCGCGGCCTTGTTGGTGAACGTGACGGCGAGAACGCCGTAGGGCGACACGCGCTCGGCCTTGATCAGCCAGGCGATCCGATGCACCAGCACCCGCGTCTTGCCACTGCCCGCGCCGGCAAGCACCAGCACCGGGCCGGGCGGCGCAGTGACCGCTTCACGTTGGGCAGGATTGAGCGGCTCGAGGATTGATGTCACATCCATCCAGCCAATTTTATCAGAATGGATCGAATGGGCTTGGCGACCCGGCGGCGCGTAGAATAGATCGAAACAACGCAGGCACCGCGATGACCAACCATCTGAGTTTCCTTACCAACTGGGCCGGCCAGATCGACCTGCTGATTCAGATCGTCTGCGCGATGGTCCTGGGCGCGGCGCTGGGACTGGAACGCGAACGCGCGCAAAAGCCGGCGGGCTTTCGCACGCTGGTGTTGATCGCCGGCAGCACGGCGCTGCTCGTCGGGCTCGCGCGTGTCATGACCGCCGATTTCGGCAACGTTTTTCCGTCCGGCCTCGTCCGCGCCGATCCGGTGCGCGTCATTCAGTCGATCGTCACCGCCGTCGGCTTCCTCGGCGCCGGCACCATTTTCCGGCGCAAGGACGACAACATGGTCGAGGGGCTGACCACCGCCGCGACCGTGCTGCTGGCCGCGGCGGTCGGCATCGCCTGTGCGCTGAATCAGTTCATTGTCGCCATCGGCATCACCATCATCGCGCTTGTCGTGCTGCGGCTGATGTCGC
>DASSBR010000044.1:0-43092 GCA_035698525.1 Gammaproteobacteria bacterium
CACGCTCGCGCAAAACACCTGGAGCGGGTACGTGCGCTTTATCGGCGCCGGCACGATCGGCGTCGCCGCGATCTGGACACTCGCCAAGCTCGTCAAGCCTGTCGTCGTTGGCCTCGCCGGCGCGATGGCCGCCGCGCGCGTGCGCAAGGCGGGGCAGGCGCACACGCTCGCGCGCACCGAACAGGACATGCCGATCGGCACCGTCGCGATCATCAGCGTCGTCCTGCTCGTGCCAGTCGGCTGGCTGCTCGGCTACTTCGGCAACGTGAGCGGCCTCGGCGACCACGTCTGGCCGCTGATCATCGGCGGCGCGATCTTCACCGTCATCCTGGGCTTTCTGGTTTCCGCGGTGTGCGGCTACATGGCAGGCCTTATCGGCTCGTCGAACAGCCCGCTGTCGGGTGTCGGCATTCTCGTCGTGGTGATCGCCGCCATCGCCCTCGCCGCGGGCGTCAAGGACATGTATCCGGGCGACGTCGGTAAAGCGCTGGTCGCATTCGCACTGTTCCTCACCTCGATCGTGTTCGCGGTCGCGTCGATCGCGAACAACAACCTGCAGGATCTGAAGACCGGCCAACTGGTCGACGCGACGCCCTGGAAACAACAGGTGGCGCTGGTTATCGGCGTCATCGCCGGCGCGCTCGTCATCCCGCCGACGCTGGACCTGCTCCAGCAAGCTTACGGCTTTGTCGGCGCGCCGGGCGCCGATCCGGCCCGCGCACTGCCCGCCCCGCAAGCCGGCCTGATCTCCGCGCTCGCACAGGGCGTCATCCAGAGCAACATCGACTGGAGCCTGATTGGCGTCGGCGGCATCATCGGCGCCGGCAGCATCATCCTCGACGAAACCCTCGCCCGCACCGCGAAGTCGGTCCGCCTGCCGCCGCTGGCCGTAGGCCTCGGCATCTACCTGCCGACCTCGACCACGCTGATGGTTGTCATCGGCGCCATCATAGGCTGGTGGTACGAACGCCGCGCCGATCGCAAACCAAAACCGGAAGCGACAAAGCAGCTTGGCGTGCTGCTTGCCTCCGGGCTGATTGTCGGCGAAAGCTTGCTCGGCGTCGTGTTTGCAGCGATCGTGGCTTTTTCCGGCAACAGCGCACCAGCCACACTGGTCGGACCAGGATTCGCGGTAGCTTCGATGGCGATTGGCGGCATTGTTTTTGCGGTTAGCCTTGTTGTTTTGTACCGATGGATTGCCCGAAACGGAAAAACTAGTTAAGGGGTACACGGACATGCGGATAAAGAAGCTACATCTTAAAAACTATCGCACCTTCGAAGACCTGGAAATTAAATTCCCTGATTTCTATACCGCAATATGCGGCCAAAACGACGCCGGCAAAAGCAATATTATCAGGGCCTTAGAACTACTCTTAGGAACGCCAGAGCCATACTACATTCGACGTTCCTCTACAGATATAGCGCTCACAACCGACTGGCCGAAGTGGTTGTCGCACGACAGTCGCGAAATCTGCCTTTTGGTAGAACTAGAAGTGTTTCAAGATTACGATACTGGCTTGTATAGCTTCATTAATGAGTGGCTCGAACTAGATACTACAGACACATCGATATTGGTAGAACTGCAAGCGGCGCTTTCAGAAGGCGCGTCGACATCAGAGGTTACTGTTTCTGTCGGGCCTAAGAAATTCTCTGGGTTAAAGGCGCAAGAGGTCAATAACCGTCTCCGGTCAACGCTCCTATTGCATAATTCCACTGAGGCCGGCTATCGATTTTCCTTTACAGGCGGCCTTGACGAATTTTCTGACGAATACGGAAAAGAACTCGAAGATATTAGCAAGCGGACAAGCAAGTCCTTAAAGAAGGTAGCGAAGGCACATAAAGAAGAAATTACGAATCTGCTAGGTCGCTTGAGCAGAAGCTATAAGGTTGAAATAAGCTTGCCCAATATCTCTCTGACACATTTACCATACGACTTGACGTTGGGCGACTCAAAAATTGATGTAGCACTCAGTGAATGGGGGAGCGGCACAAAGAACAGAACTATGATTCTTCTTGCGCTACTAAAGGCTCGTCAAATTAGCCAATCGATTACTACTTCTGCAAAGATTACACCTGTCTTGGTAATTGAAGAACCGGAAAGCTTTCTTCATCCCGCCGCGCAAGCGGAATTCGGTCGTATTTTACAAGACTTGTCAGGAGAATTCGGCGTACAAGTAATTACGACGACGCATAGTCCATACATGTTAAGCAAGGACAAACCTGAATCGAACATCCTTTTGGAGAGAAAACAATTTCGCAACCAATTCCGCGGCTCTCAGGTAATTTCGACGGTGGGTGAGAATTGGATGGAGCCATTTAGCCAAATTCTCGGTTTTTCAACCGAGGAGTTCCGACCTTGGAAAGAATTGTTTTTCGGAAATAACGAATGCACACTGCTGGTGGAAGGTGCGACAGATAAAGCGTACTTCGAAATGCTTCGTTCTGAGGAGCATGGCCCTAACCGACTACAGTTGGATGGCGTAATTTTTGCATACGACGGCTTTGGCGCTTTAAAGAATCCACTGATGCTTAAATTCATAAGAAGTCGAAGTAAATCCTCGTTTATAACTTATGATCTAGATATTGAAGATGAAGTTAGATCCGGTTTGGAACGCATTGGTTTTCATCACAAGCAAGACTTTATTGGTTTAGGCTTGAATAAGCTAGGGCTTAGAAGCATAGAAGGACTGCTTCCAAGGCAAGTAATCAATACGGTAAATGCAGAACAAGATGATTTGATTCAGTCCGCCATGTATGGAACAAAGGACGAACAGAAGGCTGCAAAGGCTAAACTGAAGTCACTCTACTTGAAAGAGTTTCAGGCGAATGCCCAGCCAACGAAAGAATGGTTTGGAGAGTTCTATAAAATAACTGCGCTCATCAACCGAGCATTATTAAAACATTAATTATCCGTCGAACGAAAAACTTGATTGGCGCAAATGTTAAATTTTTCAGTGGCAAACCGCGGGCGGTTCTCGCTCATGACGTCACTCAACCTGGTCGACTCTGTCTAAGTCGAACTTGAGTGTCCATGACGACATCGCTGCTTTATGACCCGGCGCAGGCCATTGCCGAACTGCGCCGTGCCGACCGCCGCTTGGCGCACCATATCGACCACATCGGTCCATTTGGGTTAGTGGCGCAGCCGCGCCAGCATCCTTTTCGCGCTTTGCTGAAAGCTATTGTTTATCAGCAACTCTCCGGCATGGCTGCGGCCAAGATTCATGCGCGTGTCTCCGAGCTATTGCCGGACAGACGCAGCGTCGGGGCGACCCAGCTATTGGCGCTGCCCGAGGGGGCGCTGCGTGGTGCGGGGCTGTCCGCAGCCAAGGTGCGTGCGGTGCAGGATTTGGCGGAAAAGACACTTTCCGGGGTGGTGCCGAACGCGGCGGGCTTGCGTGCGCTCGATGATGACGAAATCATCGCCCGACTGACAACCGTCCGCGGCGTTGGACGCTGGACCGTGGAAATGCTGCTGTTGTCCGGCCTCGGCAGGCCGGATGTCATGCCCAGCGCGGACCTCGGCATTCGCAAGGGCTTTATGAGTGTCTTTGAATTGGCCGCGCTGCCCGCGCCGGCCGACATCGAGGCTCATGCCGAACGCTGGCGGCCGTTCCGCTCCGTCGCGAGCTGGTATCTGTGGCGAGTGGCGGATACCGTAACGCCAACCATGGAACGTGCAAAAAAGTAAAAGTCGCCGTAGCGCATCAACCAGCGAGGAATGAAATGAACATTATTAAAGGCAGATGTCTCTGCGAGGCGGTCAGTTACGAAATCAGAGGCGAACTTGGACCCGTCTTTAACTGCCACTGTTCGAAGTGCCGGCGCTGGCACGGCGCGGCTTTTCGTACCAGAGCCTCCGTTGATGTCTCGCAATTCAGCTGGTTGTCCGGTGAAGACAACCTTTCGCAATACAAGTCTTCGGAGAATGTGACCAAGTACTTCTGCCGCACCTGCGGCTCATCGCTCATCAGTACCTATGCAAATTGGCCATCGGTGCTGGGGATTCCGTTGGGCGGGCTTGAAGGCGATTTCAAAAGTCGGCCGGAGGCTCACGTTTTCACTGCCTCAAAGGCGACATGGTACGAGATAACGGACGGCCTGACGCAGTATGAAAGCTGGCCGGAAAACGAGTCCCGAGTCAGGGAAACGAGCATTCCACCGAGCGAAGACGAATAGTCACGGCTTCCAGACATCCGCGATGACAGCGGCCTTTGCGCTTTCTCCGAGTGCCGGCAGGCCGTACATCGCTTCGATCGTGCGCAAGACGGCGTAGTGGTCGATCCGGAACGAATATCGCCCGGCTTTCACCATGGGACCGACGAAGATCGTGGGGATGTGGTTGTCGTGGGAGTTGTCGTCTTCATCCCACGTCACGATGAGCAGGCTGTTGTGGGTGTACGCCCATTGCACATAGCGGCTGAGGTTTTGCTCCAGCCACCGGTCGGCGGTTTCGACGCTGCCATCATGCATGTCGTGGCTGAGATCCGGAATCACCAGCGACACTGTCGGCAACGCATCGAACAGGTCGGGAAAGGCATCGAATGGCAGATTCTGGTCCGGTTGCACGTTTGCCGACTGCCAGTTGACGGCTGGATTGTGCTTTCGTGCGTACGCGCCGCTACCACAGCCCGTGTAGCCAGCCTCGGGCAGGGACTGTGAATACGTAGCGAAAGTGTAGCCCGCCTGGCGCAGTTCGCTGGCAAGATTGAGCGCGGAAAAACTGTGGGGACAACTGTCGTCTGTCACGGCTTGGGTGGAACCGGAGAACAGCGCCAGGTAGTTGGGCTGGCTTGGATGCGTCACGCCGTGCGCATCGTCAAACAGGGCGCCCTGGTCCGCCAACTGGTTCAGGTACGCCGCGTCAGGATTGTCGATGATTTGCGAGAATGCCTTATTTTCCTCGACGACGATCACGACGTGAGACGGGCGCGGTACTGTATCTGCCGGCGACGGTATTGGTGTGTCCCCGGTCTGGGGCGTACTGTTCGTCTGGTTGCAACCGGATAGCAGCAGCGCGGCGACAACGATGCTGCTCAGCACGATCCTGAGCTGGCCACTAACCGGTTTTTTTCTCATGGGGTTCCCGATGGATCGAATCAGGCTCGAAGGTAGCACGATACAAGCCGGCCAGAAATACCGCACTGTCGGAAACGCCCGGTTCGACGGCTACGGGCGCAATCACGGCATCGACATGCTCCGCGGGCTGTCGATCCTGCTGGTGATATTCAACCATATCGGCATCCGCATTCCACTGGCGAAGACGGCCATTGCCGACTTTGTACCGGCCCGACTGCTGCACATCGTTAATTACCGGGGCTACGAAGGCGTCTTCATCTTCTTCGTGATTTCCGGTTTCCTGATCACGACGAATGCGCTGCGGCGCTGGGGGCGTCTCGACCGGATCGGTCTCAGGGACTTCTACGCGCGGCGCTTCTCGCGTATCGCGCCGCTGCTCATAGCGCTCGTATTGGTGCTCAGCGTGCTGGATCTGGCCGGCGCGCATGGCTACGTGATTCATCGCGCCGGCCAATCGCTTTCGGGCGCGGTCGTGTCCGCGTTCGGGCTCCACCTGAACTGGTACGAAGGTCAGACTGGCTGGCTGCCGGCCAACTGGGATGTGCTGTGGTCGCTGTCGATCGAGGAAGTGTTTTATATCGGGTTCCCGATTCTTTGCCTGCTGACACGGCGGTTGCGGGTGTTGACGCCGCTGCTCGTGGTGCTGGCGTTGTCGTTGCCGATCACACGCGGCTGGGCACACGGCAACGAAGTGTGGCTTGAGAAAGCCTATCTCCCGGGCATGGCGGCGATTGCGACGGGCATCATTGGCGCGCTGATTGCGGCGCGTTTCCGGCCGTCGCGGCAATGGGTTGTGCGCCTGCTGTTGACGATCGGCGCGCTCGGGTTGGCAATCGGGCTGCTCGCGGAACGCTACGTGTGGGCGGTTCTGGGCGAGGGATTCATGCTGATGCTGACGCTGTCCTCGGCATGCCTGATCGTCAGCCTGCACTGGGGCCAGACGATGAAACCGCGAAAGCCCCTGCGCGGATTCGGCTGGCTGCGCTCGCTCGGATTCCACAGCTACGAAATCTATCTGACGCACATGTTCGTCATATTGAGTGCCGTGGCACTCTTCAAAGCGGCGGGTGCGAATATGCAGTTCGGCTACCTGTGGTACGTCCCTTCGATCCTGCTGGCGTGGCTGCTCGGCATGGCGGTGGCGCGTTATTTCTCCGTGCCCGCGGACCGTGCATTGCGCGATCGCTTGCTTACACCGCCGGCCACTGAGGACTCTCGCGTCGCGGTATCGCAATGATGCAGCGTCCCTGTCGCGGCCATGGGGCTTTTCCGCCCGGAACCGCGTATAGTGGCTCTGTGCGGGATGCCCCGCGCGCTCTGCTCACGAATTCAGCATCAAACCCTGACCTCGAACGGCAGGGTTTTTTGTTATTTTTCAGGTATTTTTTATGTCCAAGTCCATATATGTCGGTAACCTTCCCTTCAGCGCCACGGAAGACGAAGTTCGGGAAATGTTTGAAGCGCACGGTGAAGTGCAGTCTGTCAAACTGATCACCGATCGCGATACCGGTCGGCCCCGCGGGTTCGGCTTCGTTGAGATGGAGCAGGCTGAGGCCGAGGCGGCCATCAAGGCGCTGAATGGCGTTGAAAATGGCGGTCGTCCGCTCCGCGTCAACATGGCGGAAGAGAAGAAGCCGCGCGCCGGCGCCGGCGGTGGTGGCCGCAATCGCTGGTAAGCACTTCACGTGCAATGCAGAGGGCGGCTCAAAAGGCCGCCCTTTTTTGTGGCTTCGCCTGGCGCGTTCCGCGCCGAAAATTCGGCATTGACCCGAATCATGCGAGAATACGCAGCCATTACATGGCGACAGGGCGTCATTGACAGTGGACCAGCCGCTTCTTTCAAAGGTGATGGACCTGCTGATGGATACCATCTGCGTGGTCGATGCCGAAGGACGTTACGTTTTCGTGAGCGCTGCGTGCGAGAGCCTGTTCGGCTATACGCGCGAGGAGTTGATCGGGCGGAGCATGATCGAGCTGGTGCATCCGGACGACAGGGAGCGCACGCTCGCCGCCGCGGCCAACGTGATGCGCGGCCAGTCGCATATTCATTTCGAGAACCGCTACGTGCGCAAGGATGGGCGGATCGTCCATATCATGTGGTCGGCGCGCTGGTCCGAACCCGATCGCGTACGGTTGGCGGTGGCGCGCGACGTCACGGCGCTCAAACGCGCGGAACAAACCCAGAACGCGATTTATCGCATCGCCGACGCGGCACACGGGGTCGCCGGACTGCCGACGCTGTGCCGGCGCATCCATCGCATTATCGGCGAGCTGCTGCCGGCGGACAATTTCTTTGTCGCGCTGTACGATGCGGGCGGCAAGACGCTGTCGTTCCCATATTATTTCGTGGGCAAGGAGGTCCAGGAACTCGAGTCGCAGCCGCTGGATGCCGGCACGCCGATAGCCAGGGTCATCGAATCCGGTGAAGCGCTGCTCGCCGACATTGAGGCAGGCGAGTACGACGTGCGGGAGGATGCCGACTGGCTGGGCGTTCCGCTGCGCTCGCGGCGGACCGTCATGGGCGCGCTGGTCGTACAGACCTGTCTGCACGATGCGCGCTATAGCGAGGACGACAAGGCGCTGCTGCAATTTGTCTCGACTCAGGTCGCCGATGCCATTCTGCACAAGCAGGCGGAGTCGCGGCTGCGCCACATGGCGCTTTACGATGCGCTAACCGATCTTCCCAACCGCAACCTTTTCCATGACCGACTCGACACCGCACTGAAACGGGCGCGGCGCGATCGGGAACAACTGGCGCTGCTGTACCTCGATGTGAACGAGTTCAAGCACGTTAATGACGAGTACGGCCACGAGGCCGGCGACGCATTGCTGCGCGAAGTCGCACAACGGCTTTCGGGCTGCATACGGGCATCCGACACCGTCGGGCGCATGGGCGGCGATGAATTCACGATCGTGTTGAACAATGTTCAGGGTGTCGAGTGCGTCGATGGCGTCTGCGCGAAACTCCAGGCGGCGCTCGATGCGCCGTTCGAGCTGAACGGCCAGCCAATGACAATCTCGGCAAGTATCGGTTTTGCCGTTTATCCGGAGCATGGCGACACAAAGGAGCAACTGCTCCGCCACGCCGATGCGAGCATGTACGCCGCCAAGCGAGTCGTCGATCACACCCGCATACTTAAAGAAGGATAACGCTATGTCACGCAGGATCCTGACTTGCACCGCCGCCGCACTGATGGCGTTGCTGGCGCCGCTGGCCATCGCCGCGCAGCCGGCTTCCTCGCCCGCACCGCATCGGCTGTTCCGCGTCACGCTGGATGGCGCCTCCGCAAAGCCCGTCTCCGGGCGGCTGCTGCTCTTCGCTATACCGAAGAAGGATGCCGAGGCGAATGCCAAGGGCAAAGACGTTGCGAAAGTGGATACGAGCCCGTTCCGGCCGGCGCAGACGGCAGTGGCGGCGATGGAAGTGACGCATCTTGCGCCGGGCGCTGCGGTGGTGGTCGATGCCGATGCGCTGGCTTTTCCGAAAGGATTTTCAGCGCTTGCTGCCGGCACTTACGACATGCAGGCGGTGCTGGACGTGAACCACAACTATAACTACAGCGGACGCGGCGCTGGCGATCTGGTGAGCGCCGTCGAGCAGGTGACGTTCGGCAACGACGATGTTCTTCACGCGTTGCGCCTGACACGCGCGCTCACCGACAAGCCGCAGCCCTGGACACTGCCTGACCGTGTGCCGAAAAAGATGCGCGAGCAACTGCAGCCGAAATTGACTGCCGCCAGGCAGCACAGCCGCGCGATCGACTTCGTCAGCCCAGTGCTTTCCGCATTCTGGGGCCGACCGATTCATATGAAGGGGTGGGTGCTGCTGCCGCCCGGCTACGACGAGCACGCGGGCACGCATTACGCGACGGCCTACCTGACGCACGGCTTCGGCGGCAACCTCGTTTATCTGACCTTCCGCGCCACTTCGACCTGGTCGGGGATGGCCGACGGCAAGATGCCGCCGATGATCTGGGTGTTCCTGGACGAGTCCAGCCCCACCGGGACGCATGAGTTCGCGGACTCCGTGAACAATGGGCCATGGGGCACGGCGCTGACGACGGAGCTGATTCCGTACCTGGAGGCGCACTACCGCATGGACGCGAAGCCCGGCGGTCGCTTCCTCAACGGCCATTCGTCCGGCGGCTGGGCGACGCTGTGGCTGCAGGTGCGGTATCCGAAGATCTTTGGCGGAACCTGGTCCACCTCGCCGGACCCAAGCGACTTCCATGATTTCACCGGTGCAAACCTGTACGCGCCGGACGCCAATGTGTACTACAAACCCGATGGCACGCCGCGGCCGCTGGTGCGCGCCAAGGGCCACGTGATTGCAACGTTCAGGCAATTCGCACAACTGGAGCGCGTGCTCGGGCCCTACGGTGGCCAGATGGCCTCTTTCGAATGGGTGTTCTCGCCCCGCGGTCCGGACGGGCGGCCGGCGCCGCTATTCGACCGCGATACCGGCAAGGTCAATCCGCGGGTCGTCGCGTACTGGCGCGATCATTACGACATCGCTTATCGCGTCAAGCATCATTGGCCACAACTCAAACCGTATCTCGACGGCAAGATTCACGTCATCGTCGGCACCGCCGACACGTTCTACCTCGATGGCGCGGCGCACAGGTTGAAGGCCGTTCTGCAAAGTGTCGGCGCGCACGCGGAAGTGCAATTCCTGCCCGGCAAAACGCACTTCGACCTGTACCGGAGAGGCAAGAACCGCGACTGGCTGATGGAGCAGATCGCGTGGGCGATGTATCACGTCGCGCGACCGGACACGAACATTCCGGCCGAGTACCGCCACGAATTGCCTGCCGAAACAAGGGCCGCGCGCACCGGAACAGACTAGCAGCGAGTCTCCGGCTGCCGCCGCGCAAGGCCTTGTGTATGATATGTCAATGCCACGGAGGCAAGGGAGTGGCGATTGGCGGACTACAACTTGAGTCTTTTTGTGCTGCCGAACCTGATCGTCGCGGCGGCAACGCTTCTATGGGGCCTGCTTCTTTACTGGCGTGACCCGGACTCGCCGGCCAGCCCGTGGGCGGTTGCCGTCGCCGTCTCGGTGGCGCTCTGGCAGGTCGCCTACGGCATGGGCTACATCGCGCGAACGCCAGGACTCGCGCAGCGATGGATTGCGTTCGGCCAGATCGGCATCATCTTCATCGGACCCAGTCTGTACGAACAGCTCCGGCGGCTGCTGGATCTGCGCGGCTGGCGAAGCCGGCTGTCGCCGTTGCTATGGATTGCCGCCGCCGTGGAACTCTATCTGCTCCTCGGCGCCGACGCGTTTCTTGGCCCACCCTACCATTACGCATGGGGCTGGTATCCGCATTACCGCGTCGGCGGCACGGTGCTCGCCGCCGGACTGTCGGCCACGCTCATATTTCTGTTCGTCTGCTGTCTGCTCACCTGGAAGGACTCGCCACGTGACAGTGGCCGGCGCCACCGTGCCCGGCTGCTGCTGATCGGCTTCTGCGTTTCGTTTACCGCCGCGATTGATTTTCTCGGCTGCCTGGGCATTGCCGTTTATCCATTCGGCTACATCATGGTGGGGTTTACTGTCGTGGCGGTCGGCTACGCCGCGTGGCGCTACCGCGTCATCGGCGTGACCTCGCGCGCTGCCGCGGAGCAGGTGCTGAAAACGCTGTCCGACGGCGTGCTGGTGCTGGACGATCTGGGCGTCGTCGCGGTCGCCAACGAGCGGGCCGCATTGCTGCTCGGCCGGCCGGTCGCGGAGCTGGTCGGCAAGACGCTGACGAACGTCGTGCCAGCGCTGACTTGGCGTGAGGAACCGGGGGACGAAACCGAGCTTGCCTTCGCCGGCCTCGATGGCGCCGAACGGATCCTCAACGTGAAAGCCGATACGCTGCGCAACGACGACGGCAGCGCGTCTCTGACAGTTTATGCGTTGCAGGATGTCACCCGCTATCACGAAGCCGCCGACCGTATCCGCGAACTGGTTTATTTCGATCAGGCAACGGGGCTGCCGAACAAGCGTCATTTGCGCGACAAGCTCGTCGAATCGCTTGAGCGGGCATCACCGGCGCGGATCGTGGCGGTGTGCGCGATGCGGGTCAAGCACATACGCCATCTGGCCGACGTGCCCGGCGGGTCGGCGGCCGATCCGGTGCTGCATGCCATCGCCGTCCGCCTCAAGACCTTCACTGAGACGTCGGAAAGCGGTGCCGTGACTGCGGCGCGAACCTCGAGCAACGAATTCGTGTTGCTTTTCAGCCAAGTGGACTCGGTGGGCGAATTGACGGCCCAGCTTAACCGCCTCAACACGCGGCTGCGCGAGCCGGTGACGGTCGACAAGCGCATTCTGCGGCCGGCGTTGTGGCTCGGCGTGAGCCTCTATCCGAACGACGCCGACGACGCCGACGCGCTGGTCGAACGCGCGACGGCGGCGATGGATCAGGCCGCGGCGATCCGAACGGAAAACACGCATTTCTTCAATGCGTCCGCCAACAGTGCCGCGTTGCGCGCACAGGACCTGGATTCGCGGCTGGCGCGCGCGATCGAAGCCGACGAGCTCAAGCCCTACTTCCAGCCGATCATCAATACCGATACGGGCGCGATCGACTATGCCGAAGCGCTGGTGCGCTGGGCCGACCCGCTGCGCGGGGTGCGCATGCCGGATGAGTTCGTGCCCGGCGCCGAGGAAAGCGGTCTGATCGTGACGCTCGACCGATGGATGATTCATGCCTCCTGCCGGGAAGCGGCGCGCTGGCGCGGCAACGGCAAGGATTCCGCGCCGCGGGTGGCGGTCAACGTCTCCGGTGTGGACCTGGCGGCAAGCGGCCGCGACGACCTCGTCGCTACTGTTGAGGCGGCGCTGAAAACCAGCGGGTTGCCACCGAACCGGCTGGAGATCGAAATCACGGAAACCCGCGCCGTCACCACCGATGAGGCAGTGCTCGACAAGCTGCGGCGGCTGCGGGCGCTTGGCGTGCGCATCACGGTCGACGATTTCGGCACCGGCTACGCCTCGCTAAGCTACCTGCAGCAGTTCCCGCTGGATGCCCTCAAGGTGGATGCGAGCTACGTCGCCGCGATCGGAGAGGACCGCAAGCGCACGGCGCTGCTACGGTCGATTCTCGTTCTCGCCGGCCAGTTGGGCCTGGAGATTGTTGCGGAGGGCGTGGAAGCGCCGCACCAGGCAGCGTTTTTGCGCCGCTACGGCTGTCACCTGGTGCAGGGCTTCCTGTTTTGCCGCCCGCTGCCCGCGGCGGAATTCGTGCGTTTCGCGGAGAGCTGGACGGGCCGCCCGGACATCACGCTGCGGGTGTTGAGCGAAAACCGCGGACGCGACGCTACTTGATCGCAATCAGCGTGATGTCGAATACCAGCATGCCCTGCGGCGCGCCCGGCCGCGGGTGCTCGCCGTAGGCCAGCTTCGCCGGAATCCAGAAGCGTGCCGTTTCGCCGGTGACCATGAGCGGAATGCCCACCTGCCAGCCCTTGATCAGGCGGTTCAGCGGAAACGTTGCCGGCTGACCGCGCACGACCGAACTGTCGAACATTTTGCCGTCGGTGGTCCAGCCGGTGTAATCCACGGTCACGGTATCCGTCACCTCGGGATGCACTTTGCCCGTGCCGGGCTTGATCACCTGGTATGCCAGCCCCGAGGGCAGCTTTGTGGCGCTGGCAGGCGGCGCGGCGACGTCGGCGGGCGCGGGAATTGGCTGGTTGGCGCCGGCGAAAGCATTCGACATGGCGAAGAGACTTGCAACAAACATAGCGGAAAGAAAATATTTCACGGCGTTCTCCGAATGATGGGCTGCGTCAGAAGCATGTTGCCGCGCAGCCGGCATACTGTAGCAGTCAATGGATTAAGCCGCGACCGTGCTGTAAAGTTGCCCCCCCCCATTCGACAATTGATTGCCACAGTGGACGACCAACCCTCCGAGCTGACTCCTTCGCTGCCACCGGCCGAATATCACCTCATCGTCGCACCTGTTCTGCAGGTAACGGCGGACATTGCCGCCGCGCGGGGCGATCCGGACCTGTTCAACGACATGCCGTCGATGCTGGCGCTGATGGCGCTGGTGCGCGCGCTCGCGGACTGCTATCGGCGAGACGCGCCGGAGAAAGCCGAGGCGGTTCGCGATGCGCTCAAAGCCGCCCCGATGGGCGCCTGCCTGATGGCGCTGCATCGCAGCGAGCTGGACGAATCGCAAATCAACGACTGCACGTGGGCGCTCGAGAAGGCCACGACGCAGCTCGTCGAGGCCGGCGTGCTGGGACGCGAGCGCCCGCTCGCCGAAGAAGCATACCGGTTGCTGACCGGCAACGATCGGGCCGGTGCGATTGAGCGGCTGAAAGGCGCCGCCACTGGCATCGTCATGGAAATCGACCGCTGGGAGCGGACGCGCTGACCTGGGATAGCCGCCGATACCGCCAACTGCGCCGCCAAGCCACTTTTCGGTGGATAAACGTGGCCCCGGTCGCTACAACGCTTATGGGTCCACGTATTACAGCACCAACGTGGACGCCTTCTCAGTCTCCACCACTTTATTTCGTCGCATTCACGGCTTCGTTTAACTGACAACGCGGAATTTACAAAAATGAACAAACTCATTGCAGTGATGACATTGGCGGCCCTCATGATCGCACCCGCCGCGCTGGCCGATACGCCCAGCTTCAACTACATCCAGGCCGACATTCAGCGCGCGGATTACACCGGCGATCAGCAGTGGGGCTGGGGGCTCAAAGGCAGTATCAATCCGGTCGGCGGGTTGTTCTTCAGCGGCAATTACAGTCGCGTCAACAGCGTTGCAAACTACATTCAGGGCAACGGTCCCGGTACCGATCAGTTGACCGCTTACCGCGCCGACGTCGGCTACGAATTCGATTTCGCCGACACGGTAGCGCTATACGGCGAAGCCGGCTGGGCCACCGCGGCCATCAGCGGCAACAGGGACAGCGGTTCACACGTCGAGGCCGGCATCCGATTCAACGCGTTGTCGATCTTCGAGCTGCGCGCGGCGATCGGGCATTACGACCGCAGCGGCGGCTTTGACGAATACTCCGGCACGGTGTTGCTCCATTTCCTGCCGTTCACCGCGATCAGCGTGGGCTACGCCCGTGACGACTACGGCAACGCCGGCTCGTTGCACACAAGCCGCTGGCAACTCGGGCTTCGCTGGAGTTTCTAGCGGGCGTCCGCGATGCGCGGCATCTTTGCCACTCTCGGGATCGTGCTCGTCGGCGGAGTCGGCGGTTGGCTCGGCGGCCTCGTCGGACCCGGCGTCATGATCGTGCTGAGCGCGATCGGCAGCGGCGTCGGGCTCTACTACGGCCGCCGGCTGTTCGACGAGTATCTCGGCTGACGACATGCTGTCCGCTTGTCGTATGATAGGCTCGACGCCGGGTTTACCCGGCATGACAGGAGATCTTTCATGATGCGCGTCATACGAATCGGCCGATTCGCCGCAATCGCACTCGCGGTGCTGTGGCTCGGCGCTTGCGCAAGTCGTACTACCGTACCCAGCAATCTCGGCATCGCGGATGCACCCGACTGGGTGAACCAGGGCAGCCAGGCGCTCGACAACCACGACGGCCGATTGATTCACGGCATCGGCTCGGCGCCCGCGATGAACGACCTGTCGCTGCAGATGTCGACCGCGGACGAGCGTGCCCGCGCGGAGGTGGCGCGTGTACTGTCGTCCTTCATGCATATCGTGTCGCAGGATTATGCGTCCTCGGTGGGCGCTGCCGCCGAACGGCAAAACGAAGCCTCAGTATCTCGCGAGATCGAGGATTTCACCCGCCAGAACGTCAGTGGCGCACGCGTCATAGCCCACTGGCGCAACCCGAAAAACGGCCGCACATGGAGCCTGGCCGAACTGGACCTGCATCAGATCAAGCAGATGGTCGCGAACTCGCAAGCCATGAACGCGGGCTTCAAAAGTTACTTTGAATCGCACGCCTCCAATGTATTCGACAGCATGACGGGAGAAATGCCTTGATCAGATCATTCGCTCGCGGCGCGTGCATCGCGATTGCCGCCGCCGGACTGCTGGCCGGTTGCTCCAACATGCCGGAAGTGCATCGCATCGCGCCGGACCAGGTCACGGACGTGTCCGGCTACTGGAACGACACCGACGCGCGCCTCACGGCCGAACAGATGATCGGCCAGATGCTGGACGACCCGTGGCTGAAACGCTACGAAAGTGCGCATGCCGGCGAGCAGCCGGTCGTGATCGTCGGCGACGTCACGAATCGCAGTTCCGAGCACATCAACGTCGGCACGTTCATCGACGACATGCAGCGCGCGCTGATCAACTCGGGCGAAGTGCAGTTCGTCGCATCCGCCGACCAGCGCGGCGCGGTGCGCGGCGAACGCAAGGACCAGGACCTGAACGCCAGCGCGGACACGCGCAACGCGATGGGCCGGGAAACCGGCGCGGATTTCATGATGCAGGGCTCGATCAACACGATCGTCGATGCGGCCGGCGACTACGCCGTGAAGTACTACCAGGTCGATTTGCGGTTGGTCAACATGCGCAACAACGTAATCGCGTGGGTAGGTCAAAAGAAGATCAAAAAGACGGTTCGGCACGGGGACGTGCGGCTCTAGCCCGTTTTGCGAACGCTGCGCACGCGGACGTTCATCTGCGCATGTCTGCTGCTGACGCTTTCCGGCTGCGCGAGCTATGTCGGCAGCCTTCATCGGATGAATGCCGCGCTCATTGACCATGATCCCGCCGCCGCGCTGGCGGCGCTGAAACCGCTGTCGGGCGGGCGCGACAAGGCGCTGTATCTGCTCGACAAGGCGATGATCCTGCGCATGCAACGGAACTACGCCGGCAGCATCCAGGCGTTCGAGCGGGCCAAGCCGCTGTTGCACTACCTCGAAGCCACCAGCGTCACCGAAACCGTGGCGGCGCTGACGCTCACCGAAGATCTGCGCACCTACACGCCGCCGCTCTACGAGCGTCTGCTGCTGCACGTATATCAGAGCCTCAATTATCTCCAGTCGGGCGATGCACAGGCGGCGCTCGTCGAGGCGCGCCAGATCGACGTCCTGTTGAGGCGGCTGTCCCCCGCCACCGACGCCGCGCCCGACGGCAGCGATGCGTTCGCACGCTACGTCGCCGGCATGATCTTCGAGGACGCCGGCGACTGGAACGACGCGATGATTGCCTATCGCAAGGCATACCAGGCGTACACCGCGGCCGACCGGCCGCTGCCGCCCGGGCTCGCGATCAGCCTGTGCCGGTTCGCCGACTATCTCGGGCTCGATACGGAATTGAGCGACTACCGGCAGCGTTTCGGCATCCAGCAATGGCCGCCGGTCGCGCCCGCCGTCGACGGGCAGGTCGTGTTCGTGCTGGGCGATGGACTCGCGCCTGCGAAGGTAGCGATCACGCAACTGGTGCAGGACCCGCACAGCGGGCATTTTTTCAACATCTCGCTGCCCGCGCTACGGCCGCGCGCGCCGGTACTCGATGCCGCAACGGTCGATATTGGCGGCGTGACGGCGACGACGGCGGTTGTCGAAGACATCGCCCGCCGCGCGCAAACGGAACTGGATGACAATCGGGGCGCGCTGGTGGCCGCGGAAATTGCGCGCAACGTGGCGCGCAATGCGATCGCCAACAAGGCGGACGACAAGCAGCAAGGCCTCGGCGCGCTCATCAGCCTTATTGGCGCCGCGGTCGATCATGCGGACACGCGAATCTGGAACACGTTGCCGGACAACATCCAGATGGCGCGCCTCAGGCTGCCGCCGGGGCATTATGATATGACGGTGTCCCTGCGCGACGCTTTCGGCAATACTGTCGGCACAAAAGAATTCGACGACGTTATCGTCAAGCCGGGTCGCGTTACTTTCGCGACCTGGCACGCGACCGGTTATTGAGAGGGGTGCCATGATGAAAATGACAAAACTGTTGCTCGCTACGCTGCCATTGCTGCTTGTTGCCTGCAGCCACGCACCGCGGCCGGACCTCAAGCCCGCGTGGATCAGCGGCGCTGACCTGCAATATCCGGCATCGCGCTTTCTGACCGGTCAGGGCGAAGCCGACAGCCAGGCAGTCGCCCGCGATCGCGCCCGCGCCGATCTCGCAAAAAACTTCTCGGTGAACATCAGGGAAAAAAGCAGTGACGTGGCGTCGTACGCTCAGAAGGGCGACGAGCCGGCGGCCAATGCCGCGAAGATCAGTCGCGCCATCACGACACAGACCGATCAGTTGCTGCGTGGCGTTCGAATTGCGGATATCTGGCAGGACCCGGCGACGCAACAATGGTTCGCGCTCGCGGTGTTGCCCAGACAGCGGACCGCGGCATCGCTGCGCGAACGCATCGCGAAATTCGACGCCGCGACGCGCGCCTGGCTGCTACAGGCGCGCAGCGCGCAGGATCCGATCGCAAAAATCGCCGCCGCGGATCGCGCGGTGGCAGCGCAGATGCAGCGTGCGGCGCTGCAAAGCGAACTGCGCGTCGTCGATGCTACCGGCCGCGGCGTCGCCGCACCGTGGAATCTCGGCGAATTGCAAGCCGACCAAACCGCGCTGCTGGCGCGCGTGGTCATGACGGCCGCCGCGCGCGGCAAGGACGCCGACAAGGTGCAAGCACTTTTGGCTGGCGCGCTCGCTGAAGCCGGCTTCAGCGTCAAATCAGGCGCGCCCTACACCATGACCGCGGCGCTCGATTACAACATCCTGCCGCCGCGCAACGGCTGGTACTGGATCACCGGGACACTGTCGGTTTCGCTCGATGGCGCCAACGCGGCCCACGGCATGAAGCGCTGGCCACTGAAAGTCTCCGCCACCGATCCGGCACTCGCGCGCCAGCGATTGATGGGCCAGGTTGCGGAAGATCTGCATGACGGCATCCGGGAGGCGGTGCTGAACTTCGCGGAGACCAAAGCGGTAGACTGAACGCTGATACGAAAAGGAGTTTCGCATGGAAACACGACGACTCGGACGCGAACTTGACGTCTCCACGCTCGGCCTCGGCTGCATGGGCATGTCGGAATTTTACGGCTCGGCGGCGTCGCGCAACGACGCCGAATCCATCGGCACGATCCATCGTGCTCTCGATCTCGGCGTCAACTTTTTCGATACCGCGGACATGTACGGCCCGCACACGAACGAAAAGCTCGTCGGCCGTGCACTCAAGGATTATCGCGACGGCGTCATCATCGCGACAAAATTCGGCAACGTGCGCGACCCGAACGACCCATCGAAGCGCAGCATCTGCGGCCGCCCCGATTACGTGCGTGAAGCCTGCGAGGCGAGTCTGAAACGGCTCGGGATCGAGACGATCGATCTCTATTACCAGCACCGCGTTGATCCGGATACGCCGATCGAGGACACGATCGGCGCCATGAGCCGGCTCGTCGAGGCGGGCAAGGTGCGGTATCTCGGCATGTCCGAAGCCGCGCCGGCGACGCTCCGGCGCGCTCATTCAGTGCACCAGATCGCGGCGCTGCAGACCGAGTACTCGCTCTGGAGTCGCGACCCCGAGGATGACATTCTCCCGACCTGCCGCGAACTCGGCGTCGGCTTCGTTGCGTATAGTCCGCTCGGCCGGGGCTTCCTGTCGGGACGCATCAAGCGCTTTGACGATCTGGAGCCGGACGATTACCGCCGCAATTCACCCCGCTTTCAGGGCGGGAACTTCGCGCGCAACATCGAACTCGTCGAGCGCATCGAGCAGTTGGCGAATGACAAGGGCGTCACGCCCGGACAACTTGCGCTCGCGTGGGTGCTGGCGCAGGGGCAGGACATCGTGCCGATTCCAGGCACGACGAAGCGTTCGCATCTGGAAGAAAACTGCGGCGCAATCGACGTGAAGCTGAGCGACGACGATCTCGCCGCGATTGATGAAATCGCGCCGCAAGGCGCGGCAGCGGGATTGCGTTATCCCGAAGCAATGATGAAATCCGTCAACGTCTGACGCGGCTGTTCCCGCGCCTCAACGCGAACTTTCCGTCAGTTCACGCTGCTGTTCGAAGGCGGCCTCGGTGCCCGGAATTTCGGTGCCGCGCAAAGACAGTCCCCTGGTCTCGATCAGGAAGTAAGCCGCAACTGCGCCGATGAGGCAGGCGCCTGCCATGTACCAGGCGGGCATCAGGTTGTTGCCGCTGCTCTCCGTGAGCGCCTGGGTGACCGCCGGAGCCGTGCCGCCGAACAGCGATGTGGAAACGTTATAGCCGATGGCGACGCCGGCATATCGCGCGATCGTCGGAAACATCGCTGGAAAAGTCGCCGAGATGGTAGACAGCTGCGGCGCAAACAGAATGCCGACTATGGTGAAGCCGATAATGGCGCCCGCCAGCCCCGTGCCCATCAGCTCGTACAGCGGCACCACGAAAAGCATCAACGCGATGCACGAAAACAGCCACATCGGCTTACGCCCGACTGTATCCGAAATCCGGCCGAAAAACGGTAGCACCAGGGCCATCACGACCTGCCCTACCAAAGGCACCATCAACGCGTGGCTTTCACTCATGCCCAGCGCGTGCTGCAAATAAGTCGGCGTAAATGCCAGGAAGGTGTAATCGACGACATTCAGCGCAATGACGAGCCCGAACAGGGTGAAAGTCGCGCCCGCATAAGTCGTGACCAACTGCTTGTAAACGCCGATTGCAGTCTCCGCGCGCTCCTCCGACTCGTTTTCGATTTCCCGGAAAATCGGCGTCTCTTCCATCCGGCTGCGCAGATACATGCCGATGTAGCCGAGCGGAATCGCCACGAGGAACGGAATGCGCCAGCCCCAGGCCGCCATTGCGTCGTCGCCAAGAATCGAAACCAGAATCAATGCGATCGCGGCCGCGGCGGTGAATCCGGTCAGCGTCCCCACTTCCAGGAAGCTGCCGTACATGCCGCGCCGGTCCTTGGGGGCGTATTCGGCCATGAACGTGGCGGCTCCGCCGTATTCACCGCCTGCCGAAAAACCTTGAAGAATACGCAGCGCGTAAAGAATGATGGGCGCCCAGATGCCGATGGCGGCGTAACTGGGGATGAAGGCGATGAGGGCGGTGGACCCGGCCATCATGATGATCGTCATGGCCAATACACGCTTGCGGCCGATCCTGTCGCCAAGCGGTCCCCAGAACAAACCGCCGAGCGGCCGGATCAAAAACGAGATGGCAAATCCCGCCAGCGCCCATAAGACACCGTTGGTGCCCGACGGAAACAGTGCGCTGGCGATGTGGGTCGTGAGGTAGGCGTAAGCGCCGTAGTCGAACCACTCCACGGCATTGCCCATGGCCGAAGCGGCAATCGCGCGACGCAACACGCGTTTCGGAACGGTGATGCCCTGCGTGGGAGGCTGGGGGCTGTTCTCGGCTGTCATGAACATGATTTTCCACTCGCTTCGCCGGTTGCGCCGGCACTGAATCAGGGCAAACCCTAACAAAGCGCGGCGGCGCATGCGAATGGGCTACTTTTTTCGCCTTCACCGCGGCAACCAGCGCGACGCGCCGCTGCGCATCCTCATGTTCGTGTTCTTCCAGAAAGTCCGCTTCAGCGTTGGGGCTTTCTTCTTCGCCGGCGTCCCTGCCACAGCATGTCCTCAATCGGGTATGGCGATCGTCCCTTCAAGATAAAGCGCCGCGCGTCCGGCGATGCCTACACGGCTACCTGCAAGTCGGCACATCAGTTCACCGC
Source organism: Gammaproteobacteria bacterium (assembly GCA_035698525.1). Lineage (GTDB taxonomy): Bacteria > Pseudomonadota > Gammaproteobacteria > Natronospirales > DASSBR01 > DASSBR01. The sequence goes on from DASSBR010000044.1 coordinate 20,700, forward strand.
CGCGTGCCGAAATCTGTCGCGCGTACAACGAGGATTTGCCGAGTCGGTCGGCCCAATACGGAATCAGGATGCAATGCGCGGAGCCGGTGACCGGATCCTCCGGCACGCCTACTTTGGGCGCGAAGAAGCGCGACACGAAATCGCAATCGTCGCCGGGCGCGGTGGCGATGACGGCGCGTCGATCGAGTTGCATCAGCTTCGCGAAATCGGGGCTGAGCGCGGCAACATCGGCGGCGGTTTCAAAAACCGCGAGGTAATCGTCCTGATCGAAAACCGCTTGTGGCCGCGCGCCGAGCGCTTCCGTTATCTCATCGGGTACGGATGCAATCGGCCGCGGCGGCCTCGCCGGGAAGTCCAGTTCCAAAAAGCCGTCATCGCGCCGATTGACGACCAGTTCGCCGCTAGCGGAATGGAAGTGCGCGGTTTTCGCCTCCGGCCGCAAACGCGTGAACACGACGAAAGCGGACGCCAGTGTCGCGTGGCCGCAGAGTTTGACTTCGCTCGCGGGCGTGAACCAGCGAATCTCGTAACCGTCGCCGTGCGGCGCAAAAAATGCCGTCTCCGACAGATTGTTCTCGCTCGCGATCGCCTGCATCACCGGCCCGTCGAGCCAATGTTCCAGCGGCACGACCGCAGCAGGATTACCGCTGAAGACGCGATCCGCGAACGCATCGACCTGCCAAATTTTTAGTTGCATCGCTGCTCGATGAGTGCTGTCCGCGGCATCTTCAGGTTAATCCTTCTTTCGCAACAACCCAAACGATAAGTGTCGAATACGACGCGTGACACTTCGGTTTTCAGCTAGTTCGGCAGTGCGAATTGCGTAGCGATAACAGTTGATCAGCATAATCGATCAATTCGGCATCCAGGAACGACGAGAACGCCGCGGCTAATTTTTTTTCTGCTTCTCAACGAATTTGCACTGCTTAATCGTTTTGTTAAACATCATCACCGGCAGCGCTATAACCAGAACCAGCACCCCCGACCAAAATCCAAAATATGAGATCACGAACGGATACAAAATGCAGCAAGCGATCAATAAGGCCAGCACCAGGTACTTGTGCTTTATGTCAAGAATGGCGCCACATTGAGAACATATAAATTCGACGTTCGTACTCAGACGTCCGTGGTTGATCTGACGAAAGTTACTCAATGAATCAACGTGGCCGCACGACGGACACGTACATGTTGGTTTTGCCGCTTCCTTTTTCACCCCAGCTTGCATACAGCATTCTCTGCAGATGTAAATCCGTTACTCAAAATGAAGTCGCTCAGAAACAAGCGAACCGCAGACGCAACTTTTCTAGATATCTCACCCTCTTCGCCCGGTATCAATGAAATAAAGGCGGCTAAGACTGCCACTCCAACTCCTACTTTTCCGCCGCAGCCGCTGAGGCTGCTTAAAACAGTGGTAAAAGTCAGCACGGCTACGATGGCCGTCATTAGCACAAAAAATAATAGGGTTGGGAAAAGCGCCGCAACCGCCGGAATAAATGTGATTGCTAATAATAGAACTGAAATGCCAGTAGCTAGATAGCCTCCATTTGTTCCGCCCCCTATTTTATACGCTCCAATGCCAGTCTGCGGATCAAGAATGATGTATCCGGCACCGGTCCAACCGGGAACAGATACATCCGCCGTATGTGTAATTACCTCATCTCCAACAGCCAACGCAGCTCGAATTTCTTGCATGACAAGGCTGCCGTGATGTATGGATGGCAATGTGTCAGACATGTTTGCGGGCGTAATATGATAAATGCGTTGGCCGCCAAGCTCTGCTTTTTCCATTGCTTTGGCGGCGGAGATTGCTTCGCCCGGGTGGTCGGGCGTTGTCAACATCTGTTCAGGGACAGACGATTCGAGCATGGATGACAGCAGTCCCAATTGCTCATTAAAACGGATATTTTCGTTACGGTCGTTTTTATGCGTCGTTATGAAGCTGCCAATGCGCATATTTACGACGACGCCACCTGACGTGATGGCGGTGGGTATTCCAACAAGATAGACAACATTCGGCTCATATCCGAAGCTGCCGTAGCCGATGGAAAGGCCGTGACCCGCGCGTCGCTGTAGTGCCATGAGGTGCCCAACAGCGTTGTACTCCGCGAAATACCCCAGGAGCCCAGCTTCATATATGTTACCGAGCACATCCTCCCGACTTAGCGCACCAATCCGAACCGGATCGCCGCTTTGCAGGATAGTCTTAACGTCGTTTAAGTGATCTTTTACAGAGAGCAACCGGGAGAACGAGACGTTCTGACCTATAGTCGCAATCGCGAGATAGGAGCCGGCGATGACCTTGTATGTGTAGGATGGCCGCGTCTCTAATGGCGTCCTTACCTGGAACACGAAATTAAGTTCTTCGCCAAGATTCATTGCCGGACCGGTCTTAATGACTTTGCCGTTGAGCTTGAGTTCCGGGACGACTTGGATCAAATAGGCTGGTATCGAACTCGGCAACTGACTTGGGTCGGTGACGCCACCGTCGGGAAGCAGCGCCCGCAGGGTCCGCTTGTCCGCGTCTGTTGCCGGACGAAAAGAAAGCGTGATGCGTTCGTTGTTAACAGCGGCCCAGGGAAATTGGATCGGATCCGTTGGCTGGCCCAATACATCTTTGCCAAACGCGAAAGTCATCAAGTAGCGAAGGCCATCGGGAAGTTCAGCATAGCGGTGGCCGGCGATGACGACATGATACGGTAAGCTCGATGGTAGATCGGGGTATTTTTTGATGATCGCGCGCCGACCGCCGACGACGTCGCCGGCGGTGGGGTCGTTCATATTATTGGTTATGTAAGCGTTCAGCTTTTCATTCGCCTGCTGCTGTGCGTTTTCAATAATGGCTGGATCAAGACCTTGCACCCAGCCCTCGTCCTCGTTCACTGTCCCACTTGCTTGAAAGGCGTCAACCAACGCACCCCCGTCCAGACCCGTTATCTTGGCAATATCCAAGCCTGGCTTGTAGTCGTACTGCTTGAAGCTGGGATCCATCGCGACCCAACTGTCGGCGCTGACATTACGCGCGCCGCGCGAAGGATAATAGTCGATGGCCGCCTCGACCCACACATGCTCCATCCGCATTTTGGTCACTTGGCCGCCCGACGTGACCGTGGCGGTGGCGATACCGCCTACGCTGGCATAGTTCTGCGCAGCCGAAATATCGGCAAAGTCGCCAACCCAATTCATGAACTTGTCGACTGGAACGTCAATGGTGCCGTAAACGTAGCGCGACGGAATCCCCGATGCCCGCAACAGCGCGATAGTCAGGCTGGTGATGTCCATCGAATTGCCGCGGCGCGTCGACAAGGTCATATCGGAATTCTGGAACGCGCCCCACGTGGGGATCCATTCGACGTGGTTGCGCACCCAATCGTAAATTTTAACCGGGTCGTGATCGAGCTCGGCCGCCTTGTCCCTGATGGCCTGAGTCAGCTGAACTTCCGGTGTTTCTTCGAGATAAACAGGGTTGGATGCGCCTGCAAGTCGGCTGAAGTCGAAACTGTCCAGCGCGGCAAACATCGGGCGCGGCTTGCTGAACAGATTGGCCTGAAGAAATTGCTTTCTCTGCGTTTTCGGCTTGTGGTTCGGATGAGCTTTGAACGCCGCGTTCAGGTTGTTCGGGTCGTAGGGCTGGTGAGAGCGTTTGAACTTCATTCCTTTGAGTAACTTGTAGGCAGCCTGTATGTTGGCCGACCGCTCCGCGTTACTCCGGGAATTTGCCACCGCGTTTAGCTTGGCCAAGATTTTTCCCATGGCTTTTTTGTATTTATCAACGGTAGCTTTCTGCCGCTCTTGGATCACCTTCGGCAGATGCTTGGCCTGAATCATCTCGCCCACGGCATGAAAATGATCGAGAACGGCTGAATTCAAATCGGCTACTTTGCGCTGCAAGCTCGTGAAATCCGGCATCTGTTGTGCGGTCAATCCTTGAGCAGCCATGCCGCCGGGCGCCTTATCGAGCATATATGTAATCTTGCGCAGCGCGCTCGCCATACGGCTGGCTTGCGAGGATGCCGCCTCGGCAGCCGGCGCCTTGTAATCCCGAATAGCCGCCACGGCCGGCGAAGTCACGAGGCCGCCAAAGGCCAGGATGATGACCACGCAAATCATTCGTAGCGGCAGAACGCTGTCTCTTAGCGCACCAATAAGCGAGTTTTGCATTACCCCAAGGCTCCCTTTGTTTGTTTTCGATTGGCCTATGGCCGCGGTACGACCTGGACTTGAAGTTGTGTCTGCGCGTATGGATCGTAATTCGGCGCTTCGCCGGTTTCGATCGTGGCGGTAAATGCCTCTGCACCCGGATGAGGCGGTAACTTGATCCACAAACGCCAGGTTGCGATCTGAGCCTTACCAAGTGCAAACACCCACACTGGCTGACCTGCACTATCGAGATCTCCGTTACCCGGATCGACGACCACTGCGCCTGCCGGCAGGGTCAATGTCACGCGGCCCGGCGTAGCGCGGCCCTTGTTCACGAGCGTAATTCGGAAAGGCAGCACGGCGCCGGCGTATGGCGCCAAGCTGGCCGGATGGGTGTACGTGAGCACGTTCGCCAGCAGGCTCTGCAAGAACTGGCTATCGTGGTCGGCCAGCGCCTGTTGCAGCAGGTCAAAACCGACAAACATGCCGCGTCCTTCGACCGGCGTATAGAAGGTTACGGCAGCTGCCCCGCTCTGGGAGCCGGGGCCACTATAGCGGGCCAGTACCGACGCGCCTTCGGTCTGCATCTTGAGCGGTTTGTTGTCCAAAGCGAACAATTTACCGCCGCCGACGAACTGGCCAAACGGCTGTACATCGATACCGCTGGCATGGGGGCTCACTCCCTGCGATTTGATGCCAAGCGCCTCTTCAAGACGACCATTGCGGCGATCGTGACTGCCGGCGAGCAGCAGGCCGACGCCATGTTTAACCTCATCGACCAAGTCGTGTTGCAGCGCTTCCGGCAACTTGACCTGCTCCGAGAACAAGGCATAGAGCGCGTAGCCGTGGGTTTTGAATTCATGCTCGAAGGCGTCCGCTGACGTGACGATGGTGTAGGACCAACCTTCTTCCGTCAAAAATTGCTCAAGCCATTGGCGCTGTTCACTCAAGCCGGGATAGAACGGCTTGCCGTGCGGGTCGCGATCATCAACGATCTTGCCGTTCTTATCTCTCTTAGGCGCGTCCAACAGCACCAGCAGACGGCCGCGGCCGGTCTGTCGGAATGACGAGTCAATAATGATGGGCGGTAGCGCTACATGAAACGCTGCATGATCCAGCGGCTTCCAGTCGCCATTGATGCGCGCCTGCAATGCACAAACGTAATCGCCCACGGCGAGCGCGCCGGTATCAATTCCCCGTTTTAGTTGTGTGCGTTGGCCGGAGTTGATATCGACCGTGGACTTCAGCGTATTCAGCGTCGAAGACTTGTTGACATCCAACAACAAGCGTTCAATCGGCTGATCAACCAGCGCCTTGACGCCGTTGTTGAGCAGGCTGTCTGTGCATATTTCGGTATCGCCTTGATAGACGCTGGGCCTCTGCACCTGAACGTGACCGACGAGATTGCGGCCCGGTTGATCCGCCACGCTAAAGACGGCGTGGTCCTCCGCGAGAGTTGCGTCCGTGGCGTCGCTTAGTTGCGCTGCCACCTGGTAGTCGCCTTCCGTCGCGTGATTGAGCGTGAGTGCGTCCGGAACGTTGCGTTCCGCACCCGGAGCCAACTCACCCAGATTATGGTCAAAGATCTGAATGATGTTGCCTTTCGGGCCAATGATGTCGACATGCAGGTGGGCAAGCGACAGCTTGGCATTGGCGGTGAGATTTTCCGCCAAATCGGCGATATTGACCGTGTCGGTGGTGTTGTAAGCCGCTTTGTCCGTAGTGGTGCGCAGAGATGCCGCCTCGTCGCCGCCGGAACCTGATGCGATGATGTCGAACGTGGTCGTCGCGGTGTCGGCCACGACGCCGCTGTCATCAACAATGCTGGCCGTTACCTTGTAGGGTCCAGGGATGTAGGTTGCGGTATTCCACCGCGTCCCGTAATCAACCTGGGCACCGGCAGCTAATTGCAGATCGGACGCGGCCACGAGTGTCGCCACCGGCGTGCCATCCGGCGCGGAAATGCGCACTCGGACCACGCCGTTGACGAGAGGTGCGCCATTGTTGCCGACGATGCCGGTGATTTGCACCGGCGCGTTGGCGCCGTATTGTGTTGAATCGGTCGCAACAGTGATGCCGAGACCGCTGATGGCTTTGATATGCGGAACCGGCAGATCAAAGGATACGATCGAATCATCAAAAGAATTGTGAAATTGCAATTGCGCAGACGCAGCGGCCGGCCTTTCTTCGTTAGCCAGCATGGCGGGAAGATTCACATCAAATTGCACCTCGCGGCCGGACGATCTTACGCCGGTCAAATGCCAGTGATAAGTAGATGCCGCATCAACGCCAATTGAAACGTCGTTAAAGGCCGGGACGAAGTTGGCGAGTGATGCCTTCGGCGTATCCCTTACAAGCAGATCAACATCCAGACCGCCAAGCAAATCGAGCGCCTCGGGCATGTAGTCCATTACCAGACTCGTCGTCGACAGCCGCGTGCTCATGATGCGGTTGGCGCTATACCATGACCCGTCGCCGGCTTGCGTGTTTAACAGGTACTGGATTGCCGAACGCGTCGCGCTGTCTTGGGCAGACGGGTGCGAGTAATCAAGCGCGAGGCCGACGATAGCCGTGACGAGTGCATCGCTTCCATACCAGGAATAGCGGCCCCATCCGCCGTCTGCATTCTGGCTTCCCCGAAGCTTGTTATCGAGGTATGAAATCGCGTCGTCCAGTTGGCTATCCAGCGCGGGATCGGTGACGACTTTGCGGGCCTCCGCCATACCCCATAGTCGCAGCGCCTGCGTCATCATCTGTGAATTTGAGTCGCGATAGCGATTCAGGAAATAGTGGGCGGAACCAACGATATCTTGCCGCAAGACAGTCAGTTGCGACGCTACATCCACAGGTTCGTTATCGAGTGCTACAAGACCGCCCGCGCTGCCCGACTTGATAGCTATCGGTGTATTGCCGAGCAGGGTTATTCCGTGCAGGTTCGTGGCGTTCGCGATCCGTTCCCCCACGCCATCGGACATAAAGTGATATAGCTCCGGCGGATCATAGTATCCCAAGGGCGAAGCCGAATTGCTGCGGACATACCAGCCAGCTTGTCCATCGGATACGAGCCGCACCGGTTCTTGGCCAAGTCCCTGCGCCCAGCGGATAACTTTGCCTTCCGGACTGATTTGTATCAGATCGTAGTTGCCGGTATCGGCAATCATCAGATTGTCGGACGCATCGACAGCAAGACCGGCAGGATGATTCAGCGTTTGGTCGTCGAGTACGACGTTAGCCGACGAACCGGAGAAATACAGCAGTTGAGAGTGACTTTGATTGATGCCATACAGTTTGCCCGCCGACGTTAAGGCCAGGCCCGTGACAGTGCCGGATCCTTGCCAGATAAATGCAGAAGCCTCTCCGATAACGACATGCGCGACATAGCCGACGCCGGAAATGTAGAAGCTGCCATCGTTTGCGACGGCCAATCCATACGCACTACCGGTCAATCCGGTCGCAATGACGCCGCTAGTTTTGTTGACGGGATCAAACCACGCAATTGCACCGTTCTGTTCAAGCGCATACAGGCGTCCGTCCTGACCGCGCTGCAAGTCGCGGCCGGACGCAATAGCCGTCGAGGCAAACAACGTATTCCATACGTAGTGCACGACCTGGGAAACATCCGCGGATTCTGCCGCCTGCAAAACGTCCGCCAGGCCCGTAACTGCCAGCGCCGTAAGCTTGTCTTGCGACGCCCACCAGCCAGACCAGTAGTCGGGGTACCAGTACGTTTGGTTGCCGTATACGCGGCGCCGATGATGCAGATACATTGCCGCGGCCAGCTTATTGCGAAAGAGCGTGCCGTTGTCTTGGTATCGATTGAGCGCCCAGAGGTTCAGAACAGCCTGAGTTTCGGCGTAGCCGGGATACGAGAGGCGATATCCACCATCAGCTTGCTGTGAGGTTGCGATGGACGTGGCAAGATATTTCACCGCTTGCGGATCGATTTCAGCCTTGTGTATCGAACTTGCCAGTCCGGTGAGACTTTGCGATTGAATGTGGCAACCCAGGCAACGATGCCGGCTCTGCCAACTTTCTGCGTTTGCGTCTACATAGGTGCCGCCATCGGTAACCGACCGCTGTACTGCAAAGAATAATGGATCGGTGCTCGTACCTTGCGTCAGATCAACACCCTGCATCGCGACTGTCGCATGCACGGTATTGTCACCTGGTGCGACGATGTTGCGATCGACCGTAAATTGACCGTTCGCCTTGTTGCCAACGTATAGTTTCCCGTCAATCTTGCCGGTCACCTCGCTGTCGACCGGCTCCACCCGCACCTGTAGATTTCCGGTGGCGGTGGGAATCCAGCTTCCGAAGCTGACTGTGGCATTGTTGTTGACGGACAGGGATGGCATTTGTCCGGTCGCGGAATAAATCACGTCGCCGCTCGCGGGATCAGTGATTGTCATGTGCAGCGATTGAGCATCAAGCGTCACATTGCCCGCGTTAACGGCGAGTGCCGCGAGCGCGACCGGATTCTCTGTGCCTGCTTGAACGAGCGGCGGATCGAATGCGAGTTGCCCCGCGAGCACTTTGGTCGGCCGCACCGTCACAATTGTGGCGCCCGTCGCGAGTACCGTTCCAAGCGGATTGGACCGGCTGCCCGTTCCAGGTACGACGGCGTAAACGGTAACGGTGTAGGGCCCAGGACTCAGCTGCTTCGGAACCCAATCGAACTCCACCGGGACTTGGGAACCCGCCGGAACGGTGAAAGCGCCGGACGTGTCCGACGCGCCCGGTTTTCTGCCGCTGACATCAGCGATTACGCTCCCTTGCGAGTTCGTAATTTCGGCAAACAGTGTCGTCACCACATCGCTGCCGCTCACGTTGCCGGCCACGGCGTCGATGACGCCGATATCAGTGGCGGCGATCACCGTCGGAGTAGCATTGACCGACGAAATCCGCAGGGCGCTTGCCGACTTCACGGCTGTCAGCGGTACGTCGAGCATGTAATCGCCGTATTGCGAAACGGAGATCGGCAAGGATGTGGTCTCGTAGCCGACGGCGGAGACCTGCAATGTGAAGCTCAGGTCGGGGATTGCGGTGAGATTGTAGCTGCCGGAAGACTCGCTTTGGGCACTGAGCGGGCTATCGACAATAGATATCGTCGCGTTGGCGATCGCCGCACCGGTCAAAACGTCCTTGACATGGCCGGACAGAGCCACGGCCGTCGCCGTTGGATCACCGCCGGCCGGTGCCATCGAGAAGGTTCCCGAGACGGAGCCGTAACCGGAAGCGGCAACGGTGAATTGGCGGGTCTTGTAACCGTTCGCCGCGATCTGAAGGGTGAAGTGCAGCGCATCAATATCGCTGATGGTAAAGCGGCCTTCGGCGTCACTGGTCCAGGTCGCGCCGGTATCGAGGCGCGTGATCGTCGCGCCGGCGACCGCTTCGCCGCCAAGCCCGCTTACCACGCTGCCGATCAACGTAAGTGTGCTCGGTGCCGGGGCGCCGGTTTCCGGGTATAGCCGCAGCGCTCCCAAGTCGCCGTTGCTGCCGCGAATGAGCGTAATGGTATAGAGGCCAGTGGCGTAGCCAGACATGGAGACGCTGGCTTGATAAGTTCCCGGTGGTACATCCGCTATCGTTACGCTTCCGTCGGCGCCGGATGAAGCTGACAGCACGGAGTCCAGTTTCAAGGTTGCGCCCGTAATCGCCGTGCCGGAACTGGCGTCAACTAGCGTGGCAGTCACATCGATGGGCTCGTCGCTGGGATATGTTCCCTCCAGCAGTAGCGGCTGATTGATCCGGTATTGCTGTCCGCCGTCAAAGGAGACGGAACCGGAGGTCGTGATGTAGCCAGCTGCACTGATGGTCAGCGTATAGTCGCCCGGAGAAACGGCGCCCATGGCGAAGCCGCCATCATCGTCAGTAGTCGCACCATAATCATCCGGGCCGCTTAGCTGAACCTTTGCGCCGGCGACGGGCGTGCCATCCTGCTGGGCGGTGACGCGTCCGTATACCAGCGCGGTATCGTCGACCTGGGCAAGCACCAGCGGAGGGGCTGTCGCGGTAGAACCGGATTCGACCACGGCGGTAGTCACCGCTGCGCTGTATCCAACGGCGCTGCCAACCACCGTAACCGGCCCCACCGGCAGATTGGCGAGACGATAGTAGCCGTCGCTATTGGTGGTCGCGCTGTATTTGGAGCTTGAAGCGATTGAAACATTGGCGCCGGCGATCGGTTTACCTGTTCCGGCTTCGACCACGTACCCCGCGGCAGACCCTACAGGTTGAGTCGGCGCAGTGACTTTTTCAGTTGCGCGGAGCGCGCGCACGGCAAGCGCGGTAGTAAATACATCCTGACCCCAACTACCGTCGGCGTTCTGTATACCGCGCAAATACTCCGCCACGTCGTCTATTAGCGTCGGCTCCGTGCCGGTAGCCGTCAATGCGTTTAGCGTTTCGGCTGTAACGTAGGCCTCGCCCCATCCGCCATCACTGCCACGGACGGAACCGAGCCACGTTTCCGCTGATTGGGTAGCCGAACCCACGACTGTAATCTGGTTGCGCCACGGCGCCAGCGCTTCAACCACTTGGGCTGTGACGTAGGCTGCGCTCGCGCCTTCCCAGTCCGCCCAGGAGCCGTTTGCCGTCTGCCGTGCAAGAAGATAATGAAGCGCATTTTGAGCGGCGTCCTGATTGATCACGCCAAGCGCGCGAAGCGCCACGGCCGTGTCAAGCACAGTGCTTTGATAAGAGGGTAGCTCACCGAATCCGCCATCTGCATTTTGCCGCACGACAAGCAAGGCAACCTGAGCCGATGCGTCCTGATCAAGAAGTCGTCGCGCAATAATGCGGCGGGCAAGACTGGCGGTACTCGGATAGGTCTGGGTGTCAAGATAGCCAATAACAGGAACGAGTTCCGAATCGGCGCCCGTCCCTTTAAGGGCCTCAAGCGCTACGCCCGCCGCCTGAAAATCCAAAACGAGTCCGTTTTGGTTGTCAAAGCGGCCGCTCGTGTCCAGCCGGCCGCGCAACCAATTTACGCCCGCTTGCTGTCCTGCCTGCGCCGATATCTGACACAGACACAAAACGGCCCCAATAAACGCCGCAATACGTTTCCCCGGCACAACGTTACTCCGATTTTTGTTTTTTTTGCTGCCGCTTCAGGATTTTTTGAAGAAGTCCGCTGGCAACTCGATAATCCCGGAAGTTTTTATGTTTAGAGTTTTCCGGAATTCGTGTTGAGTAAACCACATGCACTCTATGGGTTCAATACTTGTCTTGACTCAACCTGTTGTTCGTCCGATGATGGCGTCGCCGAAGGTGGCGTCGCGATCAACCGCGGCGCCTGGGAAGCCGGTGCGCATTTTATTTGCAATTCCGGCGCTGCCCCCGCAACGGTAGGCGAGTCAAAGCCTGTCATTACGTCACTGCGAATTCGCGGGAAGACGACAGGTTGAGCAATGCTCACTCGCGAGCCCGGAGACCGACCTTGGCGTTGGCGCCGGTGTCGCGGAGGGCGATGCGAGGGGTTTGACAAACCTCTTCTTTTCTCCTGATACCGGTGGAACTTACCACCGATACGCCCGCGGGAGCGCCGGCGTCGGGAGAATAATCATGAAAACTCTGCTTGTCGGCTGCGGCCTCGCCGCGCTCGCCGTCTTCTCGAATGTCTATGCCGCCAACGAGCCGGCCTCTGCTCCGGCAGTCGCTCCGCCGATGGTGGTGGTCGCCGATCCAACCGAATTGAGCGCCGCGCAGGCGGTCGCGCCGGTCGTGGTGATCGACCGCCAGCAGATCGCGCTCAGCCAGGCCCCCGACGTCGCGGCGCTGCTGCGTTTCGTCGCCGGCGTCAGTGTCGCCCGGAACGGCGGCCCCGGCCAGCCGACCTCCGTCTTCATCCGCGGTGCGAACAGCGACCAGACGCTGGTACTGCTCGACGGTGTGCCGATCAATCCGGGTACGCTCGGCGGCGCGGCGTTGCAGAACATCGCCATCAGTGACGTGGAACGTATCGAGATCATCAAGGGCCCGCGCTCGAGCCTTTACGGCTCCGGCGCGATCGGCGGCATAATCAACATCGTCACGCGCGAATCTCACCATCCGCTGCACGTCGACGCGCGCGTGACAGCCGGTCATTACGGCACGCGCAAGGCGGCCGCGACGATCAGTGGCCACGATGATCATCTCGACGGCGCAGTGAGTTTGAGCCGCGCGCACACCGATGGCTTTCCGCCGCGCTTCGAGAGCACGCTCGACCGGGGTCACGACAATACGACGCTGAACCTGTACGGCAAATGGCATGGCGACGGACTGAGCGCCGGCGCGCGCCACTGGCAGTCGACAGGCGATACCGAATACCTCGACTTCGACCTGTCGCCGCTTGCCGAGCATTACCGGGACGCGCTGAGCGCGGCGACTGTTGCCGCGCTGCCGATACAAAGCTGGCAGACGAAGCTGATTCTGAGCCATTTCAACGGCGAGATCGACCAGAGCGACTCGCCCGATTACCAGCGCACGCGTCGCAACGCCGCCGACTGGCGGAACAACTTTGCGCTGTCGGACAACAACCGCTTGAGCGCCGGTTTTCATTTCGAGCACGAGCACACCGCCGCCGTGAGCTTCGGACAAGGCTTCGATGAAAGCCACGACACGCGCGCCATTTACGCGCAGGACGATGCGACGTTCGGTCCGCATCATCTCGTCGCCGCCGCACGCGATACGCAGGACGACCGCTTCGGCAATCACCTGACCGGCAATATCGACTACGGCTTCCAGTTCGACCGCACGCGCCTGAGCGCGGGTTTCGGCACTGCGTTTCACGCGCCGACCAGCGTCGAGCGCTTCGGTTACGGCGGCACTCCCGATCTCGATCCGGAAACATCGCGCAGCCTCGAAGTCGGCCTGCGCCACACGTTCACGCCAGACCAGTGGCTGACCGTTAGTTTGTATCGAAACGACATCGACAATCTGATCGTGTTTGTCGATCCGGACGGCTTTCTCGGTCCGGCGCAGGGGCGCAACGAAAATGTCGCGCGCTCGCGCATTCGCGGCCTGGAAATCGGCTACGACGTAAGCGGGCTTAACTGGCATTGGCACGCTGCCGCCAGCATTACCGATCCGCGCGACCGCACGACTGACGAATATCTGGCGCGTCGCGCGCGCCAAAGCTTCACCAGCGACTTCAATTATTCGCTCGGACCGCACGTCCTCGGCCTGCAGTTACTGGCCGTCGGGCCGCGCAAGGATTCACCGTACACGGGCGTGACCGATGCCGGTTACGTGCTGGTCAACCTGCACGCACGTTTTGCGCTGGCGCAGCAGTGGGCGCTGTATGCAAAAATCGAGAACGTATTGAACACGGATTATCAAACCGTAGCCGGTTATCGCACCCCCGGCCGCGGATTTTATTTGACGTTAGAATACGAGTGGAACGGCGACTGACTGGTCTTTCATGGGCAACCGACTGAGCAAAATCTACACTCGCACCGGCGACGACGGCACGACCGGTCTCGGCGATGGCAGCCGCGTTGCCAAGGACGACGCGCGCGTCGAGGCGTACGGCACCACTGACGAATTGAACAGCGTCATTGGGATGGTTCTCGCGGAGAACGTCCCCGAGCCGGTCGCGGCGTGCCTGCAGCGGGTGCAGCACAAGCTGTTCGATCTCGGCGGCGAACTGTGCATTCCAGGCCACCAGGCAATTACCGCCGACGATGTCACGGCCCTCGAAGAAGCGCTCGACGGCTTCAACGCCAACCTGCCGCGGCTCAAGGAGTTCATCCTCCCCGGCGGCGGACGGGCGGCGGCAGCGTGCCATCTCGCGCGCACTGTCGCCCGCCGCGCCGAACGGCGCTGCTGGACGCTGGCGCGCGAGGAACAGGTGAACCCGGACGCACTGCATTACCTCAATCGTCTGTCGGACCTGTTGTTCGTGATCGGTCGTGTGCTCGCGCGCCACGAGGGCGGCAGCGAAGTGTTGTGGCAGAGCGCGCGCACGCGTTGAGCCAGGAAGAAGCGACGGCCTTCGCGCCGGCCGGCGTCGGCAACGTCAGCGTCGGCTTCGATATCCTTGGTCACAGCATCGCCGGGCCCGGCGATCGGGCGACCGTGCGGCGCATTGATGCACAGGAAGTTCGCATCGACACCATCGAAGGCATCGTCACCGACCTGCCGTTGAACCCGACGCACAACACCGCCGGCCGCGCGCTGATCGCGCTGCACGACGCGCTCGATCTGCCGCATGGCTTCGCGATTACATTGCACAAGGGCATCCCGCTCGGCTCCGGCATGGGCGGCTCGGCCGCGTCCTGCGTCGCCGCGCTGGTGGCGGCGAATGCACTGCTGGATGCGCCGCTGTCGAGGGAAGCGCTTTACCCGTTCGCACTCGATGGTGAGGCGATCGTCACCGGTGCGCGCAACGGCGACAACGTCGGCCCGATGCTGCTGGGCGGACTGGTGCTGACAACACCCGAGCGCCTCGTACCGCTGGCCGTGCCAGTCGAATGGCACTGTGTACTGATTCATCCGCATTGCAGAATTGAAACCCGCGCCGCGCGCGAAGTGCTGCGCAATCCATGGTCGCTGGCCGACATTACCCGCCAGAGCGCACATCTCGCGCTTTTCCTGACCGGCTGCACGCGGGGTGACCCGGAACTGGTGCGGGCCGGCCTCAAGGATGTGCTGGTGGAGCCGCGCCGCGCGGGGCTGATTCCTGGTTTTGACGCCGTTCGCGAAGCGGCGCTCAACGCCGGGGCACTCGGCGCCGGCATTTCCGGCGCGGGGCCAAGCCTGTTTGCGTGGTTTGGTGACGGGTCCACCGCCGACCATGCCGCATCGCTGATGCAGTTGGCCTTTGCGGGGACCGGCCTTGGAAGCGACATCTATGTGTCGCCAGTTGCGGGGCCGCGAGCGGAGATATCAGCCTGAGGCTCGCGCGTTCGCCCAGGCGCGGATGATCGTCTGCAGCGCCTCAAGCCCGTCCGTCAGCGCCGCCGGGCCCGGCTGCAGGATGATCGACGACTTGATTTCATGCAGCGCGTTGGTGCGAACGGCCGGTATGTTGGACCAGCCCGGTCGCGCCGCGACTTTTTCCGGGCGGAATTTCTTGCCGCACCATGAACCGATGATGATGTCCGGCGCCCGGGCGACGACCTCGCCGGCATCGGCAATGATCCGGTTCTTGCCCAGCGGCTCCGATGCGAGTTCGGGGAAAATGTCCTCTCCGCCAGCAATATCGATCAGCTCCGAAACCCATCGAATACAACTGATTTGCGGCTCGTCCCATTCCTCGAAATAAACCTTCGGGTGGCGCGGCAATTGCGTGGCGGCGGCGCGTGCCGCTTCAAGATTTTCTTCCAGCCGCGCGCACAGCATCGCGGCTTTTTCCTGGCAGCCGATCATGCCGCCGAGCATGCCAATCATGCGCAGGATTTCGGCGACCGTACGTTGATTGAAAATGTGCACTTCAATGCCGTGGCGAACCAGTTCAGCGGCAATGTCCGCCTGCATGTCCGAAAAGCCCACCGCGAGATCCGGTTCCAGCGTAAGAATCTTGTCGATCTTCGCACTGGTGAACGCGGAGACTTTCGGTTTCTCCTTCCGCGCCTCGGGCGGGCGTACCGTGAAGCCGGAAATCCCGGCGATGCGCCAGTCCTCGCCCAGCAGGTAAAGAATTTCGGTGGGTTCTTCGGTCAGGCAGACGATGCGCCGGGGAAAGTCCTTCACTGCCGCACCGTATCCAGATCGCGGCAGATTTTCCGGATGCCATCGAGCATGCGCGGCGTGGCGCGGGCAATCTCGTCCGCCGGCACGCTGAACAGCGCGTCATTTTTTACCGCTGCAACTTGCGACCATTGCTGCCAGGCTTTCAGGGCGCTTGCAGCGCCGCCGCTGTCGCCGGTGATGATGGCCTGCGGATTGCGGGCGATGACGGCGGCCATGCTCACCGGCGCCGCCAGTGTCGGCAGCCTGGCGAAGATATTGCGGCCGCCGCACAGCTTTATCCCCTGGCTGATAATCTGCTCGCCGTTGATCGTGTACAGCGGGTGAGCGGAAATTTCGTAGAAGACCCGGACGGCCTCGCTGTCCGCATAGCGCCGGCGCAGTTTATCCAGCCCCCGCTCGAAGGCATCCGCGGCTCGATCCGCCACTCGGCTTGTGCCGGCCAGCTTGCCGATGCGGCGCAGGTTCCGGGCGATGTCGCCGAGCTTGCGCGGCTTGAAGAGGGCGACCTTGAAGCCGAGGCTACGCAGGCGTGCGAGCAGTTTCGGCGGGTCCGAACTTGCCCACGCGAGCACCAGGCTTGGCTTCAACGCGACCAGCCGCTCGACGTCGATATGAAACGCGTCGCCCACCTGCGGCAGCGTGGTCGCTGCGGGCGGGTAATCGGTGTAGGCCGTCGTGCCGACCAGATAGCGGCCGGCGCCGGCGGCGTAGGCAAGTTCCGTCAGTCCCGGCGACAGGCTGACGATGCGGTGCGCCGGCGCCGCGAATGCGGTGGCCGCCAAGCCGGCCAGCACGATCGCGGCCAAAATTTCATACCTTCTCGGCATTACTCACGCCGAGCAACCTGCGAAATCGCGGCCAGTCGAAAGTGGAGCCGGGGTCGGTCTTGCGCCCCGGCGCGATGTCGCTGTGGCCGCAAATCCGGTCCGGCGTGATCGCCGGCCACGCCTGCATGATGGCGCGGGCAACCTCGGCGAGGCGGCGGTATTGCGCGTCCGCGTAGGCAGCATCGTCGGCCCCTTCCAGTTCGATGCCGATCGAGAAATCGTTGCAGGCGCTGCGCCCGCCGTAGGTCGAGACGCCGGCGTGCCAGGCGCGGTCGCGCAAATTGACGAACTGCACCAGTTCGCCGTCGCGGCGGATGAGCAGGTGCGAGGAAACGCGCAGGCCGTCGATTTCAGCAAAGTACGGATGCGCGGCAGCATTGAGACGATTGGTAAACAACCGTTCGATGTGGGGGCCACCGAACTCGCCGGGCGGCAGTGAAATGCCGTGGATGACCAGCAGGTCGATTTCCGTGCCGACGGGGCGCGCATCGCAGTTCGGCGAGGCGACCTGCCGCGCGGTACTGACAACGCCTTTACCGATTGTTATCAAATGAACCCCCAATCGATGACCAGGCTGCCGAGTATAATGCAGGCTGATCAAATAAATCCCCTTGACATGAGTAAAAACGATGCGCTGATGAAGCGCGACCTGAGCGCGCTCTGGCACCCGTGCACGCAGATGAAGGACCACGAGTGGCTGCCGGTCATTCCCATGCGGCGCGGCAACGGCGTGTGGCTCGAAGATTTCGACGGCAACCGCTATCTCGACGTCGTCAGTTCTTGGTGGGTGAACCTGTTCGGCCACGCCAACCCCCGCATCAGCGGGGCGATCGCCCGCCAGGCCGAGCAGATCGAGCATGTGATGCTGGCGGGGTTTTCGCACGAGCCGGTCATCGAGCTGTCTGAGCGGCTGGCGAAGCTGACGCCCGGCAGTCTCGGGCATTGCTTTTACGCTGACAACGGCTCGTCCGCGATCGAAATCGCGCTCAAGATGAGCTTTCACTACTGGCTCAACAGCGGCAAGCCGAGCAAGACGAAATTCGTGACGCTGGAGAACGGCTACCACGGCGAAACGCTTGGCGCGCTGGCCGTCGGCAACGTGCCGCTGTACAAGCAGACCTATCAGCCGCTGCTGATGGAAACGCTCACCGTCCCGAGTCCGGATTGCTTCGAGTGCGAGCCGGGCGAGGACTGGGAGGCGCATTCGCGGCGCCAGGCCGTGGCGCTCGAAACGGTGCTCGCGGAGCGCCACGAGGAAATTGCCGCGCTGGTGCTCGAACCGCTGGTGCAATGCGCCGGCAACATGCGCATGTACCACCCGGTTTATCTGAAGCTCGCACGCGAGGCCTGCGACCGCTACGGCGTCCACCTGATCGCCGATGAAATCGCCGTCGGATTCGGCCGTACGGGCACGATGTTTGCCTGCGAGCAGGCCGGCATCGCCCCCGACTTCATGTGCCTGTCGAAAGGCCTGACCGGCGGCTACCTGCCGCTGTCGGTCACGCTGACAACGGACGAGATTTACGCCGCCTTTTACGACGATTACGCGACGCTCCGCGCGTTTCTGCACTCGCACAGTTACACCGGCAACCCGCTCGGCTGCAGCGCCGCGCTGGCGACGCTGGATATCTTTGCCGAGGACAACGTCATCGACGCCAATCGCGACAAAGGGCGGAAACTGGGCGAAGCGGCCGCACCGCTCGCCGACCATCCGCACGTTGGCGAAGTCCGCCAGCACGGCATGATCGTCGCGATCGAGATGGTCAAGGACAAGACGGCGCGGGAGCCGTATCCGTGGCAGGAGCGGCGCGGGCTCAGGGCCTACCAGTACGCACTGACGCAAGGCGTGCTGCTGCGTCCGCTCGGTAACGTGATGTATTTCATGCCGCCGTATGTCATCAATGACGAGGAAGTCGCGCTGCTGGGGCGGGTCGCCGCCGAGGCACTTGATGTGGCAACGCAGGATTGATGGGCAGCGAGGCTCAGGGCGAACAGGCGGAGGCTTAGGCATGCGAATTCCGCGGATCTACGAACCCGACGCCTCGGCCCCCGGCGATAGGGTCGAGCTCAATACCGTCGCCGCCCGTCACGTCACGAAGGTGCTGCGCCTTACCCCTGGCGCGCCGCTGATCCTGTTTGACGGCGAGGGCCACGCGTTCAAGGCGCGGCTTGAGAGCCTGAAGCCGGCCCGGACGCTGCTGGAAGATTACGTTGAATCCGCCCCCGAACCGCCGCTCAAGGTCGAACTCCTGCAGGCCCTGTCGCGCGGGGCCAAGATGGACCTGGTGGTGCAGAAGGCGGTGGAGCTGGGCGCGGCGGCCATTGTGCCAGTGGTAACCGAACGCAGCGTCATGCGACTCGATGCCCGCGCCGCCGAAAAGAAGCGCGCACACTGGCAAAGCATTGCGATCAGCGCGTGCGAACAGTGCGGCCGCGACGATTTGCCCGCCGTCGCGGCGCCGACCGCCTTTGGCGATGCACTCGCCGCCAGTGACGCCGATGCACTGCAACTGCTGCTTGACCCGGACGCGCCACGGGGCCTGCCCGACATCCCGCCCCCGTCGCGCGCCCGGCTACTGATTGGTCCGGAAGGCGGTCTCACCGCAGCGGAGCGCGATGCCGCGGTCGCTCAACGGTTCGTGCCGGTGCGGTTCGGACCGCGCGTGCTGCGGACGGAAACGGCGGCACTGACGGCACTCGCCGTTATTCAGCATCGGTGGGGCGATTTGTAAGATAAAAAAAACGGCCGGCGCAGGGGGGCGGCGCCGGCCGTTTCGGGGTGGGATCGTTCGATCCCTTTATTATTATTATTATTCCTTGCGGCTCGTTATTATTGTTGTATGCCTTCTTTTTTTGGTCTTGTGCGAGGGGGGTAATCAGCGATTTGCCGGCACATCCCTGTGCCGGTCTTTATTGCTGCTGGCACAATTCCATTTGGCAGTGACTCAAGTTTAGCTTCCGGTGGTTATGTTGCAATGAGGTCGATACCCTAAGGGCAAACCCTGCTTGGACCCATAAAAAAAACGGCCGGTTTCCGTACCGGCCGTTTTCGATTCAGCGAGAATCCGTTCCCGCGCCACTTCCTTGTGTACTGCCCGTCCTGGGCACTTTGAGCATCCATTCGACACGGTCCCTGTGCCGTTATTGTTCTGCTCGCTCAATTCCATTTGGCAGTGGCTGTATTGTCTCGGCCGTCCAGCGGTGTCGCAATACGGACGAACCCCTAGCTTCCACCGGGTTGACGCGACTATCCCGGCGACGGCCGCGTGACCTATCGTTGCCGAGGCAACGACTGCACGGAGGCTCATCATGGCGAAAAACCACGGATCGCAAATCAAGGACGACGCGCAATACGAGGCGCTGCGCCGGGAAGGCGCGAGCAAGGAAAAGGCGGCCCGGATCGCCAACACCAACCGCCACGAAGCCGGCAAGCGCGGCGGTCACAGCAGCAAGTACGAAAGCTGGAACAAGCACGACCTGTACGAAAAGGCGAAGCAGGTCGGCATCGACGGCCGCTCAAAGATGGACAAGGGCGATCTGATCAACGCGTTGCGGAATCATTAACCTCACATCATGACGTCGCCGCCGTTCGGATGCAGCACCTGCCCGGTGAAGTACGACGCATCGCCGCAGGCAAGGAATACATAGGCCGGCGCCACCTCGGACGGCTGCCCCGCCCGCTTCATCAGCGTGTTCGAGCCGAACTTCTCGACGTGCTCGGCTGAAAACGTCGCCGGGATCAGCGGCGTCCAGATTGGCCCCGGCGCGACCCCGTTGACGCGAATGCCGCGCTCGGCAAAGGCGCGCGCCATCGAGCGCGTCAGCGCCAGGATCGCCCCTTTGGTTGCGGAATAATCGAAGAGATGGCCGCTGCCGCGATACGCGGTGACGCTCGTCGTATTGATAATCGTGCCGCCGTGCTCCAGGTGCGGCAGCGCAGGCTTCAGCAAGTAAAAGTACGGAAAGATATTCGTCCGGAACGTATGCTCGACCTGCTCCGGCGTCACGTCCTCGAAATCCTGCTCGGCGAACTGCTGCGCGGCGTTGTTGACGACGATGTTCAGGCGCCCGAAAGCCTTGAGCGTCTTGCCGACGGCCTCCTCGCAAAAAGCCCGGTCGGCCAGGTCGCCAGCGATCAGCAGGCACTGCTGTCCTTCCGCCTCGACGAGGCGCTGCGTTTCCATGGCGTCATCGTGCTCATCGAGATAGACGATGGCCACGTCCGCGCCTTCGCGCGCGAAATGCACCGCGACCGCCCGTCCGATACCGCTGTCGCCGCCGGTAATCAGCGCGGCCTTGCCTTCGAGTTTGCCGCTGCCGCGATAGTCGTCGCGAATGACGACCGGCTCGGGGGCCATCTGCTGTTCGCTGCCGGGCTGATCCGGCTGCGACTGCGGCGGCCGATATTGCTGCTGTTGTTCGGGACTGTGCTGATTCATGAAACCCTCCGTGGCAATGAAGTCACTTTACCCGGCGGTGAAATCAGCGCAAGCGGGCAAAACCCGAGTCCGCAAAAAATTGAGTGTTGGTCGTATGTTGGGTGGGGGTGGCGCGCCCGACAGGATTCGAACCTGTGACCCCTGCCTTCGGAGGGCCGGGATCATGCCCGGCCACGTAAGGAGGGGATATTACGAATCAATAACTTACGAGCGCCAGATTGTAGCCGGCCTTTCATGGGCCCATAATGGGCCCGCGTTGAGCCTACAAGCACCGTAGCTCCGCTGGATAGTGTGCCGGCCTCCGAAGCCAAAGTCATTTTCTCGAACGACTGCCGCTCGGGCCTGTATAATCTCGTCCCAATTGAAAAAGCGCCCGTAGCTCAGCTGGATAGAGTGGCGGCCTCCGAAGCCGCAGGTCACAGGTTCGAATCCTGTCGGGCGCGCCATTTCTACTCTCTACCAACCGTAAACACCCTAGGCACATCCTACTGAGAACGGTTCACGTCTCGCTCCAGATGCCACAGCGATCCCCCATTCTTTGATGCTTAGCGGAAGCAACATCGCAAACAGCCTCTAGACCGCGTTGGCAATCAGCCGTGCATGAATTGGTTCAGCCGTAGCAGCACGTGGCGCTCCTAACGCCCTCGACGGTTGGGGAAACCTCTTGCGATTTCCAGAGAAATGATCCTTCGGTGGCTGAGGCCGCGAGACGGGCGGTACTAAGGGCGCACAGCACGCTTGGTATAATCCAAGACCAACTTCAAGTCGACGTATGACAGCAACGGGGCGTCTGGCAGTCGCAATAGGGGGAGCTGTGAGGATTACTAATGCAGGACGTGGCATTCACCAACGTGAGATCGTTGGTGTAGATAAGTTAAAAACTTCGCTCCCGGACGGCTGGCTGGCATTCACCAACCTAGATCTGGCTATCTCAAAAGGAAGTCGCGAGATCGATGTCGTCATGATCATTGACGACCGGATCGTGCTGATCGATCTGAAGGATTGGCATGGAAAAATAAGGAGCGATGGCGGCTCGTGGCTCCAAAACGATATTGATATGGGTCGTTCTCCCGTAGCAAAAATTAGCGAAAATGTTCGAGATGTCGCTCAACTACTCAAGAAGTATCTAGGGGAACAAGCACGCCGTGCCGGAAAACCGACAACCGACGTTGTAGTACCACGCGTCCACGGTTTTGTTGTGCTCACAGGCACCAAAGACAGGAGCGGAATTTCACCAACTGAGGCGAACCTAGTCTTTGATATCGATACCTTTATCAGGATGGTCCAGAAGACAGGCGATCGGATTAAATATTGGGG